>NZ_JAUYFA010000014.1 GCF_030691135.1 Phreatobacter sp.
ACGTGCTGGCTGCCCGCATCGGGTGTAGACGCGAGCAGATCACCCGTGAGCTGCGCGCCATGGAGCAAGACGGTCTGATGCAGAAGACGCGGGGAGGGCTCATCCTTCCCGATCCGGACGCGATCCGTCAGCGGATCGCCCAGAAGATGCAGGAAGTGGAGTGAGGAGCGAACAGCCCAGTCTCGCTCCTGGACCCCACTGGCTGTCCCGCAACATCATGGTGTGGAGACCGCTTTTATCGGCATGAGCATGAAGCGCCTGGACGCATGTTGTTGTTCCGCGAGAAATTTTCGGCATCCGAGCGGTAGCTGAACCGCCGGATCGTGCAGTAACTTGTGCCGAAGGCAATCCTCAACTGGGCCTCGTCTCGCGAGTCGATTTCGTAGCGCCCGCTCTTGCATATGACGGCATAGGCGCTTGCGGGCGAGACAGCCATCAGGGTGAGGAGTGCTGCCGTCGCGAGGGCAGCGGGGCGAACCTGCGAACCGAAGATCATATTGAAACTCCATGAGGGCGAAACTGACCGGATGGGCTGCGATCAGCAGGGCTTCGACACAAGCACAATGAACCACATCGCTACGTGCTCCACCGCACAATCCTCGGGCCTGCGCTGGAGCATTCATCTTTCATGGCGTGGGGTACGGATGCGCGTCCCGCCTTTGTGTGCTGGCGCACATCTTGGACGGTGTGAGCATGCATTGCTACCGAAACCGATAGAAAACCAGTTCTTAGCCGTTCGTTAGCGCTTTGCCGTCTTCTCTAAAGGCAAAATCAGTAAAATTCGACATGATTTTCAATATTATTAGGAGTAATGCTGCGTTCCTATGCTTATTCTTATTTCCGCTCCCGGCGTTCGCGGGCGAATTTATGCTAGAACTCGGTCAGACAGCCGTTCTAGGGCGCCCGAGTTCACGGCCTCGCGGGCCCATTATCTTGATGGCTGGAGGCGACGGGCAATTGGGAATATCGGCCGGCGGGTTCATCACAAGGCTCACAGGCAACTCTCTGATCCGCACTCGTCGTCAGTTTGTAGCTGCAGGCTATGCCACTTTGGCGTTGTCTTCTGAAGGTAGCCCCTCGGCGGCTGTGGCCGCTATGCGAAGGGTTGCTCAGCCCGTGATCGTCGTCGGCACGAGCCGCGCCGCGACCCGGATGCACGGTGCCGTCTCTGCCGATGCATTGGTGGTCACCGCAGGCATGCTGGACCATCTGCAAAGAAATATTGGCTTCGCAGGGTCTTTGCCGCCAACACCCATCGTGCATCACCGCCGTGACGGCTGTCGCTTGACGCTGCCTGAACTGGTACCAGCATTCGCAGCTTGGGGTGGTCCCCGCGTGCGTGTCGCTTGGATCGATGGAGGGCGCGACGAAGGCGACCCCTGTCAGGCGCGCGGACATCACGGCTTCGCAGGCGTTGAAGGCCGCATGGTTGGGGCGATCACAAGCTTCTCACGCTCGGTCAATACGAGACGTTGGCCGACCGTGCGATCTGATCCGGACTTAAAACCCGTTTGAGAAAGGGTTTCGCGATCGCTGCTGGCGAGATTCAAGATCGGGATGTGGACCGATGAAGCACGCAGCCGGATGGCGAGCCTTAAGCGGCGCGCGAAGCGCTTCCCGACCGATCTGACCGATAATCAGTGGGACCGGACGGTGGGACTGGCTTAACTGCGCGTCCACAGAACCGGCCGCAGGCCAGTGCGATAGCACACATCGCGCGAAATCCTCCCTCGTCATGAAGTCTCATCCGGATAGCGCCCCCTGTCCGGTGTCCGAACTCCGCGCCACTGGGCCACGCTGCCCGGTCGGCGCGGAATCGGGCGTCTAACGAGCCAAGCGGCCACGCCGCGTTGCAAAGCTGACCGTGATCTGCAGGAGAAAGACAAGGTGTCTATCAGTTCACGCACGTGCCTTTCAGCCATGGCTGCCGTCGTGGTGATGACATTCATGACAGCTTCATCAGCAAACGCAAACGCCCTGAACTGCAAATATGGGAAGTATGAGGTCGAATATCGAGACGAAAACCAGCTAAAAATTCTGTTCGGTACGAGTTACTGCACCATCCGTCGCTTCAGCTATCGGTCCGATGCGGAGAATTTCGCACGAAACAACGGCATGCAGCCCGGTCGCCCCTGTTCCTGTCGTTGAGTGCCGTGAGCCGGTCGTCGAAGCAACACGTCATGAGTGTCTACCAAGCCGAGAGTCCGGTGATCGGCCGCGGCGCGCGCCGCGCCGCGCTCGCGCTTGGGCTCGCCATGGCGAGCGTGGTGTCCTTCCCGGCCCTGGCGCAAAGCTCGGGACATCCACCGCCACTCATGTCGTTCGGATCCTGGACGGCGTTCTGTGACAACACGGGCGGATGCGGGCTCGCCAACGTGTCGATGCGGCGCGAGCCTGGCGCGAGCGATCCAGACCAAACCCAGGCCTGGGTATGCGCGTGGCTTGGCGCGGAAGGCGATGCAGATGCGAGGCTTTCCATCATTCTTGAACCGCCTGGTCGAACGCCGGCCGCGCCGCCCGCGATCATCCTCGAGGTTGGCCCAAGCCTTCTTGGAACCGCGCGAACGGGCGACGACGACCGCCATGAGATCACGGGCGCGGATGTGCCACATGTCGCCCGACGGCTCGGCGCCGAATCTCGTCTCGACCTGCGCGAGCCCGACGGCGGCCCGGTTCTCGGTCGGGTTTCGCTCGCAGGGTTTCGTCGAGCCCTGGGCTACGCGGAGCTTCGGCGCGCTGTTGCGCCGCCTGTCCACGAGATCGTGCCGCGTTCGTTCCAACCGGTCGAGCGTCGTGCGCCGGCGAGCTTGGCGGCGCTCCATAGCACCTGGTGTTCCGGCGCTCCATGGGAGCCAGCGTCCGCGCGGTCGTACCGTCTCTTCGATGGCTCCTACCTCTGGACGGCAGGTTGCCGGCGCTCAGCCTACAATCCGCTCACATTGGTCGCGATCGAGGCGGGCGATGGGTCGACCAGGGAACTGCAACTCCCCTCGGTCGTAGACGACGATATGGTCGGCCCCGGCTTCACGAACCTCGCGCTAGACCCCGCGCGCGGGCGGCTCGAAGACCTCTTCAAGACCCGCGGCGCGAACGACTGTGGAACGCGCCGCGCATGGGTCTGGGACGGCGTGCGTTTCTCTCTCGTGTCGGAGCACACGATGCCGAACTGTTTCGGTGCCGGCCATGGGCAATGGCTCCGGGTGTCCGTCACGCCCGTGCGCGGCGAACCACCATCATCGAGGCGGCCATGTTGAATGGATGTAAACAACGAGCGCGCGCCATTCCCTTGCCGGTTCTCGCTTTCTCTCACGCTGCGTTCCTGACAAGCGCCGCCTCGAGCGCTGCCATCGCCTGCGCGGATGCGGTCGCCTTTGGCCCGGCTGACCACGGCCATCGTGAACGCTATGCGGACCTCCTGACATCCGCGGTTCTCGGGCTGCGCAAATCGCTCGGCGGAGATGGCGACCGGGGCAGTGATGTTTTCGTTCCTTCTGGAGGCTCCCGATTGCCCCAACAATTGCTGCCTGAATTTGGCCCGGAACAATCATGATGATGGAATACTGCAAAAAACGGCACCGTTCGCCCCTGAAACCGCTGCTGGCAACGCTTGCCGGAATCGCGTTGCTCATGCCTCTGCACGGCCCTGTCCGAGCTGACGGGCCGGCCCTGGAGCCAAGGGATTTTCGCGGCGTCTGGGTCGGAGATACCGGGCATTGCAGGTGGGCGAACGACTTCAATATCGTCTACGGGCGCAGGAGCGCGGAATTCCCGCGTCGCGAGGGGACGGAGCCAAGCCACTTCTGCCGCATTATGTCAGTCGAAGGACGACGTCCTTTGTGGAAGCTGCGCCTGGCCTGTCGACATTTCGATCCCGAACATCGCGCGCCGAGGATGTTCGAGGTGCGTCAGACCATCCGGATGATGGACGATGGCTACCGGATGATGATCGAGAGAGAACCTGTTCTCGGCCAACCAGCCCGGACAGAAGAAGTCTTTTATTGCCGCAGGCCCAGCGATCCGGAGCCGGTGCTGATGTGCTTCTCACGGGAGAAGGGCCATACTGTTCCATGCGAGCCTTGATGACCGGGCGCATGCGGATTCCGCCCATGCTGATGGTGCTCGGGCGAACCTCAGTACTGCTGGCCGTGGGTTGCCTGTTTCTGCCTCCCTCACGCCTGGCTGTCGCGGAGTCGTTCCCGTTACCCGTGCGCCAGTCCGGCGACTGGGTGTCCGGTTGCGACAACAAGGCCGTTTGCACGATGGTCGGGACCGCAAACGCCACGCTGGCGGATGCGGCCATGCCGAATCGTCAACGCCTCGCGATCCGCATCACGAGTGACATGTCGCCGATAGGCGAGACGCGCATCGATATCTGGCGCCTTCCGGCTGACCCGACAGGACAGGCGGGCACTCAGCAACCCGTCGTGCTGAGCTTCGCTGGCACAGATGGATCCTCGGGTGCCAAGCTCCCAGGCGATAGGTTGTCATTTACGAACGGCAAGGCCATGGACTGGGTTGTGGCGCTCGCCGAAGCGAAGGAGCTTCGGGTCTCCCAATCGGATGTCGTGGCGCCACGGAGCGAGGGCTTCCCGCGCGCCTGGTCATGGCTGACCCAAAGACGGGCCGAAGCCATGCGCAACGCGCCAGTTGCGGCGACACGACGCGAGCGCCTTCGTCCGGCGCATGAAGTCGTGTCTCCAGCCTATCCCGCAGTCCAGTTGCTGGATGTCATCTGCCCCGAGGGACGCCGTCTCAGTGGTCACCGGCAGTTCATGTTGCCACCTGGGGATGCCTTGTTGTGGGCGGTCACCTGCAATGGCCCTGAAGGCTCATCCACGCACTGGTTCCAGTCGGCCCCGCGTTTCGCCTTGGCTACGCCGCTCAAGCTGCCGGATAGCCACGGCGATCTCATCGACGCCGGCAAGGATAGCTTGCCGGACAGCGTGTTCGACTTCGATTTCGGTGTCCTGCGCGCGCGGCACGGGCCGGAGGGACGAACCGATTGCGGCGTGCAGCGGGCCTGGGGATGGGACGGTCGCGGCTGGTTCCTGCTGGAGCGCCGCGACATGCCGGCCTGCGCCGGCCTTGAGCCGACTTGCTGGATCAGGACCTACGCGTCGCCGTAGGTGATCGCCAACGTAGCGTCAACGATCGCCGCCGCTGAGGACGGCTCCGTCACGGGATCCGTGAACGTCATGATCCTGCGCCGCGTGATGATGCGCGTCAGGTAGCCGCCAAAAAACGAAACGGTTGCCGCGCGTTGAGTGACTGGACGCCGCGCCTTCCGGAACGACCGTCGTTTAGAAGCCGGATCGCCGCACGTAAAGGCCGAACGCGGAGGTCGCACCGGGCGCAAGCTCATGCCCGAGGCAGGGAAAGATCTCACCGGCAAAGTCTGCTCTCGGGGATAGAACCTCGCGGCGGTCATCGAGATGGACATGGCTCCCGGATGTCGCCTGTTATCCCAGCCGCGCCAGCATCGCCGCGAGGACGGCGTGTCCCCGACTGATCACGAAGCGCAGTTCGTTGAACGTTGCCGTTTGGTTGGCATGGCGCGCCAGGTTGATGTCATGGCCCCAGGCACGGAGTTCCTCGCGTTCACGGAAGCCATCCAACTCCTATGCACCGCCGGTCCGGGAAACGAAGGCGAAGTTGTAGAAGGTCTTATCAAGCCGGACATGGCGCTGTTCGGCGCGATCCTGCGACAACAATGGCCCGGCACTGTCTTCTGCTGCTGACGTAGGCCGGTAGCCCATGCATTTGAGCGCCTGCCCGATAGCTTCAGCCAAACCTGTCATACGACTTCGCGCCTGCTCCATGCCTGATCCGAGCGATCATCCGCGACCGCAACGGCGTTGCTGCCATTACAGGACGGGCGATCACGGCAGCCCTGCAACACAAGTGCGATAGCGCACATCACGAAGCGTCACCCGCACGTATGGCTGAATCGTATTCCGGAGGGGCGTGACATGAATTGCATTTCACAATCGGAACAACTGAAGCCTAAACGAAGCCGCCTCGCGCTGTTGGCGTCCTGCCTTGGTGCCGCGATGGTTCTGTTACCAGGCCCGGCTCTGGCCGATTACTGGGTCTACTGCATCCACAGCAAGATCCGGATCGAAAGCCGCCCTCCGGCGGATGTCGGTCGATCCCACATCTCCTCGTCGATGTGCACGCTCGGCTCCTTCAGGCATGTCGGCGATGCGCGGAGCTTTGCCCAGAGGAACTGGCGTGGCGAAGGTCAAAGCTGCGCGTGCCGCTGAATGAACCGCCTGCAGGTCATTCTCCTCGCGATGGGGGTCATACTGCCGATGCCGCTCCTTGCTGACGGCGACGCCCAAGTCCGGCGAACCTATTCGGGTGTCTGGGCCGGCAAGCGCATGCCATGCACCGCGCCAGACGATCGACTGCATGTCTACAGCAAGTCACGGACAAGCCATCCCGCAGTGTTCGACGACTATCCCGGTTACGCCTGCGCCGTGCAGAGCATGAGCGGTCGGTGGCCGCAGTGGACGCTGCGTTTGATCTGCAGGTCGCATCAGATCAACCAGCCTCCAGTCATGCTCCGCACGACGCAGACGCTTACCCTCACTGATGGCGGCAGGTGGCTTCGAATGAAGATGGTTTCGGATCGGGGCGATGAACTCTGGTCCGATGACATGATCTGGTGTCGCTCGCTGAGGCCGAAAAATCCGAAGAGAGGTCCACCGTGAAGACAGGCGCAAAAGGCTATCACATGGACAATCTCATCAAGATCGCGAGCAACTCGCTCATCGTATGGCTTGGCGCGCTGGGGCTCGTCGTCGGGTTCGGCATGTTCGGCTACAGCGTGATCACCGGGCCGCCGACCCGCGCCAGCCTGCAAACGGTTGAGGGCACCATCAGCGAGGCATCGCGTGTCACGCGGAGAAGCCGGCGCACCGGTTCGACGAACTCCTATTTTGAGATGACGCTGAAGCCTGTTGCTGGAGCGGCCGATCTCAAGCTGCGGGTCCCGACCATCGAAATGGCCGAACCTGACGTCCGCTCACTGATCGGTCGGCCAGTCAGGGCGGAATTCGACTCGGAGCAGGATGTGTATGTGCTGCGCAGCGGCAACCGCGAGGTGCTGACATTCGAGAACACGATGGAACGCCGGAAGCTTTCGTTCCGCCAGTACTATGTTGACGGCATCGCACTGGTGATCGGCGGTTCGGTTCTGCTGGTCATCGGTTTTCTGCTCGGTTTGCGCAAGCTGCGGAAGCAGGCTTCGGCAGGTGGGCGGACCGTGGAGGGATGACCATGAACCAAAGGCGACCATGGGCGAGCCGGTGTGATGCTGGCGGAGTCATCGTCTGCGCGATGCTCGCCATGATGGGCGCGACGCCGGTGTTGTCGCGAAACGTGGGCCATCCAGCACGGTTGATCGAGCTGGGGAGCTGGACGGCCTTCTGTGACAACAGCGGTGGATGCGGCGTCGCCAACCTGTCATCGCGGCGTGGAGCCTTCGCCGCAAACCCCGATGCGGCGTCGCCATGGACCTGCCTTTGGCTTGGCGCCGCTGACAGGCCGGACATGGAGCTCTCGGTCCAGATCGACGAAGGCCGGGGCCATGGCCAAGGCCCGGGTGTCGAACCGGTCCGGCGCGAGATTCTGCTTGAGCCTGCGAGGGGCGACTCTGAGGACCCGGTTGGGGCGCATCTCGTTGCCCGTCTCGGCGATGACGGCCGCTACCAGATCGACGCCCGTAGCCTCCCGGCACTGATCACGGATTTGCAGTCGGCGGACGTCATGCTGGTGCGAGAATCGGCGGTTGGCCCGGTCCTCGGCCGCGTCTCACTGGACGGACTGCGGCAGGCTTTGGCCTTTGCGCAGGGGAGCAGGACAAATGCCCGGCCGCTCCCGAACTTCGCGCCGAGGCCCTTTACGCGGCTGGAGCGCGGCGACACCAAGCGGGCGACCGCACTGCATCGGCAACATTGCAATGACGAACTGGGCGGCGGGCCGCGTGTCGAGATGTTCAGGCTATCGCCGGACCGTCAGCTCTGGACGATGCCCTGCCGCCCCAGCGGATCCAATCAGAAGGTGCTTGCAATGACGGGAGCAGGCAACGGGAGGCTTTCAACCCTCGTCCTGTCGTCGATCGTCGATCACGACGGAATCGGACCGGATTTCAGCAATCTGCTCGTCCAGCCTGAGCTGGGCACCATAGAAGATTATCACAAGACGCGCGGCACCGGCGATTGCGGCATCCGCCGCCGCTGGGCCTGGAATGGCGGGCGCTTCGTGCTCGTGTCCGAGGTGTTCATGCCGGTCTGTTTCGGCGCGGGCCATTCCCAGTGGCTGCGGGTGCATATGTCCGGACCCCACAGCGCAGCCGGCGTCCGGAGGTCCGCATGCTGATCAACCTGCCGTGTCGGCCTGATCGCCGGCGTGACATTCGCTCCCGCGCCCGTCTGCTTCTACTCGGAGCCACATTGGCGTTGGGAGGCAGCCCGGCGTCGTCATTCACGCTTGAGGAAAGCGGTGAGTGGGTCGTGTCCTGCGAGAATACTGCAGCCTGCTCCCTCGTGAATGCGTCGCAACTGACCCAACTGCGAGTGGCGCAGCCCTCGCCCTTCGGCATGTCACGGGTCTGCATCAACCGCAGGGCCGGACCACATGCCACGGCGCAGGTCTTCGTCACACTGCGCAACCGACCGGTCATGCATCCGGCTGCATCCCGGGAGGCGAGGTCGCTGCGCGTGTTCGGCGCCAATTTCTCGCAGTCCGACATTCCGATGCTGCACCGAGGAGCCGAGCATTGGGAAGTCCCTGCACGTGCGGTGGCCGGCTTCCTCACAAGCATCGGCGACGCCAGCCGGTTGCACGTCATCGGGCCGGAAGGCGCTGTCGTCGAACACTTGTCGCTTCATGGCATCGATCGCGCGCTGGCGGTGATCGACCGGGCCCAGGAGCGCGCCGGTACGGTCACGGCGCTGCGCGAAAAGGGCTCAAGGCCCGCGTCGTCCGTCCTCGCAGAGAACCGCCCGGAGGCCCTGGTCACGGCGCCGCTTGCAGTGCTCGCCGCGCCCCATCAGCCGTCCGCAGCCGCGCTGCGCCTGCGGCACGCGACGTGCGGCGCCCCCGGGCTTGACGCGACAACCGGTTACCGCTTGCTCGGAGACCAGCGACGGCCAGATCGCATCCTCTGGGTGACCCCGTGCGACTCCCGTGAAGGCATGCCCAGGTCTTTCTTCGTCATCCAGCAGGAGAACGGCGCCGCGGCCCCTGTCGCCTTTCCGGGCAACCAGCCGGAGCGGCCGAGCGGACAGCAGGGCCTGCTGACATTCCCGCAGTTTGATGCGGGGACTGGGCAGGTGCGTGAGATGTGGCGCGAGCCGGTCGTGCCGGCTCCGGGCAAAGCCTGCATCATCCAGAGGCTCTGGGGCTGGAACGGGGAAGCCTTCGAACTGGCCGAAGAGCGCCGGAGCCTGACTTGCGCCGGCCTCGTGACCGGATACTCGCCGCGGACATTCACCCGCGATGTCATAATGCCTGCGACTTCGGGCCTTGCCCCGGCCGCCGAAGCCTTCCGTCCCCCTTGCTGAGGCAGCCCGACATGATGCCGAACCGATGCGGACTGGCGTTGCTGCTGTTGCTTGGATCGCTGTGGCCTGCGCTGGCGCTGCAGCGGGATGAGGAGGAGCCTGGCTGGGTCGGGTTTGTCGAGGGCATCGAATCGTGCATCGCCGGGAAGACACCGTTGCTGACCCATGGCTACGACTGCATCGGCAGGTTCAGCCACGCCTGCCTCAATCATTCCGAGAACCAGACGACGATCAGCATGGAGCGTTGCTATCCCGACGAATACCGCGCCTGGGATGTGATGCTGAACCGTTACTTCCGGGAAAGGCCGAAAGGCGCGCTTGGCGACGAGCTGCAGCAAATCCAGCGCACGTGGATCACCTACAGCGACCGAAAGTGCGGCTACTTCCAGCTTCACTACGCTGGCGGCTTAATGGCGCGATGGCTCGGGGCGCAGTGCCTGGCCGACACAACTGACAGAAGGGCGATCGAGCTTCGGTTCTTCGCACAGGACCGGTGAGGGCTTGCATTTGACACTGAATATTGACGCAAGGCCTTGGTTCAGCATGGCCTTCAAATGCCTGTCTGTACTTGCACTGATATTTGCCCTTATCTGCTTCATGCGGATGCAGGATGAACAATCGGTGGTGTCTCGTTACTAAAAAGGAAGGCGTTGTTTCGCGCGCGCTCGTCACCGGCAAGCAACTCGACAAAATGGTCCATGAAGGCAGCATCAGTCATTCGGGCAGGTCCCGCACAGGCACGGGCAGGATGACAACAACAGATTTGCATGTGTTGCATGTGCGTTTTGTGCCCAAATCCACGGTGAGGTACACCGATTACCTCTCCAAAATTGGTGGATTAGATCTACCGACGGCACCGGCGTTTTCAGGAAACACCCTAGCAGATTCGGAATTTGGCGATGTGATGTTTGTATCGAGAGCGCTCCATGACAGGACGAATGTCGGTGACGTGTTGACCGTTGTCGATACGCGGTTCAGCGGAGATGGCCCCAGACTGATCTCTGACATCGCCGATTTTGACGGGAGTAGCTACTACGTCGGTATCGCGGCGGGGCTCGTCTTGGCGCTCCTCCCTTGGCTCATCGCTATCCGTATCGGCAAGCCTCCGCCCGCACGAAACCGCTCTGATGCTGGACTTTCAGGGGCTTGATGGGCGGGGAACAGACTCAATCGCTGATCTTGTTCCGCGCGGCCATTTCAGGTTGATCGACATGAACGGTGAGTGATGAGTGACAATGCAGATACTGGTCAGAAGATGGACGAGACAGGGTCAGATTTGCGCCAGACCGGCCCAGGCGTGATCCTCTCGGCAATGGTCGTGCTTTGCATCGGCCTGATCACAATCCCGGTCGCTGGAGCGCTTGTGATTATTTATAGCTGGGGGATGCTGTCGCCTTTTGATTTGCTGACCCTGCTCACAATTGATTCAAACATTTCTGAAGTATTCTTCATTCCGAGAGACTTGCTTTTCATTGTGGGACTGATTTTCATCATCGCATTCTTCATGCGTGCCTCCTGGGGGCCGCCCATCCTATCGGTTCTCGCTCTACTTTGGGCGATCTCGGCAAGCGTCGCGACCATGCTCGTTCCCATGCGCGCGATGCCCGGCGGCCTTCCCCTCCTTACGGCGCTGAATCTGGCGCCGGCAATGATCGCGCCAATGCTTTTTGCGCTCGGTTTCACAGGATTTCTGCTGACCAGCGACAGCGCATGCCGCTGGTTTGCCCCGCCTGACGCGAGGATTGCCCATGTTTGATGACGCAGCTGATCAGCCCGTCAGTTGCTACATCGACATCGTCGCGCTGGCCGGAGCAGACGAGGGCCACGCCTTCGTGGACATGATGCTGAACATGTACAGACTATGGGCTTACAATCATCACCTTCACTTCCAAGTTGTTTTCCCGCGCAAGCTTGTGGAGCGCGGGGGCATCGACCGGGCCAAGTTACGGATCGACGGCGCGGACCCGGACATGCTTGCCAGCCGCGAGAACGGGGTTCACCGGATGATCCGGACGCCGCCCGGCAAGACCCAGCGCCGCATGGCGCTTATAGGTGTCCGCGTGTGCGACGCCGCGGACGCTCCGCTTCCGGAAGCGCCTTATGGCTGGGGGGAGCAGATCCGCAGCCTGATCGTCGACCCGCATCCATGCGTGAAGAACCACTGCACCGGCTTTGAATGCCAGGACACCGTCGGCGTCATCGCCGGAGACCTGGACCAGTTCTGGGAGGAGAGAACGTGACACGCAGCTCCAAACTGTGCTCCATGGCCCTGTTCGGCATCGGCTTCGCCCTGTCCATCACTTCGCCCGCATCTGCGCAGACCCGCCAGTTCCGGAGCTGGGTCGCCGGCTGCGACAACACCAGGGTTTGCACGGCGATCGCCTTCGCCGAACCGTCCAAGGCCGTGGCGCAGCCCGGAATACCCTTCGTCAGGATCAGGCACCATCCCCTCAGGGACGCGACGCCGGAGATATGGATCGTCGATCCCGGCCCGGCGGCGGCCGGCGCGCGCGCGGGGGTACGGGCGCGGCTTGTCGTCCAGCCAGAAAGGTCCGAGGTCGCCAAGGGGTCTGACGTCCTCACGGCGGAGATCGACGGCGACAGCGCATTACGGTTCAGGATCAAGGATGCGCGGCGCGCCCTGCACGCCCTGCGCTCGGGTGCGGCGATCACGCTGGACATCGGCGAGAAGCGCAATTTGCGGCTTGTGACGCAGGGGCTCGACGCGGCCCTTCGTTACTTCGACGACCGGCAGGAATTGAGCGACACGCCCGGGGCGCTCGTCAAGAAGCCAGACAGCGTCCTGGCCGACTACTGGCATCCCCAACCGCCTGATGCGGACGCGGTCGAGGCGACTGCCTTCGGCGAACCCGTTCATGCCGACTTTACGCAGAGGTCCCTGCCGGCCACGCCGCGCTGCAGGCTCCCGCAGCCCGAGGCGCCAGTGCAGGCGTTTCCCTTGCGCGGTTCGGCGATGCTTCTGCGAAGCCCGTGCGTTGCTGACGGCGTCAATGAGATGTCGGCGTGGTATCTGGTCCCGAGGACCGGAGCGCGGCCCTCGCTTCATCGGTGGCACAATGGCGGCGACGACAACCGGCCGGATGGCGCGATCCTTCTGAACGCCGAGGCGCTTCCGAATGGCGGGCTGATCCGCGCTATGCGGTTTCTTGCGGCGACGCGGGATTGCGGCGTGTCGGAAAGCTGGGGCTGGACCAGGGAGGGCAAGTTCGCGCTGGTTGAACGCAGTGAAATGCCGCTGTGCCGGACGGCAGGGCCCGCCCACTGGATCGTCACCTACAGGGCCGATCTGATATCGCTGAACTGACCGTGTCCGTCCGCTTGAGGATCAGTATGACGACATTCGACCAGAAAAGGCTGATCGATGCGCCCTTGGCGGCGAGCGCGCTGAACGCGTCCTGCCGGATCTGGCGCTCGCCACGGAACCATCGCATGGGCGGTTTGGTCTGTTTCTCCGGGCGCTACCGGCCAGGTTCCGAACGAAGCGATGACGCGCGATTCATCCGCCGGACGCTCATGGCGTTCTACGAGGATTGCCCGGTCGACGGCATCGTCATCGATTGCCGGCACCTGGACTACGGATGGGGCGACGATCTTGATCTTCCGAACCGGTCCATGTTTCGCGAGCGGCAGATCCCCTCGTCGTCGTTGTCGATGCCGTGCAGTCGCCTGCCTACAGCCACGCCATTCCCGGCAACCTCCACCGTCATGACACCGATGCGGCCTTAGCAGAAATCGCGGCAATGATACGGCTGATGAAAAGCCGCCTGTAGGAGCGGCGGATGATCCAGACCCTTCATCCGACGCGGACCAACGGCGCGCCCCAATCCCAAACACCACAGACCGGAAGTCCGAACGCCCATGCGAAACGCCGCAACCACCCTGCTTCGAAGCGTCTTGCCCGTCTTGATGCTCGCCTTCGTCTGCCTGTCCGGTCCCGCGTTGTCACAGCAGCGCGATGAAGACGAGGGGGAATGGGTGGGGCTGGCCGAGATGCTGGAATCCTGCATCGGGAACGCGCGAAACGATGCCGGCAAGCGGCTGGCTTGCGTCGGTTCTTTCGCCCGGACCTGCATCCAGCGCGCCGAGAACCAGACGACCATGGGAACGGAGCGTTGCTACATGCTGGAGCACAGGGCCTGGGATGCGCTGCTGAACCGCTATTTCCGCGAGCGGCCACAAGGCGAGAAGGGCACGGCGCTTGTCGCCGTCCAGCGGGCATGGATCAGCTACCGCGACCTCAAATGCGGATACTTCCGGATACATCATGATGGCGGCTCCATCGCGAGGATACTCGCTGGCAACTGCATGATGGATGAGACCGGCCGGCGCGCAATCGAGGTTCGCGCCTTCCGCAACCAGGCGCGATGAGGCGGGCCATGACGCCGCTTGTTCTCTCCGGTCGTTGGGATGGCCCTTCCAACTCTCTTCGCATCCGCGTGGCGCGTGCTCTCGACAGGTTAGAGACCGCGACACGCATCGAAGTGCTGTTGCGCCAGCACGGCGCTCCGATCGCCTACGAGGTTTTCGACCGTTCGTTCGTGCTGTGTGAGCCCGCGCTTCCGGGTGTTTCGGGCGATCCTGACATCTCCATCGTGATCGGCGACGCCGAGCACGACCTGTTCTTCGTCGCTCAACGCGAACGCGGCGGTCTCAGCTCGCTCTCTGTTCACGCCGCAATCCACGATGCCGTCTGGGATTTCCTTCGTCGCGCCGCCGTTCCTTCGAATCTGCACCAGGTTTCGCGCGTGATCGTGACGTTGCCCCCAGTTTCTATCCAGCCGTGAGTTCGTTCCGGCGGTTGGTGAAGCGCTACCCGTTTCTAGGCCAGCCGGAGCTGGAATCTTCCGGGGTTAAGGCTCATGCCGGCGGGGGCGCCGGAGAGCCGTTCAACAGTGCGATCGGGGGCTTGTTGCCGATGCCGCTGTGCGACCGGACCTCGTTGTAGTCTCTACGCCAAGCCTCCATTTTCGAGCGGGCGTCGTCAAGGCTCATGAACCAGTGCGTGTTCAGGCCGAGAAGGCGCTGACCACCGAGAATCCGAGTTTCAAGACGTCTTTGGAACTCCCTACTCATTGTTATAATCGGGGGTGCGAATGATGCCGAATGGTGTAGTTCCAGTGCCGAATGATGCTGGGCGATATGACGAGATCCCGCATGAAGGCTGGTTTTGAGGCCAAGAAGAGCCCGTGGCGCTTTGCCGTGGCACCGATGATGGATGGGACGAAATATTTCAGAAATTATCGATTTATCAGAGAGTTAAAAGAAAGTCAGTCTTTCATGTTGTAGGGATGTTGTAGGTGCCGCTGCGCGCCCTTACGCGCTCCGGCATCTCGAGCCTACCGCGACCGCTTGGTGAATCTGCCGCCTCCGCGAGCCCATCGGCAACATCCCGCCGGCCGAGGCCGAGGAACGCTACTACTCGTCGCTGGCAGAGCCGGCGATGGCCGCATAACTCAAATCAACCGGCCTCCGGCAGGCCTGGGGCGGTTCACAACCATGCCCGCTACCACGAGAGCCCCGGCAATCTCACGCCCGCCGACGTCTACTTCGGCCGCGTTCAGCCCATCCTCACCGAACGTGAAAGGATCAAGCGCCAGACAATCCAGCGCGGACGCTTGCAGCATCAGCTGCAGGCCGCATAACCTCAAACCCAGATGAGCCAGAACCTCCGGTCCTAAGGCGCCGAAACAGTCTCAAATCATCTGACGACGCACACGTCATGCTCGTTGCGGCAGCCGTCATCTTCGGTATCCGCTTCAGCAGCGATGTCGGCTGGTGGACGGGCCACCGGCTGAATTGGACCGATTGACAGGCATCCAACGTCTTGGCGCGGGCGCGCCAAGTGGGCCGGTTATCAGGAGAATTGTTGGATGACAGCGCAGAATGAGGGCACCGAAAACCGCAGTCGTCTGGAGGCGCGACGCTCGCTCCGAGAGACCGAGATTATGGCCAATGTCTTTCTTGGCGTCGGGATCGCAGTCGGCGTGGCTGTGTTGTTCGTTGATTGGCGGATCTCGCCTTTGCCAGTGCTCCTGGGCGGGGTGTTCTACGTCGCCGTGCACATGGGCGCTCCTCCGTCTGGGCGAGACAATCCGTTGATTTTTGCGATCGACAGGCAGGGCATTCAAATTGGGGGCTCAACCCCAATCCCCTGGAACGCCATCTCGGCCGTGAAGCTTCAAAGCAAAATCGATGCTTTGAGTGGCGCATACCTTGTGATCGAATTCTCAGACGAGGAAATTTTTACGGCGCAGGCCAGCGCCTGGGATCGCATAGAGCGCGTCATCCTTGGCCGAAAGTCAATCTCGGTTCACTTGGTGCAACTCGACGTTGGCCCGGACGACATCAGAAACATCGTTCGTCAGTACCAGCCGGGGCTTTTGGGTTCGGAAAACCCTCTTTTCAGAGCATGAACAGGCCCGATCCGGCAGTCCGATCATGTCACTGTCAGGCGTGCCTGTGTGGAGAGCGCTACCTGAATGCGGTCGCGTGAAGCACGACGGCGACCATGGCGACGAGTGGCGTCAGGAACTTGACCGCTTGCCACCATGTGCCTCCAACAGACCAGCGCCCGTAGACGATGCTCGGGCGAGGCTGTTTTCCTGTCTGAGAGGCTGACCGAAGAAGAAGTTGAGTGATATCAGCCGTTTGTGATTCCGTCGGGGTTGCGACACCTTCGATGGAGATCTTCATGTGGACCAATATCACCCTGCTCCGGGTCGTGGTGGTTCTGACGGCGGCCCTTGATCGTTGTTCGAGTGCCGGAGAAGGCGCTGCCAAACAGTGATCGCGTTGCACCACGTGCTCGGAAACCGCTCCGCATTGTTGTAATCTGCGGTTCGAACAATGCCGAATGGTGCAGTTCCAGTGCCGAATGATGCTGGGCCATAGGACGAGAATCTGCATGAAGGCTGGTTTTGAGGCCAAAAAGAGCCCCTGGTGCTTTGCCGTGGCACCGATGATGGATGGGACGAATTGTTCCGAAAATGATCGAAAAAACAGATGGTTGAGCGGCGTTCAGCCTTTCATGTTGTAGAAATGTTGTAGGTGTCCCCGCGCGCGCTCCCGCACTCCGCATATCGAGCCTACCGAGCCCACTCGGTGAATCTGCCGCCTCCTCGAGCCCATCACAACGTCCTGCCGGCGGCAGCCGATGAGCTTGCTAGACGTCGCTGGCCAAGCCGAGGATTGGGGTATTTCTCTCGTCACCTGCCTCGGGCAAACCCAGGGCGGTTCATGGCGTCAGCTGGGCGTTGCCTGAGCAGTGCTGGGGTAGGGGCAGCTTCCGAGGCTATTTTGGTTTGTCTGACAGCACTGGCTGGAGCCGTTCTGGACTGCAGATGTCGGTAGGACGGCATCTGCGCGCAGGCCGGCGTAGATGAAGTGCGGATGGTCTGCTCCGACGAAAACATCCGGCATCACGTGCCAATGTGTCACGCCCGAGCGAAGCGCCTCATCGTACTTGCCATGAGGGGCCGCAGCGGTGGGGGGGCCAGCGAAACCCACGAGGTCGGCGTAGCCGCCGGCAACCTCGCCGCCCTGCAAGCCTGGCAGCGTCTCAGCCCCGAAATGAACGAAACTGGCGATGCCGTGCACCGAGCGGCAGGCGTCAGGATCGCGGAGCCAGGCAAGGGCCGTGATCACCGTGTCCTCTGCGATGGACAGATCGGAGAAGTGCGGCAGCGCCAGCACGTCATCGAGCACGGCGCGGCTCACCCAGATCATCTTCTCCTTGAAGGGCGCGATCGGGTTTTCCGTATCGAGGAAGGGGCCGATCACGAAGTCACGTTCCTGGCCGAGTTTGATTGAGAAACAGTGCTGGCCTCCATCGACGAAGGCCGCGACCGCGCGGCGGAGATTGTCCTCGACCAGGGTATCGGGCGTATAAAGGCTGTCGTCGTCGATCAGCATGGCGAGCCGGTAAGAAAGCCGTTCATGCATGGCCGTGATCGCGGTATGCACGACGTCGCCGATGCGCGTATGGGGGCGCTCGGAGGGTACGACCAAGAGCCGGCCATCGGCAAAGGCTTTGGCGTGCCGGGCGGCGAGGGAGTCGAGATAGTCCTCGCCGTAGAGCTGTGCGTAAACGAAAACCGAGGCGGTCCACCCGCCTTCAGCCAGCGCTGGTAGGAAGCCGTCGAGCAGATCATCGAGGAGCCGGGCGAGGATGGCTTCGCGCCCGCGGCTGCAGATCATGACGACGATTTCACGTTTGAGCATCGGCGTCCATTTTTTGCGTCTTCTTTCGTGAAATACTCTTCGACTTACACATTCCAGAACACAATGGAGCACTGTCAGAGAAAATTGGCTTGGTCAATGGCGGTGCAATGGTCGTGTCCTGACGCGTGGTGTAGGTGAGGGTGTGAACCGCAATGGGTTTGCCGGAGGGCTCAACTCCTGAGAAGGACGAGCCATCATGAGCAAGACGACGAACAATTTCTCGGGAACCGCGAGGGCCGCTTTGCTCGTCTCCATGGTTGAGCGGCTATACCCAACCAGGACCCTGCCTAGTGTCCCAGGTCAATGCCGTTCTCGGGCAAGTCGTCCATCGAGCAAGCGGATTTCCCGGCGGCACTGACCAGCGATCGTCTCATCATGGGTTGAGATCAGGAAGGTGGTACCGTCGGTCCCGTTGAGATCGATAAGGAGATCCATCACCCGCCTTGCACTCTCCCGATCGAGATTGCCCGTGGGTTCGTCGGCGAGTACCAGATCAGGGCTGTTCATCAAGGCACGCGCCACCGCCACGCGCTGCTTCTGGCCTCCTGATAGTTTGCTTGCCGGAAAGTCGCGGCGATCGGCAAGCCCAACCTTGTCCAGTAGCTCGGTTGCCCGCCTTCGATCGACTGGTGTTTCGCGACCCTTTCGGGTAGCTGCCGGGAACATGACGTTTTCGAGCGCGGTAAAGTCGGGCAGCAGATTGTGCGCTTGGAAAACGAAGCCGATGTGCTGGTTACGAAACTCGGTGAGATCGACGTCGCGGGCGCCGATCAGGTTGAAGCCCAGCATCTCGAACCGACCACTTGTCGGCCGCATCAAGGTGCCGAGTATGCTGAGCAGCGTCGATTTGCCAGAGCCTGAAGGGCCCAGAAGCGCCACAAATTCTCCCCGATCCAGACTGAGAGACAGGCCGTTGAGAACTGTTGTTGAAATTTCGCCATCGTTGAACTCCTTGACCAGATCGGTAATGATCAGGAGTGGCGTGTCTACAATCATGGGCCAATGACCTTGACCGGGTCGACGCGAGAGGCGGCGCTCGCTGGCCAGATCGCGGCGAAGATTGCACCAATGAAGGTCAGCAGAATTGCGGTTCCGTAGGCGCCTTCGCCAATGGCGATTGGCAGACCTGTGCTACTGGTGGCCTCGGGCAGCGGGAAGGGCAATAGGCTCAGATAGCCGAGGCCGGCCCCAAGCAGGCCGCCCGCAAGTCCGATCAAGCCGCCCTGGATCATGAACACGCCGACCACGAACCGCCGTGTCGCCCCCATGGCCCGCATGATGCCGATCTCAGATTGTCGCCGATAGGTCGACAGCAACAGGGCGCTGGCAACGCCAATCACAATCGTGACCAGCGCAAACCCCTTGATCACGTCGCCAGAGCGGGCCTGAGCTACCAAACCATTCAGCAACTGCTCGTTCTTCTCGGTCCAGGGGATCGACTTAAGCCCGGTCGTGTTTGCGATGCGGCGCGCAACTTCAGGGGCGAGTCTCAGGTCGTCGAGTTTGACCTCCAGCCGGGACACTCCATCCGGCAGTTCGAACAAGACACGAGCCGTTCGGAGGTGAACATAAATCGCGCCATCGTCAACGCTGGAAACGCCTAGAGAAAAGACGCCACCGATGAGCAGTGTCGCATCGATATTCCGTTCCGATCGAATGGAAACTCTCTGACCCACCTGCAGACCCATCGTCTTTGCAAGGCCCGATCCGATGAGGGCTATGCCGATCGTGAGGTCCCCAGAGCCGGCGACGAGATTGCCGGCGACATTGGCAATCGCTGAGACCTGATCGGGCTCGACGCCTGTCACAATCACCGGAGCGATTGCCTCTCCCTTGGTCAGAAAGCCGTTTCCGGCGACGACGCCTGCAACGCTCGTGACATTGGGAATAGCCTCGATTGCGGGGAGAAATGCCGCTGCAGACTGCAGCGTCGTTCGCTGCTGGACCGATTTAAGGATTGCGACAAGGGTCCCGCTGTCACGGCCATAGAGCGAAACAGGATCCCGGTCGGGCGCTTGGATGGTGACATGGGCAATGTTGCCCACTGTGCGATTGAGCAGCAGCACCGCGAGCCCGCCGATCAGCGCGCTCATGAAAACGAAGATGTAGACCCCGACGGCGACCCCAGCGATCAAAAGGGCTGTCTGCGCGCGATTGGAGGCCAGATACCGAAGAGCGACCTTGAAGCTGTAGGTCACCGCTCAGCTCCCCTTGACCGAGACCGCCAATCCATCGACCAGCGCCTTCGGATCGATGATGACCGCGTCACCGTCTGTGAGGCCGCTGCGAACAATTAGCCGGGAGGAAGGCCAGTCAACGAAGTCGATGGGGCGGCGGATTGCTCTGCCCCTTGCAATGACAAATACGGCCGGCGCGGTCATCAGATCCACGATTGCGCTTCGGGGGACGGTGATAGCTGCAGGTTCTTGTGAGACCAGGATATTGAGGTTGACCGACAGTCCAATAGGCAAAGCCAAGCCTTGCATATCCGCTATTGCGACGCGCACGAGACGTCCGCCGGTGGTGGTCTCAACGTTCGGCGAAACGAAGCTTACTTCACCTTCAAGCGTGCGATTGTAGCCGGTGGGTTGCAGCCGTGCCTTGAGACCGCGCCTGAGCTCTGAGGAGTACAACTCGTCGACGACGGCTTCGGCACGCAACTGATTGAAGTCGGCCATCGAGATAAGCACGCTGGAGGTACTGACGACCTGTCCAGGGTCGCCAGCGCGCACCAGCACGGTGCCGTTAAACGGTGCCCTGATGCTGTATTGAGCAAGAAGACTGACAGCTTGGTCCCGCGCCGCGGACAAGCGTTCCACATCGTTCTGTGCTGTCTGCACCGCGAGTTGCGCGGTTTCGAGGTTCCTGCGCGAAATGGTATCGCCGAGCGCCTTGGCCCGCTCAAACTCGACCTTGGCCTGCTGCAAGGTTGCCCTTGCGCTGTCGACCGCTGCATCCGCCTGGGCAACCGCCGCCTTCTGCTGCTCGTCGTCAAGGACCGCAACCAGATCGCCGGTTTTCAGGACATCGCCCTCACGAACCAGGACCGATCGCAATCGCCCGCCGATGGTCGAGCTAACATCAACCTTCATAACAGGCGCGATCCGCCCGTTGACTGCCAGAACGCGCTGGGTCGGGCGAGCATGCACCGTCTCCACCTCTACAGCGACCTGCTTTGTTTCCCAGGGCCGGGTGAAACCGAACCAGATGGCAATGCCAGCGACGAGCGCCAGAAGTGCCCAGAATGTGGGGGAGCGTCGCCGAGGCCGGGCGTCTGCTGCCGCAGGCTGGGGCGTACTCATGATGCAGCGTGCCGCAACACCCGCTCATGCTCATCAGCAGTTCCCTGGAAGGTTGCGCAAATGCCTATGCAATGCCTCCGCCTATGGGTCGATGATAGGTCACCCATCTCCACAGCTCTCCTATCGTCCTGACCGCGACCTGCCGAAGCCATACGTCTCAATTATGCGCCCGTCGCGCGCACCACCAGCGAGGTTCCTCGACATCGTCGCTAACTCAGCGGGCGCGCTTTGGGGGCTGCACGTTCGCGTTCCGGACAGCCCGCACGTGAACAGGAGCCATCTCCAGCCGTGTTCCGCACCTCGCGCGATCATTCCCTGGGCCCAGCGTTGCTCACGATCATTACGAACCGACAGGCCGCTTGTATCCTTGGCCCGCATCACGGCAGGACCCACCTTGGAACTCGCTGCGGCGACCCTCGGCGACAGCAGGACAGACTGAGGCGCGTGCCCGATGAAACGGAATCCCATAGACCGTAGTTCGGATGCATAACACACAAAATCGCCAGACCGGGGTCTGAACCGCCGCCGGCCTTACCTCCGCAAAGAGCTGGTCACTGATCGCCGAAGGCCAAAGGCTGGTCGCTGCGTGGTTTCCGCTGCATTCCTTCGACGCTTGAATTGTTGTTCGGGTGAGTTCTGACGAGGCTGTTCATACTCGCACCTTGCAGTCCCTCGTGTCGCAAAGACCACGTCTAGGCCCTAGCGGCTGATCAACCGCACCATCAGACTCCACGGCCACGGGGCCCACTCCGGCGGTTGCGCAGCCACTGCCTAGCCCAATGGCATTCACGCACCGCCCCCGCAGGGTTGAAGAATGGCATCGTCATGGGATTGGCGGCGTGCCCAGCAATCCCGGCATGGAAACGTATCCCGGCAGCGCTTCGATCCGCTCCATCCAGGCAATCACATGACGGAAGTCGTCAAGCGGCAGCTTCCCCTGCCGCGAAAGGCCAACATAGGGATAGCAGGCGAGGTCCGCGATGGTTGGCCGGTCGGTTGCCAGCCAAGCGCGATTGCCCAGTTCCCTATCGAGGATGGCGAGGACCCGCATGCCTCGCCGCGTCATCAGGTCGATGTCGATGTGCTCGCCGAGAAGGTAGTAGAGGCGAGCTTGCTGAAGGCTGTTGTTGATCTCGTTGGTTGCGAATGACAGCCATTGCATGACCTGAGCGGCTGACTTCGGCTCCAGTGGGAACCAGTCCGGCCCATAACGGCGGGCGAGATAGACCAGGATGGCCTGGCTGTCCCAGATCACTGTCCCGTCATCCTCAAGGATCGGGATCTGAAGCAAAGGATTGAGGGCCGCGAAGGCCGGATCCTTTTGCGGCAGCCCGCCTGGCACATCGGTGAAGATATGCTCATGGTCGAGCCCCAGCATCGACAGAAGTATGCGGACCTTGTGCCCGTTGCCCGAGAGGTGGTGGTCGTGGAGCCGAATCATGGCGGCGCCGCTCAACCCCGATTGGCCGCTAGGAAGCGCTCCGCTGCACCGTCGTTCACCGCGCTCCACAGGACCTGATCGTCGCGGAAGGTCTTCCACTGCTGATGAACGCGGGCGAAATTGGCGTCCCTCGCCGAAAATTCCTGCATCGCCTCGGCCGTCGCCGTCTGCAGCGCCTTCATGATGTCGTTCGACCAGAAACGCAGCTGGACGTTGGCGGCGAGGAGCCGGCGCAGGGCCTGCATGTTGTAGGCGTCGTATTTGGCCAGCATGTCGAGATTGGCCTCCGCACAGGCCGCCTCTAGCGCCTCGCGATATTGCGGCGGCAACTCACGCATTTTCGCCTCGTTGCCGATGAAGCATAGCGAGGCGCCGAGCTCCATCACGCCGGGCGCGTAGTAATTGTTGGCCACCTTGTGGAAGCCGAGCTTTTCGTCGTCGTAGGGGCCGACCCACTCGACCGCATCCAGCGTCCCGCGCTCCAGCGCCGGATAGACGTCACCAGCGGGAATCTGCTGCACGACGACGCCGAGCTTGGAGAAGACCGAACCGAGGAAGCCGGCGGCGCGCATACGCAACCCTTTCAGGTCGTCGACGGTTTTGATTTCTTTGCGAAACCAGCCGCCCATCTGGGCGCCGGTGTTCCCGCAGGGGATCTGGACGACATTGAATTGCTTGTACAAGTCGCGCATCAGGTCGAGCCCGCCGCCATAGCGCATCCAGGCGTTGTGCTGGCGCGGAGTCATGCCGAAGGGCACGCCAGTGTCGAAGACGAGCGCGGGCATCTTGCCGATGTAGTAGAAGCCGGCGGTGTGGCCGGCTTCGATCGTGCCGATCTGGACCGCGTCGAGAACCTGAAGCGGGCCGACGATCTCGCCGGCCGAGAAGACTTGGATTTCGAACTTGCCGTCGGTGAGCTTCGAGACCTTTTGAGCGATGGTTGTGGCGCCGCCGAAAACAGTGTCGAGCGACCTCGGGAAACTGGACTGCATGCGCCAGCGGATCGTGGGTTGCCCCTGGGCCAGCGCCGGGGCGGCGACCGCCGCGGCTCCTCCGGCAACTCCGAACTTGAGCATATCGCGACGCTTCATTAAGGCCTCCTCAGTCTGGTAGACGAGTTTAGGCAAATTGTTGTCCAGAGAGCAACAGGGACCTCAGACCTCCGTGGCATCGACATTGAAATTGCCAAAGACCGCCCCCGAAGCCGCGCCGGCCCGTCGAGCGAACAAGCAGGCCACCGCCGCGCGGATGCAAGGCATCGCCGCCCGCATCCGGTCACTGCGCACCCGCGCCGGCATGACCCTCGACCAACTGGCGGCCGCCACCGGCCTGGACAAGGGTTATCTGTCGCGGCTGGAGCGGCAGGCGAAGACGCCGTCGATCACCACGCTGATGAAGCTCGCCGACGCCTTCGCCGTCGATCTCAGCCGGATCTTTGGCGATACGGTGGAGCGCTCGGCGATCACCGTGGTTCGGCAGGCAGAGCGCATGCCCTATGGCGCCGGCGGCGACGAGCATGCCTACCAGGCCCTGTTCCAGGACGACGGGCAGCATCATCTGTCCGCCTTTGTCATGGAGCCGGGGGACCATGGCGACCGCGACATCGGCGAACATGCCGGCGACGAGATGATCTATGTCCTGAACGGTATGGTCGAGGTAGCCTTCGCCGACCATACCGTCGTTCTGGAGACCGGCGATAGCATGCGCTTCGAGGGGCATCTGAAGCATCGGCTTCGGCGCATCGGTCCCGAGCGGTCCGAGGTTCTCATCGTCATCGCCCGCGACGGCATCGCGAAGGATCGTTAGACGGTCAAAGGTCGAGGACCAGCCGCTCGCTGGCACAGCCGGACACGCATGGCGTCATGTAGGTAAGGCGCTCGCCCGGCTTCATCACGAGATCGCGGTGGATCGGGACGCCTTCCAGGTAGCGGGTCTTGCACGTCAGGCAGGCGCCACCCTCGCATGACGCCTCGATTTCGACCCCCGCCTCGCGCAGAGCTTCGACGATGGTCATGCCCGCAGCTACCGGAATGCTACGCTTCGAACGGGCCAGTTCGACCGTGAAGGCCTCCGCTCCCGGAGGGATCCGCGCGCTACCGAAATGCTCGACATGAATCGTGTCCTCGGGCCTTTCGGAGCCGGCCGCGAGCACTGCCTCGATCATCCGCGACGGTCCGCAGCAGTAGACCTGAGCGTCCTGGGGCAGGTTGTGCATGAGGCCGCCCAAGTCGAGACGGCGGCCGCCGTTATCGCGGCTCGCGTAAATCTGCGCCAGCCCTTGCCGCTCCAGCGCCTCCAGCCAGTCGCGGAAGGGCAGGTCGGCACGCGACTTGACACATGCATGGAGTTCGAATGGCTCGCCACGGCGGCGCAGGACCTCAACCATTGCGATGAGCGGGGTTAGGCCGATGCCGCCGCCGACGAGCACGTGGCGTCGCCCGGTGGCGGCCAGGGGGAAATGGTTACGGGGCAGCGACACGAGCAGCCTGTCACCCACCTTGACGGTCTCATGGATCAGGACCGATCCGCCGCGCCCGGCGTCTTCCCGTTGCACTGCGATGCGGTAGCGAACGGCATCTGCCGGATCTCCACAGAGTGAATACTGGCGCACCGCCCCATTCGGCAGGTGGACGTCAATATGTGCTCCGGCCTCAAAGGGCGGCAGCGGCCAGCCGTCAGGATCGGCCAGGTTGAGAGTCAAGATCGAACTGTTCTCGACGCGAATGTCACGAACGATCGTCGTGACGCGGTGATTAGGTCGGACCATCGCTACTCGCCCGTGATCAGGTCGCCGACACGGACAACCCCGCCCGACAGGATCCGCGCATGCAGGCCCGAACGATGAAGCAGCGGTGTGAAAACCTCCTGGCCGGTGATCTGTTCGATATGTCGGCAAGGCGTGCTGAGCCGCGTTCCCTCAAGCGCGACCTCGCCGACTCGGAAGACCTTGCCGACGAGATGGTTGAGCGGCGCATTGCGGGTGGTGATGTTGCGGCGGTGATCGGCAGGGGCCATCCGGATTCCGTAGTCACGCTCAAGCGCGACGAGCGTCTCTATCTCGAAGAGCGTGACCTGCCGGCCTTCTTCGGGGCGGTCGGAATAGAAGCCCGCCCCGGCGCGATAACGGTCCCCTTCAATGCCTTCACCCTTGATCAGAGTGAGCGCATCAAAGGCACCCATGGGGAGAAAGGCCCGCGGGCAGCTGTGCAGATGTTCGACGGTTCCAGACCACATAATTCATGCAACTTGTTGTCCTGCGGACAATATGCGGTTGGGGTGACGAAGTGTCAAACGGCCTTCGTCCTCACCTCGTCGACTCTGCAAAGCGGTGCCACGCGACTGTTGATGGAAGCGACATGTCGGCACCCAAAGCAACCCCTGCGTTCCAGCAGCGGACGCCCTCACGCAATTGGTTGGGGACTACGCTATCGGGGCCGCGGCGTGCAGATCGCGCAATGGTGGAGGTCTATGCGACGTAAGCGAGCACTTTGACCTTCAAATGAGGGTCAACCATTGCCGCACCTCGCGTGTGCTTCGCGCCTCTATTGCGGTCACTAGTTTATGGCCCGGAAGCAGACATTTAAACGCGGTGCGTGCAGGGTCTAAATCCAGGACCTACGGCGTTCGATACCCTCCGCAATGCCTCTGCTGGAGAGGCCAGACGGCATAAGGCAAGCCGCCGGTGCAACCTGATGTCGGCGGATGGCCCAGCCAGTTTGTCTCCGCAAAGCCGCGCCCGCTCAGCTCGATTCGTGGCTGACAAGCCGGTCAGGTGCACTGTGAACGGATGTCCCGACGTGCGCGAATGCTCGAACGCCTGGCAGCGGCTCTCAGCATTATGGCGTTCAATTCAGTAATTGGATTGATACGGGTCAGACAGTGCGTCAATCTGGATGGAACGCTCGGACTGGTGAACCAGCCACCAAGGACAAGAGCGACATCAAACCAAGGGAGATATGACGATGCTCACGAGGCGTTCTGCTGTCGCCGGCTTGTCCGCCGCCGGACTTCCTCTCTTTGCCCCCGCTCTGCGGGCGCAGGCCTTTACGCGCCAAATCAACCTGATAGTGCCCTTCGCCCCTGGCGGCACGTCGGACATCCTCGCCCGCCTGATCGGCCCGAGGCTGTCACAGGTCCTGGGCCAGCCGGTCGTCGTCGACAACCGGCCGAGCGCCTCGGGCAATGTCGGTGCCGATTTCGTGGCGCGTCAGGCCGGCGATGGCCACACGCTACTCATCGCCGATGCGGGGACCCTCGCGAGTGTGCCAGCGCTGTTCAAGCGGCTGTCCTTCAACGTCAAGACCGACCTTGTACCCGTGGGCATGGTGTCGTTCTCGCCCTATCTCGTGGCCATCAACCCGCAGGTGCCGGCGACCTCCTTCGCGGAGCTCGCGGCCTATGACAAAGCCAATCCCGACAAGCTCAATGTCGCCACCAGCGGCGTCGGCGCGGTCAATCACCTGACGGCCATGGTCGTCGGAAAGCACTTCGGCATCAAATGGAGCGCCGTGCCCTATCGCGGCGGCGCGGCGGCGGTGCGCGGCGTGGTGTCGGGAGAAAGCAACGTCATCTTCAACGGAGCCATCGCCACGCTCCCGTTCGTCACGCAGGGCCAGTTGAAGGGCATCGCTGTTTCTGGGGAGAAGCGGCTGGAGGCCCTGCCGAACCTGCCCTCCTTCAAGGAGTTGAACACCCCGGTGCAGGACGCCGGTTCGTGGCAGGGGATCTACGCGAGCAAGGGCACGCCCCCCCCGGTCGTCTCGCGCCTCAACGAGGAACTCAACAAGGTCCTGGCGCAGGCCGACATCGTGGCCAAGATCAGGGAGCTCGGCAGCGATGTTCGAGCCAACTCCCCGGCCTCCTTCGCCGCCTGGATGGATAAGGCGATGGTCGAATGGGGCGAGGTCGTGAAGGCCGAGAATATCTCGCTGGACGGCTGAAGCCCGGGTCTCGGTGCGCCGGCACAGCCGGCGCACCCCTTCTTCCAGCAGGGATCCACCATGACCCGCGTGAACACCGCCGACCTCGCCTTCGGGCTCTTCCTCATGGCCGTGGCGGCGGTCGCGCTCTATCTCATCGCCGAACTGCCCATGGGTTCGACCTCGCGCATGGGGCCGGGCTATGTCCCGAGGGCGCTCGCCGTGATGATCGCTCTGATCGGCGCCTTCATTGCCGGAAGGGCGCTCTTCGCCGCCGGGGAGGCTTTTCCCGATATCGCGTGGCGGCCGATCCTGCTCGTCGGCGCCGCGGTGGGGATGTTCGGCCTGCTTTTGCCTAGGCTCGGCCTCGCCGGAACCGCCTTCATGGTCGTCCTGGTCGCGGGCTCCGCGTCGAAAGACATGCGGTGGCGGGAGCTCCTGCTGATCGCCGCATTGCTCTCGACCTTCGCGGTGTTGCTGTTCGTCAAGGCGCTCGGCCTTCCCATGCCGATCTGGCCGGTGGTCTGACGATGGACCTCATCGCCAACCTCGCGACGGGCTTTGCGGTCGCCCTCACGCCGGCCAACCTGGCCTTCTGCTTCCTCGGCGTTCTGATCGGGACGCTCGTAGGCGTGCTTCCGGGCATCGCGCCGATCACCACGATCGCGATCCTGCTCCCCTTCACCTTCACCCTGCCGCCGGCGTCGGCGATGATCATGCTCTCCGGCATCTTCTACGGCGCGCAGTACGGGGGCTCGACCACAGCCATCCTGGTGAACCTGCCGGGCGAGTCGTCCTCGATCGTCACCTGCCTGGACGGCCATCAGATGGCGAAGCAGGGCCGGGCCGGTCCGGCGCTGGCCATCGCGGCCATCGCCTCGTTCTTTGCTGGCACCATCGCAACGATCATCATCGCGGTCGCGAGCGTTCCCCTTTCGGCCCTGGCGCTGAAATTCACGGCGGCCGAATATTTCAGCCTGATGGTTCTCGGGCTGACGGGTTCGATCGCGCTCGCACACGGCTCGGCCGTCAAGGCGGTGGCCATGGTGCTGCTTGGCCTGCTGCTCGGCCTCGTGGGCATCGACGTCAACACGGGCCTTCCCCGCATGACGCTCGGCATCGGCGAACTCGGCGACGGCATCGGCTTCGTCGCCATCGCGATCGGCCTTTTCGGAATTTCGGAACTGATGATTGCCTTGTCCCGGCCGCAGGACCGAACCCTGCTGTCCGTCGCCTTGAGTCAGCTTTGGCCGAGCCGCAAGGAGCTGAAGGACTGCCTTCCCGCCATGCTCCGCGGCACCGCCATCGGGTCCATCCTCGGCGTGCTCCCGGGGGGCGGCGCCGCGCTCTCCTCCTTCGCCTCCTATGCGGTGGAAAAGAAGATCTCGGCCACGCCCGAGCGTTTCGGCCGCGGCGCGATCGAAGGGGTGGCGGGACCGGAGGCGGCCAACAATGCCGGTGCGCAGACCTCTTTCATTCCCCTGCTGACCCTTGGCATTCCCGGCAACGCCATCATGGCGCTCATGGTGGGTGCGCTGATGATCCAGGGCATCCAGCCCGGGCCGCAGGTGATGACCGCGCAACCGCAGCTGTTCTGGGGCGTCATTGCCTCCATGTGGCTTGGCAACCTCATGCTGGTCATCCTTAACCTGCCGCTGGTGGGCCTGTGGGTGTCGCTTTTGCGCGTTCCCTATCGCATCCTCTTCCCTGCCATCGCGCTGTTCTGCTGCATCGGCACCTATTCGATCAGCAACAGCCAGATGGACATCGGCCTGATGCTGCTCTTCGCCCTGGCCGGAGTGTTCTTTGTGAAAGTGGGGGCGGAGCCCGCGCCCTTCATCCTGGGCTTCATTCTCGGCCCCCTCATGGAGGAGAACTTCCGCCGCGCCATGAACCTGTCGCGGGGCGACCCCATGGTGTTCGCGGAGCGCCCGATAAGCGCCGCGCTGCTCGTGCTCACCGCGCTGCTCCTCGTCGTGCTGATCCTTCCCGCGGTCCGCGCCAAGCGCGAGGAAGTGTTCCAGGAATAGGCGGCCATGTTTGACCTTGGACAGCTGCGCTGCTTCGTCGCCGTGGCCGACGAGTTGCATTTCGGCCGGGCGGCGATCCGGCTGAACATGACCCAGCCGCCGCTGAGCCGGCAGATCCAGATTCTTGAGCGCATTCTCGACGTCAAGCTTCTGGAGCGTTCGAGCCGATCAGTGAAGCTGACCCCGGCCGGGCAGAGCTTCCTGCCCGAAGCCCGCCATATCCTCGGCCTCGCCGAGAGTTCGGCTCTGCTGGTCAAGCGGGTGGCGCGTGGCCGGGCGGGATCCCTGAAGGTCGGGTTCACCGCGGCCTCGGCCTACAGCTATCTTCCCAGCCTCGTCGCGGCGTGCCGCCACGAACTGCCGGACGTCGCGCTGTCGCTCAAGGAAATGGTCAGCGGGGACCAACTGAAACGGCTGCTGTCGGGGGAAATCGACATCGGGCTGATGCGCCCGCCCATGCCGCCCGTGGGTCTCGGCTCGTTCCGGGTCATGGCGGAGCCCATGCTGGCGGCGCTGCCACGGAACCATCCGCGTGCCCGGCAGACCAGCGTGAAGCTCGAGCAACTGGCGGCTGACCCGTTCATCATGTACGCGCCCTACGAGGCGCGCTACTTCCACGACCTGGTGGTGGAGATCCTCGCCCGCGGCGGCCTGTCACCGAACCACGTGCAGTACCTGGCGCAGATCCATTCGATCCTCGCGCTGGTCCATGCCGGCGTCGGCGTCGCTATCGTGCCCGAGGCAGCGGACAACCTTCAGTTCCGCGACGTGGTGCTGAGACCGATCGCGCTGCAAAAGCCGGTGCTCGCCGAACTCTACATGGTCTGGCGCGAACAGAGCACCAACCCCGCCATCCCCATCCTGCTCGACGTTGCGCGCAAGATGGCTGGCTGAGGCCGATCATTCCACATTCGGTATCGATTCATCCAGCCTTTGGTCGGGCATCACCCCTGAGCCTGCGCCATGCTCGCCGCACCAAGGAGTGCCCCGTGGCGGGGCGGCATGTGGAGTGGCATCAATGGCCGGAATGACCCCGAAGGAAATGGCCCTGACGATCGGCAGCGGGCTCCTGTCCTTCCCCGTCACACCCTTCGACGCGGACCTCGCCTTCGACGAGGAGCGCTATCGCTCGAACCTCGACTGGCTCTGCAGCTACGAGGTGGCGGGGCTCTTTTCGTGTGGCGGCACAGGCGAGTTCTTCTCCCTGACGCCGGAGGAGGTCGCGCGCATCGTCGCGGTCGCGGTGGCCGAGACCGCCGGGCGCGTCCCGGTCCTGGCCGGGGTGGGTTACGGCACCACCATCGCCTGCGAGCTCGCACAGAGTGTCGAAAAGGCCGGTGCCGACGGAATCCTGCTGCTGCCGCCCTATCTCGTCAACTCGGAGCAGGAGGGTCTCGCAGCGCATGTCGAGGCTGTCTGCCGTTCCACCAGCCTCGGCGTCATCGTCTACAACCGCGACAACGCCATTCTGACAGAGGATACGCTGGCGCGGCTCTGCGAGCGCTGTCCCAACCTGGTGGGCTTCAAGGACGGCGTCGGGGACCTCGAACTGATGCAGCGGATCGGCTCGAGGATGGGCGACCGCCTGACCTATGTCGGCGGCCTGCCGACCGCCGAGACCTTCGCCATGCCCTATCTGGAGATGGGCGTGACGACCTACTCCTCGGCCGTTTTCAATTTCGTGCCGGAGTTCTCGACACGCTTCTATGCGGCCGTGGGGCAACGCGACCACCGGACGGTGGAAGCCGGACTCAAGGACTTCATCCTGCCGCTGCTCGCCATTCGCAACCGGCGCAAGGGCTATGCGGTCTCGATCATCAAGGCCGGGATGAAGGTCATCGGGCGAGATTCCGGGCCGGTCAGAGCGCCGCTGACGGATCTCGGTGAAGCCGAGACCGCAGAACTCGCCGTCCTCGTCCGCAGGCTCGACAGCGGCATCTTCGCCGCCCGTCCTCAGGCCGCATGACGCGCCGCCGGGGAGGGCGGCCGTCCATCCATGCCGTCCCGGCATGGATCCATAGCGACATTGACTTGGCCGGGCGTGAGCCGCCCGCCTAGCCTGTCCGGAGACGTCCGCAGCAAGCGGAGCCGGCCCACGAGCCGGAACGGGAGAGAACCATGAAACGCCACATCCTTGCCTCTGTCGCGCTGGCGACCGCCTTCGGCCTGTCGCCCACGCCCGCCGCGGCGGCGACCTACGTCTACGTCTCCAATGCCGAAAGCCGGGAGATCAGTGTCCTGCGGATCGACCGGGAGGCCCGTGTGCTCCGGCCAGTCCAGACCGTCCCGGTGACCGGCACGGCGATGCCGATCGCCGTGTCTCCCGACAAGCGCTTTCTCCACGTCGCGCTGCGATCGCAGCCCTTCTCCGTGGCCTCGTTCAGCATCAACCCCGCGACGGGTGAACTCAGCCCCGTCGCTACCACCCCGCTTCCCGACAGCATGGCCTACATCGCGACCGACCGGACCGGCCGCTTCCTGCTCAGCGCCTCCTACGGAGGCGACAAGGTGGCGGTGAACGCCATCGGCCTGAACGGGGCCGTCGCGGCCGAACCGACGCAGATCGTCGCGACACGCCGGCATGCCCACGCGGTGATGACCGACCGGAGCAACCGCCACGCCTTCGCCACCAATCTGGGCGGGGACGTCGTTCTCCAGTTCACCTTCGATGCGACGATGGGCCAACTGCGGTCTGCCAGTGCGCCCCTCGTCGAGACGGATACGGGTCAGGGCCCGCGGCATTTCGTGTTTCATCCAGGCGACCGGTTCGTCTATCTGCTCAACGAACTCGATGCGACGATCAACGTGTACCCCTACGATCCGGGCGCCGGCCTTCTCGGCAACCGCATCGAGCGCGTCACGACCTTGCCGGACGGGTTCCAGGGTGGCGCGCCCTGGGCTGCCGAGGTGCGGATCAGCACCGATGGGCGGCGCCTCTACGCCTCGGAGCGGCGATCGAGCACGTTGTCCGTCTTCGACGTCGATGCGGCGACGGGCAGGTTGACCCGCACGGCCGTCGTGCCGACCGAAGAACAGCCGCGCGGTTTCGCGCTCGATTCTGCCGGCCAATTCCTCGTCGCCGTCGGGCAGAAGTCGCATTCGGCAACGCTCTACGCGATCGACCCGCAGTCGGGACGCCTCGGCGCGACCCACCGCCTGCCCCTCGGCAAGGATCCGAACTGGGTGGAGATCATCGAACTGCCCTAGGCGCAAAACACATCGTGCCGCTCGACCGTGGGCGCAGGTCCGGGGGCCAGGCAGAATGCGGACATTCCCGACGTCGGCTTAGGGCCCAAAAGCCGACGGTCGTTCAGTGGTAGTAACCCGCAGGCAGCCGGTCTCAGTCGAAGGCTCCATCTGCCAACGGCCGCGGTGCGGTTCGGCTAAAGGGCTGACAACCCGCGGCAACAGGCGAGATCGACCGCGTCTTGACCTTTGTCATGTCCCATAGCGTTGTGTAGCTGAGGGTGATCATCGGCGATTGCCGGTCAGGTTTGCGGTGCGAATGATGCCGATTGGTGTAGTTCCAGTGCCGAATGATGCTGGGCCATAGAACGAGATCCCGCATGACGGCTGGTTTTGAGGCCAAAAAGAGCCCCTGGCGCTTCGCCGTGGCACCGATGATGGACTGGACGGACCGGCATTGCCGGTTCTTCCACCGTATCCTCTCGCGCCATGCCCTGCTCTACACCGAGATGGTCACCGCCAATGCAGTGATCCATGGCGATCGCGAGCGGCTGCTGGGGTTTGATCCGGCCGAGCATCCTGTGGCGCTGCAACTCGGCGGTGCCGATGCCGGCGCGTTGGCCGAGGCCGCGCGGATCGGTGAAGGCTACGGCTACGACGAGATCAACCTCAACTGCGGCTGCCCGTCGGACCGCGTCCAGGGCGGCCAGTTCGGCGCCTGCCTGATGGCGGTTCCCGACCAGGTGGCGCGGGCCGTCGCCGCCATGAAGGCGGCCGTCGCGGTCCCGGTCACCGTTAAGTGCCGGATCGGCATCGACGACCAGGACCCTGAGGCGGGCCTCGATGCCTTCGCCGATGCCGTCGCCGCCGCCGGGGCCGATGCGCTGATCGTCCATGCCCGCAAGGCCTGGCTGCAGGGCCTGTCGCCCCGCGAGAACCGGGAGATTCCGCCCCTCGATTACGATAGGGTGCTTCGCCTCAAGGCGCGCCTGCCGCATGTCCCCATCGCCATCAACGGCGGGATCGGCAGCCTCGCCGAGGCTGAAAGCCTGCTCGCCGCGCGTGACGGCGTCCGGCTCGACGGCGTCATGCTCGGCCGCGCCGCCTACCAGTCGCCGGCCCTCCTCCGCGAGGTCGATCCCGTCCTGTTCGACGCGCCGGCACCTGTCGCCGGCCTTGCCGAGGCCCTGGAGGCCTTCATCCCCTATCTGGAAGCGCAGCTGGCGGAGGGCGTGCGGCTCTCCGCCATGACCCGGCATCTCCTTGGCCTGTTCCAGGCCGTGCCGGGCGCCCGCCAGTTCCGTCGCCACCTGTCGGTGGAGGCGGTGAAGCCGGGTGCCGATGCGCGGGTGCTGCGCGAGGCCCTCGACCGCGTCATCCGTCCCGCCGCCGGCCGCGGCGAACTCGCCGCCTGAACGCCCGCCAACCGCCTGAAACCGTCTCGCAGACCCGCCGCGCGCGCGCGGGCCTTGCCGCACCGGGGTATGCCGGAGTAAGTCGCGCGCTTCCTGCGGCGTGGATGTACCCCATGTTCTTCGGCGTTCCCTACGACCAGTTGGCCATTCTCGCCGTCGGCCTCCTGGCGGCCGGCGCCATCACCGGCATCCTCGCGGGCGTCTTCGGCGTCGGCGGCGGCGCGGTCATCGTGCCGGTACTCTACGAGCTCTTCGGCGTCGTCGGCGTGCCGGTGGAACTGCGCATGGCGCTCGCCGTGGGCACCTCGCTCGCCATCATCATCCCGACCTCCATCCGCTCGTTCCAGGCGCACAGGGCCAAGGGTGCCGTGGACATGGAGATCCTGCGCGCCTGGGCCGTTCCCGTGGTCGTCGGCGTCATCGTCGGCTCGCTGCTGGCGCGCTATGCGCCACCGGCGGTCTTCAAGGCCGTCTTCGTTTTCGTCGCCGGCCTGTCGGCCTGGCGCTTGCTCACCGGCAAGGAGCTGAATTTCGGTACCGGCATGCCCGGTCGCACCGGCATGATCGCCTCGGGCGGCGTCATCGGCGTGCTGTCGAGCCTGATGGGCATTGGCGGCGGCCAGCTCGGCAATCTCGTGATGATGGCCTATGGCCGCTCGATCCATAACGCCGTCGCGACGTCCTCAGGTCTCGGGGTGCTCATCTCCATCCCCGGCGCCCTAGGTTACATCTATGCCGGCTGGCCGAAGGCCGCGGAATTTCCCGCCGTTGCGGCGATCCAGTTTCCCTTCGCGCTGGGCTATGTCTCGCTGATCGGCTTCCTGCTCTTCATCCCCACCTCGATGTGGACGGCGCCGCTCGGCGCGCGCCTCGCCCATTCCTTGCCCAAGCGCAAGCTGGAACTGTCCTTCGGCATCTTCCTGCTCATCGTCTGCCTGCGCTTCACCTGGGACCTGGTGACCCGCGGCATCGGCTGAGCCGCGGCCTCCTCACCGCAGGATGACGCGCCCCTCGATCCGCGGCGCGACGGTGCCGAGCTGGCGCAGATGCGTCATCAGGTCGGACGCGACCAGCTTGCCCTGCACGTCCTTGTCGGGCGCCCTGAGGCCCAGCATCGTGTAGCCGTCGCCACCGCGCAGCATGAAGTCGTTGGTGGCGACCGTGTAGATCCGGTCGTCGTCGAGCGGCTGTCCGGCCACCTGGACGGAGACGATGCGGCTGCCGGGCGGCCGCCTGGCATCGACTTCCGCCGTGACGTTCGAGACATGGGGAAAGCGGCCAGCGCGCTGTTCAACCTGGCTGACACCGTTTTCCAGCGCGCTCCGGAGGTCTGCGCCCGAGACCTTGGCGACCACCGTCCTGTTGCCGAAAGGCAGCTCGCTCAGCGCATCGCGTCGGGTCAGGCGGTGCCCGGCCGGGTAGATCCTGTTGCCCCGGATGGCGCCGCCATTGGTCAGCCCGATCTCGGCGCCCGTCGCGGCCCTCATGGCATCGGCGACGAGATTGCCGATCGCCTGTTCACCCGACCGCACCGATGCCGTCCGCGTGTCGAGATCCGCGGTGAGAGTGGCGATCTCGACATCGAGTTCCTCCGACAGCACGTTTTCGTATTGCCGCACCAGCGCCAGCGTCTCGGGGTCGGGCGTCACGCCGCGGCTGTCGTTGACGCGGAACGACGGCGTGAAGGTGGTGCGCGTCACGCCCTCCGCCGTCACCTTCGTCAGCGTCAGGTCTACGGCGGTGACGTAATAGCCTTCCTCCGAACTCTCGATCATGACGGTGCGCCCGTCATAGGTGATGGCGAGGTCGTGGTCGTGCCCGGTCAGGAGCACGTCGACGAGCCGCGAGCGGACGATCTCGAGGTCCTCCCTGCGGTCGGTATGGGTGCAGCAGACGATGAGGTCGGCGCCCGCCCGGCGCAGCCGTGCCGCCTCGCTGCGGACCGTGGCCATGGTCGGCATGAAGCGGATGTCTCCGGTCGTCGAGACTTCCGGCGTGTTGGGCAGTGCGACGCCGAAGACGCCGAGCTTGACGACGCCGAGGTCGAAGATGCGGCCGTCCTCGTGGCCGGGCAGGATCGCCCCGTCGGCGGCGCGCATATTGGCCGCGAACCACGGGAAGCGTGATTCCTGTCGGCGTTTCGCATAGGCCTCGGGTCCGAAGTCGAACTCGTGATTGCCGGGAACAAAGACGTCCGGCGGGGCGATGTTGCAGAGCTCGACCGTGTGCGCGCCCTGGTCGAAGCCCGACATCAGAGAGGGCGAGAACATGTCGCCAGCGTGGACATAGAGCAGCGGCACGCCCCGCGCCCGCTCAGCCTTGACGATGGCGTTGAGCCGGGCGAAGCCGCCGCGTCCGCCCTCCTCGCCCATCTTGTAGATGTCGTTGACGAGCAGCAGCGTCACCACGGGCGTACCGGCGGGGATCTGCGCCTCTGATGCGGTACCGCCGAGGGCGGCGAGGCCGGCCCCGATTCCGGCTGTCAGGGTGTCGCGGCGGGAGATGCGGCTCATCGTGACCTCATGTTCGGGCGGACAATGAAGCCGCCACCTCGACGCTGGCAAGAGGCCTCAGCTGCGACCCCGCAGCACCATCCGCCCGGCGCGCACCTCGTAGCTTTCGAGCCGGTCGAGGAACGTATGGCCGAGCAGGCTCGTCGTCAGGGCGCCCGGCCGCGCCACCAGCGCCCGGACGTTGCGTTCGACGATCGGGCCGATCGCGACCATCTCCACCATCGTGGCGGCCGTCAGCGACTGTCCGTTGGCGGTCTGCACGGGAACGTTGAAGGACAGATCCTCGACCCGGATGCCGGCGCGGCGCGCATCGGCCTCGGTCAGGACGAGCGCCGAAGCGCCGGTGTCGACCAGCATGGGCGTCGCTCGCGAACCGTTGAGGGTGACCCGCACCACATAGGTGCCGCCGCCACCGCGCGGCACCGTCACCTCGCGCGTTCCGGTGACGCCTTCGCTGCCCATGCCGGGGACGAGATTGGCGAGAACGCGCCGGCCGACCGCCTCGAACTCGTAGCGATAGGTGTAGATCACGCCAAGGAAGGCGAAGATGGCAAGCCAGGCGATCACCGCCTGCAGCGCGTCGCCCGCCCGGCCACGGAACAGGCCCATGACGCTGGCGCCGCTGAGCGCGGCCAGCATCGAGAGGCCGACGAGCGAACCCCAGTCGCCGGCATCGAGATTGCCGGTGGCGAGGCCGCCGGACCGCACCGCCGCCACGACCACCAGCAGCACGACGCTGCCGAGCAGGATCCAGAGAACCGAACGCGATGTCATGCCGGCCCCTCCAGCGAAGTGAGGCGGCGGGGCAGGTCGGCCATCACGGCGCGGCGCTGCTCGCCGCTCATGGCAAGCCAGCCGCCGATCTCCGCGGCGGTCCGACCGCAGCCTTCGCAGAGGCCATGGGCGGGGTCCATGCGGCAAAGCCTGATGCAGGGGCTCTCGATGGCGGGCGGCGGCGCGAAGGCGTTCATGGCGCGGCGAAAGCCAGCAGGGTCAGAAGCATGGCGATCTCGATGACCTGTTGCGTCGCTCCGGTGATGTCGCCGGTCTGCCCTCCCACATGGGCCTCCGCGAAGCGGATGGCCAGAACCAGCACCAGTCCTGCGACGACGAGACCGAGGACGAGGCCGGCCCATCCGCCCGCCGGAACGGCGAGAAGGGCGATGAGGCCCGTCAGCGCCAGGGCCCGGTACCAGTCCTCACTGCGCGGCTGGCCGGTGGCATAGGCGGCACCCTCGACCCGCGCCGGCGGCAGGCGCACCTGCAGGCCGAGCGCGACGGTGCGCGACACGGCCCCTGCCGCGGCGAGGGCGAGGGCGGTCCGGCCCGCTCCGACGCTGGCGACCAGCCCGGCGAGCGCCGCGACGCGCAGTCCGAGCCCGATGATCAGCGCCGTGGCGCCGAACGTGCCGATGCGGCTGTCCTTCATGATGTCCAGCCGCCGCTCGCGGCTCATGCCGCCGAGGCTGTCCGCCGAATCGGCGAGTCCGTCCTCGTGGAAGGCACCGGTCATGACGGCCGCCGCCCCGACGCAGAGGAGAGCCGCGATCAGCGGCTGCCAGACCAGCGCGGCGGTGATCAGCACGGCGCCAGCGAGACCACCCAGCACCAGCCCGACCAGCGGCACGACGCGGATCAGCCGCGTGAAGTCCGGCAGGCCATGCGGATCGGTCTCCCCGGGCAGGATCGGCAGGGGCAGGCGCGAGAAGAAACGGAGCGCAACGATGGTGTCACGCCAGAGGGCTGGATTGTCCATGGCGAATGGCATAGCCAGAGCCGCGCCGCTCCGCCAGTCCGCCTTGTGCCGCCATGGTCGATGCTGCTACCGCTCGCCTCCCGCGACGCACCCCGAGTCAGAAAGCGCCTCATGGTCCTGCCGCCCCCCAACCCCTCCGGCCTGCCCTTCGAGGATATCCGCGATCTCCTCACCCGCATGCCGGGACCGGACGAGGCGGCGGTGGCCGAGGTCCGTGCGCGCGACGGCGAACTCACCAAGCCGGCCGGCTCCCTCGGCCGCCTCGAGGATATCGTCGAGTGGGTCGCGGCCTGGAGCGGCAACGGCAAGCCGCGCGTCGACCGGCCTCTCGTCGCCATCTTCGCGACAGCCCATGGGGTGACGGGGCAGGGGGTCTCGGCCTTCCCGGATGCGGTCAACCGCCAGATGCTGGAGAATTTCGCCGCCGGCGGTGCCGCCATCAACCAGCTCTGCGTCGCCAACGACATCGGCCTCAAGGTCTTTGACCTCGCGATCGACGTGCCGACACCGGACATCACTCTTGCCGACGCCCTGGACGAACCGGGCTGTGCCGCCACCATCGCCTTCGGCATGGAGGCCATTGTCGGGGCCGATCTCCTCTGCCTCGGCGAGATGGGCATCGGCAACACCACCATCGCCGCGGCCGTCTATCACGGCCTCTACGGCGGCGAGGCCCGCGACTGGGTCGGTCCGGGGACGGGCATCGACGCCGAAGGGCTGAAGCGCAAGGCCGATGTCGTCGAACGCGCGGTCGCGCGCGCCGGAGGGCCGGGCCTCGATCCGCTCGAAGTGCTCCGCCGTGTCGGCGGCCGGGAGATCGCCGCCATTGCCGGCGCCATCCTCGCCGCGCGCCTGCAGCGCATTCCCGTGCTTCTGGACGGCTATGTCGTGACGGCCGCCGCGGCCGTGCTCCACGCCATCGATCCCGCGAGCCTCGACCATTGCCTCGCCGCCCATCGCTCCGCCGAGCCGGCCCATGGCCGCGTCCTCGAGAAGATCGGCAAGCGGCCGCTTCTCGATCTCGGCATGCGGCTCGGCGAGGCTTCGGGCGCGGCCCTGGCCTGCGGCCTCGTCAAGAACGCTCTCGCCGTCCACCAGGGCATGGCGACCTTCGAACAGGCCGCGGTGAGCCGCGGCTGACGATCCGGCGCGTCACTGCTCGGTCAGGACGATCCGCACCAGATTGGCGGCATTGCGCGCGCCGATCTTCTCCATGATCCGGGCGCGATGCACCTCGACCGTCCTTGGGCTGATGCCGAGGGCGCGGCCGGCCTCCTTGTTGGAGGATCCGCCGGCGATCTGCTCGAGCACCTGCCGTTCGCGCGGCGTCAGAAGCTCCATACCGGGAAAATGCGAAGCGAGCTGCCCCGTCATGCGCGAGTGACGGCCGGCATCGGCGATGGCCTCACGGACACAGCCGACGATCCGGCCGGCATCGAAGGGCTTCTCGAAGAAATCGACGGCACCGTTGCGGATCGCGTCGACCGCCATGGGGATATTCGCCTGCCCCGACATGGCGAAGAACGCAGCCGGGCAGGCATCGGCCTTCAGCCGCTTCAGCACGTCGAGCCCGGAGGTACCGGGGATGTTGACGTCGAGGATGACGCAGGCCGGCACATGGCTCCGGACGGCGGTGACGAGCGCGTTGCCGTCGGCAAATCCTGTCACGTCGAAACCCTCCATCGTGAGGATGGTGCTGAGCGCCTCGCGAACGGCGGCATCGTCGTCCACAACGAAGATCTCATCGGCCTGGGACATGGCTCACGGGCTCCGCTTCAAGGCTTCTGGCGAGGCCTGCCGGGCAAGGGGCAGGACCACCGAGACGGTCGCTCCGAGGCCCCCTCCGCCGGGCTCGACACTGATGGATCCGCCGAGCTGCTCGGCGATGGATCGCGACAGGGAGAGGCCGAGCCCGAGGCCGCCCCGCTTCGACGTCTGGAGCGGCGCGAACAGACGGGCCATGACGGCGGCGGGGATACCCGGTCCGCTGTCACGTATGGTCAGGTGAGCATGGTCGCCCACGCTGCGCGTCGCGATCCACAGGCGAGCCTCCTCCAGCCCCTCGACGGCATCCATGGCGTTGCGCACGACATTGACGACGATCTGCTGCACCTGGACCGGATCGGCCAGGACCGTAAGCTCCGGATCGGCATGGTCCCGCTGGACGGCGGGCCGCGGATTCCGTCCGAAAACGGCCAGGTCGATCGCCTCGTCCACCAGTGGAGCGAGCGTCACCGGCTCGGATTCCGGTGGCCTGTTCTCCACGAACCGTCGCAGGGCACGAATGATCTTGCCGGCGCGCTCGGCCTCCCGTCGCGCCTTGCCGATCATGACGCCGGCAGCCGCCTGCGGGCCGAGCATGGTTTCCGCCGCCTGCAGGTAGAGGGCTGTCGCCGTCAGCGGCTGGCTGAGCTCGTGGGCCAGCGCCGGACCCATCGCCGCGACGACGGCGAGGCGGCCGAGATGAGCGTTTTCGGCTTCCAGTCGCGCCAGCCGCTCGCCGTCCGCCGGCGGTGCGGGCCATTCCCGCAGCACCGCGATGAAATGCAGGTCCGCCGCGCTCTGCCTCGTCGCGAGGTCGAGCCGCGCAGAAAAGGCGGAGCCGGACTTGTGGCGTCCGATAAACGCGTGCGAGCCGCTGCCGAGCCGTTCAAGCCGTCGTCTGTCCATGCCGTCGTCACCGGCGAGGAGCATGGCGAAGGGTTGCCCCAGAGCCTCCGCGGCCGTCCAGCCGAACAGCCGTTCGCAAGCGCGGCTGAAGGCGGAAATGCGCGCGGAGCCGTCGAGCATGACGATGGCGTCGCTCGCCATATCGAGAATATCCGACAGGAGGGCGTCATCGGCATTCGGCAAGGGTGGGACAGCCCGTTCGATTCGACCCTCCCCAACAGCTGGGCTCGGCAAGGTCGCAGCCTGCGACATCCCGCCTCATCCGTAAACCATGCTACGGAGAAATGCGGAGCGCAACGGGCTTTAGCGTCGGGATGAACGCGGATCGCTAGAGTTGCGGGATGGCCAGTTTCAGGCGCTCCGCGGCCAGGGCGATCTGTTCCGGCGAGCGCAGGTAGCACAGCCGGAGATGGCCCTCGCCCCCCGGGCCGAAGGCGCTGCCGGGGGCAAGGCCGACCTTGGCGATATCGACGAGCTTCATCGCCGCAGCGTTGGAATCGGTGACGCCGTCGATGCCGAAAAACAGGTAGAAGGCGCCTTCGGGACGGGAAAAGCGGCACCGGCCCGTCGCCTCGATGGCTTCCGAGACGATGTCGCGTGCCTTCCGCGCCTTGGCGACCTGATGGGCGAGGAAGCTCTCTCCGCGCTCCAGCGCCACGATGCAGGCGCGCTGGATGAAGACCGGCGAACCCGAGGTCGAATACTGGATGAGGTTCTCGATGACGTCGCCGAGGGCGGGGTCGGCTTCCACCCAGCCTGTGCGCCAGCCGGTCATGGCCCAGTTCTTCGAGAAGGTATTCACCCAGACGATGCGGTCGCCGTCCTCGCGCACGTCGTGGAAGGACGGCGCCCGGTGCGGCGCGCCTTCGGTCCAGACGAAGCGGGTGTAGATCTCGTCGGCGACGATCCAGAGGCCATGGCGGCGGGCCATCGCCAGGATCGCCGCCAACTCCTCCTTGGTCGCCGTCCATCCGGTCGGATTGGAGGGCGTGTTGATGAACATCGCCTTGGTCTTCGGCGTGATCGCCGCTTCCAGCTTTTCGAGGTCGATCTGCCAGCCACGATTGCCGTGGTCGAGTTCCACGAAGACCGGGGTCGCGCCGCGCAGACCGGCGGCCGCCGGCGCGTTCGGCCAGGTCGGGGAGGGGATGATGATCTCGTCGCCCGGGCCGGCGACCAGTGTCATCGCGATCTGGATCGCCTGCATGCCGGAGCCGCAGACGAAGAAGCGTTCCGCCGACAGGTCGCGGCCATAGAGGTCCGAGGCATAGGTGGCGATCGCCTGCCTGAGCTCGGGAATGCCGCGCTGCCAGGTGTAGGTCGTCTCGCCGGCTGCGAGCGAGCGCGTCGCCGCCTCATAGATGAAGGAGGGCGTCGGCATGTCGCCCTCGCCGACCCAGAGCTGGATCACGTCGCCGGCGGTACGGGCATATTTCGACAGTTCGACGATGCCGCTGGCAGGGGCTCCGGAGGCTTCCGGACGCAGCGAGGCGAGAAGGGAAGAGGTCATGCGGGCGGTCCTAGGTGAGCGGCGGGGGCCGTGTTCGGCACAAGCCTAACGGTCGCGTGCAGCCCTTCTCATGAAAATCCCGAGATTTGTCCACCAGTGCCGGAGGAGGATGTCGCGCCATCCTGCCGGTGGAAGGCAGCAGGATGGCCTTTGTTCCGCCCGAAGCCTCTTGCTATAAGCGCCGATCGTGACGGCAAATCGAGGGTAGCGGCGTGCGAATCTGGAAAGTGACGGCTGTTCTGGCAGTGGGCCTGGCGCTCGGTGCATGCGGCAGCACCGGCGGCACCCTGTTCGGTGGCCAGCAGCAGGCCGCGCAAGCGACGGCGCAGCCCGCGCCCGGGGTCGGCTCGCCGGTCCACACGGCCCTGTTCGGCCAGCCGGTTCCCGAGGGCCAGCAGGCCCTCCACGCCAATCTCTGCCCGCGTGTCGAGATCCGCGACGGCTCGGCCGTCTGGCGCCAGGGTGGCGAGGGGCCGACCGAACTGCGCTATCAGGGAACCATCACGGACCTCGCCCGCGAGTGCCGCATCGACGGACAGACCATGACGATCCGCGTCGGCCTTGAGGGCCGCGTGCTGGTCGGCCCCAAGGGCGACGGCGGCCGCGTGACCATGCCGATCCGCATCGCGGTGACCAAGGGCCTGTCGACGCCGGTCTGGACGCGGCTCTATCAGGTGCCGATCGACATTCCCGCCGGCTCGCCCAACGTCGCCTTCACGCAGGTCGAGGATCAGGTCTCCTTCCCGCTGCCCGAGCCCGGGGACCTCGCGACCTACATCGTCTTCGTCGGCTTCGATAACCAGGCCGCCCAGCCCGAGCGTCCGCGCCGCGGTCGCGCCCGCACCGCGGAGCGCTGAGGCATCACGCCGCACGCGTCGGCGTCGGCGAGCGCCAGCTTTTGCCTGACCTTCGGGCACCTCTGCCCACAAGCTCGCCTTGACTTCGCCGCACGATCCCGCCATTGCGGTGGCGTGTCATATGAACCCGGCGGGAGAGTCCGGGTGGTCTTCATGTTGATGGGATCCCCCGGCGCCGAAGGAGCAACGGCCCCGGAACCTCTCAGGCAAATAGGACCGCCGGTGGAATGACATTCTGGAAAGTGGCCGGAGGTCCAATCCCGGCCCACCGACGGAGTAAGCCGTATGGCTTCCGCTTGCGGAGGCCCGCTCTGAGCGAGCTGCGGTGAATCTCTCAGGTCCTGCGACAGAGGGGCGCGAGCGGGCGACAAGCCCGCATTTCGGACATGCTCGGCTGCCGCCGAGCCTATCCGCGCGCCGGAGTGCAGAACCTATGGGCGAGCCCCAGACCGGACCGTTGCTGACGACACCGCTGCATGCCCTGCATGGCGAGCTCGGCGCCAAGATGGTGCCCTTCGCCGGCTATGACATGCCGGTCCAGTATCCGACCGGGGTCATGGCGGAGCACAACTGGACGCGTGAGCATGCCGGCCTGTTCGACGTCAGCCATATGGGCCAGTGCTTCCTCATTCCCGCCGACGGTCGGTTCGAGACCGCGGCCGCGGCTCTCGAAAAGCTCGTCCCTTCCGATGTCCTCGGCCTGAAGCCCGGCCAGCAGCGCTATTCGCAGTTCACCAACGAAGAGGGTGGCATTCTCGACGACCTGATGGTCACCCGCCTCGGCCATCCCGGTCACGAGCACTGGATCTATCTGGTGGTCAATGCGGCCTGCAAGGACGCCGACTACGCCCATCTGAAAGCGCATCTCCCGGCCGATGTCGCATTGAAGATCGCCGAGGATCTCGCGCTGATCGCGGTTCAGGGGCCTGAGGCGGTGGCGGCCGTCGCGACACTCGCGCCGGATATGGCCGGCCTCAAGTTCATGACCTCGCTCGACCTCGCCATCGACGGCATCTGGGCCCATGTCTCGCGCACCGGCTACACGGGCGAGGACGGCGTCGAGATATCGGTGAAGAGCGCCGATGCGGTGGCGCTGACGCAAAAGCTGCTCGCCGATCCGCGCGTCAAGCCGATCGGCCTCGGCGCCCGCGATTCGCTCCGGCTCGAGGCTGGCCTCTGCCTCTACGGCCACGACATCGACACCACGACCTCGCCGGTCGAGGCGGGCCTCACCTGGTCGATCCAGAAGCGTCGGCGGACCGAGGGCGGTTTCCTCGGCGCCGCCCGCATCCAGAAGGACCTCGCCGACGGCGCGCCGCGTCTGCGCGTCGGCATCCTGCCCGACGGCCGGGCACCGGCCCGCGAAGGCACGGTGGTAAAGGCCGCCGACGGCCAGCCGATCGGCAACATCACCTCCGGCGGCTTCGGCCCGACCATCAACGGCCCGCTCGCCATGGGCTACGTCAACCGCCGCTTCGCCGAACCGGGAACGCCGGTGCTGCTCGAGGTGCGCGGCAAGGATCTGCCGGCGAAGGTCGTCACCATGCCTTTCGCGCCGCATCGCTATTTCCGCGGCTGAGACTTCAACGACCAGCCTTCAGGGGACCCGTCATGGCCACCGTCAAATACACGAAAGACCACGAATACATCCGCATCGACGGCGACACCGGCACCGTCGGCATTTCCCACTACGCCCAGGAACAGCTCGGCGACGTGGTCTTCGTCGAGCTTCCCACCGCCGGCAAGGCCGTCAAGAAGGGCGACAGCGCCGCCGTGGTCGAGAGCGTCAAGGCGGCTTCCGACATCTATTCGCCGGTCTCCGGCGAGGTGACCGCGGCCAATCCCGACCTTGAGGGCGCCCCTGCCACCGTCAACGACGACCCGACCGGCAAGGGCTGGTTCTTCAAGGTGAAGATCGCCAACCCCGCCGAGCTCGACGAGCTCATGGATGAAGCTGCCTACAAGGCCTTCCTCAACACGCTGTGAGCCGAAACGCTCCTCTTTCCATAAGTAAGAAGCCGGGACCCGCGGTCCCGGCGAGCCTCCCATCCGCCCACGATCCCTCACACGCCCGCTGACGCGGGCACCCTCTCCCGCAAGGGCAGAGGGTCAGTGGAGCCCACCATGCGCTACCTGCCGCTGACGCCCCAAGACCGCACCGACATGCTGGCGAAGATCGGTGTCGCCGCCGTCGACGACCTCTTCGCCAATGTTCCCAAATCCAAGCTGCTCAAGGGGCCGGTGAACCTTCCCCATGCCAAGGGCGAGTTGGAGGTCGAGCGCATTCTCGGCGCCATGGCGGCCGAGAACATCTCGGCCTCGGAAGTGCCGTTCTTCGTCGGTGCCGGGGCCTACAAGCATCATGTGCCGGCTTCGGTCGACCACCTCATCCAGCGCTCGGAATTCCTGACGAGCTACACGCCCTATCAGCCGGAAATCGCCCAGGGCACGCTTCAGTACCTGTTCGAATTCCAGACGCAGGTGGCGCTCCTCACCGGCATGGAGGTGGCCAACGCCTCCATGTATGACGGTTCCACCGGCGCAGCCGAGGCCGTGCTGATGGCCCACCGCGTCACCAAGCGGCGCAAGGCCATCCTCGCCGGCAACCTGCACCCCCATTACCGCGACACGATCGAGACGCTGTCGCGCATGGCCTCGGACGAGCTTGTCTCGCTGACGCCCAATCCGAACGACGCCGGCGCCGACCTCAAGGCCGTCGCCGCCGCCATTGATGCCGAAACCTCCTGCATCGTCATCCAGACGCCTGACGTCTTCGGCAACCTCCATGACCTCACCACCATCGCCAAGAAGGCGCAGGACGCCGGCGCGCTGCTCATCGCCGTCTGCACCGAGGTCGTCTCGCTCGGGGCCGTGACGCCCCCCGGCGCCATGGGCGCCGATATCGTGGTGGCCGAGGGCCAGTCCATCGGCGTCGGCCTCAGCTTCGGCGGACCCTATGTCGGCCTCTTCGCCACCAAGCAGAAATATGTCCGGCAGATGCCGGGCCGCCTCTGCGGCGAAACGGTGGACGCCGAGGGTCGCCGCGGTTTCGTGCTGACGCTGTCCACCCGCGAGCAGCACATCCGCCGCGAGAAGGCGACGTCCAACATCTGCACCAATTCTGGGCTGATGTGCCTCGCCTTCACCATCCACATGTCGCTGCTCGGCGAAAGCGGCCTGCGCCGCCTCGCCGCGGTGAACCATGCCAATGCCTGTGATCTCGCCGACCGGCTCGCCGATCTCGACGACGTCGAGGTGCTCAACAAGAGCTTCTTCAACGAGTTCGCCATCCGCGTGCCCGGTGATGCGGCGAAGGTCGTCGAGAAGATGGCGAAGAACGGCGTCCTGGCCGGTGTGCCGGCCGCCCGCCTCTGGCCGAAGGACAAGGCGCTGAAGGACGTGATCCTCGTCGCCAACACCGAAATCAATACCGATGACGACCGCGCTGCCTTCGTGGCGGCGCTCGGCGCAAGCATCTGAGGAGCGGTTCGATGTCCATGAACAACCAGGGTCGTCCGACCTCCGCCGGCGAGACCGGCACCGCCGCCGCCCACCCGACCTTCACCGGCAACAAGGCGCTGCAGATCGAGGAAGCGCTGATCTTCGAGATCGGCCGTCCCGAGGTCTCCGGCGTCGACATCCCCGCGCCGAAGAAGGTGAAGTCCCGCCTCGGCAAGCTCGCCCGCGACGAGGCCATCGGCCTTCCCGGGCTGACCGAGCCCGAGGTGATGCGCCACTATGTGCGCCTCAGCCAGAAGAACTACGGCATCGACACCGGGCTCTTCCCGCTCGGCTCCTGCACGATGAAGCACAATGCCCGCCTCAACGAGAAGATGGCGCGCCTGCCGGGCTTCGGTGACGTCCATCCGCTGCAGCCAGCCTCGACCGTCCAGGGCGCGCTGAAGCTGATCGATACGCTGGCGCATTACCTGAAGGAACTGACCGGCATGCCCGCCGTCGCCATGAGCCCGAAGGCGGGCGCCCATGGCGAGCTCTGCGGCATGATGGCGATCAAGGCGGCGCTGGAAGCCAAGGGCGAGGGCCATCGCAAGATCGTGCTGGTGCCGGAATCGGCCCATGGTACCAACCCGGCCACCGCCGCCCTCATCGGCTTCGACGTGAAGTCGGTGCCGGCCCAGGCCGACGGAACGGTGCATGTCTCCGACGTCAAGGCGGCTCTCGGGCCGGACGTGGCGGCGATCATGCTGACCAACCCGAACACCTGCGGCATCTTCGAGAAGGAGATCGTCGAGATCGCCGCTGCGATCCACGAGGCCGGGGCCTATTTCTACTGCGACGGCGCCAACTTCAACGCCATCGTCGGCAAGGCGCGGCCGGGCGATCTCGGCGTCGACGCCATGCACATCAACCTGCACAAGACCTTCTCGACGCCCCATGGCGGCGGCGGGCCGGGCTCGGGTCCGGTGGTGCTCTCCGAACGCCTCGCGGCCTTCGTGCCCTATCCCTTCATCCGCGTCGGCAAGGGCTATGCCCTGGTCGAGGAGGGTGGCAAGCTCGACAAGGGCGAGCAGCCCTTCGGCCGCATGTCCGCCTTCCACGGCCAGATGGGCATGTTCGTGCGCGCCCTCGCCTACATGCTGAGCCACGGCGCTGACGGCATGCGGCTGGCGTCCGAGGACGCCGTCCTCAACGCCAACTATATCCGCGCCTCGCTCGCCGACCTGATGAGCCTGCCTTTCGGCAACCAGCCCTGCATGCACGAGGCGCTGTTCGACGACGACTGGCTGAAGAACACCGGCGTCTCCACCCTCGACTTCGCCAAGGCGATGATCGACGAGGGCTATCACCCGATGACCATGTATTTCCCGCTGGTCGTCCACGGTGCCATGCTCATCGAGCCGACGGAGAGCGAGTCCAAGGCCTCCCTCGACCTCTTCATCGCCGCGCTGCGCGACCTCGCCATGGCGGCGAAGCGCGGCGACGTCGACCGCTTCAAGGGCGCGCCCTACCACGCGCCCCGCCGTCGCCTCGACGAGACACGGGCGGCCCGCACGCCCATCCTGCGCTGGACGAAGCCGGCGCCCTACAAGGAGGCGGCGGAATAACGCTGTCGCCGGACCGCCGCGACCATTCGGGAAGCCCGGCCATCGGCCGGGCTTCTTCCTTTTCGGGCGCAGGGCTCAGCACGGCCACGGTCGGCCCGGTGCTATGTTCACGGACTCGCACACTTTCGCGCCTTTGTGGGGCGGCGCAAACAACGGTAACGCCACGCGGAATGCCTCAGACAGACGTCTACCGGACCGCCATCGGCCTCACGCAGCGCCGGTAAGTGTGGGCCGTTCCCTGAGCCGTGATCTCGAGGCGCTCTGCGTCCACAAGGCGGAACCGAAACGTGCCGCGTTCCACTGCCGTTTCGCCTTCGCCACGGCAACGGCCCATCGCAACGACCGCTCCCGATGGGCTCTGCCGGAAACTGCCAAAGCGGCAGATGGAGGCGAAGAACTCGACCGAGCGTGGCGCGACCCTGACTCGTCCGTCATCGGTCCGGTCGGTGCAGGACGCAGCCTCATAGCCCCAGGTGCCGACCATGGATGGGGGCAGGGCACGGATCGTCTTTTGCGCCACGGCGGCGGATGCGGGGAGCACAAGCAGGGCTATGAGGGCGAGGCGGGTCATCGGAACCCCAGACCTGTTGGCGGCTTTTCGGCGCCGGCCGTTTCAGCCTGATGGCGCCGCTCCGCGCTTGCCTTTCCGCCCGCCTTCCCCTTAAGACACGGCCATGCGCACCGTCGCCCGTTCCGCTTCGCGAATTACCGGCCCGGCCTCCTGAAGGCCGCGCGGCCGTCTCGCGCGCGTTCGGAGGTCCGGGGTCTGAGCTCTCACCCGATCCGACACCTGCGGCCCGCCGCCGCCTTTCCCGGCCGATCACCCCATGTCCGACAAGTCCAAGACCTCCGCCGAAGCAGCGTCCGACGCCTTCGACTATTCCAAGACCCTGCTGCTGCCGGAAACGCCGTTCCCGATGCGTGCCGGCCTGCCGGAGAAGGAGCCGCAGATCCTCAAGGCCTGGGAGGAGAGCGACCTCTACGGCCGGCTGCGCCGCGCGGCCCGGGGCCGCGACCGCTTCGTGCTCCATGACGGCCCGCCCTATGCCAACGGCCACCTCCACATCGGCCACGCGCTCAACAAGATCCTCAAGGACATGGTGACGAAGTCGCAGCAGATGCTCGGCTTCGACAGCGACTATGTGCCCGGCTGGGACTGCCACGGCCTGCCGATCGAATGGAAGATCGAGGAGGAATACCGCGCCAGGGGCAAGAACAAGGACGAGGTGCCGGTCGTCGAGTTCCGCCAGGAATGCCGCACCTTCGCCACGCACTGGCTGAACGTCCAGCGCGAGGAGTTCAAGCGCCTCGGCGTTGTCGGCGACTGGGCCAATCCCTACCAGACCATGACCTTCCACGCCGAGGCGCAGATCGCCGAGGAGATCCTGAAGTTCGCCGAATCCGGGCAGCTCTATCGCGGTTCGAAGCCGGTCATGTGGTCGGTGGTGGAGAAGACCGCCCTGGCCGAGGCCGAGGTCGAGTATCACGACTACCAGAGCGACATGATCTGGGCGGCGTTCCAGGTGCGCGCCGCGTCCCTGCCGGCCCCCGACCAGGCTGGCCGTGACAGGCTCGCCCTTCTCCGGAACTCGGCGGTCGTCATCTGGACCACAACGCCCTGGACCATCCCGGGCAACCGGGCGATCTCCTATTCCAGCCGCATCGCCTATGGGCTCTACCGCGTCATGGCGGCGCCGGCGGACAATTGGGCGCGTGTCGGCAACACCTATATCCTCGCCAAGTCGCTGGCCGAGAGCGTCTTCAAGCAGGCCAAGGTCGAGGGCTTCGAACTGGTCGCCGACGTCTCCGCTGCCGAACTCGCCAGCATCACCTGCGCCCATCCCCTCGCCAATCTCGGCTACGGCTTCGACGTGCCCATGCTCGACGGCGACCATGTCACGGATGATGCCGGCACCGGTTTCGTCCACACCGCCCCCGGCCACGGCCGCGAGGACTTCGACATCTGGATGGCGAACGGCCGCGTGCTCGCCGAGCGCGGGATCGAGACCCGCATCCCCTACACAGTCGATGGCGACGGCCGCTTCACCTCGGAAGCGCCGGCCTTCGAGGGCCGCCAGGTCATCACCGACAAGGGCGACAAGGGCGATGCCAACCCCTCCGTGATCGAGGCGCTATCCGCCGCCGGCAACCTCGTCGCGCGCGGGCGCCTGAAGCACCAGTATCCTCATTCCTGGCGCTCCAAGAAGCCGGTCATCTTCCGCAACACGCCGCAATGGTTCATCGCCATGGACCGCCCCTACGAGGACGGCACGACGCTGCGCCAGCGTGCGCTGAGGGCCATCGGCGAGACGCAGTGGGTGCCGGAATCCGGCGAAAACCGCATCCGCGGCATGATCGAGAACCGGCCTGACTGGGTCGTCTCGCGCCAGCGCGCCTGGGGCGTGCCGATCGCGGTCTTCGTCCATCGCGACACCGGCGACCTCCTGAAGGACGAGGCGGTCAACCTGCGCATCGCCGAGGCCTTCCGCCAGGAAGGCGCCGACGCCTGGTTCAAGCAGGGCGCGAAGGAGCGCTTCCTTGGTCCGGATCATCCGTCTGCCGATTACGACAAGGTCGACGACGTCCTCGACGTCTGGTTCGATTCCGGCTCGACCCACGCCTTCACCCTGGAAAGCCCGCAGGACTTCCCGAATTTCGAAGGCCTGAAGCGCAAGGTCGACGGCGGTGCCGACACCGTCATGTACCTCGAGGGCTCCGACCAGCATCGCGGCTGGTTCCATTCCTCGCTGCTGGAGAGCTGCGGTACGCGCGGCCGGGCACCCTATGACGTGGTGCTGACCCATGGCTTCGTCCTCGACGGCGAGGGGCGCAAGATGTCGAAGTCGCTCGGCAACACGGTGGCGCCGCAGGACGTCATCAAGCAGTCGGGCGCCGACATCCTGCGCCTGTGGGTGGCGGCCTCCGACTATTCCGACGACCTCAGGATCGGCAAGGAGATACTGCAGACGACGTCGGACGCCTATCGCAAGCTGCGCAACACCATCCGCTGGATGCTGGGCGCGCTCGCCCATCACGACGGGGCGGCGCTGCCGGCACCGGCGGCACTGCCGGAGCTGGAGCGTCTGATGCTCCATCGGCTCGCCGAATTGTCGCCGCAGATCCACGAGGCCTATCGCACTTACGACTACAAGAAGGTCTTCGCCCTGCTGACGCAGTTCATGAACGTCGACCTGTCGGCCTTCTATTTCGACATCCGCAAGGACCGCCTCTATTGCGATCCGCTGTCGTCGGCGGAGCGCAAGGCGACGCTCGCGGTCATCGAGGAGCTTTTCCGGGCGGTCGCGACCTGGCTGGCGCCGATCCTCTCCTTCACCGCGGAAGAGGCCTGGTGGGATCGCTACGGTCGCGAAGGGTCGGTGCATCTTGCCGGCTTCTACGCGGCGGATGCCGGCTGGCTGGACACCGCGCTCGACGCGAAGTGGGAGAAGATCCGCAAGGTCCGCCGCGTCGTCACCGGCGCGCTCGAACTGGAGCGGGCCGGCAAGCGCCTGGGCTCCTCGCTGGAGGCGGCCCCGACCGTCTATGTCGCCGACGCCGACCTCCTGGCGGCGCTCGACGGGCTCGACCTCGCCGAAGTGGCGATCACCTCGACTGCCCTGATCGTCGCCGGTGAGGGACCGGCCGAGGCTTTCCGCGCCGACGACACCAAGGGCGTCGCGGTGGTCCCGGCCAAGGCCGACGGCATCAAATGCGCTCGCTCGTGGAAGTATTTCGATCCCGCGACTTCCGATGCTGACTTCCCCGACATCACGCCGCGCGATGCCGCGGCGATGCGCGAGTGGAAGCAGCGTCACGTGATGTGAGGACGGGCGGGCTCAGGAGGACCGTCCTCAAGCCCGTACCACTCCGCAGGTGCGACGGAGTTCGCGCCGCCATTCCTGAGATGATGCGGAACGCCGGTGGCCGAGGCGCAGAACCCTGCCGCCTCAGGTCATTGCGGGCATCTTGCATAACGGCGAGGGCCTTTCGAACGCGCAGAGAGGCCGTGGAAGGGAATCCGGGATCGTATCCCGGGTTCCTGCCGGGACAGCGCGACAGTCATGTCGTGGTGCGCGCTGCCCTGCCATGGACTTTTCGAGGTCGCCGGACCGGGACGGGGGGGGGGGGGGGGGGGGGGGGGGGGGGGGGGGGGGGGGGGGGGGGGGGGGGGGGGGGGGGGGGGGGGGGGGGGGGGGGGGGGG
>NZ_JAUYFA010000018.1 GCF_030691135.1 Phreatobacter sp.
GTCACCGCGAGCTGGTTGTCGGCGCCGCGGGCGCGCATCTGGTTGATGGCGCCCTGCAGGCGGTCGAGCACGTCCACAGCGATGCGCTGGAAGGCGCGGCCGTCCTCGGTGAGGGCCAGGGTGCGGTGGCGGCGCTCGAAAAGGGTGACGCCGAGATGCTCCTCCAGCGTCTTGATCTGGCGGCTCACGGCGGACTGGGTGAGGGCGAGTTCGTCGGCTGCACGGGTGAAGGAGAGAGTGCGGGCGGCAGCCTCGAAACCCTGGACGAAGCCCAGCGGGGGCAGATCATAGCGTTTGCGTGCCATGAGCAGAAATCATCCTGTGCGTGAGATTTGATCGTTTGTGCGATGCAGGAAGGGCCAGCAGATTAGACGAAGATCGGTGTCGATGTCGCGCCGTCCAACCGCCTTTCGCATGCCTTTCACTCATCCAACGAGGCCGCCATGGTCTGTCTCGACCGATCCGTTCGCGTCGCCCTCGTGCGGGGAGGCATCATCCGCCTTTCCGAGGCCGAGGGCTCCCGCATCCGCGCCCTCGCCGGAGCCCTGTGGATCACGCTGCAGGACGATCCCCGCGATATGTTGGTCGTGGCGGGGGAGGCCTTCGTCGTCGACCGCGGCGGGCTGACGCTGGTCTGCGCCATTGCCGGGCCGGCGATGCTGCAGATCGAGGCGGCGCCCGCGCCGGCCGGGGAAAGCCCCGTACCCGCCAGCCGGGCGGCCTGAGCCATGGGCGTGGCCGAACATGTGGCGCTCGCCGCCGGGCTCCTGACACTCCGCACGCTCGGCGCCGCGGAGGCGCCGCTCCTCGTCGCCCATATCGCGGCCCTGACGCCGGCCTCCCGACACAGCCGCTTCCTCGGCGGGGTCAATCGCATCACTGAGGCCGAGGCGCTGCGTCTTATCGCTGGCCCCGGCGTGTTCGCGCTGGCGGGGCTGGTCGAGACCGGCGGCGAGATGATGATGGTGGGTGAGGCGGTCTGCGCCTTCGGCAGTAATGGCCGCGCCGAATTCGCGCTGTCGGTGGCCGATGCCTGGCAGGGACAGGGCATCGGCCGGGCGCTGGTCGCGAGCCTTGCCCGCCGTGCCGTGCCGCGGGCTCGCTTTCTCCACGGCGAGGTGCTCCAGGGCAACCGACGCATGCTGGCGCTGGCGGAGCGTGCCGGCTTCTCCGCGGGGTTCTCGCGCAATGATCCCCGTCTCGTCGCGCTGTCGCGACCGCTCGGCACCGCTGTCGCCACGGGTTACGCGCTGCACCAGGTGGCATGATGCTCCCCGCTTGACAGCGTTGCTCCGCCGCCCTAACGCTTAACTCTATGGTTAAGCATCAGGCGTTGCCGCTCAATCGCACCTTCCAGGCTCTTGCCGATCCGACGCGGCGCGCGCTGCTGGCCCAACTCGCCTCCACCGACGAGATGTCGGTCAGCGATCTCGCCCGGCCCTTCACCATGTCGCTGCCGGCGGTGATGAAGCATCTCGACGTGCTGGCGGATGCCGACCTCGTCACCCGCACCAAGGCGGGGCGGACCGTGCTCTGCCGGCTGAACGCCGCTCCGATGGAGGAGGCGGTGAACTGGCTCGCCCACTACCAGATCTTCTGGACCGGCCGGCTCGACCGGTTGCAAGCCTTCCTGGAGGAAGAGACATGTCCGCCCAGTCCCGACCCATCTACAGCACCGGCGGCGGCGCCATCGCCGCAGCCAAGCCGAGCCTTACCCTCCGGCGATGGTTCAACGCCGCGCCCGCCCGTGTCTACGCGGCGTGGACGGACCCCGAAAAACTAGCGCAATGGTGGGGGCCGGGCACGCCGGACGACATGATCGTCGCCGACATGGACGTCCGCGTCGGCGGCGACTTCCGCATCGGCTTCGCCTATGCGGGCGAGCGTCACGACGTCCACGGCACCTATCAGGAGGTGGTCCCGGGCGAGACGCTGGTCTTTTCCTGGTTCTGGAAGTCGACGCCGGAACGGGTGTCCCGGGTGACCGTCCGCTGCCGGCCCGACGGCGAGGGCTGCATGCTCACCCTCATCCATGAACAATTCTTCGACGAGGCGGCCCGCCTCAGCCATACGCGTGGCTGGACCGCCTCGCTCAACAAGCTGGAAGCCTATTTCTCAAGGGAGCGCTGACCCATGGACAAGCCGATGGCGGGCCGGATGCGCCTCTACTACGACTGCACGATGATGCCGCGGAAGACCTGTTTCGTCGCCCGGCACATCGATGCCCCGGTTGACTTCGTCCGGGTCCATCTGGGCAAGGGTGAGAATCGCGCGCCGGCCTTCCGGGCGCTCAATCCCAATGGCAAGGTGCCCGTGCTTGTCGACGGCGACGTGACCCTGTGGGAATCCGACGCGATCATGGTCCATATCGCGAACCGCGTCGGGTCGGACATCTGGCCGGCCGCTCCGCGCGACCAGGTCGAGGTGCTGCGCTGGCTGAGCTGGGCGGCTCACGAGTTCAATCCGCAGGCCGGCACCCTCTATTTCGAGCACGTCATCCGGAGCGATTTCGGCCTGGGTCTGGTCGACGTTGCCGTCGAAGCCGCTGCGCTGAAACGTGTCCGCAAGGGCCTGGCTGTGCTGGAGGCCCATCTCGCCGACCGTGACATGCTGGTCGGCTCCGGCCTGACCGTGGCCGACGTCGCCGTGGCCATCACCTTTCCCTACGCAGACAGGGCGGGGATACCGCTGGCGGATTTCCCGGCGGTGGAGCGCTGGCACGAGCGGCTGGCGCAGAACGATGCCTGGCTGGCGCCGTTCCCACCGGTTCCAGCCTCGGCGGCCTGATCGCATGCAACCGGAACGCGAAGTGGTTGCAGCGGGCTAGTAGGACCGCATTCCTGTCATTCTTGCCATTTTTCTGGCGGACAGGCCCGGACGGAAGCGTCACCCGCCGTAGCGGGTGCCGGCCTCCTCGGCGAAGGCGAATTCGCTGATGAGGCGGACGCCGCCGAGCCAGATCGCACTGATCTCGCCGTCGGCGTCGCGCATGCGGGTCGCGGCTTCGCCGGCCTGGCTGAAGCCCGGCGCGCGGGTGATCAGCCCGGCGTCGAGACCGGTGACGGTGATCTCGCTGACCTCTGCGAGCGGCGGGTTGAGCACCGGCGGCGAGGCGAGGACCTTGTCGCCGACGGGCACGAGATCGACGGCGCCCCAGAGCGTCCACCAGCGCCCCGCCCAGTCGGCGACCTCCTCCGTCGGCGGCCCATTCTTCTCGAAGGCCTTGAGGATATGGGCGATGCCGTCGACGAAGGCCTGGGCCGGGCCGTCGATGGCGTTGGTCAGGACCGAGACGGCGAGGTCCTGGGCAGGGAAGACCGCCGTCCGCGACAGCGTGCCGGCGAAGGAGCCGGAATGGCCGAACCAGTCCCAGCCGGCGACCGTGCCGGAGATGGTGCCAAGGCCATAGTAGCGCTCCAGCGTCGATTCGCCGTCGCGCCAGTGGCGCCGTGTCATGTCGCGGCGGGCGGCGGCGGAGAGCAGCGCCGCAGGCGAGGCGGGGGCGAGTTGAGAGAAGAAGCGCGCGAGGTCGGCGGCCGTGGAGACGAAGCCGGTGGCGCAGGCGAGGTCGGCGGTCGGGGCATTGCCGGGGATGACCAGCCGCTTGCCGAAGGGCAGGCGGGTCGAATGGCCCTTGGCCAGCGTGCCGGCGCTCATCAGCCCGATATCGGCATAGGTCTCGGTCAGGCCGGCCGGTGCCACGATCTCGCGCATGATCCAGTCGCGGTAGTGCTCGCCGGTCACCGCCTCGACGACGAGGCCGAGAATGCCATAGCCGTGGTTGGAATATTTGAAGCGCTGGCCGGCCGGCAGGGGCGGGGGCAGGGCCAGTTCCTCGCGCAGTTGCGCTGCGGTGAGGAAGGGCCTGAGGTCGCCGAAATAGCCGGCATCGGCGCCGTCGCGGACATAGCCGGCGCTGTGGGAGAGAAGCTGCTGCAGGGTCGCGGCGGCCGCCTCTTCGTGCAGGCCCTGGACGAAGGTGCCGGCGGCATCGTCGAGGCGCAGCAGGCCGCGATCCTTGAGCTTGAGGATGCCGGCGGCGGTGAAGGTCTTGGAATGGGAGGCGACGCGGAAGCGGTGGCGCGGGGTCAGCGCCTCGCCGGTGGACAGGTCGGCCGTGCCGAAAGCCTCCTCCAGCACGATCTCGCCCCGGTGGGCAACGGCGATGGAACAGCCGGGCTGGTCGACGTGCTGGACCTGAAAATCGATCCAGCGCGGCACGTAGTCGAGCGCAGCCCTCAGCCAGGCGTCCATGGTCCAACCCCCTTGCAATGCATGTCGGCCGGACTTTGGCACGGCGCTGCGACAGGGGGAAAGCGGGAGATCGCCGGATGGTGAAAGGGCGACCTCCCGGCGGGCCGGTCAGGCAGCGGCGAGCTTCTTCTCCACGACGCGCGCGTAGAAGGCGGCGGCATAGGGCAGCAGCTTGTCGTTGAAGTCGTAGGCGGGGTTGTGGACCTGGGCGGAATCGCCATTGCCGATGTTGATATAGGCGCCGGGCACCTTCTCCAGCATGAAGGAGAAGTCCTCCGAGCCCATGATGAGCGAGCGGTTGCGTTCGACATTGGCCTCGCCGGCGATCTCCGCGGCGACGTCGGCGGCAAAGGTCGCCTCGTCAGGCGTGTTGTGGAGGGGAGCGAAAATGAGGCGCCAGTCGACCTCGGCGGTGGCGCCGAAGCCGCTGGCGACGCCCTTTGCCATGCGCTTCATGTTGTCCTCGATCAGCTTGCCGATCTCGGGCTTGAAGAAGCGGGCCGTGCCGCGGATCCAGGCCGTGTCGGGCACGACATTGTAGGCGTCGCCGCCCTCGATCCGCGTCACCGAGATGACGCCCTGGTCGACGGCGCCGATATTGCGCGCAACGATGGACTGCAACGCCGTGACGATCTGGCAGGCGGTGAGCACCGGGTCGATGGAGTGCTCGGGATGGGCGCCGTGGGAGCCGCGGCCCTGCACCTTGATGTCGAAGAAGGCGCCGCCCGCCATCATCGGGCCGGGACGGATGGCGAACTTGCCGACGTCGAGTTTCGGCGAGTTGTGGAAGCCGAAGACGGTGTCGCAGGGAAAGCGGTCGAAGAGCCCGTCGGCGAGCATGGCGTTGGCGCCGCCGACGCCTTCCTCGGCCGGCTGGAAGATCAGCGTCACCGTGCCGTCGAAATTCCTGGTTTCGGCGAGATATTTGGCGGCCCCCAGCATGCTGGCGGTGTGGCCGTCATGGCCGCAGGCATGCATGCGGTTCTCGAATTTCGAGCGATAGGCGAGCTGGGTGATCTCGTGCATCGGCAGCGCGTCCATGTCGCAGCGCAGGCCGACGGAGCGGGGGGACGTGCCGACCTTCAGGCGGCCGACGACACCAGTCTTGCCGACATGGCGATGGACCTCGTAGCCCCAGCCCTCCAGCGCCCTGGCGACGATCTCGGAGGTGCGCGTCTCCTCGAAGCCGATTTCCGGATGGGCGTGGAAGTCGTGCCGCCAGGCGGTCATTTCAGGGGCGAGGGCGTAGATCTTGTCGGGGATCGGCATGGCAGGCTCTCAGGGGCTCGGAACGGTTCGGCAGGTGGCCAGGCTGCGACCATAACCGCGCTCGGTGCGGACGGCCATGCGGGCATTGCCGGTGCCGCCCGCGATCCTTGCGCGGCAGCCATGCCGGTCGGGCCACCCGATTGCATGGCGGCGGCCGCGCGGCCAAGGATGAGCCATTGCCATCGTCCATGTCCGAGACAGTCCTTCATGAACCCCTGTGATCTCTCCGCCGTCGAAGCGCGCCGCCTGATCGGTGCGAAGAAGCTTTCCGCCACCGAGCTCGTCGAGAGCTGTATCGCGCGCACCGACGCCGTCGACCCGGCTGTGAACTGCATGGTGGCGCGGGACGATGCCGCGGCGCGGGCCGCCGCCAAGGCTGCCGACGCGGCCGTGGCGCGTGGCGATGCTCTCGGCGCTCTCCACGGCCTGCCGGTGGGCGTGAAGGACCTGGAGAACACCAAGGGTCTCAGGACGACCTATGGCAGCCTGATCTTCAAGGATTTCGTGCCGGAGGAAGACCAGCTCATCGTCAAGTCCGTCAGGGATGCCGGCGCCATTGTCCTCGGTAAGACGAACACGCCGGAATGGGGCGCCGGCGCCAATACCCGCAATTCCGTCTACGGCGCGACCGGCAATCCCTTCGATCCCACCCGCTCCGCGGCCGGTTCCTCCGGCGGTTCCGGCGTCGCGCTTGCCTGCGGCATGGTGCCGATCGCCACGGGATCGGATACCGGCGGCTCGCTGCGCAATCCCGCCGCCTTCAACGGCATTGTCGGCTTCCGTCCGTCGCCGGGGCTCGTGCCGAGCGACAAGCGACCGCTCGGCTGGAACCCGCTCAGCGTGCTCGGGCCGATGGCCCGCACCGTGCCGGATCTCTGCCTGCTCCTCTCCGCCATGGTCTCGGACGATGCCTGCGATCCGCTGGCGACGACCATCCATGGCCGCACCGTGCGCCGGGCCGAGGACTTCGCCATGCCGGCGGAGATCGACCTTGCGGGACTGCGTGTCGCGGTGACGCCCGATTTCGGCTTCAGCCCCACCGAGAAACACATCCGTGCCGTCTTCGCCGAGAAGGTCGCGCTCTTCGGCCATCTCTTCGCCGGGGTCGACGAGGCGACGCCGGATTGCGCCGGCACGGACGAGACCTTCGAAGTGCTGCGGTCGGTCGCCTTCATGGCCGGCATGTATGAGCGGGTGCGCGACACGCCCGAGCTCGTCGGCCCCAATGTGCGTACCAATGTCGAGGAAGGCCTGACCTACTCGGCACTCGACGTGACGCGGGCGCTGAAGCAGCAGACTGTCCTCTACAAGAGCTGGCAGCGGTTTTTCGACCGCTATGACGTGATCCTGTCTCCCGCCGTGACGCTGAGCCCGCGGCCCTGGTCGGAACTCTACCCCGCCGAGATCGACGGCCAGCCGACGCGCAGCTATTTCCACTGGCTCGCCAATGCCTATGCAGTGACCAATGTCGGCCATCCCGCCCTGTCGCTGCCGGTGGGCCTCGACCACGCGGGCATGCCCTTTGGGCTGCAGATCGTCGGGCCGCGCGGTGGCGACGCCAAGGTGCTCGCCGTGGCGGCGGCGCTGGAGCGCGAACTGGCCGGCGATCCCAGGACCGCCCGTCCGGTTCCCGACCTCGTCAGGCTGGCGGCCGCGCCGCCGATCAGCGCCATGCCGGGTTTCCTCGGCTTCGACTGACGGGCCCGCGCGGGCCGGGATTGCAAGGCGCCCCGGACCGCGCCACGATGCCGCTGGCGTCGCCTGACCGTGGGTGCAGCCGCATGACGGGGGATCTGCATATGGGTATCGACAGACGCACGCTGCTGAAGGCGGCCGCCGTCTCGCTGGTAGCGTCGCCCGCTTTGGCGCAGGACTGGCGCGCCTCCACCATGCGGTTCATTCCGCAGGCGAATCTCTCGTCGCTTGACCCAATCTGGACGACGGCGACGGTCACCAACAATCACGGCTACTACGTCTACGACACGCTCTTCGGGGCGGATATGGCGTTCCAGCCGCAGCCGCAGATGGCCGAGGGCCACGAGGTGCTCGACAACGGGCTGCGCTGGCGCTTCAAGCTGCGTGCCGGCCTGAAGTTCCACGACGGCGAGGCGGTGCGCCCCGTCGATTGCATCACCTCCATCATGCGCTGGACACAGCGAGACCCGTTCGGCCAGTTGGTCGGAAGGGTCATCGACAGCTGGCAGGTGGTCGACGACCGCACGTTCGACCTGAAGCTGAAGCGGCCGTTCCCGCTGCTGCTGGACGCGCTCGGAAAGCCCGACACGCCGGCCTTCATCATGCCGGAGCGCCACGCCAAGACGGAAGCCACCCGGCAGGTCACCGAGATGATCGGTTCGGGCCCCTACCGCTTCGTCCCCGGCGAGTACAATTCCGGCAGCCGCGTGGTCTACGAGAAGTTCGACGGCTACGTGCCGCGCCAGGAGCCTTCGAGCCGCGGGGCAGGGGGCAAGATCGCCCATTTCCCGCGCATCGAATGGCACATCATGCCCGACACCTCCACCGCGGCGAACGCCATCATGCGCGGTGAGATGGACTGGTGGGAGCGCCCGCCGGCCGACCTGCAGCCGCTGCTCGCCCGTTCTCGTGACATCACGCGCGAGGTGACCGATCCGTCGGGCCGCCTCGCCATCATGCGCCTCAACCATCTCCAGGCCCCCTTCAACAACGTGAAGGTGCGCCAGGCCGTGCGGATGGCCGCGATGCAGGAAGACTACATGCGGGGGTCGCAGGGCAACGACACCTCCGCCTGGACGATCTGCCGGAGCCTCTGGCCGCAGGGCACGCCCTACTACAGCGGCGAGCAGGAAGACCTGATGCCGCAGTCGATCGACAAGGCCAAGGCGGCCCTCCAGGCTTCGGGCTATGCGGGTGAAAAGGTCGTCATCATCAACCCGACCGATTTTCCGGACATCGGCCCACTCGGGCAGGTGACCGCCGACATCCTGCAGAAGATCGGCATGAACGTGGAACTGGCCGAGACCGACTGGGGCACCGTCATCCAGCGCCGTGGCAACCGCGAGGCGACGGACAAGGGCGGCTGGAGCATCTTCCACACGACGGGTCCGGCTTCCGGCTGGGGCACGCCGGCGACATCGCTGCTGGTGCGCGGTCAGGCCGCGCGCGGCTGGTTCGGCTGGTGGGACAGCCCGAAGGCCGAGGCGCTGACCGAGGAATGGCTCTACGCACCGGACACGGCAGGACAGCAGAAGGCGGCACGCGAACTCGGCCGTCTGGCGCTCGAGGAGGTGGCGACGGTGCCGCTCGGCCAGTTCACCCTGCGCACGGCCTATCGCAAGACGCTGACCGGCATGCCGCAAGGCTCGGCGCCCTATCCCTGGAGCCTCAAGCGCGCCTGAGGCACCCGGCGCGCGGCCTCAGGACGCTGTCGCGTCGCGGGGCTTGTGGTCCGCCGCGGCCGGGGGCTCGTCCAGCGGGACGAAGGGCAGGTCGTGGGGATGAGCCGCGACCGTCGCCGGTCCCGGCCGCGTCGGTGTGGGGATCTCGCCGATGATGCCGCGGGCGATTTCCCTTTCACCCATGATGACCACGCCGGCGCCGAGGCCCTTCAGGTGCTCGACCTCCGCGTCGGAATGGGCACGGGCGATGACGATGAGGCCCGGATTGGCCGCCTTCGCGGTCTCGACGATCTGCCCGGCCTCGAAAGCACTGGGAATCGCGACGATCAGACGCTGGGCGCCGGCGATGTTGGCGCTGGCCAGGATGTCCTCCTGGACGGCGTTGCCCGTGATGGTCTCGACGCCCTCGTTGCGCAGGCGGGCCTGGGGCCGGGTGGCGTCCTCGATGACGAGATAGGGCACGCCCTTGGCGCGGAGGCCCTCGCCGACGAGGCTGCCGACCCGGCCGTAGCCGACCAGGATCGTATGCCCGGTGAGGCCGGTGCTCTGCGGTGTCTCGTCGTCCTCGACAGGGGCCGCCGTGGGTGGGGCCGCGGGAGCCTCTCGGCGGGCAGCCGGCTCGGGGGGATGGGCCGCTGTCAGATCGAACCGCCGCTTGAGCCAGCCGACGCCGGCGAAGACCGCCGGGTTCAGCATGATGGACAGGATGGCGCCGGCGAGGATCAGGTCGCGGCCTTCCGGCGGCAGGAGCTTCAGCCCGACGCCCAGCTCGGCGAGAATGAACGAGAACTCGCCGATCTGGGCCAGCGAGGCGGAGATCGTCAGGGCGGTTCCGGCGGGGTAGCGGAAGGCGACGACGATCAGGAAGGCGGCCAGCGACTTGCCAATGATGATGATGAACAGCGTCGCCAGGATCGGCCAGGTGGCGGTCAGCAGCGTCCAGGGGTTGAACAGCATGCCGACCGAGACGAAGAACAGCACCGAGAAGGCATCGCGCAACGGCAGCGATTCCTCCGCCGCGCGGTGGCTGAGCTCGGATTCGCTCATGATCATGCCGGCGAAGAAGGCGCCGAGCGCGAAGGACACCCCGAAGAGCTTGGCGGCACCGAAGGCGACGCCCAGCGCTATGGCGAGGACCGCGAGGCGGAACAGTTCGCGCGACCCGGTATGGGCGACGTAGCTCAGCAGCCAGGGGATGACCTTGCGGCCGAGCCCGAGCATCACCGCGACGAAACCGAGCACCTTCAGCAGTGTCACGAGGATGACGCCGCCGACGCCGAGGCCGAGCCATTGCACGAAGGGATCGCTCGCGGCACTCGTCTGGGGCGCCCCGCCCAGCACGCCCGCCAGCGCCGGCAGCAGGACCAGCGCCAGGACCATGGCAATGTCCTCTACAATAAGCCATCCGACCGCGATGCGGCCGCGTTCGGTCTCGATGATGCGGCGTTCCTGCAGCGCCCTGAGCAGGACCACGGTACTGGCGACCGACAGGGCGAGGCCGAAGACGATGCCGGCCCCAATCGGCCAGCCGAGCAGCCAGGCCAGCCCCATGCCCAAAAGAGTCGCCGTCGCCATCTGCACGACGGCGCCGGGCACCGCGATGGCGCGCACCGAGAGCAGGTCCTTGAGCGAGAAATGCAGGCCGACGCCGAACATCAGCAGGATGACGCCCATCTCGGCGAGTTCGGTGCCGAGCTTCTGGTCGGCGACGTATCCCGGCGTGTGCGGCCCGATGAGAATACCGGCGAGCAGGTAGCCGACGAGGGTCGGCAGTTTCAGCCGGTTGGCGATGAGACCGAAGATGAAGGCGAGCCCGAGACCAGCGACGATGGTGGCGATCAACGGGGTGTCGTGCGGCATCGGGCGGCCTTCATCCTCGAACATGATGGCAGGGAACCGGGCGGCGGGCGCCGGTCCAGTCATTATGGGGACTGCTCCCCGGCGAGACAACATTCCCCGCCGGGGAACCGGCCGAAATCACGTCGAAACGTGGGTCTAGATCCCCGAGGCGAGATAGCCGCCGTCGACGGCGATGACGGTGCCGGTGACGAAGCTGGCGGCCGGCGAGGCGAGGTAGACCGCGGCGCCCACCAGTTCCCGTGTCTGGCCCCAGCGCCCCATCGGCGTGCGGCGCAAGGCGTTCTCCTTGCGGTCGGCCGGCATCTTCGCCGCGTTCAGTTCGGTCATGAAGAAGCCCGGCGAGATGGCGTTGACCCTGACGCCCTGCGGCGCCCATTCGGCGGCGAGGGTCTGCGTCAGGCCGACGACGGCATGTTTGGTCATGGCATAGGGGCAGGCCTTGGGCCAGCCGCGATGCGCCGAGAGCGAGGCAATGTTGATGATGGCGCCGCTGCCGCGTTCGACCATGGCCCGGCCGAAGGTGGTGCAGGAAAAGAACACGCTGGTCTGGTTGGTGCGGAAGATCAGGTCGATCTCCGCGGGAGTGAAGTCGAGCGTCGGCTTGATGATCGTCGTGCCCTGGCACGGCACGAGAATGTCGACCGGTCCGAAATCGCGCGCGACGGTCTCGGCGAGGCGCGCCAGATCGCCTGCGTCGGTGACGTCGGCGACATAGCCCTTCGAGCCAGGATAGGCGGCGGCGAGGCGCGCGGTGGCCTCGTTCAGCTTGTCCGGGCTGCGGGCCGCGATGGCGACGCGGGCTCCGGCCTCGGCATAGCCGTGGGCGATCGCCTCGCCGATGCCGCTGGAGCCGCCGATGACGAGGGCATTGAGCCCGGCGAGAGACAGGGACGTGGAGGGCTGGCTCATCGCGCGGGCCTCCCGGAGAGGGCAACGGCGATAGGGGGGAGGCGCCGGGGCGTGCCGGCCGTAACGGTGGACATGGTCATTTCCTCTGCGGTCTTGGGCGGATGGCCGCTGGCGCCAAGGTGCTGGCAGGCCGGCGCCGATGCAAGGGGCTGCGCCCTTTCGTCAGGCGGGCATCAGGCTGCCGGACCCCCGGAAAGCCCTCGCCGAAAAGAGAAAAATATTTCGTGAGACGGCGGCCAGGCTGCGCTAAGAAGAGGAATTATTCTGTTTCCATGCGGGCGCGGACCCGGCGTCACACTCACACAAGGGGAAGACCATGGATGCCATCGACCGGAAGATCCTGACGTTCCTCCAGGACGACGCGACGATCTCGATCGCCGAGCTCGCCTCGCGCATCAACCTGTCGCAGACCCCCTGCTGGAAGCGGATCCAGAAGCTCGAGGCGGCGGGCTACATCATCAAGCGTGTCGCGCTGGTCTCGCCGGAGAAGCTCGGCCTCGGCCTGACGGTCTTCGTCTCAATCGAGACCTCCGATCATTCCCGCGAATGGCTGGCGCGTTTCGCCGAGACGGTGTCGGGCATGTCCGAGGTGATGGAGTTCTACCGGATGGCCGGCGATGTCGACTACATGCTGCGCGTGGTCGTCACCGACATGGCCGCCTATGACGCCTTCTACAAGCGGCTGATCGAGACCATCCCGCTGAAGAACGTCACCTCGCGCTTCGCCATGGAGCGGATCAAGTCGACCACGGCCTATGAAGTGCCGGTCGCGGCCAAGGGGTGACGAACCATTCGCGTCGTCTCGGCCGGCCTGGCCGCTTTCGCGAGGGGCGAATCCCCTCTTGGGCCCCTTTGCGCCGAGTCGCATGGGTCTTTGGTGCCGGCGTCGCGCCGGATCGGACTTCAGGCCGCATTGCCGACGATTCGGGGCCGCATCACAGGGAAACGAGCCCGATAGAGACCCCATTTGTGGGTTTTCGCTTTGATGAGGCCTTCCGGGGAAGGAACCGCCGCGCTATCGTCCGGCGACCCCGGCACGCCCCCTCCGGCCCGCGGCGCGGGTCGGGGCAATTAACGCCCTCACGCCGCCGTGACTGGTGAAAAGCCGAATATTTTCATAAACTTGAAGGCAAAATCGGCGGCCCTCATGTGGTTAAGGATCGCGTGTCCTTCCTGCAACAGTTCCTCCCAAAGCCTGCCGCGGACCCGCCCGGGGGCGTTCTTTCCATTGATCGCCGCGGGGGCATCGGTAATGGTGACTTGGCGACGAAGGGGGGCACCCCGGTCGCACCGCCCTTCCTGGGGTCGAACGGCAGTCAGCCACGACAGCAGAAAAGGCGGCCAAACGGGGAATTATCGGAACCAAAGCCGTCAAAGGCGAGGAACCAGGCTCCCTCAGGAGAAACATTTGGAGGTCTACACAATGAAGACGGTTAAGAGCCTTCTTCTCGGCGCCGCAGCGGGCTTCGTTGCCCTCACTGGCGCTCAGGCAGCTGATCTCCCGGGCAAGGCAGCTCCCGCCGAGTACGTTCGCATCTGCGACACCTACGGCGCTGGCTTCTTCTTCATCCCGGGCACCGACACCTGCCTTCGCATCGGCGGCTACGTCCGCATGGATGCCTACCTGACGCAGACGTTCGCGCCGGGCAACAACGCCTACACGACGCGTACCCGCCTGCTTCTGAACTTCGACGCCCGCTCGAACACCGAGTTCGGCCTCCTCCGCGCCTACGGCGAGTTCTTCGTCCAGCGCGGCCCGGCCAACAACGTCCTGCCCTTCGCTGTCGCCACCGGCGCCGGCGTCACCGGCCAGGCCTCGGCCGCCTACATGTCCCGCGCGTTCATCCAGTTCGCTGGCTTCACGTTCGGTAACTCGGCCTCGTTCTTCAACTTCTACCAGGGCGACGTCCAGTTCGTTGCTTCGTCGGGCGCCGCCATGGACCCGTCGCGCAACTCGACGAACCTCATCGCCTACACGGCGTCGTTCGGTTCGGGCTTCTCGGCCACGGTTTCGGTTGAGGATCCGCAGTTCCGCCGCATCGGTGCTCTGACGACCACCAGCGTTATCGCTGGCGTTCAGACTTTCACCGCTCCGGTCGCCGCCAACGGCGTCATCTACAACGGCAACGGCATCCCGGACGTCGTCGGTAACCTCCGCGTCGACCAGGGCTGGGGCTCCGCTCAGGTCATGGCAGCCTTCCACGAGGTCCGTTCGACCATCGGTGGTGTTGGTCGCTCGTCGACCGGTTGGGCTGTCGGCGGTGGCGTCCGTCTGAACCTCGACATGCTCGCCCGCGGCGACGTGCTCTGGCTGCAGGCTGTCTACACCGACGGTGCTCTCGCCTACGCCTTCACGAACGACAACTCGGACGGTCTGGTTCAGACCCGTCAGGCGGTCGGTACGGGTCTCCTGACCTCGACCTACGCTGATGGCGTTTCGAACGCTGCCGGCACCGGCATCGTGAAGTCCAAGGCCTGGTCCATCCACGGTGGTTTCCGCCACTTCTGGACCCCGGCTCTCCGCTCCGCCATCTGGGGTAAGTATGTCAGCGTCGACGCCCCCGGCGGCGCCGTTGCCATCGTCAACAACCTGAACGACTTCCGTTTCTGGCAGGTTGGCGTGAACACCATCTGGTCGCCGGTTCGTAACCTCGACCTCGGTGTCGAGGTCGTCTACCAGAACCTCTCCTCGCGCAACAACCTCAACGGTGGCGTTGCCAACGGCACCACCATCGGCACCCAGAACGCCTGGTCGGGCATGTTCCGCGTCCAGCGCAACTTCTGATCGGGTCCGGTCCCAGACCGGTTCCAGTCCAAAAGACCCCGGCGGGCAACCGCCGGGGTTCTTTTTTGTGTCCGCGTGACGGCGAAGAGGGATCGCGCCGTCCAGACCACCCGGCAAGGCGCTGCGGTCGTCGCGTTTGCGGCGGTGCGGGCGAGAGATTTGCTGCGGCGCCGGCTGATCGCATTGGTGCGGCCATCCTGCGCTGTGCGAGCCGATAGCCTCGCCACGCCAATGGCTTGACGTGAAGTCTTCAATCATTCCGACGGTTGTCGGTCATCCGTGCCTCTTGCGCGGCGCGTGGCCCGGCGGCATGCGAAACGCTATTCTGCAGCCTGGATTCGCGGCGACGTCGCACAGGCAGCGACGCGCGCGGCAACAGGAGAGCGAGCATGGTGACGATCCGCCGGGATGACACGATGCGGCGGGCGTACAGGCTCTTCCTCGGCCTCGCCGTGCTCGCCGGCCTCCTGGCTTCCGCCGGACCCGGTCCGGCCCGCGCCCAGACCTCCGCCGAACCCTATCAGCTCTCCCTGGTGCGCGAGGGCGACCTGGTCGCACTCGGTGGTTCGGTGCCGAGCGAAGCGGTGCGCGAGGCGGTGCTCGCGGCGATCCGTGCCGTTTCCGCCGACACCTCCGTGATCGACATGACGGCCGTGGCGGAAGGCGCGCCGGCCGGCTTCGTGCCTGCCGCGACCTTCGCGGCCGGGCTCGCCGCCCGCCTCCGGCCCGGAGCGGTGCTCCTGTCGGGGACCGACATCATGGTCGAGGGGCGGCCCGAGGGTCTCGCCGGGCAGGCCGCCGTCTCAGCCGCGCTCGCGGCCCTTCCGCAAGGCTTCCGCCTGCAGCGTCAGGCGCTGTCGCCGCCGCTCGTGCGGCCTTTCGCGCTGTCGCTGACCCGTGGCGGGGAGGGGCTGGTGCTGTCCGGTGTCGTCGCCGCTGCCGAGGAGAAGGTGGCGCTCGTCGCCTTCGCCGGTTCACTCGGGATCGGGCCCGTCACCGACCGCCTCGTCGTCGCCGCGGGCGCGCCCGACGGGTTCGACCGGCTGGCGGCGGCGCGTTTTGCCTTGACGCAGATGGCCCGCCTGACGACCGGCACCGCCTCCGTCGCCGACCGTGCGCTGACGCTGGAGGGCCAGGCCGCCGACCGTTCCGGCTTCGCCGCAGTCAATCTCGCCCTGCGCGCCGGGGCACTGCCGGCAGGTCTGACGCTTGCCGGCGCCACCATCGCCGCTCCTGTCATCTCGCCCTATGGCTGGTTCGCCGAGAAGGGACCGGAGGGGGTGCGCCTGCAGGGCTATGTGCCTTCCGAGGCTGCGCGGGCGGAGATCCGGGCCGCTGCCGAGGCCCTGTTCGCGCCGCTGGCATTGACCGAGGCGCAGGAACTGGCGGCCGGGGCGCCGCAAGGGTTCGTTCCGGCCGCCATCGCCGCCATGGGCCAGCTCGTCCTGCTGGAACGGGGTCGCGCGACGCTTTACGATTCCCGTCTGATCGTGACGGGGGAGGCCTCTTCGCTGACTTCCGCCGCGGCTGTCCGTGCCGCCATCGAGGGTTCGGCGCCCTTCGGCTTCACGGTGGCCCACATGATCGCCGCGCCCGCCATCGCCGCCCCCGCCACCGCCGCAACGGCGGTCGCTGCCCCCGCCGCCCCGCCATCGACTGCCGCCTGCATCGGGCAGATCACGCAGGAAATGGCTGCCGGCGGCATCGTGTTCCAGTTCGGCCGCGACGAGATGCGCCCGGAGAGCCAGGCGCGTCTCAGGCGCATCGCGGCGCTGATGGCGGCCTGCCCAACCGTGCGGTTTTCGGTGGAGGGTCATACCGATTCCGATGGAATCCCCGCCCAGAACGTCGATCTCAGCCATCGCCGTGCCCAGGCGGTGGTCGTTCTTCTGGTCCGCCAGGGGGTCGAGGCGAGCCGCCTTCTCTCCGAAGGGCACGGCGCGACACGACCGCTGGTGGCGAACGATTCGCCGGCCAACAAGGCGCGCAACCGCCGCATCGAGATCATCGCCCGCTGACGGTTCGGCCCCGGCTGCGGGTGCGGCGGATTTCCGCCGTTCCGTCCGATGCTTGCTTTTGCGCGGCTTCCGTTTGAAGCGGGCGCATCCATCCGCTAAAGGGACGCGACGTTTGAATTTTTGGGCCGCGCCCTCCGCGCCGCCTGCGAGACCTTCGAGGCTACCATGCACCGCTATCGCTCGAAAACCTGCGGCGAGCTGCGTTCGGCCCATGTGGGCGAGACTGTCCGCCTGTCAGGCTGGTGCCACCGCATCCGCGACCATGGCGGCATCCTCTTCGTCGACCTGCGCGACCATTACGGCATCACCCAGTGCCTGGCCGATCCGGATTCGCCGGCCTTCAAGGCGCTGGAAGGCTGCCGCGCCGAGTGGGTCATCCGCATCGACGGCCGCGTCAAGGCGCGCGACGAGGGGCTGAGGAACGGCAAGATCCCGACCGGCGACGTCGAGGTCTTCATCACCGAGCTCGAAGTGCTGGGCAAGGCCGACGAGCTGCCGCTGCAGGTCTTCGGCGAGCAGGACTATCCGGAGGAGACGCGGCTGAAATACCGCTTCCTCGACCTGCGCCGCGAGAAGCTGCACAAGAACATCATGACGCGCGGCGAGGTGGTGGATTCCATCCGCCGCCGCATGAAGGGGCAGGGCTTCTTCGAGTTCCAGACGCCGATCCTGACCGCGTCGAGCCCCGAGGGCGCGCGCGACTTCCTGGTGCCGAGCCGCATCCATCCCGGCAAGTTCTACGCCCTGCCGCAGGCGCCGCAGCAGTACAAGCAGCTCATCATGATGAGCGGCTTCGACCGCTACTTCCAGATCGCGCCCTGTTTCCGCGACGAGGACCCGCGCGCCGACCGGCTGCCGGGCGAATTCTACCAGCTCGACCTCGAAATGAGCTTCGTCGAGCAGGAGGACGTGTTCGCGGCTGTGGAACCGGTGATCCGCGGCGTCTTCGAGGATTTCGCCGGGGGCAAGCCGGTGACGAAAGAGTTCCCGCGGATCCCCTACGCCGAATCCATGCGCAAATACGGTTCCGACAAGCCGGACCTGCGCAATCCGCTGGTGATGCAGGACGTCTCCGAGCATTTCCGCGGGTCGGGCTTCAAGGTCTTCGCCCGCATGCTGGAGGACCCGAAGAACCAGGTCTGGGCGATCCCGGGGCCGACCGGCGGCTCGAGGGCCTTCTGCGACCGCATGAACGCCTGGGCGCAGGGCGAAGGCCAGCCGGGCCTCGGCTACATCATGTGGCGCGAGGGGGGCGAGGGCGCCGGCCCGCTCGCCAACAATATCGGCCCGGAGCGCACCGCGGCGGTCCGCGAGCAGCTCGGCCTGAAGGAGGGCGATGCCGCCTTCTTCGTCGCCGGCGACCCGGACAAGTTCGTGAAGTTCGCCGGCATGGCCCGGACGAAGGTCGGCGAGGAGCTCAACCTCATCGACAAGGACCGGTTCGAGCTCGCCTGGATCGTCGATTTCCCCTTCTACGAGTGGAACGAGGACGAGAAGAAGGTCGACTTCTCGCACAACCCCTTCTCCATGCCGCAGGGCGGCCTGGAGGCCCTGAAGACGCAGGAGCCGCTGTCGATCAAGGCGTTCCAGTACGACATCACCTGCAACGGCTACGAGATCGCCTCGGGCGGCATCCGCAACCATCGCCCCGAGGCCATGGTGAAGGCCTTCGAACTCGCCGGCTATGACGAAGCGACCGTCGTCGAGCGGTTTGGCGGCATGTATCGCGCCTTCCACTACGGCGCGCCGCCCCATGGCGGCATGGCGGCGGGCGTCGACCGCATCGTCATGCTGATCTGCGGCACGCAGAACCTGCGCGAGATCTCGCTGTTCCCGATGAACCAGCGCGCCGAGGACTTGTTGATGGGGGCGCCCAACGAGGCGAGCCCGAAACAGCTGCGCGAACTCTCCATCCGCATCGCCGTCGATCCGAAGAAGCCGTGATGGCGGGTGCGGGCGAGGGCGCCTTCGAGAGCCGTTTCGTCACGGCTCGCGACGGCCTGAAGCTCCATGCCCGTCTCTACGGTCGCCCGGCGCCCGGGCGGCTGCCGGTGCTCTGCCTGGCGGGTCTCGCCGGCCATTCCGGGGACTTCGACGTTCTCGCGCGCGCGCTCGCGCCCGTGCGGCAGGTGATCGCCCTCGACTATCGCGGCAGGGGTCTGTCGGCCTCAGATCCCGACTGGCGGAACTACGCCCTTCCGGTGGAACTCGAAGACCTCCTGACGGTGACGACGGCGCTCGGCCTCGCGCGCGCGGTCTTTATCGGTACCTCGCGCGGCGGGCTCCTCACCATGCTGACGAGCGCGGTACGACCCTCGCTCATCGCCGCCGCGATCCTTAACGACATAGGCCCGGTGATCGAGGGGGCGGGGCTGGCGCGGATCAAGAGCTATCTCGGGCGTCTGCCAACCCCGGCGACTCTCGACGAGGCGGTGGCGCTCCTGAAGAGCATCGGCCAGTCGCGCTTTCCTGTCCTCACGGACGCGGACTGGCGCGGCCAGGCGGCCAATATCTGGATGGAGCGGGACGGCCGGCTGATGGCCGCCTTCGATCCGGCGCTCACCAAGACCCTCGAGAGCGTCAGTTTCGACAGACCCATGCCGACGCTGTGGCCGCAATTCGACGGGCTGGTGGGTGTGCCCGTCATGGTCATCCGCGGCGAGCATTCCGACATCCTCAGTGCGGCGACCGTCGGCACCATGGCCGACCGTCGGCCGGATCTCGACGTGCTGACGGTTCAGGGCCAGGGCCACGCGCCCCTGCTGACAGACGGGCCGTCCATCGGCCGCATCCAGAGCTTCATCCGGCGCTCCGACCCGGAGTGAACCGCCGGACCCTTCATCCGGGGTTATGCCCTTCGCCGTCTTGGCAGTCCCGGGCCGGCACACTAAAGTCTCCGTCCCGGGGCTATCGCGACTGCGCAACTGTGAACATTCCAAATCTCCTGACCCTGCTGCGCATCCTGCTGGTGCCGGTGGTGGTATGGGCCATCTCCCAGGGGCAAATGGCCCTCGCCCTGGCCGCCTTCGTGATCGCGGGAATCACCGATGCGGTGGATGGCTATATCGCCAAGCATTTCGACCAGCAGACCGAACTGGGCGCCTATCTGGATCCGCTCGCTGACAAGACGCTGATCGTCTCGATCTATGTGTCGCTGGCGATTTTCGGCTTCATTCCGCCCTGGGTCGCGATCCTGGTCGTGTCGCGCGACATCATGATCGTCGGCGCCGTGGTGCTGTCGACCCTGATGGAGAGGCCACTGGCCATCCAGCCGCTAATGGTGTCGAAGGCCAATACGGTGGCGCAGATCGTCTTCGCCGCCCTGGTCCTTGCGGCCAAGGGTCTGGAGATCAATCTCGACTGGGCGATTGTCGTCTGCATGTGGGCCGTGGCGGTCCTCACCCTCGCCTCCGCCGCGGCCTATCTGGTCAGCTGGACGCGCCATATGTCCAATTGAGTCCGGTGGACGTAGACGCCGGGTCGTTTCGCCCCTTGAAAGCGGTCGCCCGCCTTGCGACGGTGCCGTTCCGGCGGCGTGCGCGCCGTATCGGCCGAGAAAGGTATCCCCCTTGACGCTGCAGAGACAGGTCGGCTTCTGGATCGGCGGGCTCGCCGTGCTGGCGCTGTCGCTCTACGTGCTGCGCGGCATTCTCCTGCCGTTCGTCGCGGGGCTGGCGCTGGCCTATTTCCTCGATCCCATCGTCAGCCGGCTGGCCGCGATCAAGGTCCCCCGTGCCATCGGCGCCCTGACGGTCATCGGCACCTTCGTCGTCATCTTCATCATGCTGACGGTCGTCATCGTCCCGATCCTCGCCAATCAGCTCACATCCTTCGTGGCGAGGCTGCCGAGCTATGTGGTCCAGTTGCAGGCGCTCGCCACGGAGCAGAACCGCGAATGGCTGCAGCGCCTGCTCGGCGACCAGCTGCCGGACGTCTCGCGCAGCGTCGCCGACATCGTCACCCAATCGACCGGGTGGATCGCCGGCTTCGTCCAGCAGAGCCTGTGGACGGGCGGGGCGACCTTCATCTACATTTTTGGCCTGTTCATTATCACGCCCGTCGTCGCCTTCTACCTTCTGAAGGACTGGCCGCGGATGATGGATAAGGTCGATTCGTGGCTGCCGTTGCAGCATCGCGAGACGATTCTCGGCCTGATGCGCGAGATGAATGTCGCCATGGCCGGGTTTGTCCGTGGACAAGCGACGGTCTGTTTCGTGCTCATGATCTTTTACGGCATGTCGCTCACGGGAGCGGGGCTCAATTTCGGCCTGCTGATCGGTCTGGGTACCGGCTTCCTCAGCTTCATCCCCTATGTTGGCTCGATCATCGGGCTGACCCTCGCCGTCGGCGTCGCCATCGTCCAGTTCTGGCCGGACTGGACCATGGTCCTGGTCATTCTCTCGATCTTCGCGATCGGCATCTTTTTCGAATCCTATGTGCTTTATCCCAATCTCGTCGGCGAATCTGTCGGCCTCCACCCCGTCTGGCTGATGTTCGCGCTGTTTTCCTTCGGTGCGCTGTTCGGGTTTGCCGGCCTGATGCTGGCGGTTCCGCTGGCGGCCTCGGTCGGCGTCTTGACGCGGTTCGCGATCAGGCAATACCTCGCCAGCCCGCTCTATACGGGGGTGGCGCGGTCGCGGCCGCATGAGGGTCCGGCCCGGCCGGAGAATTGAGATGGTTGCCACCGCCCCCCAGGCCGGGCCACGCCAGATGGCGCTGGATCTCGCCCTGCCCGAAAGCCTGTCACGGGACGATTTCCTCGCCGCGCCCTGCAACGTGACGGCGCTCGAACTCGTCGACTCCTGGCCGGACTGGCCGGCGCGGGTGATGGCGCTCGTCGGGCCGCCGGGGGCTGGGAAGAGCCATCTCGGTGCCATCTGGGCGGATCTTGCGGGCGCCCGGCGCCTCGCCGCACGGGATCTCGCAGGCACGGTCCCGGGCGATGCGCTGGCGACCGGCGCCCTGCTTCTGGAGGATGCGGGGCCGAAAACCTCCGAGGTCGCACTGTTTCACCTCCTCAACAGCGCCCGGGAGGAGGACGCCTTCGTCCTGATGACGGCCCGCGAGGCGCCGGTGTCATGGGGTGTCGGCCTGAAGGACCTCGCTTCGCGGCTGCGGGCCTTGCCGGCCGTGGCGCTCGCCGAGCCGGAGGACGGACTGCTGCGTTCCGTGCTCGTGAAACTCTTCGCCGACCGCCAGCTGGTGGTCGATGCCGAGGTGGTGGAATATCTCGCCCGCCGGATGGAGCGATCGCTCGACGCGGCGCGGCGGCTGGTCGCCGCGCTCGACCGCGAGGCGCTGGAAACCGGACGCAGGCTGACCCGGCCTCTCGCGGCCCAGGTTCTCGACCGCATCATGCAACCGAACCTGATCTGAGCCGTCGGCTCCCGTTCTCTCTTTGACGGCCGTCACAGTCACGTCATGATGGCAGGTAATGGGTGACGCAGTTCATCCTTGGGGGCACGATGTCGGCTGGCGAAATCAAGAAGGATGCGACGGCCCGGGTGGCTGCCGAGGTGAAGGGCCTGGGCCGCAGCCAAGCTGCTGCGGCGGCGTCCGTCGTTCGCGAAGTGGCGCAGGAGGTGGCGACGAGCGATCTGCGCGACAAGCCGGAGCGCTTCATCAACCGCGAGCTGTCCTGGCTGCAGTTCAACCGCCGCGTCATGGAGGAAGCCTCCAACCGCAGCCATCCGCTGCTTGAACAGCTTCGGTTCCTGTCGATCTCCGCAAACAACCTCGACGAATTCTTCATGGTCCGCGTCGCCGGCCTGCGCGGTCAGGTGCTCCAGGGTGTCGGCACGGTCTCGCCGGACGGGCTGACCCCGGCCGAGCAGCTCGCCAAGATTTCCGAGGCTGTCGCGGGTCTCGCCTCCGACCAGCAGAAGCGCTGGCGCGAGCTGCGCGAAGAGGTCCTGCACGAGGGCATCGTGCTCGTCGATGCGCCGGACGTCACCAAGGCCGAACGGGCCTGGCTCGAGGACCATTTCCTCGGCCATGTCTTTCCGGTCCTGACGCCCCTGGCGATCGATCCGGCCCATCCATTTCCCTTCATTCCCAATCTCGGCTTCACGGTCGCGCTGGCGCTGCAGCGCATCGCCGACGGCCGGCCGATGCGTGCGCTCATCCGTGTTCCGGCCAAGATCGACCGGTTCATGAAACTGCCCGACCTCGCGGAAACGGGCGCCCGACGCTTCGTCACCCTGGAGCAGACGGTCGGCCTGTTCATCAACCGCCTCTTTCCCGGCTACGACGTGAAGGGGCAGGGCGCCTTCCGCATCATCCGCGACAGCGACCTGGAAATCGAGGAAGAGGCCGAGGATCTCGTCCGCCACTTCGAATCCGCCCTGAAGCGGCGCCGCCGCGGTTCGGTGATCAGACTGGAGGCCGAGGCATCGATGCCCGACGACCTCCGCCACTTCATCGCGGGAGCGCTCGGCGTCGTCGACGACGAGATTTTCCGGGTCGAGGGCGTGCTGGCGCTGAACGAGCTGTCCCAGCTCGTCTCGCTGGAGAGGCCTGACCTCAAGTTCGTGCCCTATGCACCGCGCTATCCCGAGCGCATCCGCGACCAGGGGGGCGACTGCTTCGCCTCCATCCGGCAGAAGGACCTGGTCGTCCACCACCCCTACGAGAGCTTTGACGTAGTGGTGCAGTTCCTCAATCAGGCGGCACGCGACCCCAATGTCGTCGCCATCAAGCAGACGCTCTACCGCACCTCCTCGGACTCCCCCATCGTCAAGGCGCTGGCCGAGGCGGCGGAGGCCGGAAAGTCCGTCACCGCTCTCGTCGAGCTGAAGGCGCGATTCGACGAGGAAGCCAATATCCGCTGGGCCCGCGACCTGGAGCGGGCCGGCGTGCAGGTGGTGTTCGGCTTCATCGAGCTGAAGACCCACGCCAAACTGTCCATGGTGATCCGCCGCGAGGGCGAGAACCTCGTCACCTACTGCCATGTCGGCACGGGCAACTATCACCCGATCACGGCGCGCATCTACACCGACCTGTCCTATTTCACCGACGACCCGGTGATCGGTCGCGACGTCGCCCGCATCTTCAATTTCATCACCGGCTATGCCGAGCCGCAGGAACTCGAGGCGATGGCGATCTCGCCGCTCAGCCTCAAGAAGAAACTGCTCGAGCACATCGCCGAGGAGATCGCCTTCGCCAAGGCTGGCAAGCCGGCCGCCATCTGGCTGAAGATGAACTCGCTCGTCGACCCGATGATCATCGATGCGCTCTATGACGCCAGTCAGGCCGGCGTGCGCGTCGATCTCGTCGTGCGCGGCATCTGCTGTCTCAGGCCTGGCGTGCCTGGCCTGTCGGACAATATCCACGCCAAGTCCATCGTCGGCCGCTTCCTCGAGCACAGCCGCATCTATGCCTTCGGCGGCGGGCACGGGCTGCCCCATGCCAAGGCCAAGGTCTATATCTCCTCGGCCGACCTGATGCCGCGCAACCTCGACCGGCGCGTCGAGGTCCTGTGCCCGCTGGTCAACCCGACGGTGCATGAACAGGTGCTCGACCAGATCATGATCGCCAACCTCAAGGACAACGAGCAGAGCTGGCGTCTCTTGCCCGATGGGACCTCGGAGCGTATCAAGCCGGCCAAGGGCGAAGAGGCCTTCAACGCCCACAAATACTTCATGACCAATCCGAGTCTGTCCGGACGTGGAAAATCGCTCAAAGAATCGTCTCCTCGTCGCTTCGCCAGCAGGGCCGAGCGGACTGACGAGTGACGTGTTTGAGATCGCTCCGGGCCGCCTGCAGCTCGGCCCGACTATCGGCGTCATCGACATCGGATCGAATTCGGTCCGTCTCGTTGTCTATGAGGCGCTGACGCGTTCACCGACGCCGATCTTCAACGAGAAGACGTTGTGCGGCCTCGGCCGCAACGTGCAGACGTCAGGCAGGCTGGCCGACGACGCGGTGGTCCGGGCGCTGGCGTCGATCCGCCGGTTCCGGGCGCTCTGCACGCAGCTGCGGGTGGGGGAACTCCACATCCTCGCGACCGCGGCCGTCCGGGATGCGAAGAACGGCCCGGATTTCGTCGCCGCATGCGAGGCAATCTGCGGCGTTCCGCTGCAATTGCTGTCGGGCAAGGAAGAGGCTGCTTTCGCCGCGCTCGGCGTCGTCTCCGGCATGTACCAGCCGCACGGCCTCGTCGGGGATCTCGGCGGGGGCTCGCTCGAACTCGTCGACATCAATGACGGCACGATCGGCACCGGCGTGACCCTGCCGCTCGGGGGCCTCGCTTTGCAGGACACGTCCGGCCAGTCAGTGAAGAAGGCCGAGCGGATCGCCGCCAAGCTGGTCGGCAAGGTCGATCTCCTCAAGAAGGGCAGGGGCCAGACGTTCTACGCCGTCGGCGGCACCTGGCGGTCCCTCGCCAAGCTCCACATGGCCCAGCGCGGCTATCCCCTCAACGTGATGCACGGCTATGCCCTGACCGGAAAGGAAGTCGCCGACTTCTGTTATCTCGTCAGCCGTCAGCCGACCGATTCCGTCTCCCGCATCGACGTCGTCGCCGAGAGCCGGCGGCCGCTACTGGCCTATGGCGCCCTCGTGCTGGAGGCGGTCGTGCGCACGGCGCGGATCGAGCGGGTGGTGATCTCGGTCACCGGCGTGCGCGAGGGATTGCTCTATTCGCTGCTCGACGCAGAGGAGAGGGCTGCCGATCCGCTGATCGCGGCGGCCCGCGAACTCTGCCTCCTCAGGTCGCGCTCGCCGCGGCACGGCGAGGAACTGATCGCCTGGACCGACCGTTTCATGCAGGTCGCCCATCTGGAGGAAAGCCCGGAGGAGCAGAGGCTGCGCCATGCCGCCTGCCTGCTCGCCGATATCGGCTGGCGTGCCCATCCCGACTATCGCGGCGAGCAGAGCCTCAACATCATCGCCCATGCCAATTTCGTCGGCGTCGACCATCCCGGCCGGGCCTATCTGGCACTGGCCAGTTTCTACCGCCACGAGGGCCTGCTCGACGAGTTCATGTCGCCGCGCATCCGCGAACTCGTCGGCGTCAGGCTGTTGGACCGCGCCCGCATTCTCGGTGCTGCGATGCGCGTCGCCTATCTCGTCTCCGCCGCCATGCCAGGAGCGCTGCCGCGCGCGCCGATCCGCGTCGAGGATCGCCGGCTCGTTCTGACGCTCGCCGGCGACCTTTCCGGCCTTGCCGGAGACCGGCTGTCGAACCGGCTGCGCACGCTCGGACGGCTCGTCAGCCGGGAGAGCGAACTGCGCGTCATCCCGTGACCGGAGCCAAAGCCGCGTCGTCGGCGATCACGCGGACCGGCTCGACTGCATTTCAATCCTCGCGGCCGTCACGGGCGCCGGTCACATGCTTGTTCCCGGGTTTCTCCGCCGTGCCTTCTTGCGCGATGCAACATGAATTACCAGACTACCCCCGGTTACAAAGAGTGACCAAGAATTCCGTTTCGCGGATGCCGGTAGCGGCATCGCCCAGGAGAACAGCATGAGCCTCAAGCTCCACACGATCGTCACCAGCACGCGGCCGGGCCGGGTCGGCCCCCAGGTCGGCAAGTGGTTCAACGATGTCGCCGTCGCCCATGGCGGCTTTTCGGCCGAGCTGGTCGACCTCGCCAGCTTCGACCTGCCGGTCTTCGACGAGCCGAACCATCCGCGCATGGCAAAGTACGAGAAGGCTCATACCAAGGCCTGGGCTGACAGCGTCAAGGCAGCGGACGCCTTCGTCTTCGTCACCCCGGAATACAATTACGGCGTCTCGCCCGCCCTCTACAATGCGTTGACCTTCCTCGCCAACGAATGGGCCTACAAGCCGGTGGGCTTCGTCGGCTATGGCGGCGTCTCCGGCGGCCTGCGCGCCGTGCAGCAGATCAAGCCGACGCTGACCACGCTGAAGATGATGCCGATCCCGCAGGCGGTCGCCGTTCCCGGCTTCGGCTCGTTCCTCGGCCCGGATGCGACCTTCAAGCCGAACGACCTGATGGCGACGAGCGCCAAGGAAGTCCTCGACGAACTCGTCAAGTGGGCCAGCGCCCTGAAGCCGCTGCGGGCCTGACGCCCTCTTTCGGCAGGCGATTTGCATGGGAATGGACGATCCGGCCGGCTCGGCCGGGTCGTCATCCCATTAGCGGAGTGGACGTCCGGGCGGCCTTGGCTCTAGAACCCGTCCGGTCTGCTCCATTTCGCGTGCTGCCTGAAAGACTTCCTGCATGTTCAAGAAGATCCTGATCGCCAACCGCGGCGAGATCGCCTGCCGCGTGATCAAGACCGCGCGGCGGATGGGCATCAAGACGGTCGCCGTCTATTCGGACGCCGACCGCGACGCCATGCACGTGGAGATGGCCGACGAGGCCGTCCATATCGGCCCGCCGGCCGCGGCCGAGAGCTATCTGGTCATCGACAAGATCATCGCCGCCGCCAAACAGACCGGCGCCGAGGCGGTCCATCCCGGCTACGGCTTCCTGTCCGAGCGCGAGGCCTTCGCCCGGGCGCTGAAGGACAACGGCATCGTCTTCATCGGTCCCAACCCCCGTGCCATCGCGGCCATGGGCGACAAGATCGAATCGAAGAAGGCGGCGGCCGCCGCCAAGGTCTCGACCGTTCCCGGCTATCTCGGCGTCATCGAGGATGCCGACCATGCCACCCGCATCGCCGACGAGATCGGCTATCCCGTCATGATCAAGGCTTCGGCGGGCGGCGGCGGCAAGGGCATGCGCATCGCCCATTCCGCGTCGGAGGTGGCCGAGGGCTTCACCCTCGCCAAGTCGGAGGCCAAGTCCTCCTTCGGTGACGACCGGGTCTTCGTCGAGAAGTTCATCGTCAATCCGCGCCACATCGAGATCCAGGTGCTGGGCGACAAGCACGGCAACGTCATCTATCTCGGCGAGCGCGAATGCTCGATCCAGCGCCGCAACCAGAAGGTCATCGAGGAGGCGCCTTCGCCCCTGCTCGACCCGGCCACCCGCCGCGCCATGGGCGAGCAGGCGGTGGCCCTCGCCAAGGCAGTCGACTACGATTCCGCCGGCACGGTCGAATTCGTCGCCGGCCAGGACAAGTCCTTCTTCTTCCTCGAGATGAACACCCGCCTGCAGGTCGAGCATCCGGTGACCGAGATGATCACCGGCATCGACCTCGTGGAGCAGATGATCCGCGTCGCCTATGGCGAGAAGCTCAGCCTCACCCAGGACCAGGTGAAGCTCAACGGCTGGGCGGTGGAGAGCCGCATCTATGCCGAGGATCCCTATCGCAACTTCCTGCCCTCGATCGGGCGCCTCGTGACCTACCGGCCGCCGGCCGAAGGCCCGGCGGGCGAGGCCGTGGTGCGCAACGACACCGGTGTCTTCGAGGGCGGCGAGATCTCGCTCTACTACGACCCGATGATTGCCAAGCTGGTCACCTGGGCACCGACCCGCGAGAAGGCGATCGCCGCGCAGGCCGATGCGCTCGACGCCTTCGCCATCGACGGCATCCAGCACAACATCCCCTTCCTTTCGGCGCTGATGCAGCATCCGCGCTGGCAGTCGGGCACGCTGTCGACCGGCTTCATCGCCGAGGAATATCCGGAAGGCTTCCACGGCGTACCGCTGGCCGACGAGCGCGCGGTGCGTTTCGCGGCGATTGCCGTCTACATCAATTCGGTTCATATGGCCCGCGCCGTGCAGATTTCCGGCCAGTTGTCGGGGCGGCCGCGCAAGCTGCCGACGGAATGGGTGGTTTCGGTCGGCGACTGGAACCAGCGCGTGACGGCGGAAGATGCGAACGGGGC
>NZ_JAUYFA010000022.1 GCF_030691135.1 Phreatobacter sp.
GTCCGGCCGCCGCCCAGGACATCTCGATCAATCTCGGCCAGGGTGCCGGCGACAACGAGCGGGTCATCCAGCTCATCGGCCACATCACCCTCCTGTCGGTCGCCCCGTCGATCCTGATCATGGTGACGAGCTTCGTGCGCATCGCCGTGGTGCTCTCGCTGCTGCGCACGGCCATCGGCACCCAGACCGCGCCGCCCAACGCCGTCATCGTCGGCCTGTCGCTCTTCCTGACCGGCTTCGTCATGGCGCCGACGCTACAGCAGAGCTACGACCTCGGCGTCAGGCCGCTGATCGAGAACCAGATCGAACTGCCACAGGCCTTCGAGCGCGCTTCGGGGCCCTTCCGCGACTTCATGCTGAAACACGTGCGGGAAAATGACCTGGCGCTGTTCCAGGAGCTGTCCCGCGAGCCGGTGCCGGCGACCCCCCAGGAGGTCTCGTTCCGCGTTCTCGTCCCCGCCTTCATGATCTCCGAGTTGCGCCGCGCCTTCGAGATCGCCTTCCTGCTCTTCGTGCCCTTCCTCGTCATCGACCTGGTCGTGGCCTCGGTCCTCATGTCGATGGGCATGATGATGTTGCCGCCGATCACGGTCTCGATGCCGTTCAAGCTGATCTTCTTCGTGCTCGTCGACGGCTGGAATCTCGTCGCCGGCAGCCTGGTGCGAAGTTTCGGCACCTAGCGCGGCTGTTGCCGTCCGGACGATGCTGAGCCCGGCCCGCCTCAGCCTTGGCGCGGCGTTCCGGTCGGCGTATCGGACTGCTGCTGCGGCGTCCCCGCCCCCGGCGTCTCGCTCGGATAACGCTCGCGGTAGTTCTGCAGGAAGCCGTCCAGCGTGTCGCGGTCGGCGATCGAACGGGCGATCTCGCGATATTCGACGCCGCGCGCCTCGATGGGCGAGGTCACCACGTCGAAGGAGCGCTCGTCCGGCGTTCCCTTCATGGCGTCGCGCCAGCGGTTGCGCAGGCGATCGAGGCCGAGCGTGTCGTCGACCAGCGCATAGCCGATCGCCGCCCTGAGGAGATGACGCCGCTCTTCACCGCCGAGAGGGGCATTGCCGGAGCGCGCCGACACCCAGCGCTCGCTCTGCTCGGCCGACTCGCGGTGCCGCTGGGCGCCCCAGTGGATGTCGGCACGCAGCATTTCGGCCTCGGGCGACCGGATGCCGGAGAGCATTTCCAGCGCCTGGTCCGGCCGGTTGGCATCGGCATGGGCGCGTGCCTCGAGCAGGTAGCGCTGGACCCGCAGTTCCTCCGGCAGATCGGCGAGGCGCGTGGCGCGCAGCGCCTGGAGGGCCGCCGCAGGCTTGCGGTTGCTCAGATGGATCAAGGCCAGCCGGGCCGCGACCTGCGACCGCGCCGCGCCCGTCAGGCGCCGATCGATCTGGTGCTGCAGCAGCGCGGCCGCCTGATCGAGGAGGTCCATGCCGGCGAGCCGGTCGGCGAGGCGCCGGATGATCTCGTCGCCGCGGCGCCCCTGCGGGGTCATGTCGCGGAAATCGTAATAGAGCGCCAGCGCATCGACCGGCTTCATCTGATCGGCATTGCCGTCCAGGAACAGCCGCTCGAAATGGCGGGCGACATCGTCCTGCATGCCGCGGACCGATTCCGAGCGGGGATGGGCGCGCATCGCCAGCCGCATGGTGGTGAAGGCTTCGCGGAACTGGCCCTGATCGGCATAGAGCTTGGCGAGAAGGGCGAGCGTGCGGGCCTCGACCTCGTCGCCGCGCCAGCCGTAGCTCTGCACCTCGAGCTCCTCGATCGCCGCCTTGCGGTCGATCTCGCCGAGACGGTGGCGGGCGGCGACCAGCCGTTGCTCGGCATCGGCACGGACGGGCAGGTCGACGCCGTTGGCGGCGCGGACATAGGCGACGAGGGCCTCGCGGTCCATGCCCTTGGCCTCGGCAACGCGCCCGCGCAGCAATGCGAACTGCTGCTCGGCGGCCGGCGGAACGCCGATCTCCTGCAGCTCGGCGAGATGCTTGTCGGCGCGCTCGACGGCACCGCTGTCGAGCGCCGCCTCGATGGCGCGCACCAGGATCGCCCGCGCCAGCGGATGCGGCAGGGTGGCCGGCGACACGTCGGAACCCTCGAACATGTCGTGCGCCTCGCGCGACCGCCCGTCCATGGCGAGCGCCGTCGCGCGCCACAGGGCGACGTCCGGCGCATTGGCCATGGCCGGATGGGCGAATTCCCGCATCGCGTCGGCCGGCCGGTGCATCATGATCGAGACCACGCCCCGCAGCCCCTGGATCGTGCCGTCCTCGGCGATCCGCCGGTCCTGGCGCACGATGGCGTCGAGGACGGACTTCGCCTCCGGCCAGCGCTGCTGCGCCATGTAGAAGCGCATGAGATCGAGGCGCTTCGCCGTGCGCTGCGTGTCGTGGACCGCCGAAGCGGTGGCGAGGAGATCGCTCTCGCGCTCGCGGAACGGCGCGAGCTCGTCCGCCGCCCAGAGTTCGAGATCGAAGGTGATGGTGCGGGGCCGGCGGACCATACGCTGCAATGCAGGCGGCCTTGCGAGGCCGGCGCTCAGCTGCAGGCCGAAGGGCCGACCGATATTCACCTGATCGCCGGAGATGGTGACCGTCAGATCGTCGGCGAGAGGCTGGAACACGAGACCGTGGCTGCCCGCCAGCGCCACGAACTCGACCATTTCGCGCGGCTGGACGAAGGAGCGGGCTGGCCCTGCACCGGTGACCACCAGGAGCGTGTCACCCGCCAGCGGGTCGGCGAGGCGATGGACCGATCCGGCATTGGGAAAATCGACCGTCGCGATGAGCCTGTCGCCCTGCTCGCTGGCGCGGGCGAGATGCATCGGGCGCGGCGGCTCCAGCACGCTGTCGGCCAGCGTCACGATCCAGGCGAGACCGTCACGGCTGGCCGATGCGAGGCTCTGTCGCTCGAGGCCGATGCGCACCGCGATACCGTTGCGCGAGCGGGAGGCGTCGACGGAGGAGAAGATGCCGGCAGCCTCGGCCTGGAGCCCGGCGAGGGCGACCTCCTCGAGCGTGTCGAAGACGAGCCAGAGCGTGTCGCCGCGTTGGAAGACGGCACCGGGCGTATCGCGGGTGAAGGGCACGAGAATGCGGACGGTGCCGCCGGCCCGGCGGGCCTGCATGGCGACAGGGCCGGTGGGCGCCGGCGCGGGCTGGGCGGCGGGATCGGCGGTCTCGACACGCGGCGGCGCGGCGGTCG
>NZ_JAUYFA010000026.1 GCF_030691135.1 Phreatobacter sp.
AGAGCACGCTGGCACCCAGCCGCGAGGATTCCCGCGCCCTCGACCGCGGGCTGCGCGGCGTCACACCGCCCGTCCAGCCGCGCCGGCCGGTCGATGTGCCCATCGTCACCGAGCGCAGCCAGCTGCCCTCCGGCCGGGTGCTGCCGAACGCCAATCCGCTCGGCCGCAACACCGTCATCGACCCCCGGACCGGCGAGGTCATTTCCTTCGACCGCCGCCCCCAGGCCGAGGCCGATCCCTTTGCGCCGACGGGCATCCGCCTCGGCAGCTTCGTCGTCACGCCGACACTGGACGCGACGCTCGGATATGATTCCAATCCGCGCCGCCTGCCCTCAGGCGGCTCCGGCTCGCTGTTCACCCAGTCCTATGGCGAGGTCCAGGCACGGTCCGACTGGTCCCGCCACGAGTTGACGGCCCGCCTGCGCGGCACCTATGCGGCCTATGCCTCGGACCCCGGCGTCAACCGGCCGGAACTCAACGGCGTGGTCACGGGGCGCCTGGACGTCACCCGCGACACGCGCCTGGAAGGCGAGGCGCGCTATCTCCTCAATACCAATTCCCCGGGCTCGTCGAACCTGCCCTCGGCGCCGGACGGGCTGCGCAACCTGCCGCTGATCCATCAATATGGGGCGACCGCCGGTGTGGTGCAGGATATCGGCCGGCTGCAGCTCAGCCTGCGCGGCACGGTCGACCGCTACACGTACGACGACGCCGTCACCAATGCGGGCGGCGTGCTGCCGCAGGGCGACCGCAACTACAGCGCGGTAGGAGCCCGCCTGCGCGCCTCCTACGAGCTCACCCCCGGCCTTCGGCCTTTTGTCGAGGCGGCCATCGACCGCCGCCGCTTCGATCGCCTGGTTTCTTCCGGCGGGACGTTGCAGGGGTCGACCGCGATGACCTATCGCGTCGGCACGACCTTCGAGCTGACGCGGTTGCTGACGGGCGAGATTTCGGCCGGCTACCTCCTGCGCGACAATCTCGAGCCGACCTTCGGCGACGTCGCCGTCCCGGTCTTCGACGCCTCTCTGGTCTGGACCGCCACGGCGCTGACGACGCTGCGCCTGACCGCCAGATCGACCATCGACGAGAGCTTCACCACCGGCGCTTCCGGCATCGAACGGCGCGACGCGTCGCTGGAACTGGAACATGCCTTCCGCCGCTGGCTCGCCGGCACGGCGCGGATCGCCTTTGGCCAGGATACCTATCGCGGCACGCCGCGCGTCGACCAGCGGATGATCGCCTCGGTCGGGCTCATCTACCGGGCCTCGCGCAATCTGCAGATCCGCGGCGAGTTGCGCCGCGAGACCCTGCAGTCGAACGAGGCGGGCCAGAGCTACTCGGCCAACGTGGTCCTGTTCGGGCTGCGGCTTCAGCGCTGAGGCGCGCCGCGAGGGATGAGCGACGCCGGGGAGCGATCGGCAGGGGCGGCCCTCAGCCCTTGAGGCGCGCGATCTCGGCCCGCAGCGGCCCGGCGAGGTCGTCGCGGCGCAGGGCATAGGCGAGGTTGGCGGTGAGGAAGCCGAGCTTGGTGCCGGTGTCGTGGATCTCGCCGTCGAAGGTGAAGCCGAAGAAGGGCTGCTGGTTCTTCAGCTTGAGCATGCCGTCGGTCAGCTGGATCTCGCCACCGGCGCCACGCTCCTGGGTCTCCAGGATGCGGAAAATGTCCGGCTGCAGGATGTAGCGGCCGGAGATCGCGACATTGGACGGCGCCGTGCCCTTGGGCGGCTTCTCCACCATTTCGGCGATCTCGTAGCCGCCGCCGGCAGCGGGCTTGCCCTTGCCGATGATGCCGTACTGGTGCGTCTCGCTGTCGGGCACCTCGTAGCCGGCGACATAGTTCCCGCCAGTGGCGTTGTAGGCCTCGATCATCGCCGCGATGCAACCCTTGGCGCCGGACCTGGCGAGATGGAGCATGTCCGGCAGAAGGAGCGCGAAGGGCTCGTCGCCGACGATGTCGCGGGCGCACCACACCGCGTGGCCGAGGCCGAGCGGCTCCTGCTGACGGGTGAACGAGGTGGCCCCCGCCGCCGGCAGGTCGCGCTTCAACTCCTCCAGCGCCGCGGTCTTGCCGCGCGAGGCGAGCGTCGAATCGAGCTCGTAGGCCTTGTCGAAATGGTCCTCGATCACCTGCTTGTTGCGGCCGGTCACGAAAACGAAATGTTCGATCCCGGCCTCGCGGGCCTCGTCCACCACATGCTGGATCACCGGTCGGTCGACGACGGTGAGCATCTCCTTCGGGATCGCCTTGGTGGCGGGTAGAAAGCGCGTGCCGAGCCCGGCGACAGGAAACACAGCCTTGCGGATGCGACGAACCATTTAGGAAAACCTCGAAGAGGACGACCAGGAAGCGAAGACTTAAATCAGCAATGCTGAACGCCCGGTGAGCGCGGCGGTTGCCCCTACGCAGTTCCCACCTGGACGAGGCGCCAGCCGTTCCACGCGATCAGGCCCAGGAGCGCCAGCGCACAGAGAGCGTAGACACCCATGCCGAACCGGTAGGAGGCCGGCTGCTCGTCGCGCCGGACCGCGCCGCGCCAGAGAATGAGGGCGCCGGAACGCCAGCCCTCCGCCACCTGCCAGAGGCAGAGCGCGGCGAGCGGCAGGGACAGGACGATGGCCAGGATGAACGGCGCGGCGGGACTGCCCGACGCGATGGCGAACCCGCCATAGAGCGCGAGGCCGAGGCCGCCGGACAGAAGCCCGGTCAACACGATCCGTCGCAGGATCTCGCTCAGGATGCCCGGAGGCCGAGGCTCTCCCGTCACTTGTCGATCGCAGGAGCGGCGAGTTGCGGCGGCGCGGCGCGGAAGGCGTTGAACACCATGTCGGGGGCCGAGGTGTTGTGGCGCGAGGCGACGAGGCGACCGGCCCACAGGTCGGTGGCCAGCGCCCGGCGGAACGGCATGATCGGCTCCTCCCGCCAGCCCGGCGCATCCTTCTCGCGCACCGCGACCCGGGCGACGTCGGCGTTGAACTCGGTGATGTACATCGAGCGCAGCGCCGCGAAGGGCCCGCCGGCAATGGGGCGGGCGAAGGCCACGTCGAGGCCGATCAGTTCCTGGTTGAGGGTCGAGAGCCGCACGGTCGCGCTGTTGCCGTCCGGATAGGTCAGCGTGAAGGTCTTGGTCGCCGGGTCGAAAGCCACCTGGCTGATCTTCACGATGGGGCGGCCCTCCACCACCACCGGGCCGATGAGGAAGGAGGAGCCATAGGCGGTCCACCGGAGATTGGATGGCGGCAGCGGCCGGGCGCGCCAGTATCCGTCGGTCGGATAGAGGACGAGCACCTCCTCGGCGCGGTCGCGGAACCGGTACCAGATCTGCAGGAGATGGATGTTGCGCTCGACCCGGTCGCCGATCTTGATCGTCGTGTCGGAGGGACGCCAGAAGTTCTGCTCCCGATAGCCGATCACCTGCCATTCCACCGTCTCGTAGAGCGTGATGCGCTGCGGCATCGGCTGGGCCAGCGCCTCTGCCTTCATCGGGCAGGCGGTCCAGTCGGGGGCAAAACGGTCGACCGCCAGCGAACCGATATAGGCCGGATGCGCCGCCTCGATCCGGAAGGCGCGCACATCGGGGCCGGTCAGGTTGAGCGTGACATTGTCCTTCTCGGCGCAGAGCACCGGTTCGGACGCATTGGTGATCTCGACCGGCAGGCCGTCGAGGGAGGCGGCATGGGCGGCGGCACTCAGGAGGAGCGCGGCTGCGGCAAGGGCGAGACGCATCGATCAGTCCTTTGCGAGAACCGCATAGACATCGCCGGAATTGGCGGCATGGGGAAGCCCGGTGAGATGGGCCGTCATCGTCGCACAGTCGACGAAACGGCCGAAGGTGAGGCTCTGGCTCTCGCCGAGCGCCACGTCGAAGCCATAGGGGCCGAGCGCCGCGAGCCGGTCGAGGCAGGCGAAGGCGACCTCGCGCTGGATCGTCGTGAACTCGAAGGAGAGTGCCGGCAAGGGCCGCGTGAGTCCGGCGAGCACATCGGCCTCGAAACCCTCGACATCGACCTTGGCGAAATCCGGCACGCCGTGTTCGGCGATCAGACCGTCGAGGGTCAGGCAGGGCACGGTGATCTCGCGGTCCCAGACCTGGTCCTCCCAGCCGCCTGCACCCGCGGCGGAGGCGACGAAGGCCTGGGAGGCCGTCGTCACCGTCGGGTTGGCGGTGTTGACCTTCAGCACCAGTTCGCCCGCCTGCGCACCGCAAGCCGCCCGCAGGAGCGTCACGGCCTCGTCGCCGGCGAAGAGCTGGGCGATCACCCCGGCGGGACCGGGCTGCGGCTCCAGCGCCACCACGCGCGCCCCGAGGCGCCGGAAGCTCGCGACCCGATCACCGACATGGCTGCCGATGTCGAAGGCGAGGCCTCCCGGAGGCACGAAGCGACGGTAGAGCGCGTCCATGGCGGCGTTCTTGCCGGCGTCCCCGTGATAGGTGACCACCGACTTCGCCACGGCGACCATTTCGGCGATGCGCAGGTCGAGCCCAATCATGACGAGCGCGCCCGGGCGATTTCGTCCGGCATGGCGAACTCCTCGGGAATGCCGCAGAAGCGGGTAGCGACGAAGAGCCGGCCGAGGCGCGGCGACGCCGTGACAACGGCGAAGGGGACGGCGATGAGGAAGCCCGCCGTCAGCGGCAGGGACCACAGCGCCGCGGCCGGGGAGGCGGCCCAGAGCAGGCCGAAGATCACCCAGCCGAAGGCCATCTGCGGCCAGAACGCGTCCCATGCCTCACGCCAGGTGAGCGCCATGGCGTCGCGCTGCTGGCCGCCCCAGACCACCGACTTGCCGAAGGCGAGGCCGATCATGAACACCGTAATGCGGAACGAGGTGAGGGCGCCGAGCAGGAAGGAGAAGACGAGTTCGGTCGCCGCCGCCACGAGGAATCGCAGCCTGCCGCCATAGCGCGCGGTGCCGCCGGCGCTGATCAGGATGTCGGCGAAGCCGGCGATCTTCGGCATCAGGTACATCAGGAAGAACAGGACATAGACGGTGGCCGCGAAAGCGACGGGGAAGGCCTCGCGGCTCGGCCCGTGCCAGGCGAGGAAGGGCGACAGCGTGATCATCAGCGTCCAGGCCGGCACGCCGACGAACATCAGGATCGCCCAGACGAGCTGGAACCGGCTGATCGGCTTCAGGCCCGGTTGATCGAGGAGCTTCACATACTGCATGTTGCCCTGGCACCAGCGGACGTCACGGCGCGAGAATTCGAGGATGGTCGGCGGGTTCTCTTCCCAGGAGCCCTCCTCCACCGGCAGCACGCGGACCTCATAACCGGCGCGGCGCATGAAAGTCGCCTCGACCTGGTCGTGGGAGAGGATGTGCCCGCCGAGCGGCGGATCGCCGGAGAGCAGCGGCAGATGGCAGTCCTCCATGAAGGGGCGGATGCGCACCAGCGCGTTGTGACCCCAGAAGGGTCCGCAATCGCCCACCCACCAGGCCTGGCCCATCGTATAGGCGCGCATGCCCTGGCGCATGCCGAACTGGAAGATGCGGGCGAAGGCCGAGGACGACGGCATGCCGACGACGAGGCTCTGCAGGATGCCCAGCTTCGGATGGGCCTGCATCATCCGCACATGTTTGACGATGGTGGCGCCCGCCATCAGGCTGTCGGCGTCGAGCGGCAGCATGAGTTCGTAGCGCGAACCCCAGCGGTCGAGAAACTCGCGCACGTTGCCGGCCTTGAAGCCGGCATTGTCGGTGCGCCGGCGATAGATGACACGGCCCTGGCCCGCCGCCTCGGCGAAGGCGGCAGCCGCCTTTTCCTCGCGTTCCGCGGTATCGGGACGGTTCGTGTCCGAGAGAATGAAATAGTCGAACTGGCTGCCCTCGCCCGTCGCGTCGATACTGTCCTTGACGATGGCGAGACGGCCGATGGCCCGCTCCGGATCCTCGTTGCGCAGCGTCATGAAGACGGCGGTGCGAATGGTGAGCGGCGTCGGCAGGTCCACCGCCACCGCGAAGGGCGCCACCTCGGCCATCGCGTTGTCGTCGCGGTGCAGCAGCCAGAGGCCGAGCAGCGCGTTCCAGAACCCGAGGACCGTCCAGGGCGTGGCAATGGCGAAGGCCAGCGCCAGGACGATATCGACGATCGTCCAGCCCCCGGTTCCCAGGACCGACCAGGCGGCGGAATTGAGCAGGAACCAGGTGACGACGTTCAGCGCCACAACGATCCAGCGCCGCCGGCGCAATTCTGCCGTGGACTGGACACCCGTCGGCGTCGTAGAGCCCTGTTCCGGGGCGGTGCCGCCGGTCGTTGCCGGAAACGGCGAAAGATCATTCATCGACAAGCCTCCGTCGCCCGACAGGGCGGCGAAACGGGAGAAGCAGCATGGCGGCGACCGCCCGAGCCCTCTGGTACGTCTCGCGCAGAAAGGTAGACCTGCGCGACACAACACTGGATGAACGCGGACCGGCCGACGCCGAGATCCGCATGCTCTATAGCGGTGTCAGCCGTGGCACGGAAAGGCTCGTCTTCAACGGCCTTGTCGCAGCCCCCGAGCGCGAGCGCATGCGCTGCCCGCTGCAGGAGGGCGAGTTCCCCTTTCCGGTGAAGTACGGCTACTGCGCGGTGGGCGAGGTCGAAGCCGGCCCCGAGCACCTTGTCGGCCGCACCGTCTTCACCCTGGCGCCGCACCAGACGCGGTTCCTCGCCCCCACCGACAGGCTCTCGGTGGTGCCGGTGCCGGCGAACGTGCCGGCTCGCCGCGCCATCCTCGCCGCCAATATGGAGACGGCGCTCAACGCGGTGTGGGATTCGGGCGTCGGCCCGGGCGACCGCATCGTCGTAGTCGGCGGCGGCGTGCTCGGCCTGCTCGTCACCTTCATCGTGGCGCAGATTCCCGGTGCCGAGGTGACGTTGGTCGATCTCGAACCCTCGCGCCGCGACTTCGCCAAGCTCTTCGGCGTGAAGTTCCAGAAGCCGCTGGACGGCCCGGCCGACTGCGACGTCGCCTTTCACGCCTCGGCCACGGGCGCGGGCCTCGCCTGCGCCCTCGCCTGCTGCGGCGACGAGGCGACCGTCGTCGAACTCTCATGGTTCGGCGACCAGGACCCGGCCGTCCCGCTCGGCGCAGGCTTTCATTCGAAGCGCCTGAAGCTGATCTCGTCGCAGGTCGGCATGGTCGCCACATCCAGACGCCCGCGCTGGTCGTATCCGAGACGCCTCGAAAAGGCCCTCGGCCTCCTCGCTGATGACCGCCTCGACCAGTTGATCACCGGGGATGTAGCCTTCGAAGATCTGCCCGCCGCCCTGCCCCGCATCCTCGAGCCCGGCGCGCATGGCCTCATGACCGCCGTCACTTACTAATCTGGAGAGCTCATGTATTCCGTCGAAGTCCGTGACCGCATCATGATCGCCCATTCCCTGCCCGATCCGTTCTTCGGACCGGCCCAGGGCAAGCACGGCGCGAGCTTCGTCATCGACGTCGCCTTTTTCCGCGATACCCTGACGCCGCAGAACGTCGTGGTCGATATCGGCGCGGCTCTCGACGTGCTCGGCAAGACGCTGAAGCGGCTCGCCTACCAGGACCTCGACACCCTGCCCGAGTTCGCCGGCAAGCTCACCACCACCGAATTCCTCTGCAAATATGTCTTCGACCGCATGGCGGAGGCGGCAGCCTCCGGCGCGCTCGGCGCCGACGCCTCCGGCCTCGCCAAGATCCGCGTCACCCTGCACGAACACGACCTCGCCCGCGCCACCTTCGAGGCGGCGCTCCCGGGTTCCGTCTGAACGACCGTGCCAGGCGGCGGGAGGTCCTCATGACGCGGGCGGTCTTCGCCATTCCCGGGGATATCTCCACCCCGACCGGCGGCTATCGCTATGACCGCGAGGTCCTGGCGCGGGCCGGTGCAGCCGGCGTCGCACTGACCCATCTGGCGCTTCCCGGCGCCTATCCCTACCCTGCCGCCGACGATCTCCTGCGGGCGGCGGGCGCCCTCGTATCGCTGCCCTCCGACGACGTGCTGCTGATCGACGGCCTCGCCTATGGCGCCCTGCCCGAGAGCATCTGCCTGTCGATCAAGAGCCCCATCGTCGCGCTGGTCCACCACCCGCTCGCGCTGGAGAGCGGCATTCCGCCCGAGACGGCGGACCGGTTCCGCGCCAGCGAGAGAGCCGCCCTCGCCCATGCCCAGCGGGTGATCGTCACCAGCCGCTCGACAGGCCGCATCCTCGCCGATGACTACGACGTTCCGGCCGACCGCATTACCGTCGCCGAGCCGGGCACCGATCCCGTGCCGCGCGCCGGCGGCTCGGGCGCATCCAGGCCCGTCCTCCTCGCCGTCGGGGCGCTGTCGGCCCGCAAGGGCTACGATATCCTGGTCGAGGCACTGGCGATGCTCGGCGGCGAGAACTGGCGCATGGTGATCGCCGGCGCCACCGAGCGCAGCCCCGACATCCACGCGGCCCTCGGCGAAGCCATCACCCGCCACGGCCTGGACCAGCGGATCACCCTGGCCGGGGCGGTCAGTGACCACGAGCTCGACCGGCTCTATGACGGCGCCGACCTCTTCGTCATGCCCTCCCGCTACGAGGGCTACGGCATGGTGCTCGGCGAGGCCATGGCCCGCGGCCTTCCCATCGTCACCACGACCGGTGGCGCCGCGGCCGAAACCGTTCCCGAAGGCGCCGCCATCAAGGTCCCGCCGGGCGATGCGGCAGCGCTCGCTGCCGGCTTGTCGCGCCTCATCGGCAATCCGAGGCTGCGCTCCAGCTTCGCCGACAAGGCCTTCGCGGCCGGCCAGTCCCTGCCGGGCTGGGACGATACCGCCCGCATCGTCGCCGGTGTGCTGGCTCGGGTCGGCGGCGGCCCGACCCATCCCGCAGCGCAGGAAGGATCTTCCCCATGAGCTTTTCCCCAGCATGGCTCGCCTTGCGCGAACCGGCCGACCACGCCGCCCGCTCGGTTTCGCTTCTGGACGCGCTCCGCCAGCACTTCGCCGGCAGGGAGCGCATCAGCGTCGTCGATCTCGGCAGCGGCGCAGGCTCGAATCTGCGCGGCACCTTCGCCGCCCTGCCCGGCATCCAGGCCTGGCGCCTGGTCGACTATGATCCCGCCTTGCTCGCCGCGGCGCGCCAGCGCCTTGCGGCCTGGGCCGATACGGCCGCCGAGGACGGCGACCGTCTTGTGCTGCGCAAGGAGGGCCGGGAGCTCACTGTCACCTTTCACCAGGCCGACCTCACCGGCGACCTCGACCAGGTCCTGCCGGCCGATGCCGACCTCGTCACCGCCGCCGCCCTCTTCGACCTCGTCTCTCCCGCCTGGATCGACGGCTTCGTCGCGGTCCTCGCCCGGCGCCGCCTGCCCCTCTACACGGTGCTCACCTATGACGGCACCGAGCACTGGGATCCGCCCCATCCCGCCGATGCGGCCATGCTGGCGGCCTTCCACGCCCATCAGGGCTCGGACAAGGGCTTCGGACCGGCGGCGGGCCCACAGGCCGCGGCGCTGATGGCGAGCGCCTTCGCGTCCGCCGGCTATGCCGTTACCCGCGCCCCCAGTCCCTGGCAACTCGGCCCGGACTTCGCCGCCCTCGCGCTTGAGCTGGTAACGGGCTTCGCCGGCGCCGTCCGCGAGACCGGCCGTGTCGACGCGGCCACCATCGCCGGCTGGCTCGCCGCGCGCCGGGCCGGCGTCACCTGCCATGTCGGCCACGAGGACCTCTTCGCCGTTCCCCGCTGACGCCCGGACGCACGAAAGCCCCGGTGCATGGCCGGGGCTTTCATCTGACGAGGCCTGGAGGAGAGCCCCGCAGACTTGGGGCCTGCGATCACTCGCAGACGCGGATGGTGCGGCGCTCCGGGCCGTAGGGGCCGTCGACCCAGCGGCGGGTCAGGTAGCAGTCGGAAGCGTAGGCGTTGGAGCGGCTGGCGGCGATGGCGCCGCCGACGATCAGGCCGGTGGCGAGGGCGCCGACGCCCCAGCCGATGTGGCGGCGATGGAACGGGCCGGCTTCGGCCTGGGAAGCAACGCCGACCGACATGGTGGCGACGGCGAGGGCGGCGATGGCGAAGGTCTTGAAGCGGTTCATGGCAGGTCCCCTTGAGGTTGGCCGGGGCTCGTTGCGCCCCTGATATCCATGGGTGGCGCCAGCGCGGAAAAAGGTTCGGGCCCGCCGCGATTTTTTTTCGCGACGGGCCCGAACGGATCAAACGGACGGTGGCGAGGCCTATTCGGCGGCTTCGCCGGCACGGCGTCCGGCCGCATCCTCCACCGCCTGTTCGGCGGCATCCAGCGTCTTCAACGCCTCCGGCCGCGGCATGGAGATGATGTTGTAGCCGGAATCGACATGGTGGATCTCACCGGTCACGCCGCCGGACAGATCCGAGAGCAGATAGAGCGCCGATCCCCCGATGTCGTCGAGCGACACGGTCTTGCGCAGCGGCGCATGGCGCTTCTGGAAGTTGAACATCAACCGTGCGTCGGCGATCCCGGCACCGGCCAGGGTCCGCACTGGTCCGGGCGACAGCGCGTTGACGCGGATCCCGAGCGGACCGAAGTCGGCAGCGAGATAGCGCACCGAGGCCTCGAGCCCGGCCTTGGCGACGCCCATGACGTTGTAGTTCGGCATGACCCGCGTCGAGCCGCCATAGGTCAGGGTCAGCATGGTGCCGCCGGGCTGCATGAGAGCTGCGGCACGGCGGGCGATCTCGGTGAAGGAGAAGCAGGAGATCACCATGGTGCGCGAGAAATTCTCGCGCGTCGTGTCGGCATAGCGGCCCTTGAGCTCGTTCTTGTCGGAAAAGCCGATGGCATGGACGACGAAGTCGAGCCCGCCCCAGGCCTCCGCGATCCTGGCGAAGGTCGCATCGACCGTGGCGATATCCTCGACGTCGCAGGGAATGACCAGCGGCGTCCCGAGGCTTTCCGCGAGAGGCCTGACGCGCTTTCCCAGCGCCTCGCCCTGGTAGGTGAAGGCGAGTTCGGCGCCGTGGGCGGCGAGCATCCGCGCGATGCCCCAGGCGATGGAATGGTCGTTCGCCACTCCCATGATCAGGCCGCGGCGGCCCTTCATCAATGCGGTCACGCGCGACCTCCTCGCTTCATGGTCAGATTGCGGACTGCGAGCGACGAGCTGCAGCTGGGGATGCGCAAACCGGTCTGTCCACATCGGCGTTCACTGCGAGGTGACGGTCCCCGAGCGATTGCCATGATCCTGCGACGGGCCGGTGACACGACCGCGTCGTGCCGACGCGACTCACGCATCAACATGTTTCAGCACGATCGTGGCATTGGTGCCGCCGAATCCGAAGGAATTCGACAGGACGCAGCCCAGCTTGGCATTGTCGACGCGCTTGCGCACGATGTTCATGTCGGCGACAGCCGGGTCGATTTCCTCGATATGGGCGCTCTCGCAGATGAAGCCGTTGTTCATCATCAGCAGCGAATAGATCGCCTCCTGGACCCCCGTGGCGCCGAGGGAATGGCCGGTCAGCGACTTGGTCGCCGAGATCGGCGGGCTCTTGTCGGCGCCACCGAAGACCTCGCGGATCGCCTCGATCTCCTTGAGGTCGCCGACCGGCGTCGAGGTGCCGTGCGGGTTGATGTAGTCGACCTTCGGACCGACACCGGCCAGCGCCATGTTCATGCAGCGCACCGCGCCCTCGCCCGAGGGAGCAACCATGTCATAGCCGTCCGACGTCGCGCCATAGCCGGCGATCTCGGCATAGATCTTCGCGCCGCGGGCCTTGGCGTGCTCGTACTCCTCCAGCACCACCACCCCGGCGCCACCAGCGATGACGAAGCCGTCGCGGTTGGCGTCATAGGCGCGCGAGGCGGTCGAGGGCCGGTCGTTGTACTTCGACGACATGGCGCCCATGGCGTCGAAAAGCACCGACAGCGTCCAGTCCAGTTCCTCGCAGCCGCCGGCGAAGACCATGTCCTGCTTGCCCCACTGGATGAGCTCGTAGGCATTGCCGATGCAGTGATTCGAGGTCGCGCAGGCCGACGAGATCGAATAGTTGACGCCCTTGATCTTGAACCAGGTGGCGAGCGTCGCCGATGCCGTGGATGACATCCCCTTCGGCACCGCGAAGGGGCCGACGCGCTTGGAATTACCGCTCTCCTTGGCCTTCTCATAGGCGTCGATCAGGGCGCGGGTGGACGGACCGCCCGATCCCATGACGATGCCGGTGCGCACATTGGAGATGTCGTCGGCCTCCAGACCGGCATCGAGAATCGCCTGGTCCATGGCGACGTGGTTCCAGCCGGTGCCGCCGCCATGGAAGCGCATGGCGCGACGGTCCAGAATGGTCGCCGGATCGAGCGTCGGCGCGCCGGAGATCTGCGACCGGAAACCATGCTCGACGAAGGAGGGGTCGAGCGCGATTCCACTCTTGGCCTCGCGCAGGGACGCCAGGACCTCGTTGGTGTTGTTGCCGATGGACGACACGATGCCCATTCCGGTGACGACGACGCGGCGCATGGAGGCCTCTTTTTCGTTGCGGGCCGGCAGGGCAGCCCTTGAAGGTCTGGTCGGGGCAGGCGATCAGGCGGCAGGGCCGAAGAGCCCGACCCGCATGTCCTTGACCTCATATATGCGCTTGCCGTCGGCCTCCAACCACCCGTCGGCGATGCCGAGCACCAGCTTCGATTTGAAGATGCGCTTGAAATCGACGCCGTAGACCACCTTCTTCGTGGTGGGCAGGACCTGTTCGGAGAACTTCACCTCGCCGACGCCGAGCGCGCGGCCCCGACCGGGCAGGCCGAGCCAGCCGAGATGAAAGCCGGTGAGCTGCCACAGCGCGTCGAGGCCGAGGCAGCCCGGCATCACCGGATCACCCTTGAAATGGCAGGGGAAGAACCAGAGGTCCGGCTTTATGTCGAATTCGGCCAGGACGTGACCCTTGTTGTTCGCGCCGCCGTCCTCGGCGATCGAGGTGATGCGGTCGAACATGAGCATGGGGGGCAGAGGCAGTTGGGCATTGCCGGGACCGAACATTTCGCCCCGGCCGCAGGCCAGAAGCTCTTCATAGGTGAAACTCGACTTGCGCTCGGTCATTGCCTGCAGGATCCGCCTCTTGCCGGCCGGTGACCCGGCCTCGATCGGGCTGCTCTCTAACACAGGGGTTCCGGAGGGGCAAAAGGCCGATCGCCCTTGGCCGTCCCGGGTGCCGGTGTCGCCACGAAGACCCTGACGTGATAGAGCCAGACGATCGCAGCAGCGCCGACCGGCCGCAGGTGGGCGTCTTGCAGATCGACCGCATTGTTTCTAGTATGGCCTCATGACGATCCGGACCCTCATCGACCTGACCTATCAGGATGGTGCTCCCTCGACAGACGGCAAGCTCTCGGCGCATGACCGGGTCAGCCTGCTGCAGAAGACGGGCTGCCCGATCCACGACGTACGCACGATGCTGCGCGAGGTGGGCCTGCGCCCGACCCGCCAGCGCATGGCACTCGGCTGGATCCTGTTCGCCAAGGGCGATCGGCACGTCACCGCCGAAATGCTCTACGACGAAGCGACCAAGGCGCGCGTGCCCGTCTCGCTGGCCACCGTCTACAACACGCTGCACCAGTTCACCGAGGCCGGCCTCCTGAGAGAGATCGCCGTGGACGGGTCCAAGGCCTATTTCGACACCAACCTGTCGGACCACCACCACTTCATCGTCGAAGGCGAAACCACGGTCTTCGACATTCCCGGCCCGCATGTGGCTGTGGACAAGCTGCCCCAGGCGCCGGCCGGCTATGAGGTGGCGCGCGTCGACGTCGTCGTGCGCCTGCGTCGCAAGGACGGTCACGACAGCTGACCTGCCGCCTCAGGGCGTGACGACAATCAGGGCCACCGCCACACCGGCGCGTGGCCCTTCTCTTTGGGGGCCGCCTTTGTGGGGCCGGTTCAGGCCTCGGCCGCGATCACCGCCGCGCCCACCGACAGCGGGATGGTCAGGGCGAGGAATCCCGCCGCCTTGGCGAGCGCCGCCGCGATGATCGGCGGACCGAGATCTGCCATACCCAGCAGCCGCGTCGCGGCGATCGCCACCACGGTGCCGGCGAAAATCGCCACGCAGACGACGGCCGTGGTGCGCTCGGACCGGCGGAAGAGTTGGTGCGCGGCGGCGGCGAAGCTCCCCGCCCGTCCGAGGGTCGCGGCCGCGAGGGCCGTTCCGGCGGTCAGGATGACGATCAGCGCGGAGAGCGCCGCCAGCGTGGCGATGGCCTGCAACAGCGTCGCCGGCCAGCGGACGCCGCCGGCCGGTGCCAGCACGGCGATCCCGATATCCAGCGCCCCGACGAGGGCGAGCGCCGCCAGCAGACCGACCAGGAAGGTGACGGCGCTTTCGGCGCTGATCCGCGCCGTGGTGCCAAGGACATGGCGGGTCGGCGCGAGAGCGAGACCGCTGCGGCCGGCGAGCCGCAGCGTCGAGACATGGGTCCCCAGAAGGACGGCAAGATAGAGGCTCGTCAGGGTCAGGGCGACGAGCGGCAGCTTCCAGGGCACCGCGAGGCGCAGCCGCAGCATGCCCTCGGTGATGACGCCGCAGGCCACCGCATAGGGCAAGGCGTGCAGCGCCACGCGCCAGCCCGCATCCCCCGCAAGGCGGAGGAAACGGGTGGCGAAGGATGAGGAGGCGGGCGGTTCGGTCACGCCGGCATCATGGACGAGACAGCCCCGGCAGGCGAGCCGCTCAGAGCACGACCTCGATCAGGAAGGGTCCCTTGCGCCGGTTGGCGGCGGAGAAGGCGTCGGCGAAAGCCTCGGCCGTCTCGACGCGGGTCGCTTCCACGCCCATGCCGCCGGCGAGCTTCACCCAATCGAGGTTCGGATCACCCAGCGACAGCATGTCATGGGCCTTTCGGCCGGGATTTTCGGCGCCGACATTGGCCAGTTCGCCCTTCAGGATCGCATAGGTGCGGTTGGCCCAGATGCAGACCGTGACGTCGAGACGTTCGCGCGCCATCGTCCACAGCGCCTGCAGCGAGTACATGCCCGAGCCGTCCGCCTGCAGCGCGATGACCTTGCGGTCCGGGCAAGCCACCGCCGCCCCGACGGCGAGCGGCAGGCCCTCGCCGATGGCGCCGCCGGTCAGCGACAGCCAGTCGTGCGGCGCGGCGCCATGGGTGTCCTTGAAGAAGTTGCGCCCCGTGGTGACCGATTCGTCGGTGACAATGGCGTTGTCCGGCAGGTAGTGGCCGATGATCGCCGCGATCGAATCCTGGTTGAGCGCGCCCGTCGGCAGGTCCGGCCGCTTCGGCGTGTTGAGGACCGGCACGGCCTTGTCGGCGCCGAGGCGCTCGGCGAGACGGGAGAGCGCATCCTCGGCATCCTCGCCGGGCGTGGCCAGCGTCACCACTTCCGCCTCCGGCGGGTAGAGGATGGAGGGCTTGTTCGGATAGGCGAAGAAGGCGACGGGCGCCTTGGCGCCGACGAGGATGAGGTGGGTCACGCCCTTGGTCGCGGCCAGCGCCACATCCACCGGATAGGGCACGCGCTCCAGCGGCATGCGGCCGACGCCGCGCTCGATGCGTCCGTTCGAGCCCTCGGCGCGGATCTGCGCCCCGGTCTTGGCGACGATCTTCGCGGCATGGACCATCGGCTTCTCGCGCACCGCCCAGGTGCCCATGACGATGAGCGGCCGGCCGCCGGCCTCGATGGCGCGGGCCGCCGCCTCGACCGCATCCTCCGACACCTTGGCAGGCGCGGCGACGGGAGCGGTCTTGGCCGGGCCGGTGCCCTCGGTCCAGGCGGTGTCTGCTGGCAGGATCAGCGTGGCGATCTGGCCTGGCGCCTGCATCGCCACATGGATCGCCTCGGCGCCGTCGGCGGCGACGTCCTTCGACGACATCGAGGTCTTGACCCAGTGGGACATCGTCCCGGCAATGCCCTCGATGTCGGAGGTCAGCGGCGCGTCGAACACGCGGTGATAGGTGGCATGCTCGCCGACGATGTTGACGACGCCGGAGCGCGCCCGCTTCAGGTTGTGCAGGTTGGCCAGCGCATTGCCGAGACCGGGGCCGAGGTGCAGCAGTGTCGAGGCCGGCTTGCCCGTCATGCGCCAATAACCGTCGGCCGCCCCGGTCGTCACCGTCTCGTGCAGGCAGAGCACGCAGCGCATGCCGTCGACGCGGTCGAGGGCGGCGACGAAATGCATCTCCGACGTGCCGGGATTGGTGAAGGCCACCGTCACATCACCGGCAACGAGGGTGCGCACGAGGCTCTCGGCCCCGTTCATGGGTTTGGTCATGGGTCTTGCTTCACTTCATCGGAGAGAAGGCGGTGGGAACCAGGATGCGGTTCTCCATCCGCAGGAGGAGCGGGGTCGCGGCGTCGAGATAGTCGCCCCAGTTGGGTGCGACCGCCAGCTTGGCGCGCCGCTGCTCGCGGTCGGCCATGCTGTCGTATTTCCAAAGGTGCACGACCTGGTTGAGCGTGCCGATCTCGGTGACGAAGAAGCCGACGGGATCGCCGAGGAGCGGCCACTGGATGGGCTTCGCCAGGCGCTCGTAGACCTCGAGGAAGGCCTTCACCTTGCCGGGATGCGTCGTATAGGTGCGCTCGTCGATGATCATGGCGTCTCTCCCCCAGGATGATGCGCGTCAGGAGCCGCGCAGGCCGATGCGCTGGCCGCCATCGACCGTGATGGTCGTGCCGGTCATGAAGGCGCCGGCCTCCGACAACAGCAGCAGCAGCGCGCCGTCGAGATCCTGCTCGCGGCCGAACCGGCCGACCGGGATCTCCTTGGTCATCTCGGCGCCCTTGCCCGAGGTCAGATAGTCGCGGTTGATGTCGGTCACGACATAGCCCGGCGCGATGGCGTTCACGCGGATGCCCTTGAAGGCCCATTCCAGCGCCAGCGCCTGCGTCATCTGGATGACCGCGGCCTTGGAGACCGCATAGGACGCGTTGCCCTTGCCGACCCCGTAGCCGAGGATCGAGGCGATGTTGACGATGGCGCCGTGCTTGCCGGCCTTGAGCAGCCGCTGCGCCGCCTCGCGGGCGGTGTAGAACACGCCGTCGAGGTTGGTCGCCATGGTGCGGCGCCAGTCCTCGTCGGAGATATCGGACGCACGGCCGGGCACGGCGATGCCGGCATTGGCGACGACGGCATCGACCGTGCCGAAGGCCTTCTCGGCGGCGTCGAAGGCTGTCCCGATAGAACCCGTGTCGGTCACGTCCCCGGCGACGGCGATCGCCCGGCCGCCGTCCCGGCGGATCGCCTCGGCGACGCCCTCGACCTTGTCGGCCCGGCGGGCGACGGCGACCACGGCGGCGCCGTGCTCGGCCAGCGCCATGCAGAAGCGGGCACCGAGACCGGTCCCGGCTCCGGTGACCAGTGCCACGCGGCCGCTCATGTCCAGAATGTCTCTCGGCGCCATTCGCGCTTCTCCCGTGATCGGGGGCACACTGGCAAGGTGGCGCGGCGGCGGCAAGCCGGCCGCGTGGAGGACAGCGATGCACCGGACTTCTGGTCGCAAGGGGCGCCACTTGACGGCGCGCGCGCGAAGGCCGCATGTCCGCGATGCTGCCGCGCGGCAGTGCCTGTTCAGGGATTCAGAGGCTTCATGCGACTGCCGACCTTCGCCCGCCGTGACGCACTGAAACTCATCGCCGCCGCCGGCGTTTCATGGCCGTCCCTGGCGGCCGCCCAGCAGCCGCCGGCCACGCCGCCGCAGGCCGCGACGCCGCAGCCGCAGGCCCGCTTCGGTTTCGAGGAGGTCGAGCGCCGCGCCCGCGACCTCGCCGCCCTTCCCTATGAAGCCCCGCGCCCGGACCTGCCGGCAGCGCTGGCCAACATGAACTTCGACCAGTACCGCGATCTCCGGTTCAGGCCCGAGCGCTCCTTGCTGGCGCAGGGCGGCGGCCCCTTCCGCATGCAGATGTTCCACCTCGGCTTCATCTATCGCACGCCCGTAGTGGTCAATATCATCCGCGATGGCATCGCCACCCCGGTCCCCTATGCAGCCGCCCTGTTCGACTACGGCCGCAACCGGTTCGAACGGCCGCTGCCCGTCGATCTCGGCTTCGCCGGCTTCCGCATCCATCACCCGCTCAACGATCCGCGCGTCCACGACGAGTTGATCTCGTTCCTCGGCGCCAGCTATTTCCGGTTCCTCGGACGTGGCCAGAAGTACGGCCTCTCGGCCCGCGGAATTGCCGTCAACACCGCCGGGCCGGGCCAGGAGGAGTTCCCGATCTTCCGCGAGTTCTGGGTCGAAACGCCCACCGCCGATGCCCAGTCCTGCCACATCTACACACTTCTCGACGGCGAAAGCCTCACCGGGGCCTTCCGCTTCACCGTCTTCCCGGCGCAGGAGACCGTGCTCGATGTCCGCTGCACGCTTTTTCCGCGCCGGCCCATCGCGAAACTCGGGGTCGCGCCTCTCACATCGATGTTCTTCTACGCCGAGAATGATCGCCGCAGCTTCGACGACTTCCGTCCGGAACTGCACGATTCCGACGGTGTGCTGATCCATTCCGATACGGGCGAATGGATCTGGCGGCCGCTGCGCAATCCGCGCCAGGTCGAGGTCTCGCAATTCGTCGACCGGCAGGTGCGTGGTTTCGGCCTGATGCAGCGCGACCGCACCTTCGAGCACTACCAGGACCTCGATCTGAACTACGAATTGCGGCCGAGCTACTGGGTCGAACCGCGCGAGGGTTTCACCGAAGGACGCGTCGAGCTCGTCGAGATTCCCACCACCGACGAGACCAACGACAATATCGTCGCCTATTGGGTGCCGAACCGGGCGGTCGAAGCGGGGCAGACCCTGACCTTCGCCTACCGGCTGGTGTCGACCATGAACGAGGCCAGGCTGCATCCCGGCGGCTTCGCCCTCAACACCTTCCGGACGAGACCCGTCGCGCTCGGCTCGGGCGAGCAGGCGCCCGCCAATGCGACACGCTTCATCGTCGACTTCGCCGGTGGCGACCTCGAATACCACACCAGCCAGCCCGACTCGGTGCAGGTGGTGCCTTCCGCCACCAATGCGCGGATCACCCGGACCTTCCTCGTTCCCAACCCGCAGACGCGCGGCTTCCGTGCCGGCATCGACGTCGTCGGCGAAGCGGGGCAGACGGCAGACCTGCGCGCCTTCCTGCGCATCGGCAACCGCGCCCTGACCGAAACCTGGACGTTCCCCTGGAAGGTCGAGTGATCAGACGACAGCGCCCGGCACGAGGCCGGGCGCTGCGAGGCGGAACGGCAGTTGCCGTTACTGCATGATGTGGACGACGCGGCGGTCCGACGGATT
>NZ_JAUYFA010000028.1 GCF_030691135.1 Phreatobacter sp.
ACCAGGCGCTGGAGAAATGCGGCGGCGACCCGGTCAAGCTGACCTGGGAGCTGATCCGCGACACGCTGATCGAGCAGGCCGAACAGGGCGTCGACTATTTCACCATCCATGCCGGCGTGCGCCTCGCCTATGTGCCGCTCACCGCCAAGCGCGTCACCGGCATCGTCTCGCGCGGCGGCTCGATCATGGCCAAGTGGTGCCTCGCCCATCACCGCGAGAGCTTCCTCTACGAGCATTTCGACGAGATCTGCGACATCATGCGGCGCTACGACGTGTCGTTCTCGCTGGGTGACGGCCTCAGGCCCGGCTCGATTGCCGATGCCAACGACGCGGCGCAGTTCGCCGAGCTGGAGACGCTGGGCGAACTCACCCAGATCGCCTGGAAGAAGGGCTGCCAGGTGATGATCGAGGGGCCCGGCCATGTGCCGATCCACAAGATCAAGATCAACATGGACAAGCAGCTGAAGGAGTGCGGCGAGGCCCCCTTCTACACGCTCGGACCGCTGACCACCGACATCGCGCCCGGCTATGACCACATCACCTCCGGCATCGGCGCGGCGATGATCGGCTGGTTCGGCTGCGCCATGCTCTGCTACGTCACGCCGAAGGAGCATCTCGGCCTGCCCAACCGCGACGACGTCAAGGTCGGCGTCATCACCTACAAGATCGCCGCCCATGCGGCCGATCTCGGCAAGGGCCATCCGGCGGCGCAGTTGCGCGACGACGCGTTGTCGCGCGCCCGCTTCGACTTCCGCTGGGAGGACCAGTTCAATCTCGGCCTCGATCCCGATACGGCGCGCGCCTACCACGACGAGACCCTGCCGAAGGAGGCGCACAAGGTCGCCCATTTCTGCTCCATGTGCGGGCCGAAATTCTGCTCGATGAAGATCACCCAGGACGTCCGCGACTATGCGGCGACCCTCAACGATCCGGAGCGGCGGGCGGTGGCCGGCGCCGATGCGCTGACGCCGGAAGAGGGCATGGCGCAGATGTCCGAGAAGTTCCGCGCCATGGGGGCCAAGGTCTATGTCGAGACGGCGGAAGCGGTGAAGGCCAGCAATCAGGTGCTGTGAGGGATCGGGCCATGACGCGGCCGCCCGGCTTCGAGTTGTGGGAGGAGCGGTTCGCCGGAGCGGAGTTCCGCTTCGGCCGCGAGCCCAACCCCTTCCTCGCCCGCTGCCGGCCGCTCCTGCCCGCGTCCGGAAAGGCGCTGGCGGTGGCGGACGGCGAGGGCCGCAACGGCGTCTGGCTCGCCCGCCAGGGCCTCGACGTCGTCTCCGCAGACTTCTCGCCGACCGCGCAAGGGAAGGCGCGGGCGCTCGCCGCCGAGCACGGCGTCGCCGTCACCTTCGTCGAGGCGGACGCCCATGCCTGGGACTACCCGGAAGCCGAATTCGACGTGGTGGCAGACATCTTCACCCAGTTCTCACCGCCGGCGGGACGGGCGCTGAAATGGGCCGGCATGAGGCGGGCGCTGAAGCCCGCCGGCCTCCTCATCGTCGTCGGCTACACGCCGAAGCAGCTTCAGTATGGCACCGGCGGGCCGAAGGACCTGGCGCATCTCTACACCGGCGCGATGCTGGAGGAGGCCTTCGGCGACTTCGCGGAGCTTTCCATCACCGAGGAGGAGACGGAGCTGCAGGAAGGCGCCGGCCATTCCGGCATGTCCGCGGTGATCGGCCTGACGGGAAGGAAGAGGTAGGGGGATGAGAAAGAGCCCGGCTGATCAACCCTGAAAATCTGGACGGAGGCGCCAAGCGGATCAGACGAGGGCGACAGGTCTCCTCAATCCAGCGGCCGGTCGTCGGCTCTGATCGGCCGACCCAGATGAAACGCGACCGTTTTGAGGTGCGCCGGCAGCAACTCCCTGATCAGCCCGTCCAGAACGACGTCATGCCGAACGTAGAGTCCCATTTCTGCCCTAGGTGTGTTGATATCGTCAGGACAGCTTGCGACAACGATTTCCCAGCCCGGCATGTCGTGAAGGGTACGCCGTAGAGCTTCGACAAATTCCAAGGTCAAGGTCCGGTCGGGGACGTAGACCTTGATCTGCCGGACGCCCCAGTAATCGTCGTGGATCCAGTAGTCCCCGCGCCGCAGCGTGCCGTCATCGACCCCGAAGCTCGTCAAAGCGGTGCGTACTCGCTTACACAGCCGATTGAACGCTCTGAGGTCCTGTTTTCTTTGCATTTCGAATGTCATGGTTCAATCCCGAATTCGATAGCGGCGGATCAGATAGAAGAGCTGCCTCCTATAGATCTGGAGGTTGAAGTCGCGGATTGCTGTCTTTCCATTCAGAACCCTTCCTCCTCTCAAAGCGGGCGATCCGCTTACCTCTAGGCACGGTGTTGACGGCACCTCCGGCGGTCTCGCCGCTACCACGCTCACGTCGTGACGTTGTAGGCGTGCACCGTCGCCGTCGTCAGGTCGCAGTCGAAGACGATGGTCACGCCTTCGAAATCACCCGAGCCCCAGAGCGAGAGGCCGATGGTCGCCGGTGGTGGCACGCAGACGATCAACTGTCCCTCCGGGCGGTCCGGCAGGTTCGGGAAGCGCTTGGCGAAATCAGCGTAGCTGCGCGGCGTGGCGGTCGCGCGCTCCAGCGGGACGTAGGGCAGGAGATACGGAAAGCCGGCATAGGGCCAATCGTCCAGCGACCGTCTCTCCGACATCCCGAGCACCTCGATCTTGCGGAAGCCGGCGAGCCTGTAGGTAATGTCCCCGCCGTTGAAACACATGCCGTAGACCAGCGGCAGCTCGAAGATGGAGGGGCTTCCCAGGGCCGGGATCGCCCGGCTGCCGAGATGCCCGATGAAGTGGAGCTTGCGCGGGCCGTACTCGAGGCCGGTCACCTCATGGTCGAGCGGCCCACCAAACCAGGCATGTGAGATCCGATTGGCTCTCACGAAGGTGTAGTCCACACCGTCGCAATGGGCATGGATCAGCCTTTCCTTGCGGGCAGCCATGGGCGCAACACTCCCCTTGTCCACGATCCGGGGATCGCAAACGGGCTAGAGACAGGAACGTCGATGCAACCTCAGATTGATGATGTTCCGCATATGTTCTGACTGAAGTCAAGCGAGCGTCTCATCCGTGAAGTGCCCGACCCTCCCCCACCCGCGACGACATCGTCAGGGGTCACCAGCCATATATCGCCGCGGGCTCCGCCGTGCTTCTCTTCCCCTCCCTCAGCCGCGAGCCCGCCCATGTCCACCTCCCGCCGTGTCGTCCTCGCCGCCCGCCCCGACGGCATCCCGCAGGCCCAGCACTTTCGCATCGAGGCCTATGAGCCGCCGGCGCCGAAGCCGGGCGAGATCGTCGTGCGCAACCAGTTCCTCTCGGTGGAGCCGGCCATGCGCGGCTGGGTCTCGGCGGTGGCGAACTATGCCCAGCCGGTCGGCATCGGCGAGGTCATGCGCTCCTTCGCTTCCGGCGAGGTCGTCGCCTCGGAGCATCCGGGCTATGCCGCCGGCGACAAGGTCACGGGCCTGTTCGGCTGGCAGGAACTGGCCGTGGTCCCGGCCTCGGCCGTCACCCGCAAGGTGACCGAGACGGATCTTCCGCTCTCGACCTCCCTCGGCGTCATGGGGCTCAACGGCATCACCGCCTATTTCGGCCTGCTCGACGTCGGTGCGCCGAAGCCCGGCGACACGGTGGTGGTGTCGACGGCGAGCGGTTCGGTCGGTTCGGCGGTGGGGCAGATCGCCAGGATCATGGGCTGCCGCACCGTCGGCATTGCCGGCGGGCCTGAGAAAGTGCGGCAATGCGTCGAGGACTTCGGCTACGACGCGGCCATTGACTACAAGGCGGTGAATGACATGGCCGGGGCGGTGGCCAAGGCCTGTCCTGCCGGCGTCGACGTCTATTTCGACAACACGTCGGGGCCGATCTCCGACGCGGTGCTGCCGAATCTCGCCATGGGCGCCCGCGTCGTCATCTGCGGCACGGCGTCCGTTTCGTCCTGGGATCCCTGGCCGACCGGGCCGCGCCCCGAGCGCCACCTCCTCGTCAAGCGCGCCCGCATGCAGGGCGTGCTCGCCTTCGACTATGCCCATCGCTATGGCGAGGCGCTGGCGCGGCTGGCGGGCTGGATCCGCTCAGGCCAGCTCCGCTATGCCGAGGATATTCTCGAGGGGCTCGCCGCGGCGCCCGACGCCATCGCCTCGCTCTATCGCGGCGACAACCGCGGCAAGCGGCTCATCCGCCTCAACGGGTGAGGAGCCGGGAAAAGCCCCACCCGCACCCTCCCCGCGCTCTGCGCGGAGAGGGGGACTTTCACCCTTCACGTGGTCCTCGACGGTGGCGCCAGGCACGACCGCTGAGACGGAGTGCGAGGCCATAGTCCCCTCCCCGCGCAGCGGGGAGGGTGCGGGTGGGGCCTTGCCGCTTCAAGCCGTGAAGCCTGTCCACCCGGCTCCTCATCCGCGCGGCGGCGCCTCGGCCAGCAGTGCCTGCAGGTCAAGGCGTTTGGTCACCATGGCGAGGGTGCCATCGGCATTGCGCGGCCATTCGGCCTCGGGCCGGTCGCGATACAGCTCGACGCCGTTGCCGTCCGGGTCGGAGAGGTAGAGCGCCTCGGAGACCCCGTGGTCGCTGGCGCCGTCGAGGCGGATACCGGCCTCGACCAGGCGGCGCAGCGCATCGGCCAGCCCGGCGCGGTCGGGATAGAGGATGGCGGTGTGGTAGAGGCCGGTCGTGCCGGGGGCCGGCGGGCGACCGCCGCGGCTCTCCCAGGTGTTGAGGCCGATATGGTGGTGATAGCCGCCGGCCGAGATGAAGGCCGCCTGGTCGCCGTAGCGCTGCATCAGGCTGAAGCCGAGCACGTCGCGGTAGAAGGCGAGGGCCCGGTCGAGATCGGCGACCTTGAGATGGACATGGCCGATGCGGGTCCCGGCGGGGACCGGGTCGGGATGAGGCTCGGAGGGCAGGAGCAGGGCGGCGGGGGTCATGGCGTGTCTCCGTCTGGGGTTGCAGCCTGACGGCCGCTTGTCGCCCTCAGAGATGCAGCCTGCCGCGTCGCGCTGCGAGAGGGGCAAGGCGATTCTTGCAAAGCTGCAAGCTCGCCTTGCCGATCAGGTTATGCGCGTTGCGAGGATCTTGTCGATCCGCCGACCGTCGAGGTCCATGACCTCGAAGCGCCAGCCGGCCTTGTCGAAGCTCTCGCCGACGCCCGGCAACCGTTGCATCTCATGCAGGACGAAGCCCGCGACGGTCTGGAAGTCGGCGTCGCGGTCCACCGGAACACCGAGCTGGATGGCGAATTCGTCCGCCGCCATCCAGCCGGCGATGAGCAGCGAGCCATCGGCGCGGGTGACGACCGCGGGCTCCTCGTCATGCTCGTCGGGCAGGGCGCCGACAATGGCCTCCAGCACGTCGGTGGCGGTGATGATCCCCTCGAAATGGCCGTACTCGTCGAAGACGAGCGTCATATGGGCGCTGGAGGCGCGCAGGATGCGCAGCACATCGAGCGCGGGCGTCCGGTCGAGCACCACGGGCGCTTCCAGGACGAGGCCGGCGATATCGGGCCGCTGGCGGCCGACATAGGCCTCGATCAGATCCTTGACCAGCACGATGCCGATGATGGAATCGGCGTCGCCGTCCTGTACCGGCAGGCGCGAGCGGCGGGTGGCGCGCAGCCGGTCCCGGATCGCCTCCGGCGGATCGGCGAGGTTGACCGTCTCGACCTCGCGGCGGGGCGTCATCAGGGCGCTGGCGTTGCGGTCGGCGAGGCGCATGACGCCGGCGATCATCTCGCCCTCGGCCGGGGCGATGACGCCGGCGGTCTCCGCCTCGGCGATGATGGTCTTCACCTCTTCCTCGGTGACCTTCTCGCCGCCTTCGGCCTTCTGGCCGAGCAGTGCGAGAACGAGCCGGCCGGACCTGTCGAGCAGCCAGACGAGGGGGGCGGCGACCCGCGACAGCAGCGCCATCGCCGGGGCGACCATGACGGCGACACGCTCGGGATTGCGCAGGGCGATCTGCTTGGGGACCAGTTCGCCGATGATCAGCGACAGATAGGTGATCAGCACGACGACGGCGACGACGCCGAGCCATTCGGCGGCGACGTCCGGAACACCGAGGCTCTGCAGGCCCGCCGCGGCGCGCACGCCGAGGGTCGCGCCCGAGAAGGCGCCGGAGAGGACCCCGACCAGGGTGATGCCGATCTGTACGGTCGAGAGAAAGCGGCCGGGATGTTCAGCCAGCCGCAGCGCCGTCGCGGCGCCCTTGCTGCCCTGCTCGCTGAAGACCCTGAGACGCGCGGGTCGTGATGAGACGACGGCCAGTTCCGACATGGCCAGGACGCCGTTGATGAGCGTCAGGACCAGGATGATCGCAATCTCGAGGAACAAGGATATCTCGCGTCATGCGGTCGCCGCACTCGTCATCGGTCCGCTTCGAACGCCTACATACAGGATGGGACCGGGTGCGCGCCATAGCCCCCGCATGCCATGCGGATCGCGGCTGCGGCGGGAGCGTCGCTTGACAGGACCGGGCGGCACGGGGACAAGGCGCGAACCCTCCCGACATCATGCGGAACGCTCCCATGTCCCACGCCCAGCTCCAGACCGTCATCGAAGCCGCCTTCGAGGACCGCGCCAACATTAGCGCGGCGACGCAGGGCGAGGTGCGCGACGCCGTCGAGACCGCCCTCAACCTCCTCGATGCAGGAACGCTGCGCGTCGCTTCGAAGGAGACCGGATCCTGGGTGGTGCACCAGTGGCTGAAGAAGGCGGTGCTGCTCTCCTTCCGCCTCAACGACATGACGACGATCGCCGGCGGTCCGGGCGGCTCGTCCTGGTGGGACAAGGTGCCCTCCAAGTTCGACGGCTGGGGCGCCGCCGAATTCGGCAAGGCCGGCTTCCGCGCCGTGCCGAACTGCGTCGTGCGCCGCTCGGCTTACATCGCGCCGGGCGCCATTCTCATGCCGTCCTTCGTCAATCTCGGCGCCTATGTGGACGAGGGCACGATGGTCGACACCGGGGCGACCGTCGGCTCCTGCGCCCAGATCGGCAAGAACGTCCATCTGTCGGGCGGCGTCGGCATCGGCGGCGTGCTGGAGCCGCTGCAGGCGAACCCCACCATCATCGAGGACAATTGCTTCATCGGTGCCCGTTCCGAGGTGGTCGAGGGGGTCGTCGTCGGCGAGGGCTCGGTCATCTCCATGGGTGTGTTCCTCTCCGCCTCCACCAAGATCGTCGACCGCCAGACCGGCGAGATCCATGTCGGCCGCGTGCCGCCCTATTCCGTGGTCGTCTCCGGCTCGCTGCCGGGCAAGGCGCTGCCGGGCGAGAACTGGGGCCCGTCGACCTATTGCGCCGTGATCATGAAGACCGTCGACGAGAAGACGCGGTCGAAGACCGGCATCAACGAGTTGCTGCGGGATTGAGGGCAGGGCGAGGCTCCCGCCATGGCCAGGATCGACTGGACCGACCGGAAAGTCTGGCTGGAGCCGGCGGCCTGGTCCCATCTATTCCTGGATTTCCAGGGCCGCATCCCACGGCTGCCGTTCTGGGGCGCGGCTGTGGTGCTCAACGTCTTCGCCTTCATCGGCGACCGCCTCGCCATGGATGTCGGCGGTCACCCGGCGGCGGCGGTGGTCGGCCTCGCCTTCCTCTATCCCTCGCTGGCGCTCGCCATCAAGCGTGCCCATGACCGCGGCCATTCCGACCTTTACCTGCTCTTCCTGTTTCTGCCGGCCTTCCTCGTCAGCCTGCTGCAGGTGCTTGGCTATTTCGATTCGACCGGCCCGATGGGGCCGGTGCTCTCGGTCCTCGGCCTCTGGGTGCTGGTCGCCCTGATCGCGCTGGTCATCGATCTCGGCATGATCCGCGGCCAGGAGGGGCCCAATCGTTACGGGCCGGACCCCCTTGCATGACACCACGCTGAAACCTTGGGCGTTGACCTTGCCGCCGTCGCCCGCCAGTCTCGGACGGGCCGCGGATCACAGAGACGCATCATGGATTTTCAAAAACTCTATCTGAACGGCGACGTCCGGATTGGACGCAAGGAATTCTGGATCGGGATGGTTCTCCTGATCGTCGCCAATATCGTTCTCGGTTTCATCGCCGGGCTCATCGGCTGGTCGGTGTCCGGCATCTGGGGCGCGGCGATCCTCACCGGCCTCGTGGGCCTCGCCATGACGCTCCCGACCTATTTCCTGATGGTCAAGCGTTCCAACGACCGCGACTATCCGCAGACCTATGTGCAGGCGCTGATGGCGCTCAATATCGCCTTCCAGCTGAAGACCATGATCATGCCGATCGAGTTCGGCGGGCCGAGCCTCTTGTCGATTCTCTTCTCGCTCGTCCTTGCGGTGGCCGGCCTCTGGGTGCTGATCGATCTCGGCTTCTTCCAGGGCACCCGCGGACCGAACCGCTACGGCCCCGATCCCCTGACTGCCGAGCCGACATGAGACCTGCCGCAGCATGAGTGCCGATCCGGTCGCGCTGACGCGCGCGCTCGTCCAGTGTCCGTCCGTCACGCCCACCGAAGGCGGCGCCCTGGCCGCCCTCGAGGCCGTGCTGCGGCCGGCGGGCTTCGCTGTCGAGCGCGTGACCTTTTCCGAGCCGGGCACGCCTGACGTCGAGAACCTCTATGCGCGGATCGGCACCGGCGCGCCCTATCTCCTCTTCGCCGGCCATACGGATGTCGTGCCACCCGGCGATGCCGCCCAGTGGCGCCACGGGCCCTTTGCCGGCGCCATCGCCGACGGTCAACTCTACGGCCGCGGCACGGTCGACATGAAGGGCGGCATCGCCTGTTTCCTCGCCGCCGCGCTCGACCATGTTGCGGCCCATGACGGCCGGCCGAAGGGCTCCATCGGCTTCCTCATCACCGGCGACGAGGAGGGGCCCTCCGTCAACGGCACGGTGAAGCTGCTGGACTGGGCTCATCGGCGCGGCGAGCGTTTCGACCATTGCATCGTCGGCGAGCCGAGCAATCCGGAGGCCCTCGGCGACATGATCAAGATAGGCCGGCGCGGTTCGCTCTCCGCCGTCGTCACAGTCGAGGGCCGGCAGGGCCATGTCGCCTATCCCGACCGCGCCGCTAACCCGATTCCGGTGCTGATCGATATCCTGAGCCGGCTTACGGAAAAGCCGCTCGATGCCGGAAACGCCCATTTCCAGCCGTCCAACCTCGAGATCACCTCGATCGACGTCGGCAATGTCGCGACCAATGTCATTCCGCAGAAGGCCGAGGCGCGGTTCAACATCCGCTTTAACGACGAACATGGGCTGGATGGGCTGAAGGCCTGGATCGAGGCGATCGTCGCCGCGGCGGCGCAGCCCGGCATCGTCCCCGCCGTCGGCTTTGCGCGCGGCAATTCGCAGAGCTTCATCACCAGGCCCGGCCCCTTCGTCGACATGGTCGCCGACACGATCGCGGAGGTGACGGGGCGTCGGCCGCAATTGTCGACGACGGGCGGCACGTCGGATGCGCGGTTCATCAAGGATTATTGCCCGGTCATCGAGTTCGGCCTCGTCGGCCAGACCATGCACGCGGTGGACGAGCGGGTGCCGGTGGCCGATCTCCTCGCCCTCACCGCCATCTACCGGCGGATCATCGACCGCTATTTCGCGGGTTGATCCGCTACGGTCCCCAATCGGGCGATCAGGCGAATTGCCGTCTCTCGCCTAACCCCAGATCAAATGGGCCGCCAGCAGCGCCGCGATGACCCACAGCGCCACGGTGGAAGAGCGGTTGCGACGGGCCTCGGCCTCGCCGATGCCTTTCAGCGTTTCCGGCGCCAGCACGAAGCCGTCCTTCGTCAGCTCGTCGATCCGCTCGGAGAGCATGGCGGCGCGGCCGAGCAGGGCGGGGGCCTCGCCGATGACACGGCCGACGAGCCGGGCACCGGCGCCGACCTCCTCGATGCGGCCGACGGGACCGAGATTGCGGGTGATCCATTCCCGCACCACCGGCTCGGAACTCGTCCAGATGTCGAGGCGGGGATCGAGAGAACGGGCGACGCCCTCCACCACCACCATGGTCTTCTGCAGCAGGATCAGCTCGGTCCGGGTCTTCATGTCGAAGATGGCCGTCACCTCGAAGAGCAGCGACAGGAGCTTGGCCATGGAGATCTGGTCGGCGGTGCGCGAATGGATCGGTTCGCCGATGGCGCGGATGGCCTGGGCGAACTCGTCGACGGAATGGTGGGAAGGTACGTAGCCGGCTTCGAAATGGACCTCCGCCACGCGCCGATATTGCTTGGTGATGAAGCCGAGCAGGATTTCCGCGAGAAACCGCCGTTCCTTCGGGCCAATGCGGCCCATGATGCCGAAATCGACGGCGACGAGATTGCCGGCACGGTCGGCGAAGAGATTGCCCTGATGCATGTCGGCATGGAAGAAGCCGTCGCGCAGGGCGTGGCGGAGGAAGCTCTGGATGACGATCTGGCCGATCGCCCTGGCATCGACGCCGGCGGCGGCCAGCCCGTCGTGGTCGCCGAGCTTGATGCCGTCGATCCATTCGGTGGTGAGCACGAACCGTCCGGTGCGGTTCCAGTCGACCGAGGGCACGCGGAAGCCGGGATCGTCCTTGGTCCGCTCCGCCATCTCGGAGGCGGCGGCGGCCTCCAGGCGCAGGTCGAGCTCGATGGCCATCGAGCGGGCCAGCGTGTCGACGATGCCGAGGGGCTTCAGGCGGCGGGAATCCGGCACCAGCTTTTCGGCGAGCCGCGCGGCGAAATAATAGTCGGAGAGGTCGGCGCGGAAGCGGTCGGTGACGTTGGGCCTGAGGATCTTGACCGCGACGTCGCGCAAGCCCTCGCCGTCGCGAACGGTGGCCTTGTGCACCTGGGCGATCGAGGCGGCGGCGATCGGCGGGCCGAAGCTCTCATAGGCCTCGGCGATCGGCATGCCGAGCGTCTCCACCAGGATCTGCTCGGCGAGCTTCTGGTCGAAGGGCGGCACCTTGTCCTGAAGGCTCTCGAGGTCGCGGGCGATGGTGGCGCCGACCACGTCGGGGCGCGTCGACAGGAACTGGCCGAGCTTCACATAGGTCGGGCCGAGCCGGGTGAGGGCGGCGGTGAGCCGGTCCGACCGGGTGCCGGTGCCGCGCCGCTCGACGAGGCGGGCGAGGCGCAGCGCCAGCCGCGCCGGCGGTGGCAGGGCCTGCGGATCGACGAGGCCGAGGACGCCTTCGCGAGCGAAGACGAAGCCGGCCCGCCCGAGGCGGAGGAGGTGGATGGTGCCGGCGATCACCGCGTCAGATCTTCCAGCCGCCGGACAGGCAGGCGATGCCGCCGGTCATTGGTGTCACCTCGACGCGGGAGAAGCCGGCCTTGGCGATCATGCCGGCAAAGACGTCGTCGCGCGGGAACTTGCGGATGGATTCGACCAGATACTGGTAGGGCTCGGCGTCGCCGGTCACCATCTTTCCCAGCGGCGGGATGACGGCGAAGGAATAGGCGTCATAGACGCGGTCGAGGCCGGGCACGACGTCGGGGGAGAATTCCAGCACCAGCAGCCGCCCGCCGGGGCGCAGCACGCGGAAGGCCTCGTCCAGCGCCACCTGGATGCGCGGCACGTTGCGGATGCCGAAGGCGATGGTGTAGCCGTCGAAGGACGATGCCGGGAAGGGCAGGGCCTCGGCATTGCCCTGGACGAATTCGACGCGCTCCGACAGGCCGCGCTGGTCGGCGCGGGCCTGGCCGACCTTCAACATCTCGCCGTTGATGTCGCAGACCGTGGCCATGGCGGAAGCGCCGGCGCCGATCACCTTGAAGGCGACGTCGCCCGTGCCGCCGGCGACGTCGAGATGGCGGAAGGGCCGCGTCTTCGGCACGCCGAGCCGCGTCACCATGACATCCTTCCAGACCCGATGCAGGCCGACCGACATCAGGTCGTTCATCAGGTCGTAGCGGCCAGCCACCTTGTGGAACACGTCGTCCACCAGGTCCTGCTTGGCGTCGAGGTCGACGCGGCGGAAGCCGAAATCGGTCTGGGCGGTGGCTGCTGACATGGCCGGATCCTGCAAATTCGGCCGGACCATAGCGGAACCGCCCGACCGGCGCTATGTGGGGTGCGATCGCGAACCGTCCAGACATCGCTTCCGAGGCCCTGGCGCCCATGCCCGAACTTCCCGAGGTCGAGACCGTCCGCCGCGGCCTGCAGCCGGTGATGGAGGGCGCGACGATCCTCGCCGCCGAGGTCCGGCGGCCGGACCTGCGCTTTCCCTTCCCTGAGGGCTTTGCCGCGCGGCTCGCCGGCCGGACGGTGACCTCGCTGGGGCGGCGGTCGAAATATCTGCTCGCCGATCTCGATGACGGCGCGGTGGTCGTGATGCATCTCGGCATGTCCGGCTCGTTCCGGATCGCCCGCCAGGCCCCTGCAGGCAACGTGGTCGGCGATTTCCATCACGAGCGCTCGCGCGACACCGCCCATGACCACGTCGTCCTCACCCTGTCGTCGGGCGCGACGGTGACCTATAACGATCCCCGCCGCTTCGGCTTCATGCTGATGACGGCGCGGACGGATCTCGCCGCGCATCCGCTGATGGCGAAGCTCGGCGTCGAGCCGACCGGCAACGACCTTTCCGCCGGTCATCTGGCCATGGCCTTCCGCGGCAAGGCCGCCCCGCTCAAGGCCGCGCTGCTCGACCAGTCCATCGTCGCCGGTCTCGGCAATATCTATGTCTGCGAGGCGCTGCACCGGGCCGGCCTGTCGCCGCAGCGGGCCGCTGGCACCCTCGTGACCAAGGGCGGCGACCCGACCGTCAGGCTCGAACGGCTGGTGCCGGTGATCCGCGAGGTCATCGCCGAGGCGATTGCGGCCGGCGGCTCGTCACTGCGCGACCATGCCCAGCCCTCCGGCGAGCTCGGCTATTTCCAGCACAGCTTCCATGTCTACGATCGCGAAAGCGAGGCTTGCAGACGCTGCGGCGATGGGCACAGAGTGCGTCGCATCGTGCAATCTGGCCGCTCGACCTTCTATTGCGCGGCGTGCCAGCGCTGAGGAACGGGAAGCATGCTGAAGGTCTGGGGTCGCAACAATTCGTCCAACGTGCAGAAGGTGATGTGGGGCATCGCCGAGATGGGCGTGCCCCATGAGCGCATCGATGCCGGCCGCCAGTTCGGCGTGGTCAATGAGCCGGCCTATCGTGAGAAGAACCCCAACGGCATGGTCCCGACCGTCGAGGACGAGGGCGTCGTCCTGTGGGAATCCAACGCCATCCTGCGCCATCTCGCCCGCAAGCACGGGCGCCTGATGCCGGCGAGCCTCGCCGACCAGGCGCGGGTGGACATGTGGATGGACTGGCAGCAGACCGTGCTCGGCCAGGGCGTCGGGCCGGTCTTCATCGGCCTGGTGCGCACGCCCGCCGAGCAGCGCGACATGCCGGCGATCGAGAAGGCCAAGCAAGCGTCCATCGCCGCGGTCGCTATCCTCGACGCCGAGCTGGAGAAGCACCTCTTCGTCGTCGGCAACACCTTCACCGTCGCCGACATTCCGATCGGCATCATGATGTTCCGCTACAAGACGCTCATTCCCGAAGCGCCGGCGCGGGCCCATGTCGACCGCTGGTACCAGTCGATGCAGGACCGCCCCGCCTTCCGCGAGCACGTCTCCAGCATTCCGCTGACCTGAGCCGTCCAGATGGCCGCTCCGCCCGGCTGTCGGCGCCCGCCTGCGGCGCGGCCGGGCGCGCGAGGCGACGGCTGTTCGGGCCGTTCGGCCGGGCCCTGTCGCTGTTTCACGGTGTCGCGTTGACTTTGCCGGACGGTGCGGCCTATAACCCGCGCCGACTTGGGAGCGGCTCGCGCCCGAGCGCTCGGCCCGTTTGACGGATCAGCGCCTGCGAGCCGGTCCTATCCCCATTCGCCTGTTTGAACCCGATCCGCGCGGAGACGTCCCGTGAAACGCACCTACCAGCCCTCCAAGCTCGTCCGCAAGCGCCGCCACGGCTTCCGCGCCCGCATGGCCACCAAAGGTGGCCAGCGCGTTCTCGCCGCCCGCCGTGCCCGCGGCCGCAAGCGCCTGTCCGCCTGATCTGCCACGGCCGGGATTTCGGCTGAGCCGAACGACGGGAGGGCGCGAATGACGAGTTCGACAACGCCCATCCGCCTCGTCCGGCGAGCCGATTTCATCGCCTGCTCCAGGGGCCGCCGTGTGACAACGGCGGCTTTCGTGTTGCAGGAAAGCGCGCGTGGCGACGAGCGGCCGCCGCGCTTCGGCTTCACGGTCACCAAGAAGACCGGCGGCGCGGTGGAACGCAACCGGATGCGCCGGCGCCTGCGCGAGGTCGTGCGCCTCGGTGCCCATGCGGGGGCAAGAACCGGGTCCGATTACGTTCTGGTGCTCAACCGAAATGCGCTCGACCGTCCGTTCGACGTCCTGAAGACCGATCTCGCCGACGCGCTCCTGCGCGCTGCCGTCCCCCGCCCCGCCCGCTCCGCGGGTCGTCCCAATCCCTGACACCGACGGACCGATGGCCGACAACCGCAATTACATCCTCGCGATCGTTCTCTCGATCCTCGTCCTGGTCGGCTGGCAGTATTTCGTCGGCATGCCGCAGGTGGAGCGTCAGCGCGAGGCGCAGCGCCAGCAGCAGCTTCAGCAGCAGGCCGCCGGTCAGGCGCCCGCCGTGACCCCTGCTCCCGGTGCGCCGCCGGTCCCCGGCCAGACCACGCCGACCCCCGGCTCCGTCGCGCCGGCCGCGCCGGGCACCGCCGCGCCGGTTCCCGCCCAGGGCCTGAGCCGCGAGGCGATCCTTGCCGCGACGCCGCGCGTCGGCGTCGAGACGCCGCGCCTGAAGGGTTCGATCAACCTGGTCGGCGGCCGGGTCGACGACATCGTCCTGACGAACTACCGCGAGACCATCCAGCGGAACAGCCCGAACGTCGTGCTCTTCGCGCCGGCCGGCTCGCCCATCGATCCGGTCCAGCACCGCCATCCCTTCTATGCCGAATTCGGCTATGTGCCGGGCGCCGGCCAGACCGCTTCGGTGCCGAACGGCCAGACCGTCTGGACCCAGCAGGGATCGGGCACGCTCACCCCGTCGACCCCCGTCACCATCACCTGGGACAACGGTCAGGGCCTCACCTTCCGCCGCACCTTCGAGATCGACGCCAATTACATGATCACCGTGAAGGACGGCGTCGCCAATGCCGGCGCCGGCCCGGTGACGCTGCACCCGTTCGGCCTCATCTCGCGCCACGGCCTGCCGCAGACCTCGGGCTACTACATCCTGCACGAGGGCCTGATCGGCGTCTTCGCCGACAAGGGGCTGCATGAGGTCGGCTATTCGGCGATCGAGACCGCTCGCACCCAGACCTTCAAGTCGCGCGGCGCCTGGCTCGGCATCACCGACAAGTACTGGGCCGCCACCCTCATCCCTGACCCGGCGGTTGAGACGGATTCGAGCTTCAAGTTCTTCCAGTCCGGCACGACCAAGTCGTTCCAGACTGATTTCCTCTCGCCGCCCGTCACCATCGCGCCGGGCGCGTCGTCGGAGACCACCACGCGCCTCTTCGCCGGCGCCAAGGAGGTCAGTGTCGTCGACGGCTATTCCGCCGCGCTCAACATCGACCGGTTCGACCGTCTGATCGACTGGGGCTGGTTCTATTTCATCACCAAGCCGCTCTTCGTCGTGATGGACTGGTTCTTCGTCCAGACCGGCAATTTCGGCATCGCCATCCTGCTCGTCACGCTGCTGATCAAGGCGCTGTTCTTCCCGCTCGCCAACAAGAGCTACGCCTCCATCACCATGATGAAGAAGGTGCAGCCGGAGATGATGGCGCTGCGCGACCGCTATGCCGACGACAAGATGAAGCAGCAGCAGGAACTGATGGCGCTCTACAAGCGCGAGAAGATCAATCCGCTGGCGGGCTGCTGGCCGATCCTGATCCAGATTCCGGTGTTCTTCGCGCTCTACAAGGTGCTGTTCATCACCATCGAGATGCGGCACGCGCCGTTCTTCGGCTGGGTTCAGGATCTGTCGTCGCCCGACCCGACCTCGATCTTCAACCTGTTCGGCCTGCTGCCCTTCGCCGTGCCGGCCTTCCTGCTGGTCGGCGTTTGGCCGATCATCATGGGCATCACGATGTGGATCCAGATGCAGATGAACCCGACGCCGACGGACCCGATCCAGGCGGCGTTCTTCCGGTGGATGCCGATCCTCTTCACCTTCATGCTGGCCTCGTTCCCCGCCGGTCTCGTCATCTACTGGGCGTGGAACAACCTCCTGTCGGTGCTGCAGCAGGGCCTGATCATGCGCAAGTACGGCGTCAAGATCGAGCTGTGGGACAATATGCGGGCGATGTTCGGAGGCGGGCCGGCCAAGCCCGCCGGCTGACGGCATGGCCGACGACCCGATCGAGGTCGGTCGCAAGCTGTTCGCCAGACCCTGGGGCTTCTGGCGCGGCACGCCCGACATGAAGCACCTGCCCCCGATGTCGGGGGTGGAGATCGCCTTCGCCGGCCGTTCCAACGTCGGCAAGTCGAGCCTCATCAACGCGCTGGTCGGGCAGAATGCCCTGGCGCGCACCTCGAACACGCCGGGGCGGACGCAGGAGCTGAACTTCTTCCACGTTCCCGCGGAAGAGGGCCCGGGCCTCGGACTCGTCGTGGTCGACATGCCGGGCTATGGCTTCGCCGCGGCGCCGGAGGCCAAGGTCAAGGAGTGGACCCGGCTCATCCACGACTACCTCAGGGGCCGGCAGAACCTCGCCCGCGTCTATGTGCTGGTCGATGCCCGCCACGGCCTGAAGCCCGTCGACATGGAAGTTCTGGACGAACTCGGCACCTCCGCCGTCTCCTACCAGATCGTGCTGACCAAGGCCGACCAGATCTCGGACGCAGCGCTCGTCAAGCTCAAGGCGGCGACGCTGGACGTCCTGAAGAAGCGCGCCGCCGCCTTCCCCGAGATCATCGCGACATCCAGCCGCAAGGGCGAGGGCATCCCCGAATTGCGTGCCGCGATTGCCCGGGTCGCCGCCGAGCGGACCTGAGGCGGACGGCGGATCGCGACAGCTCCGGCCCTCACACGGCCTTGCGCAGGCTGAACGCGTGCAGGCCCGCGACGCCGATACAGAACAGCCCGGCGACGATCAGGCCGGTGCTCCGGCGTCGGCGATTGGCCAGGCTGTCTGCATAGGCGAGCAGGGTGCGATCCCCGCTCGTCGCCTCGAACACCATCCTGGTGCCCGGGTCGACGAGGAACTGGACACGCTGCCCGTGGCGCATGTTGTCGATGTCGTCGATCCAGAGCGTCGGCGGCGGCGAGACCTCGAAGAAACCGTGGCCCGGAACGGTCAGTGGGATCTTCTGGGTCCGGTAGGTGCCTTTGCGTTTTCCGCGGGTGTAGGTCACCAGCGGCATCGTGTGGCTGAGCGGCCCGACATGGTCGACCCTCGTCAGCGCGTTCCGCTCGGGTGGCCGGCCGGTAAGGCCGGTGAGGAGCAGGATCAGGCCGAGCAGGGCGACGCCGATGAGCCAGACGAGACCCCAGAATGTGGCGGCGTCGGTCGGGCTGGGCGTGGCCTGGGCCTCTGTCAATGCGCTTCCTCCCAGTTCACCGCCGCGCGGGCCTCCACCGCCAGCGGCACCCTGAGCTGCAGCGCCGGGTGGGTCGCCTCCTCCATCACCCGCTTGATGACGGGCAGGGTGCGGTCGACCTCGCCGTCCGGTACCTCGAAGACCAGTTCGTCATGCACCTGCAGCAGCATCAGCGCGTCGAGGCCGGCGGCGTGCAGGGCCGCGTCCATACGCGTCATGGCGCGGCGGATGATGTCGGCGGCCGAGCCCTGGATCGGCGCATTGATCGCCTGGCGCTCGACGAAGGCGCGTTCGGACGGGTTGCCCGAGCGGATCGCCGGGAAATGGCAGCGCCGCCCGAAGATGGTCTCGACATAGCCGTGCTCGCGGACGAAGGCCTTGGTCGCGTCCATATAGTCACGGATGCCGGGGAAACGCTCGAAGTACTTCTTGATATAGGCGCCGGCCTCCTCGCGCGGGATGGACAGCTGGTTGGCGAGGCCGAAGGCCGAGATGCCGTAGATGATGCCGAAATTGATGGCTTTCGCCCGGCGGCGCACCAGCGGGTCCATGCCCTGGACCGGCACGCCGAACATTTCCGAGGCCGTCATGGAATGGATGTCGATGCCGTCGGCGAAGGCCTGCCGCAGCTGCGGGATATCGGCGATATGGGCGAGGATGCGCAGCTCGATCTGCGAATAGTCGGCGGAGACGAGCTTGGCGCCCGGCGCCGCGATGAAGGCGGTGCGGATCTTGCGGCCCTCCTCGGTGCGCACCGGGATGTTCTGGATGTTCGGTTCCGACGAGGAGAGCCGGCCCGTCGTCGTGGCGGCGAGGGCAAACGAGGTGTGCACCCGGCCGGTCGTGGCGTTGATGTAGGTCGGCAGGGCGTCGGTATAGGTCGATTTCAGCTTGGTCACCGTGCGCCAGTCGATGATCTTGCGCGGCAGGTCGTGGCCTTCCTCGGCCAGTTCCTCCAGCACGCCGGCGGCGGTCGACCAGGCGCCCGTCTTGGTCTTCGAGCCGCCGGGTAGCCCCATCTTGCCGAAGAGGATGTCGCCGAGCTGCTTCGGCGAGCCGGGATTGAGCGGCTCGCCGGCGAGCTCCTGGATCTCGGCCTCGACGCGGGCGGCGACCTGGGCGAAATCCCCCGACAGGCGCGACAGCACCTGCCGGTCGATGAGGATGCCGCGCCGCTCCATGCGGGCGAGGACGTCGACCAGCGGCCGCTCCAGCGTCTCGTAGACGGTGGCCTTGCCCTCGGCGGCCAGGCGTGGTTTGAGCGCCCGCCACAGCCGCAGCGTCACGTCGGCATCCTCGGCGGCATAGGCGGTGGCGCGGTCGAGCTCGACCCGGTCGAAGGTGACGCGGGCCTTGCCGGTGCCGGTGACGGCATCGAAGCTGATCGCCTCGTGGCCGAGATGCCTGAGTGCCAGCGCATCCATGCCGTGGGTGCCGCGGCCGGCATCGAGCGCATAGGACATCAGCATCGTGTCGTCATAGGGCGCGATGGTCATGCCATAGCGCGACAGCACCAGCAGGTCGTACTTCAGGTTCTGGCCGACCTTCAGCACGCCCGGATCCTCGGCGAGGGCCTTCAGGCGGTCGAGGGCCTCGCGGAACGGGACCTGTCCCTCGACGAGGCCCGAATCGAACAGGCCGGCCTCGCCCGCGCGGTGGGCGAGGGGCACATAGCAGGCCTTGTCCGGCCCAAAGGCGAGGGAGAAGCCGACGAGGTCGGCGGCCATGGCGTCGAGTGCGTTGGTCTCGGTGTCGAGGGCGACGACGCCTGCCTCGCGCGCGCCGGCGATGAAGGCGTCGAGCGCCTCCAGCGTGGTGATGCAGAGGTAGCGGGACCGATCGACGGGCATGCCGCGCAGCCGCTCGGCGGTGCGGGCGGCCAGCACCTGCGGGGT
>NZ_JAUYFA010000049.1 GCF_030691135.1 Phreatobacter sp.
GTCGCCGCCGAGGCCGAACATCGTGTCGTTGCCGCCGAAGCCGGAGATCTGGTCGCCGCGGAAATCGTTGCCATAGAGCGTGTTGGCGACGGCGTTGCCGGAGACCACGCCGTCGCGCGGGTCGAGAATGCGCGTGAAGACTCCCCTGTCGGATCCATCGGCCGCGCCCGTGCCGTTCCAGGTCACCGCGATACGGCCATCCGGCAGTGCGGCGACGTCGAGCGAACTTTGGCTCAAGACGTCGTCGGCGATGAGGAAGCGGGCAACATCCGGGACGCCGAAGCTGTTGAAGGCCTGCGCCACCAGGGAACCCACCGCGGTGCGATAGACCACGACGAAGCCGCCCTGCTGCGCCGCCGCGACACCCACTACATCGGCACCGATGGCATCCAGCGCCACCAGGAACTCCGAACCGATCCTGCCGCCAGTGGAACTGACGATCTGTCCGCGCAGGATCCCTGCGGAGTCATCTTTCCAGACCACGACGTGGTTGTTCGTGGTGAGCAGCGCAACCGGCGAGAAGACCTGCGGCCCCGCCGTCGTGGTGTTGACCGTGACCTCCGCCGTCGGCGATCCGCCGGTCAGCGAGAAACGCCGCGCCTGGATGTCGCCGCCATTGGTGGAGCCATCAAACCAGGTCACGAGGATGCTGCTGGCAGTAGCGGAAAGATACGGCGTGCTTTGCTCGCTGCCCGCCAGATTGTCGACGACGATCTCGGCTCCGACGACACCCGCGCCCGAGATGACGCGCAGCGCGACGTCACGTTCACCCACGGTGTCCGACCCATAGGCCAGGGCATAGGTGTTATTGGCGAGACCGATGAGGTCGAAAGGGACGATATCGTTGGCAATGGCAGTGCTGGTGACGATCGTCGGCCCCCCATCCAGCGCGCCGTTCGCCTGGAAACGCTGAAGCGAGATCTCCGTGCCCGACGACATCCAGGCCACGGCGTAACGCCCATCGGGCAGGACGGCGATCTGAGGGCTGCCGCTGCTGCCGGTAGCCGTGCCGATGGTCGTCTCGCTACCGACCGGGGTCCCGAAGGCGTCGAAGCGCTGGATGCGGACAACGTCGGGATTGGGGCCCTGATCGGCCCAGGCCACCACCGTTCCGCCATCCGGCAGCACTGCGATGGTGGGTTCGGTTTGATTGCCCGCGGTCGTCGTGTTGACGAGGCGTTCCTGGTTCCAGAACGTGATCGGCATCGGCATTCCCTATCGGCAGCGGCCGGGAGCGGCCGGAGGAGGTTGTCGCGACCACAAGCACGTTGGGTCATTACCTCGCATAGGTGACGCTAAGTCAACATGACAGACGCGGCGGTCGACGGGATTGTCGTCGTCCACCGACATTGAAGTCAGGTGAGCCGAACAACCAAGTGTACTGCGCCGTTCGGCCTGTGCGGCATGGATGGCTGGGTCGCTAGGATTCGAACCTAGATAGCGGGTACCAAAAACCCGAGTCCTACCATTAGACGACGACCCAAAGCCGGCCGGCCCCGGCGCGGCGCGAAGCAGCGGGCGAAGCAGGCGGGCGGGACCATAGCGATGTGATCCGCCGGGTTCAACGGGCGCTGTGGAGACCGACGCCGACGGTCGTCGGGGCGGCGCCCGCCGAACGGCCCAGCGGCGGACAGTGGACGGGGCGCGTCCTCCTGCACTAGGTTTCGCGCGAAAGTGGCCGGCGCACGTGTCGGCCGGCGCATCGCCGTGGAGGATACCATGCTGGGTCTGATGCAGGATTGGCCGCTGCTGATCCCGAGGATCATCGATCATGCCGGGCTCTATCACGGCGGCCGCAAGGTGATTTCGCGCTCGATCGAGGGCCCGATCGTCGAGACCACCTATGCCGACATCCGGCGCAACGCGCTGCGCGTCGCCAAGCGGCTGGAGAAGGACGGCATCGGCCTCGGCGACCGCGTCGGTACGGTGGCCTGGAACACCTGGCGGCATCTGGAGGTCTGGTACGGCATCACCGGCATCGGCGCCATCTACCACACGCTGAACCCGCGGCTGTTTCCCGAGCAGATCGCCTGGATCGTCAACCACGCGGAAGACCGGCTGATGCTGGTCGACCTCACCTTCGTGCCGCTGATGGAGAAGCTGCAGGACAAGCTGCCGTCGGTCGAGCGCTTCATCGTGCTGACCGACGGCGCGCACATGCCGCAGACGAGCCTGCGCAACGCGGTCGCCTACGAGGACTGGCTGAACGAGGTCGACGACGACTTCGCCTGGAAGAGCTTCGACGAGAGCACCGCCGCCGGCATGTGCTACACGTCGGGAACGACGGGCAACCCCAAGGGCGTGGTCTATTCCCACCGCTCCAACATCATCCACTCGCTGATGTGCAATGCGCCCGACATGCTGGGCCTGTCGTCGCGCGACGTGATGCTGCCGGTGGTGCCGATGTTCCACGCCAACGGCTGGTCGCTCGCCTTCACCGCGCCCATGGCCGGCACCTCGCTGGTGATGCCGGGCGCCAGGATGGACGGCGCCTCGATCGCCGAACTCCTCACCACCTACAAGGTGACCCATTCGGCGGCGGTGCCGACGGTGTGGCTGATGCTGCTGCAGGAGCTGGAAAAGACCGGGCAGATGCTGCCCGACCTGACCAAGGTGATCATCGGCGGCTCGGCCTGCCCGCGCGCCGTGACGGAGAAGTTCCGCGACATCTATGGCGCCGAGGTCATGCATGCCTGGGGCATGACGGAAATGAGCCCGATCGGGACGCTCTGCTCGCTCAAGCCCGAATATGCCGATCTGACCGGCGATGCCTGGCTCGACATCAAGGAGACGACGGGCCACCCGCCCTTCGGCGTCGAGATGAAGATCGTCGACGACGCGCGCACCGAACTGGCGCGTGACGGCAAGGCCTTCGGTCGCCTGATGGTGCGCGGCCCCGCCGTCGCGGGCTCCTATTTCAAGGGCGAGGGCGGCACCATCCTCGATGCCGACGGCTTCTTCGACACCGGCGACGTCGCCTCCATCGATCCCTATGGCTACATGCGGATCGTCGACCGCTCCAAGGACGTCATCAAGTCCGGCGGCGAGTGGATCTCCTCCATCGATCTGGAGAACCTCGCGGTTGGCCATCCCGACGTCGCCGAGGCCGCGGTGATCGGCGTCGTGCATCCGAAGTGGGACGAGCGGCCGCTGCTCATCGTGGTGCCGAAGGCCGGCCGCACGCCGACGCGCGAGGGCGTGCTCGCCTATATGGAGGGCAAGATCGCCAAGTGGTGGATGCCCGACGACGTGGTGGTGGTCGCGGAGATCCCGCATACCGCCACAGGCAAGATCCAGAAGACGGCGCTGCGGGACCAGTTCAAGGCCTACCGCTTCCCGGCGTGATCATTCTGCAACGGAGATGAGGTCATCCCGACGTGGCGCTGCAACATGCGCGGCGCTACGATGGCGCGGCGTTCGCCGCTGGAGAATGACATGACCGATGCAGCCCAGCCCGGGCCGTGGGGACCGCGATCTGCCGCCGCGGCCATGGCGGCGGCGGAACAGGCACAGCAGCAGCGGGCGGCGACCTCGGTGCCGAGCACGGTGCAGGCGACGCCCGCCGCGACACCGGTCGGCTTCACCGGTCGCGCGGGGGAACTGTTCGGCGTGCTGGTCAAGGGCTTCCTGCTGCAGGTGGTGACCCTCGGCATCTACCGGTTCTGGTTCATCACCGAGGTGCGCCGCTATTACTGGTCGCGCAGCTTTGTCGGCCCCGAGGACATCACCTATACCGGCCGCGGCATGGAGCTCCTGAAGGGGTTCCTCATCGCGCTGGCCATCTTGGTGCCGATCCAGGCGGCGTCCTTCTTCGTGCTGCTCGGCCTGCCGCAGGCCGAGATCGTGGTCACCGTCGTGGTCTTCGTCCTCTACCTGCTGCTCGGCCAATTCGCCGTCTATGCCGGCCGCCGCTACCGGCTGACCCGCACCGCGTTCCGCGGCCTGCGCCTGCGGATGACCGGCTCGGCCTGGTCCTATGCCTTCAAGGCCTTCGGGCTGTGGATCCTGGTGATCCTGACGCTCGGCCTCGCCTATCCCTGGGCCGCGACGATCATGGAGCGCCTGAAGATGCGCGCCACCTGGTTCGGCGACGCGCAGGGCGATTTCGTCGGCACCGCCGGCGACCTGATGAAGCGCGGCATCCTCCTCTGGCTCCTCGCCTTCGGCCTGCCGATCCTGATGATCGGATCGCTGCTGGCCTCGATCCCGTCGGAGATCTGGCGCGAACTCTTCGCCGCCCTCGACGACGGGATGATCAGCCGGCGGTCGGCCACCGGCCTCGCCTTCGCGGCGCTGACCGGCGCCGGCATCCTCACCATCGCCATCCCGATCCTGCTGTTCCCGGCCTTCACGGCAGTGGTCTATCGCTGGCGCATGAACGGCACGCGGATCGGCGGCGCGGCGCTGGCGTCGACCTTCACCATCGGCAGTTCCTACCGGGTCTATGTCCTCGGCGGCCTGGCGATGCTCGGGATCCTGTTCCTCATGGCGATCGTCGGCCTCATCGTGTTCGGCGGCATCGCCGCGGCGGTCTTCTCGCGCGACAGCCTGACCTTCGATTCCCCCGCCGCGGGGGTCACGGGCGTCGTGTTCCTGGTTCTCGTCTATATCGGTTTCATCGGGTCGCTGTGGATCGCCAAGCAGCTCCTCATCGACCTCCGCCTGCACCGGGCCCGGCTGCGGTCGCTGAGTGTCCTCAACCTGGCCGCCCTCGACGCGGTCCGGGCCAACAATGTCGACGCCTCCGCCATGGGCGACAGCCTCGGCGATGCGGTCGACTTCGGGTTCGGTGCCTGATGCCCAGCGTCGCCGCCACCTACTACGACGGGATCGTCAGCCGCCGGCAGACGGTGGAGATCTCGCTCCATCCGCAGGGCCTGGCGATCTTCCCCGCCGAGGGCCTGGCCGTCGCCACCTGGCCCTATGCCGACATCCGGCGCATCGAGGGCTTCAGCGGCAGCGGCCTCGCGGTGACGCGGGTGCCAGAACCCGGCTCGACCGCCGAGCCGCGTCTCGAGATCGCCGATCCGGTGTTCGTCGCCGATCTGTCCTCCCGGGCGCCGCTGACGCTGACGGGCAAGGCTGCCGGACGCAGGGAAACCCGGTCTGTCGTTGTCTGGGCGATGGCCGCCGTGGTCTCGCTGCTGGGCCTCGCCTATTGGGGCCTGCCGGCCATCGCCGGCCGCATCGCGCCGCTCGTGCCGGCCAGTGTCGAGGCGCGGCTGGGCGCCGCCATGGACCCGCAGATCCGCGCCGAGTTCGGCGGCCCCTCCGGCATGAAGACCTGCACGGCGCCGGCGGGCCTCGCGGCGCTCACCGAGCTCGTCGGCCGCTACGAGAAGCTGGCCGATCTCCATGTTCCCCTCAAGGTCGTGGTCGTCGACAATCCGATGGTGAACGCCTTCGCCCTGCCGGGCGGCTACATCTATCTCATGCGCGGGCTGATCCAGCGCGCCCGCTCGCCGGACGAGGTCGCCGGCGTGCTCGGCCACGAGATCGGCCACGTCAAGTTCCGTCACGGCCTGCAATCGGCGATCCAGAGCGGCGGGCTCGGCTTTCTTCTTGGCACGGTCTTCGGCGACTTCGCCGGAGGGACGGCGATCCTCCTGGCGTCCCGCACGCTGCTCAGCAGCGCCTTCTCGCGCGATGCCGAGCGCGAGGCGGATGCCTTCGGCGTCGATCTGATGCTCAAGGGCGGCGGCAATCCGGAGGGCCTCGCCGGCTTCTTCGGCTCGGCCGGCGGTGGCGGCGCGCCGGGAGCGCTGAACTGGCTGACCAGCCATCCCGCCAGCGCCGAACGCGAGGCCGCCATCCGGCGCCTGGCGCAGAACCGGCCCGTGCTCGCCCCGGCGCTGACACCCGACCAGTGGCAGGCGCTGCGCAGCATCTGCCAGACGACCAGCTGATGCGAAACGCCTGAAGATGCGCCGCGTCCCCCTGGTCGAGCCGACGTCCCGCCTCGCGGTCTGGAGCCTGAGGATCACGCTGGTCGGCCTCGCTGTGATGGTGGTGGCGCTGCTGGCCGCACGCACCGACCGGCTCGACGGCCTGCAGGCGGTCGTCGCCCTCGCCATCGGCCTTGGCATCACCGGGATCGGTCTCCTGGCGGCTCTGGTCGCCGGGGCGACGATCTGGTTCAGCGGCTATCGCGGAGCGCGCCAGGCGGCCGTCGCCGTGCTCCTCGGCCTGGCGGCGACGGCCTATCCGGTGGCGATGGTGCCGATCGGCCTCCGGCTTCCGGCCATGAACGACATCACGACCGACTTCGCCGATCCCCCCGGCTTCTCCATCGCGGCCATGGCGCGGCCGGAGACCGCCAATCCCGTCGTCTATCCGGCGGCCTTCGCCACTATCCAGCGCCGCCTCTATCCCGAGATCCGGCCGATCGAGGTGGATCTGCCGGCCGAGGGCGTCAATGCGATCGTCACCGATCTCGTCGAGGAACGCCGCTGGACCGTGCTCGACCAGGTCGACTATCGCGGCCCCGAGCGCGAGGGCCGGGTCGAGATGGTGACCCGCTCGCTGCTGCTCGGCTTTCGCGACGACATCGTCATCCGCATCCGCACGGTCAATGGCAGGTCGCGCATCGACATGCGGTCGGCGTCGCGTTACGGAAGCCAGGATTTCGGCGTCAATGCCCGGCGCGTCATCGCCGCACTGGACGAGATGCGTGCGGCGGCGCGGCGGGCCCAGCGCGAGCGATAGGTGACTGACATGAGCATCAAGGCGGCGACCGTTCCCCTCCACGAGGACGAGGTGATCGAGGGCATCCGCCGCTGGGTGACCATCGAGAGCCCGACCTATGACGTCAGCGGCGTCGAGGCCGTGCTGGATGCGGTCGAGCAGGACTTCGACGGCCTGCCCGTCGTCTTCGACCGGCGCGAGGGACGGGACGGCTATGGCGGCATCCTCAAGGTGTCGTCGGCGGAGCCCTCCAACGACAAGCCGATCCTTGTCCTGACCCATATCGACACGGTCCATCCCAAGGGGACGCTGACCGGCCGCCTGCCCTTCCGCCGCGACGGCGACAAGCTGTTCGGGCCGGGCCTCTACGACATGAAGGGCGGCGCCTATCTCGCCGTCGCCGGCTACCGGGCGCTGGTCCGCGCCGGTGTGCCGACCGCGCGGCCGGTCACCTTCCTGTTCACGCCCGACGAGGAGGTCGGCAGCCCGACCTCCCGCGCCGTGATCGAGGAGGAGGCCGCGCGGGCCGCCTATGTGCTCGTCACCGAACCCGCCCGTGACGGCGGGCGCATCGTCACCGCCCGCAAGGGTGTCGGCCGCTTCACGCTCACCTGCACCGGGCGTCCCGCCCATGCCGGCGCGCGCCACATGGACGGCCGCAGCGCCATCCGCGAAATGGCGCACCAGATCCTGGCGATCGAAGGCATGACGGACTATGCCCGCGGCATCACCACGACGGTTGGCCTCATCAAGGGCGGCACCGCGGCCAATGTCACGCCGGAAACCTGCTCGGTGGAGATCGATCTGCGCGTGCCGGATCCGGAGGTCGGCGCCGAGATGGTGGCGCGGATCCGCGGGCTGACGCCGGTCGGCCCCGACGTCACGCTCGCCATCGACGGCGGCATCAACCGGCCCGCCTATCCGAAGACGGCGATGATCGTCGACATGCTGGAGCGGGCCCGCCAGGTCGCCCATGCGGTCGGGTTCGATCTTGCGGACTGCCCGATGACGGGAGGTGGTTCGGACGGCAATTTCACCGCCGCCCTCGGGGTTCCGACTCTCGACGGCCTCGGCATCGACGGGGCCGGCGCCCACACGCTGGAGGAATACGGCTTGGTTTCCTCGATCCTTCCGCGAGCCCGTGTACTTGCAGGCTTGATGGAAACCCTGAGGTAAGGCGCATCCGCTATTGCTGGTCCCCTGTGCGCTCAGGGAGCAGGCGTCTCATGGCCGAGATGTGTGGCAATTGCCGGAATTTCTTCGAACCGCGCGGCGGCGGCGTCTGCCGCGCCCATCCGCCGACGGCGCGGGACGACGGCACGGCACGCTGGCCCTCGGTGGCGCGCAGCGACTGGTGTGGCGAGTACCGCGTCATGCCGCCGCCGGTTAATCCGGGGGTCCGGCGGCTCGCGACCGTGTGACGAGATCGCCGATGATCGGGCCTCAGGGCAGCGTCGAAGACCAGATCGTCAGATAGGCGCCGAGAAAGAACACGGCTGCGGCGAGGCTGACCAGGAGGACGACCAGAACCGGCTTGCCGAGGGGACCGCTGCGCACCGTATCGGCGTTCAGGATCTGTGCTCCCGGAGCATCTTCGCGCGGCGGCGGCATCTGCCGGCGATCCGGCTCGACAATCTTGGTGCCGTCATCGACCATGGTTCTCTCCTGTGACCTGGAGAACCAACGCAACGCGGGCGTCGCCGGTTCCGCCACGGGAGGGCCGGGGCCGGAAGAGGGTTCGCCGGCGCCTTCAGCGCGGCGGATCGGCCGGGGTGAGCAGCGCCGTGTCGGACGGCCGCATCCGGAACGTCTCCGCTTCGGCCTCCATATAGGCGGCATTCACAGAGAAGGTGCGGATCACCAGCTCCTTGACGCTGCGGACGAGCGCCAGGCTGGTCTCCGGGTCGAGCGGCCCCTCGTCGATCAGCTGTGCGGCGCGGCCCAGGGAGGCCGTCGCCTCGGCGAAGGCCCGCACCACCATGGCGCGCCCTGCCGCCTCCTCCGAGCCCTCGCGCTGGGCGAAGAGGGAGACGATGTTCGATTGGGGCGTCGCACCGGGTGGCATTGGGAAACTCCGTGTCGTTTATTAGTGCTCTTTGTGCATGTTGATCAGGTGAAACTGCTACAACAGCAGGGTAAACAAAAGATTAATCATGACGTAACGTCATGCGTAATATGTCCATCAGCATACCCTCCATTCAATGGCTTGCAGACAAGGGTGGAGACACCGGGACGACTGAAACATCGGGGCTCGGGAAGCGCGTCGGCGCGGTCCCCTCGGGATGACGACGGGCGGTGGAGAAACGAAAAAGGGCGACCCGCAGGTCGCCCTTTTCGTCCACGATGCCGACGGAAGACCAAGGGCTTCCGCTGGTCGGAGTGGCAGGATTTGAACCTGCGACCCCCACGTCCCGAACGTGGTGCGCTACCAGACTGCGCTACACTCCGCCTCGCGAACAGGCCGCGTGTATAGCGGCGCCATCGGCCCCGCGCAACCCCATCGACGCCGCCTTTCAACGCTGCCGGAAGACGTCTCGACGCCGCCGCCTCCGACCCCCTAGATTGCCGGCATGAGACGACATTCCTTCGAGGCCGTCGCCTTCGCCGGCGGCGGTAACCGCTGTTACTGGCAGGGCGGGTTCTGGGACGCCCTGAATGCCGCCAGCCCGCAAAGACCCGCCATCGTGGTCGGGGTGTCGGCGGGCGCCTTCCAGGCCTGTTTCTCGCTGATCGGCGCCGGCGACCGCGTCCGCCGGATCGTCCTCGACGCCTGCGCCGCGATCGATCGGGAGGTCGAGTGGCGGCGTCTGCTGCGCGGCAGGTCGCCCTTCATCGTCGGTGACCTCTACCGCGACCTCATCACCGAGGTCTTCAGCGATCTCGAACTGGCGGCGCTCCGGGCGGCGCCCGAGATCCTGATCCAGGTCACCCACCCGCCGGCCTTCATGCCGCCGCTGGTCGCTGCCTATGCCGCCATCGCGGCCTATCAGGTGGAGAAGCTCTGGACGGGCGCCGGCCATTCGCGCGCCGGGCGTCATGTCGGCCTCACGGCGGGCTTCGTGTCGACCCACGGGATCGAGACCCGCGAGGAACTGGTGGCGGCCCTGATGGGCACGGCGGCCGTGCCGCCCTTCATGCCGGTGGGGCTGGTGAACGGCCGTCCCGCCCTCGACGGCGGGCTGGTCGACAATCCGCCGGTGGAGCGCATCGCCGCGGTGGAAAAGGCCGGCGGACGGACGCTGGTGCTGACGACGCGAGCCGGCGGCACCGTGCCGGAGGTGGCGAACCGCACGGTGGTGCGCCCGTCAGTGCCGATTTTGTCCAGCCGCTTCGCTGTGACCGACGGGGCGGCGATCAGCGCCGCCTATGAACTCGGGCTCAGGGATGGCGAGGCTTTCGCGCGGGGCCAGGCCTGACGCCGCTCAGGCGCGCCGGTCGAGCCAATCGGCGACATCCATGAACGAGGGCAGCACCACGTCGGCATGGAGCGCGAAGTCGGCGGGCACCAGCGGACCGGTGGTGACGCCGACGGCGACGACGCCTGCGGCGCGGGCGGCATGCATGTCGTGCAGGCTGTCGCCGATCATCGCGACCTCGTGGGGCGCCATCGACCAGGCGTCGAGGAAGGCGTGGATCTGGCCGGGGGCGGGCTTGCGGCCGTGACCGGAATCCCAGCCGACGATGAAATCAAAATGGTGGTCGATGCCGAGCCGTGCCGTCTGGCTGCGCGCGCCGTTCTCGGAATCGTTGGTGACGACGCCGAGGACGAGGCCGCGGGCCTTGAGCCCGCCGATCGCCCCGGCGGGATCGCCGATCGGGGTGAGGCCGGCGAGGCCCTCCTCGACAAAGAGCACGTCCATCTCGTCGGTGACGGCCTTGGAGAAGGGCACGCCGATGGCCTCGGCCCAGAGCGGGCCGTAATCGGCGGAGGAACCGGCCACCAGCGGCGAGGTCGGCCTGAACCGCATGCCCGCCTCGTCGAAATCGGAGACCTGCATCAGCCGCTCGATCTTGCCGCGGTCGCCGCGGGCGATGCGGTCCATGACGCGGAAGGCGGCCGGTCCCCAGGTCTTGTCGAAGTCGACGAAGGTGCCGTCCTTGTCGAAGAGAATCGCGCGAATGGTCATGGGGCAGCTCCTAGGCCCGCCATGTGACATGCGGGTCACAAGCGGTCCAGCCGCGGCGGCGGGCTTGCCATGGCCGGCCTTGCGGCCTAATCCCGCCTCGACCATCGAACCAGGCCGTGGAGGCCTCGCCATGCGCTACATCTCGACCCGGGGCGAAGCACCGGTGCTGGACTTCCCCGATGCGCTCCTCGCCGGCCTCGCCCGCGACGGCGGCCTCTATGTGCCCGAGACCTGGCCGGCCCTGACGCCGGAGGCCATCGCATCGCTGTCGGGCCAGCCCTATGCGGAGGTCGCCAAGCGCGTGCTCGCCCCCTTCGTCGACGGGGCGATCGCCAGCGCCGATCTCGAGCGGATGATCGACGAGGCCTATGCCAGCTTCCGCCATCCGGCGGTGACGCCGCTGGTGCAATTGTCCTCGTCGGAATGGGTGCTGGAACTGTTCCACGGTCCGACCCTGGCCTTCAAGGACTGCGCCATGCAGCTCCTCGGACGGCTGATGGACCATGTGCTGAAGGCGCGCGGCCAGCGCGCCACCATCGTCGGCGCCACCTCGGGCGATACCGGCGGGGCGGCGGTGGAGGCCTTCAAGGGGCTCGACCAGGTCGACGTGGTCATCCTCTTCCCCGAAGGCCGGGTGTCGGATGTGCAGCGGCGGATGATGACCACCGTCGATGCGGCGAATGTCCATGCGGTGGCCATCGACGGCACCTTCGACGACTGCCAGGCCATCGTGAAGGGCCTGTTCAACAACCACGCCTTCCGCGACCGGGTCCGGCTGTCGGGGGTCAACTCGATCAACTGGGCGCGGATCGTCGCGCAGGTCGTCTATTATTTCGCTGCCGGCGCGGCGCTTGGCGCCCCGCATCGCGCCACCCGCTATGTCGTGCCCACGGGGAATTTCGGCGACGTCTTCGCCGGCTATGTCGCCAAGCGCATGGGCCTGCCGATCGCGGAGCTGGTGGTCGCGACCAATGTCAACGACATCCTGGCGCGCACGCTGCAAACCGGCCGCTACGAGGTCACCGGCGTGGTGCCGACCTCCTCACCGTCCATGGACATCCAGGTCTCGTCCAATTTCGAGCGGCTGCTGTTCGACGCTTATGGCCGGGATGCCGGTGCCGTGCGGCGGCTGATGGCGGGCCTCGCCCAGTCCAAGAGCTTCACCATCGACGAGGGGCCGCTGGCCGCAATCCGCACCGATTTCGGGGCAGCGCGGGCCGACGAGGCCGAGGTCTCGGCCATGATGAAGGCGACGCTGGCGGAGGCGGGCTATCTCCTCGACCCGCACACCGCCGTCGGCATGGTCGCGGCCCGCAAGGTCGCCGCCGATCCCGCCGTGCCGACCGTCGTGCTCGCCACCGCCCACCCGGCGAAGTTCCCCGATGCGGTGGAGGCGGCGACCGGCACCCGGCCCGCCCTGCCGCTCTGGCTCGGCGACCTGATGGAGCGTCAGGAGCGCATCGCCCACCTGCCGAACGATCAGGCGGCGGTGGAGGCCTATGTGCTGGAGAAGACGCGGGCGGCAGTGGCCGGCGCGGCGTGAGGATCACATCCCCAGATAGGCCTTCCTGACACCGTCGTCGGCGAGGAGCTCCGCACCGGTGCCGGTCAGCGTCACGCGGCCGTTTTCCAGCACGTAGCCGCGGCTGGCGAGCCGCAGGGATACCGCGACGTTCTGCTCGACGAGGAGGCAGGTAAGGCCGCCCTCGGCGAGGTCGCGGATGGTGCGCAGCACGTCCTGCACAACCGTCGGGGCGAGGCCGAGCGAGGGCTCGTCGAACATGACGAGTTCCGGCTCGCCCATCAGGCAGCGGCCGATGGCGAGCATCTGCTGCTCGCCGCCGGACAGCGTGCC
>NZ_JAUYFA010000068.1 GCF_030691135.1 Phreatobacter sp.
CCGTCAAGTCGGACGACGTCGCGGGCCGCACCAAGGTCTACGAGGCGATCGTCCGTGGCGACGACGCCTTCGAGGCGGGTGTTCCGGAAAGCTTCAACGTGTTGGTCAAGGAAATGCGGGCGCTCGGCCTCAATGTCGAGCTCTTGAATTCCGAAGTGCCCGCCGTCGAGGCGCCGCCCGAAGCCTCGCCTGAGCGTCCGCGGCTTCCGCCAGCCGCCGCCGAGTAAACATAGTCTGGAAGGGGGAGCTCCTGGCGAAAGCCGGCCGGGCTCCCCCCACCTCTAACCCTTCCCCAGTCCAAGCGGAGCTTGGCTTCGCCAAGATGGGGGGAAGGGTAACACTGCAAGAATTTTGAGGATCGCGGGCCCCACCCACCGCTGATCCCTGGAGAGAGCCGATGAACGAGATCACCAACCTCTTCAAGACCCAGCAGTCGGTCCCGACCTTCGACGAGATCAAGATCTCGATCGCCTCGCCCGACGACATCCATTCGTGGTCCTTCGGCGAGATCAAGAAGCCGGAGACGATCAACTACCGCACGTTCAAGCCGGAGCGCGACGGCTTGTTCTGCGCCCGCATCTTCGGACCCATCAAGGATTACGAGTGCTTGTGCGGCAAGTACAAGCGCATGAAGTACAAGGGCCTGATCTGCGAGAAGTGCGGCGTCGAGGTGACGCTTGCCAAGGTGCGCCGCGAGCGCATGGGCCACATCGAGCTGGCAGCCCCCGTTGCCCACATCTGGTTCCTGAAGTCGCTGCCCTCGCGCATCGGCCTTCTGCTCGACATGACGCTGAAGGATCTCGAGCGCGTCCTTTATTTCGAAAACTACATCGTCACCGAGCCCGGCATCTCCCCCTTCAAGGAGAAGCAGCTCCTGACCGAGGACCAGTTCAACCAGGCAGTCGAGGAGCACGGTGCTGACAGCTTCACCGCCGGCATCGGCGCCGAGGCTATTCGCGAACTGATGACCGGCATGGATCTGCCGAAGATCCGCGATGATCTGCGCCAGGAGATCGCCGAGGCCACGACCGAACTCAAGCCCAAGAAGCTCGGCAAGCGTCTCAAGGTGATCGAGAGCTTCATCGAGAGCGGCAACAAGCCCGAGTGGATGATCCTGACCGTCGTGCCGGTGATCCCGCCCGAGTTGCGCCCCCTCGTGCCGCTCGACGGCGGCCGCTTCGCGACTTCGGATCTCAACGACCTCTATCGCCGTGTCATCAACCGTAACAACCGCCTCAAGCGGCTTATGGAACTGCGCGCGCCCGACATCATCATCCGCAACGAAAAGCGCATGTTGCAGGAGTCGGTCGACGCCCTGTTCGACAACGGCCGCCGCGGTCGCGTCATCACGGGCGCCAACACGCGTCCGTTGAAGTCGCTCGCCGACATGCTGAAAGGCAAGCAGGGCCGCTTCCGTCAGAACCTGCTCGGTAAGCGCGTCGATTACTCGGGCCGTTCGGTCATCGTCGTCGGTCCCGAGCTGAAGCTCCATCAGTGCGGCTTGCCGAAGAAGATGGCGCTTGAGCTGTTCAAGCCGTTCATCTACGCGCGCCTCCAGACGCTCGGTCA
>NZ_JAUYFA010000073.1 GCF_030691135.1 Phreatobacter sp.
CGGGGCAAGCGGCGGGAGGGATCGGCGCTGTTGCTTTTCAGTGCTGAAACGGTGGCGGCGGCGCGGGCCCTCCGGCTGAAACGGCGGAGCGGCACAAGGCGCCGACACGACGGCGAGGCCACCGCCCGCAACCCGGAGATATGACCATGACCACCCTCATGCTGCGCCAGGCCAACCGCCGCCGGATGCTCGCCGGCCTCGCCGCCGGCGCGACCGTGGCCGCGCTCGCCGCCGCCGGCGCCCTGGCACAGGCGGCGCCCGAGGCCGGCATCACGTTGTTCAACGTCGTCAGCCCGCGCGACACGGTGGTGGTCGGGCTCACGGCGTCTGAGATGGCGGCGCTCGGTTCCGGCAACCCGGTCGAAGCGCTCGCCCGCAAGATCGCCGCTGAAGGCCAGATGACGGTCTGGCACTATGGCGTCCGGCGCGGTGACGGCGGCGCGCTGGTGATGGCGCCGACCGTCAAGGTGGCGCTGATGGCCGCCGGCATTGTGCGGATCGAGCCCTACCGCCCGGCCCATCCGGTGGTCGCACCGCGGGCCTGAGGCGGCGTCCAGGCCTCGGATTGCTCCTGACCTGTTGATGGGCCTCGAACCCTACCGGTCGGCGACCTGGAAGCCTTCCCAGTAGGGGTCGCGGTCGTCGACGAAGATCGTGTTGATGCCGGTGACGCGGGCCCAGCCCTCGATGGAGGGGATGATGGCGGCGAGGCCGCCGACCGTCGAGCGCCCCTCGATGCGGCCGGTGAATTTCGAGCCGATGATCGACTCGTGCACGAAGGCATCGCCCTCGCTCAGCCGGCCGGTGGCGGCGAGTTGGGCCATGCGGGCCGAGGTGCCGGTGCCGCAGGGCGAACGGTCGATGGCCTTGTCGCCGTAGAAGACGGCGTTGCGGGCGGTGCCGCCGTTACGCGGCGCGCCGGTCCACAGCACATGGGTCAGGCGGTCCAGCGCCGGGTTCTCCGGATGGACGATGGCATGGCGGGCGTTGAAGGTCTTGCGGAGCAGCGCCGAGAACCGCAGCACGTCGGAGGGCTGCAGGTCGTCGAGGTCGCCGTAGCCTGGCTGCGGCTCGACGATGGCGTAGAAGTTGCCGCCATAGGCGACGTCGACGGTGAGCGGACCGAGGCCCTCGACGTCGACCTCGTAGCCGCGCCCGAGCAGGAACGAGGGCACATTGGTGAGGCGGACGCTCTCGACATAGGGGCCGTTCTGCACGTAGCGCGCCTCGACGAGGCCGGCCGGCGTGTCGAGCATCAGGACGCCCGGCGTCTTCGGCGTGACGAGGCCGTGCTCGATGATGGTCGTCACCGTGCCGATCGTGCCGTGGCCGCACATCGGCAGGCAGCCCGAGGTCTCGATGAAGAGGATGCCGACGTCGCAATCGGCGCGGGTCGGCGGATAGAGGATGCAGCCCGACATCATGTCGTGGCCCCGCGGTTCGAACATCAGGCTGGTGCGGATCCAGTCGTGGCGGGCGAGGAAGTCCTGGCGCCGGTCGAACATGGTGGCGCCGGCGAGTTGCGGGATCGAGCCGCCTGTGACGACGCGGACAGGATTGCCGCAGGTGTGGCCGTCGATGCAGGTGAAGGTGAAGCGGGACATGGCGCGGTTCCGGAAGGCGTGAGCCCTGCCGGTATGCGGCGCGGCGCGCGGCGGCGCAATGGCTCTCAGGACGGGGTGGACTGCCGCTGCGGGTCGAGGGCGAGGCCAGCATCCGCGAGCGGTGCGAGGGGTGGCGCCGGGCTCGCGGCGTCCTCCGCCATGACGACCCGGCAGGAGCCGCGATCCTTGGCGACATAGAGGGCCGCATCCGCGGCGGCGAGCAGGTTGCGGGCGTCGCCGCCGTGGTCGGGCGCCAGGGCGATGCCGATGCTGACGCCGATTGTGCAGGCCCGTCCGCCGACCTCGTAGGTGCGCGAGATGGTCTCGGCCAGGTGCCGGCCGAAGGCCAGGGCCCCGGCGCGGTCGAGGCCGTCGGCGAGGACGACGAACTCGTCGCCACCGAGCCGCGCCGTGATGTCGTCCGCCCGCACGGCGGCAGTGAGATCCTCGGCGACGAGCTGCAGCAGGCCGTCGCCGGTGGCGTGACCGAACTGGTCGTTGACGCGCTTGAAGCCGTCGAGATCGAGGAAGAAAAGGGCGAGCCCTCCCGGGGGGGCGCTGGCGAGGCGCTGGCCGAGCCGCGTCACGAAATGGGCGCGGTTGGAGAGGCCGGTGAGGTCGTCATGGCAGGCGCGGTGACGGTTATCCTGTTCGGCGACCATGGCCGAGACGAACATGGCGTTCATCTGGAAGGCCGCGAGAGACATGCTGACCAGGAAAAGCGGCACCAGCAGCGCGACGCCGATCATTGCCGGCTCGCCCGTCAGGACGGTCGCGAAGGTCATCGGCAGCAGGGACAGGATGATCATCGCCGAGGCGAGCCGCGGGGCGGCGAAGTTGCGGAAGCAGATGCCACCGACCATGGCGGCGGCCGGGACGCAGGCGACGGTGGCGATCATCCAGTCTCCCGACAGGATGGCGAGGAAACAGCCGAAACCGAGATTGGCGCTCCAGGCCAGCGCCATGAGGATATGGAGGTTGGTGCAGGTCTTTTCGCCGCGTCGCGCCGCGAGCCGACCATGGGTCAGCACGGCAAGACGGCCGATGCTGATCACCGCTTCCACCGTCAGCCACACGATGAACCACAGGCTGGGCTTGAAGGCGACGACGGTGAGCGGGCCGACGATGGTGGCGATCAGGCCGCCGAAGAAGACCGGCAGGCTGCCGAAGAGTTCGGCGATCAGACGCTGCCGGATGGCGTCGGGCGTGCCGGCGGGCGGCTCGGCCAGCCAGCGGGGCAGGCGCCAGGTCGGTGCTGAATAGATGGCCTTGCCGGTCTGCATTCGCGCTGCTCCGCCTGGTTCGCGGTGACTGATGCCCGAGTGGTCTCAACGTACCGTAAATTGCGCCAAGTAAGCCGCAACGATGCTTTATCCCCGCACCGGCTTCCGTTGGCCGATGGCGGTCTCCTGTTGCCGGTTTCGCCTATCCGGCGTCGGCCAGCCTTTGATCGCGCGGGTCCGATCCGGCCCGCCGCATGGCCTCCCAGAGTGTCTGGGCGTTGCCGTCGACCTCGCTGGCGAGGGCGACGGCGGCCTTGCCTCGGGCCTTGGCGACATAGAGGGCCGTATCGGCGCGGGCCATCAGCGTGTCCCAGTCGCGGCCGTCCTGCGTCGCGATAGCGATGCCGATGCTGACGCCGATGCGGGCGGTGTGGCCGTCGGCCAGCAGATAGGGCGCCGAGATCGCGGCGAGGGCGTCCCGGCCGAGGGCGAGCGCCTCCGTATCACCGCCGGCAGCGGCGAGGATGACGAATTCGTCGCCGCCGAGCCGCCCGGCCATGTCGCCCGGCGCGAGAACGGTTCGCATGCGCTCGGCCACCACGGCCAGAATCCGATCGCCGATGAGGTGGCCGTGGGTGTCGTTGATCGCCTTGAAGCCGTCGAGGTCGAGATAGAGCAGCGCAAAGGGCTTGCCCTCCGGTGCGCCCGCGGCGAGGCGCGTCTCGAATTCTCGGATCAGGCCGGCGCGGTTGGCGAGGCCGGTCAGGGCGTCGACCCTGGTGCGCTGCAGGTTTTCGCGCTCGGCCATCATGGTTGCGACCAGCATGCGGTGGAGCTGGAAGGCGGCCATGCTCATGGCGAGGAGGAGGGCCGGCGCCTGGACTGCCGAGATGAGCAGGATCGTGTTGCCGGACAACAGCGCGCCCACCGTGGCGGGCAGCAGCGCACCGGCGATGACCGCGGTGGCGAGGCGGGGCGCGCCGACATAGCGGAAGCACATGCCGCCGGTCATGCCGGCGGCGGAGATGCAGACGACGATGGCGGTGGGCCAGTCGCCGGTCATGAGGATGAGGCCGGCGCCGAGGCCGGTGGTGAAGCCCCAGGCGACGGCGAGGAGGATGGTGAGGTCGGTGAAGGTCCGGCCGCCGCGCCGCACCGCGCGCAGGGCGTGGATCATCACGGCGAGCCGGCTGAGGGAGACGGTGATCTCCAGGCAGCACCAGGCGATCAGCAGGGGCGAGGGGTGCCAGATCACCACCAGGACGGCGATGGCCATGGTGTTGACCATGCCGCCCAGGAATATCGGCAGGGTGCCGAAGAGCTGGGCGATCAGTGCGGCGCGCACGTCATCCGGCACGCGCTGACTGGTCGTCGCCAGCCAGCGCGTCAGCCTCCATCGCGGAGCACTGAAACCGTGCGTCTCGTTAACCATGCCTGCCTCGGATAGAGGCCCATGAAGGCATGGTGCAACCCAAGAATGCGTTAACGGAATATTACACGCGAATTCCGTTATTTGGCGCGACCGCGGGTCAGGCGGCGGCCTTCAGCCCGACATCCGGCAGCTTGGGCTGGGTGGCGAGGGCCTTGGCCATCATCGCCTCGACGTCCGCCTTCTCGTGCGGCAACAGGGCGAGGCGCGGCGGACGGGTCAGCGCGGTGCCGCGGCCCATGATGTTCTCGCACAGCTTGATGCACTGGACGAGATCTGGGCGGGCATCGAGGTGCAGCAGGGGCATGAACCACTCGTAGAGCGGCATGGCCTCGGCGTAGCGGCCGGCCCGGGCCAGGCGGAACAGGGTCTCGCCCTCGCGCGGGAAGGCGTTGGACATGCCGGACACCCAGCCGACCGCGCCCATGGCGACGCTCTCGACGATGACGTCGTCGAGGCCGGCGAAGAGCACGAAGCGGTCACCGACCATGTTGCGTGTGTCGATGAAGCGGCGGGTGTCGCCAGAGGAGTCCTTGAAGCAGACGACGGTCTCGACATCGGCGAGCGAGACGAGAATGTCCGGCGTGACGTCGTTCTTGTAGATGGGCGGGTTGTTGTAGAGCATCACCGGCAGGTCGGTGGCGGTGGCGACCGTGCGGAAATGCTGGGCGGTCTCGTGCGGCTTGGACGAATAGACCAGGGCCGGCATGACCATGATGCCGTCGATGCCGATGCGGGCAGCTTCCTTCGCCGTCTCGACCGCGAAGGCGGTGGTGAACTCGGCGATGCCGCAGAGCACCGGCACGCGGCCGGCGGCGACGGACTTGGCCGCCTCCATGACGGCGATCTTCTCATGGCGGGCCAATGAGGTGTTCTCGCCGACCGAGCCGCAGACGATGAGGCCGGAGACGCCGTCGCGGATCAGGTTGTCCATCACCTTGGCGGTGGCGTCGATGTCGAGCGAGAGATCGTCGTGGAACTGGGTGGTGACGGCCGGGAAGACGCCTTCCCAGGAAATGCGCGGTGCCATGGGGTTTTCTCCGATGAAATGGTCGTTGCGCGGCGGCTGAGGGGGCGCCGCGGGCGGGGATGGGGTTGAAGGACTGCGCCCGCTATCGTCATCCCCGGGCTTGTCCCGGGGATCCATGACTTCAGGTGTCAGCGCTTCGGCAAGCCGTGGATGCCCGGGACAGACCCGGGCATGACGAAGCTGGCAGCGATCTCAGAGCGAAGCGCCGGCCTGGCGCAGTTCGGCGAGGATCGGCGCCTTGGGAAGCCAGATCTTGTCGAATTCGGCGACGACCGCCGCGGCCTCGCGCGGATCGGCGTTGCGGAAGGGGATGCCGGTCGCCTTGAACTGCTCGACCAGCTTCGGCTCGTTGCCGGCGAGCTCGTCGATCTGGATGTCGAGGGCGCCCTTGACGGTCTTGGTGATGAGCTCGCGGTCGGCGGCGGAGATCGTCTGCCAGACGCGGCCCGAGACGAGGGCGATGACCGGCATGAAGACGGCATTCATCTGCAGGATCGACTTCGACACCCGGTCGAAGCGCTGGTTCCAGGAGAATTCGAGGTCGGCCTCGAGGCCGTCGACCTGGCCGTTGGTCATGGCGTCGAAGACCTGCGGCGTCGGGATCGGCGTCGGTGCGGCGCCGAGCAACTGGTAGAAGTCACGGAAGACCGGCGTCGGGTTGATGCGCAGCTTCATGCCGCGGATATCGGCGACCTTGGAGACGTCCCTGGAGGCGAAGACGGCGCGCATGCCGGTGATGCCCCAGGCGAGGCCGATCGTGCCGGTCTCGCGCGGCAGCACGTCGAACAGTTTGGCCGCCACCGGGTGGCGGACCAGCTTGGCGATCTTCGGGGTGGAATCGACCACATAGGGCGCGGTGATGGCGGCGATGGTGGGCACGCGGGAGCCGAGCTCGGCGGCCATGATCCAGCCCATGTCGAGGGCGCCCGACTGCATCTGCTGCAGCATCGCGGCCTCGTTGCCGAGCTGGCCGGAATGGAAGACCGTCAACGTCAGGCGGCCGTTGGTTGCGGCCTTCAGGTCCTCGCCGACCTTGAGGGCGGCGCGGTTCCAGGGATGGCCGGCGGGGGTGAGGATGCCGAGACGGAACTCCTTCGCCTGGGCGAGGGCGAGCGAGGGGGCGGCGAGCGGCAGGCTGGCGCCGGCGGCGATGAGATGGCGGCGGGAGAGGGTCATGGGCATGCTCCTTTGGGGTTCGAGGACGGCATTCACTTGAGGAGGGCGAGGGACAGGAAGGGATAGATCGACAGCAGCACCAGGAGGATGCAGGCGACGCCGAAGAACGGGAGGGTGACGAGGAACATCTTCCCCGGCTTGGCGCCGGTGACCGCGGCGGCGACGAAGAAACACAGGCCGACCGGCGGCGAGAGCAGGCCGAGGACGAGGTTGATGACCACGACGACGCCGAAATGGCGGGGGTCGATGCCGTAGACCTCGGTGGCGATGGGCAGCAGGATCGGCACCGTCATGATCAGGCCGGGGATGCCGTCGATCACCGTGCCGATGACCAAAAGGATGACGTTGGTCAGGAGCATGAAGGTGATGGGATCCTTGGCGACCGTCTGGATCCAGGCGGCGGTCTCCTGCGGCACCTTCCCGTAGATGAGGATCCACGAGAAGACGGCGGCGGCGGCGACCAGGAACAGCACGACGGCGGAATAGACGCCGGCGCGCAGCATCATCTCCGGCAGGCGGGAGAAGGCGAACTGGCGCGTCCAGAAGCGGCCGACCAGGGCCGCGGCGACGGCGCCGATGGCCGCCGATTCGGTGGCGTTGGCGAGGCCGCCGAGGATCGAGCCGACGATGATGACGGGGATCGACAGGGTGGGCAGCGCGGCGAGGATCGTGCGGAGGCGCTGGCGGCCCGACTGCTTCTCCGCCCGGGGATAATTGTAGACATAGCCCATCAGGGCGATGACGACGAAGAACAGCGCCGTAAGGATGAGGCCGGGCAGGATGCCGGCGATCAGCATGTCCGAGACCGAGACCTGCGCCAGCACCGAGTAGACGACGAACATCACCGAGGGCGGGATGATCGGGCCGAGCATGCCGCCATAGGCGGTGAGACCGGCGGCGAAGGTCTTGTCATAGCCCTGCTTCTCCATTTCCGGGACCATGATCTGCGACATGATCGCGACCTGTGCCGTGGCCGAGCCGAGGATGGAGGCGACGAACATGTTGGCGAGGATGTTGACGTAGGCGAGGCCGCCGCGCACCGAGCCGATGAAGGCCATGGCGAGATCGACGATGCGCCGGGTGATGCCGCCGCCGTTCATGATCTCACCGATGAGGATGAAGAGCGGGATGGCGATCAGGCCGTAGCTGTCGACGCCGCCGAACATCTGCAGCGGATAGCTCTGGAAAAGGAGCGGATTGCCGGAGGCCATGATGAAGACGATGCCGGCGATGCACAGGCACAGCCCGATCGGCACGCCGACCAGCATGACGACGAGAAAGGCGGCCGAGGTGATCATCAGTTCACCCCGTCAATGTCGGAGAGGACGAAGCCCCGGATCGGCGCCGGCGGCACCAGGCCGATATCCTCGACCAGGTTGGCGAGGCCATGGACGGTCATGGACACGGCGAATATCGGCAGGATCATGTAGAGCACCCAGGTCGGCCAGTTCAGCGTCTGGGTGCGCTCGGTGTAGAGGAAGTTGAAGGTCTCGCCGGCGAAGGCGCGGGCATCGAAGCCGGCGGCGGCGATGCCGGGCGGGTCCATCCACAGCCAGCACATGGCCGCGAGCGCGACGCCGAAGGTGACGACCATGCCGGTTGCGATGACCTTGGCCACCTTGCGCCAGCGCTCCGACAGGCGCTCCGTCAGCATCGAGACCGCGAAGTCGAGCCTGAGCCGCGTCATCGCCGAGGCGCCGATGAAGGTCAGCCAGACGACCGAGTAGACCGACGATTCGTCGATCCAGTAGATCGGAACACCGCTGTAGCGGGTGACGACGTTGAGGAGGATGAGCCCGGCCAGCAGGCCCATGAAGCCCATGATGGCCAGCCGCTCGATCGCGAGCAGGCCGGCCGACAGGGACTGCAGGGCCCGGGCCGGCGCAAAGGCCTGCTCGGAGGGAATGGCCTGGTTCGTCACCGGTTGGACTCCCGAGGTGCTTTTGCTCTGGAATTGTGCCACGGTAGATTTTATACAATCGATGAGTCAATGCCTTTCCGGCTACTTATTCTCCCGGTCCGGTTCCAGCCGGCGTCGATCCTGCTCGTGCGTGTCGACGGATGGGCAAAGCCGGCAATTCGTGGTCGGATGGAAACATTTGGAGCATTCCCGGGAGTCGCATGACCGTACCGCTCAAGCATCGCACCCTCTCTGCAGCCATCGTCGACCGCCTGCGTCAGGCGATCCTCGCCGGCACCTATCCCGCCGGCACGCAGCTGCGTCAGGATGCTATGGCGGAGACCTATGGCGTCAGCCGCATTCCCGTCCGCGAAGCGCTGTTCCAGCTCGAGGCGGAAGGCTTCGTGCGCATCGTTCCGCACAAGGGCGCGATCGTCTCGGAACTGTCGCTGGACGAGATCAACGACGTCTTCGATCTGCGCTGTCTGCTCGAGCCGCGGTTGCTCTCGCAATCGGTGCCGCGATTCGCCGAGGCCGATTTCGCCGCGCTCGACGCCATCCAGGTGCGTTTCGAGACGGCGATCGCGGCGGGGGATGTGGCCCAATGGGGCGTCATCAACGCCGAGTTCCACATGGCGCTCTACACCAGGGCGCGGCAGCCGCGCACCCAGTCGATCGTCGCCGCGCTGCTGCAGACGAGCGACCGCTACACCCGCCTGCAGCTGTCCAGCACGGCGGCCATGGGGATCGCCGAGCAGGAACATGCCGAGCTCATCCGGCAATGCCGGGCGGGGCGTTTCGATGAGGCCTCCGGCTACCTCGTCGGCCACATCGAGGCGGTGCGGGCCGACCTCCTGCGGGTCGTGGCCCGGTCGGGTGCGGCGGGTGGCGAGACGAATTCCCGGTCGGTGGCACTGGAATAGCTGCCAAGCGTCAACCATATGTCACGATGAGATGGTTTGACGTTGACGTTCGGTGAAGCTTTATGTACCCGAATGCAGTCGCGACGAGGCCTCCGGAAACCCGGTGCGCGCCTCCCGCCTGCGACGTCCCCGAACCGCATCTGAACCTGACTGAACGAACCAAGGATCACTGCCCTTTGTCCATCCATACCCAGAACGGCCTGTCCGAACGCCTTGAGACTGCCCAGAAGGCTAAGCAGGCATTGTTGGAGAAGTTCCGTTCGCGACCGGGTCCGGATGATCCGGACTTCCAGAAGCGCCAGGCCGAGCGCCGCGTCATCGCCGAGGCCCGCGCCAAGCGGGAAGAGGCGAAGGAAGCCATCCGTCGCGCCGAGGCCGAGCGTTTCGCCGCCGAAGAACTCGCCCGCAAGGAAGCCGAGCGCGTCGCTGCCGAAGAGGCCGAGTTGAAGCGTCTCGAAGAAGAAGAGGCCCGCGCCAAGGCGCGTCCGAAGCAGATTTACCGCGAAATCGCCGCCTATGCCGAAGCCCGCGCCAAGGCGGCGTCGCGCAGCGGTCGCCGTTGAGCCACTGACCCCCGGAACGACGAGCCGAGGGCCGCCCGCGAGGCGGCCCTTTGCTTTTTAAGCCGGCTTTCCTGAGGCCCCGCTTTCTTGCGGCAGTTGGGCCCGGCAGCATGGTCGCCGGCACATATGCCCGCCGGGCAGTCCCGTACCGGCGACGATTTGCCATCTGGAACTCTTCGCCGTCCTGTCCGTTGTTCCGTCCGCGTCCGGCAGCGACGCGCGATCCCGGGGACATCTCATCATGGCCGAGAGCGGCATTTTCGGCTTCGGCGCGAAACCGTCGGTCGCCGTGCTGGCCAACAAGCGCTCGGGCCTCGGCGGACGCGGCGGCCAGGCCGTCGATACGATCGTCACGGCGATCTCTGCCTATGGCGTCTATCCGCGTCTGTTCATGGCAGGCCGCGGCCACCTGGCCGAGGCGATCGCGGCCTGCAAGGCGCATGACCCCGACGTCGTCGTGGTGCTCGGCGGCGACGGGACGATCCTCGCCGCCGCGGAAGCCTTCGCGGGTACCCATACGGCTCTCGCCATCATTCCGCAGGGGACGGTCAACCAGCTCGCCCGCGACCTCCTGATCCCCCTCGACCCGGCCCTCGCCATCGCCGCACTGGTGAAGGGGGCGCAGCGCGCCATCGATGTCGGCACCGTCAACGACAGGGCCTTCCTGTGCACCAGCGTCATCGGCCCGCTGGCCAAGCTGCAGCGCTACCGTGAGGAGGCCCGTGGGCGGATGCTGGCGACCATGGTGTCGTTCCTGCGCACCGGCATGAAGGCGATGACGCTGCGGCCGGCCTCGCTGGCGATCCGCGACGACCGCAGCGCCTGGACGGAGGAGACGCGCGGCGTCATCGTCTCGGTCAATCCGCTCGCCGAGATCGTCTCGCGCGTGCCGTTCCGAACGACGCTGGATTCGGGGCTTCTGGCGGTCTATGCAGCGCGGGAGCGGGGTTACCTGACGCTGTTCAAGCTGGCCGCCGCGATCTTCGCCGGGCGGGCGCGGATCGATCCCGACATCGCATTCCGCGAGACGCCCGTGCTGACCATCGACGCCCAGCGCGAATGGCTTACCATCCTGAACGACGGCGAGATCCGCCGGCTCAGGACGCCGCTGCACTTCGCGGTGAAGCCCGGCGCCCTCAGGGTCATCGTGCCGCAACCGCCGACCCCGGCGCCATGATGCTCTCTATGACGCTCTCGCCATGACGGTGGTCGCCCATATTTCCGACATCCATTTCGGGCGCGAGGTGCCCGAGATCGTGACGGCGCTCCTCGCCGACCTCGCGGCGGCGTCTCCCGACGTCGTGGTGATCAGCGGCGATCTCACCCAGCTCGGGAGCCATGGCGAGTTCACCGCCGCCCGCGCTTTCCTCGACCGCATCGCGGCACCCTATGTGGTGGTGCCCGGCAACCACGACATCGCAGCCTTTCCGCTGTGGGAGCTGTTCTTCGCGCCGTTCACGCGGTGGCGGCGCTACATCACCCAGGGGCTGGCGCCGGAATGGTCCAACGCCGCCGTGCTGGTGAAGGGTGTCAACAGCGCGCGTCCCTTCGGCCCCTATCTCAACTGGTCGCGCGGACGGATCGCCCCGGCGCAGATCGCGGCGGTGGCGACCGCCGAGCGCGACCCGCGCGTCCTCGTGGTCACCGCCCATCATCCCGTCGCCTATGGGGATGATACGGGCCACGACTACGATCTGGTGACGCGGGGTGACGCCTTGCTGGCGACGCTGGCGAAGCGCTCGCGCAGCCTCATACTTCTCGGCCACCGGCACCGCAGCCATGCCAGCCTGTGGAGTCCCGCCGCCGGCGAGCGGACGGCAGCCACCGGCGCGGCCATGGCCCGGGACGACGTGCTCATCGTTCATGCGGGGACGGCGACCTCCGACCGGCTGCGCGGCCAGGTCAACAGCTGGAACCTCATCACCCTCGCCGGGGAGGGGGTGGAGATCGAGATGCGCCAGTATGCGTCGGGCAGCTGGGCCACAGCCTCGCGCCTCGAGCTGTTCTGGTCCGGCCTCTGAGCCCGGCCGCTCAGCGCACCAGGATGTTGCCGGTCACCGTCTTGATGTCGCGCAGGCCGCAGAGCGCCATGGTGATGTCGAGCTCCTTGCGGATGATCTCGATGGCGGCGGTGACCCCCTCCTCGCCCTTGGCGCCGAGGCCATAGAGGAAGGCGCGGCCGATATAGGTGCCCTTCGCCCCCAGCGCGATGGCCTTGAGCACGTCCTGGCCGGAGCGGATGCCGCCGTCCATATGGACCTCGATCTTCGAGCCTACCGCCGAGACGATGCCGGGCAGGGCCTCGATGGAGGACATGGCGCCGTCGAGCTGGCGGCCGCCATGGTTGGAGACGATGAGCGCGTCGGCGCCCGAGCCGAGGGCGAGTTCGGCATCCTCGGCGTCGAGAATGCCCTTCAGGATCAGCTTGCCGCCCCAGCGGTCCTTGATCCACTTCACGTCGTCCCAGCTGAGCGCCGGATCGAACTGCTGCGAGGTCCAGGAGGAGAGCGACGACATGTCGTCGACGCCCTTGGCGTGGCCGACGATGTTGCCGAAGGTGCGCCGCCTGGTGCCCAGCATCCCCAGGCACCAGCGCAGCTTGGTGGAGAGGTTGATCAGGTTCGTCAGCGTCGGCTTCGGCGGGGCGGACAGGCCGTTCTTGATGTCCTTGTGGCGCTGGCCGAGGATCTGCAGGTCGAGGGTGAGGACGAGCGCCGAGCAGCCCGCCTTCTTCGCCCGGTCGATGAGGTTGGCGGCGAATTCCCGGTCGCGCATCACGTAGAGCTGGAACCAGAACGGTTTGCCTGTGGCTTCCGCGATGTCCTCCATCGAGCAGATGCTCATGGTCGACAGCGTGAAGGGGATGCCGGCCTTGACGGCGGCGCGGGCGGCGAGGATCTCGCCGTCGGCGTGCTGCATGCCGGTGAGGCCGGTGGGCGCGAGCGCCATGGGCATGGAAACCGGCTCGCCGATCATCTCGGTGGCGAGCGTGCGGTCGCGCATGTCGACCGCGACGCGCTGGCGCAGCTTGATCTTCGCGAAGTCCGAAGTGTTGGACCGGTAGGTGCTCTCCGTCCAGGAGCCGGAATCGGCATAGTCATAGAACATGCGCGGGACGCGGCGCTTGGCGAGGATGCGGAGATCTTCGATGCTGGTGACGACTGACATCCGAGCCTTCTTTGGGGATCTGGCGATGCGGGACGGAAACGGTCCGTCTCAAGTCTAGCACCGGTCTTCAGCCGCGACCAGACACAGGGCGGCACGGCATCTCAGCCGTTGCAGCGCTTCAGCCCGGGATCTTGCGTCGGAAGCCCGTCGAGACCGCTGCGGATGAGGGCGGAGTTGCGGTAGCGCCGGTCATAGGTCACCTCGCGGCCGACCCAGTCCGGCAGGGTGACGACCTCTTCGGCGCTCTCCAGCTCGATCTCGGCGATGACGAGGCCGGCCAGCGCGCCCTCAAAGGCATCGACCTGCCAGAGCTTGCCCGCGTGGACGATCTCGTGGCGCTTCTTGACGATGGGCGGCTCGGGGCAGAGGCGCAGCATCGCCTCGGCATCGGCGAGCGGGACGGCATATTCGAACTCGTCGCGGACGAGGCCGTCGGCCTCGCCCTTGATCGTGAGGGTCGCGGCGCCGTCCTGGATGCGGATGCGGACGGAGGCGGGGATGGTCGCGAGATAGCCCTGGGCGATGGCCCGGACGCAGGGCGCGGCTTTCCAGCCGTCCCCGACGACGAGGAACTTGCGTTCGATTTCGATGGCCATGCCGCCTCCTGCGCACCCCTCGAAGGCGGCATAAGGCCCGAGGACCTGCTTGCAACGCAATGCCGACGTGAGGCTTTGCGGCGGCCTCGCCGCGCCGGCGTGTCCGGCAGGGGCCCGACGCTCGTCTCCGGGTCCTCACCATTTCCTCCCCCGCGGGCTGGGGGAGGGGTACGGCAGCTGCGCTTCCGACCCTGGCGTGGTGTCCGGCATCACCGGTGAAACTGCCTCTCGCTCGGACCTCCGGATCACGGCGGCCGCCGCTGCACCGCTGCCCCCCGGCCGGTGGGCTTGCCAAGCGCGCGGCCCGGCGGCGGAGTGTCGGCGGGGAGACATGCCATGAACACGACGACGGAGCGGCCGCTGGCCGGCAAGGTGGCGCTGGTGACGGGGGCGGGCCGCGGCCTCGGCCGGGCCTTCGCCGAGAAGCTGGCGGCCATGGGCGCCGCTGTCGCGATCCATGGCATGCGGGAGACCGGTCCGGCCGAATATGGCGAGGGCACCACGCTGACCGCCGTGGCCGGTGAGGTGGCGGCGGCCCATGGCGTCCGGACGCTGCGGGTGCTCGGCGACCTGACCCGCGCCGGCGAGATCGACCGCGTCGTCGCCGAGACCGAAGCGGGCCTCGGCCCCATCGCCATCCTCGTCCACAATGCCGGCGGCGACATCGCGGCGCGCGGCGGCAAGCCCGACCCGAACGATGCCGTGGGCATCGCGGAAGAGGATGTGCGCGCCGTGCTGGAGCGCAACCTTCTCTCCACCATCCTCACCTGCCAGGCGGTGGCCAGGGGCATGATGGCGCGGCGCGCGGGCCGTATCGTCACCCTCGGCTCGGTCGCCGCCTTCAAGGGCCGCACCAACGGCGCCATCTACGCAACAGCCAAGGCCGGCGTGACGCATTATACCCGCTGCCTCGCCGACCAGCTCCGCCCCTATGACGTGTCGGTCAACTGCATCGCGCCGGGTGACACCCGGACCGGCCGCTTCCTCGGCACGCGCGCCGTCGATCCGGCGCGGCTGGCGGAGGCGGGCACGCTCGACCGCATCGCCACGGTGGACGAGGTGGCGCGGGTGGTGGAGATTTTCGCCGGACCGCTGGGCGCCTTCGTCTCCGGTCAGGTGCTGCGGGTGGATGGCGGCGGCCAGTGCTGGCCGGCGTGACGGGGACGACAGCGATGCAGGACGCGACCATGACGCCCGACCAATTGCCGCGCGTGACCTATTCCAACATCGCGGAGGATTTCTCCGGCGTGCACGCCCATCTCGACCGGGTGATCCCGGAGGTTGCCGCGCAGATGCTCGGCCGCGAGCAGGCCAACTGGATCGCTGGCCGGGACGATCGCAGCGGCACGGCCTTCACCGCCGTCTCGCCCATCGACCGCAGGCTCGCGCTCGGCACGTTCTTCGCGGCAGGGCCGGAGGCAGTGGACCGGGCGGTGACGGCGGCCCGTGCCGCCCGCGAGGGCTGGCGCCATTGCGGCTGGGAGCGGCGCGCCGCTCTCTGTCACCGCGTCGCCGATGCGATGACCGCCCGTCGCTTCGCCATGGCCGCGGCCTGTCTCATCGAGGTCGGCAAGTCGCGCATGGAGGCGCTGGGCGAGGTGGAGGAGGCCATCGACCTCGTCCGCTTCTATGCCGACGAGCTCATCGCCAACGAAGGTTTCGAACGTGACCTCAGGCGCGCCCATCCGCGCGAGGAGACGCGCGACGTGCTCAGGCCCTTCGGGGTCTTCGGCGTCATCGCGCCGTTCAACTTCCCCGTGGCGCTCGCCATCGGCATGTCGGTCTCGGCCCTGCTGGCCGGCAATACGGTGGTGTTCAAGCCGAGCCCGATGGCCGGGCTCACCGGACGCCTCCTCGCCGACTGCATCGCCG
>NZ_JAUYFA010000077.1 GCF_030691135.1 Phreatobacter sp.
CCCCACGCCCAGCGCCTCGACATGGCCGCGGCGCTGGCGCGGCTCGGCGCGCCGCCGTCCTGGACCGAGGTCGACGCCCGAGGGCGGGAGCACCGCACCGTCGCGGCCCGCCCCGAGCGCTGGGGCGACGTCGTCCTCGCCCGCAAGGATCTCGGCACCAGCTATCACCTCGCCGTCGTCACCGACGACGCGCTGCAGGGCGTCACCCATGTGGTGCGCGGCGAGGACCTGTTCGAGGCGACCGCCGTCCACCGGGTCCTGCAGGAACTCCTCGGCCTGCCGGCGCCGCTCTATCGCCATCACCCGCTCGTTCTCGGCGCCGACGGGCGCAAACTGTCGAAGAGCGACCAGGCCGAGGGCTTCCGGGCCTTGCGGATGCAGGGCGCGAGCCCGGCCGACATCAGGGCCATGCTGGGGTTTTGAGTTGTCCCGCCGGAAACGCTGGTGATGCGAGGCCCCACCCTCAGATCGCCCGGCCGGCCGCCGCCCAATAGGGGTCGCGCAGCCGGCGCTTGAAGATCTTGCCCGAATCCTCCCGCGGCAGGTCGTGGCGGATCTCGAAGTACCGCGGCAGCTTGTAGTCGGCGAGGCGGGTGGCGAGCTGCGCCCCCAGCGCCTCCGGATCGATCTCCACCCCCGGCTGCGGCGCGATCACCGCCATGATGCTCTCGCCGAACTCGGCATGGGGAATGCCGAAGACGGCGCAGTCGCGCACCTCCGGCAGGGCGAGCAGCGCCGCCTCGATCTCGGCCGGGTAGATGTTCACCCCGCCGGCGATGATCATGTCGCGCTTGCGGTCGCAGAGGAACACATAGCCCTCCGCATCCACAAAACCGATGTCGCCGCAGGTGATGAAGCCGGAATCATCGACCTCCGCGCGCTTCTCCGGCGCCTTGTGATAGGTGAAGTCGGGATAGCCCTCGATGCGGCAGAAGAGTTCGCCGACGGCGCCCTGCGGCAGCACCGCCCCGTCCTCGCCAAGGACACGGATGGCGGCGCCGGGCGAGAGCCTTCCGACGCTTCCCGGCTTCTTCAGCGCGTCCTCCGACGTGGCGAAGGTGACGGGCCCGGTCTCCGTGCCGCCGTAGAATTCGTGGATCACCGGGCCCCACCAGGCGATCATCGCGCTCTTCACCTCGGCGGGACAGGGCGCCGCGGCATGGATGACGAAGCGCAGCGAGGAGAGGTCGTAGCGCTGGCGGACCGCCTCGGGCAGCTTCAGCAGGCGCACGAACATGGTCGGCACCATGAAGACCGTGTCGATGCGATGGGTTTCGATCAGCCTCAGCATGTCCTCCGCGTCGAAGCGCGGCATCAGCACCAGGACGCCGCCGAGCCGTCCGGCGCGGATGCCGAAGGAATTCGGCGCGGAATGATAAAGCGGCCCCGGCAGCAGCGCGCGCACCCCGGGCCTGAGGCCATAGACGAGGGCGCGCAGGCCCTCCGATGCCTTCGCCTCTTCCGGCGTCGGCGCCTGACGCTTCACCCCCTTCGGCTTTCCTGTGGTGCCGGATGTATAGATCATGCTCATCGGCGCCGGGCGCGCCGGCCCGTCGAAGGGCGCTTCAAGGCCCAGCCAGGTATCGAGATCGCGGCTGCCGGCCGGGGGTTCGCACGGGCCCGCCGACGGGAAATGCCGTGCCACCTCGGGCGGCACCGGCGCGGTGAAGACGGCGAGGCCGCCGGGCAGGTCGCCGGCCACCGGTGCCAGCAGGTCCGCGTGGCCGATCAGCACCCTGGCCTCGCAGTCCTCGAGGATGTAGCGGACCTCGTCGGGTTTGAGGTGCCAGTTCACCGGCACCGCATAGGCCCCCAGCATCGCCGTCGCATAGGTCGCCTCCAGAAAGGCGATGTCGTTGCGCATCAGGATGGCGACGCAGTCGCCGGGGCCGACGCCGAGCCGGTCGAGCCCGCCGGCAATCCGCCGGGCACGCGCCTCGATCGCCTCGGGATCGCGCTGGCGCTCGCCGCTGACGATGCCGCGCGACAGGCCGTCCGCACCTTCCGCCATCGCCGCCACTCCTTTGCCGGCCCGGACCGTCAGTTGACCGCCCGCGCCCGTCCCTCCCAGTGGGGACGCCTCAGTTCCGTCTTCAGGATCTTGTTCGCCTGCGACAACGGCATGGTCTCGCGAACCTCGATGGTCTGCGGACACTTGAAGCCGGCGATCCGCGTCTTGCAGTGGGCGATGATGGCCTCGGCGCTGGCGCTGCGGCCCGCCTTGAAGGTCACGACGGCATGCACCGCCTCGCCCCAGAGCGGGTGCGGCACGCCGATGACGGCACATTCGCGGATGTCCGGATGGGTGAGGACGGCGTTCTCGACCTCGATCGAATAGACGTTCTCGCCGCCGGTGACGATCATGTCCTTGATCCGGTCGGAGACGTAGACATAGCCGTCGGCGTCGAGATAGCCGGCGTCTCCCGTGTGCATGTAGCCGCCGCGCAGCGCCTCCGCGGTCAAGTCCGGCTGGTTCCAGTAGCCCTTCATCACCGTCGCCCCGGCGACGATGATCTCGCCGATCGTTCCCACCGGCACGTCGCGGTCGTCGGGGTCGACGACGCGCAGGTCGCAGCCGACGATGACGCGCCCACCGGAGGCGAGGCGGTAGGTCCTGGCGGGATCGAGCGTATGGTCGTCGGGCTCCAGATAGGTGCAGGCCGGCGACAGCTCCGTCATCCCATAGGCCTGGGCAAACCGCACCTTCGGCAGCCGCTTCATCAGGGCTTCCAGCGTCGCCACCGGCATGGGCGCGCCGCCATAGCCGATCATCTCCAGCGACGAGAGATCATAGGCATCGAGGTCGGGCTCGTTGAGGATCATCGTCATCATGGTCGGCACCATGGACGTGAAGGTGATCCGGTGGTCCTGGATGGCCTCCAGAACGCCCTTCACCGTGAACCGCGGAATGACCACATGGGTGGCGCCGAGAAGGGTGTTGGTGAACACGCGCGAGCCGGCGGCGGCGTGATAGAGCGGGCCTGCATGCAGGCCGACGAGGCTGCTGCCGAGCCTGGTGTGCACCATGCCACCGAACGAATTCGCCATGCAGTTGATGTGGGTGAGCATGACGCCCTTGGAACGCCCGGTCGTCCCGCCGGTATAGAAGAGCACGGCGACATCCTCGCCGCTGCGGCGGGCATCCTCGACCGGCGCCTTCGCGGCCAGCGCCGCCTCATAGCCGATCATGCCGGCGGGCAGCGCGCCCTCGCCGGCGAAGACCACATGGCGGAGATCCGGGCATTGCGGCCGCAGGGCCTCGGCCATGGCGGTGAAATCGTCGCCGACCAGTAGGACCTTCGCGCCGCAGTCCTGCATCAGGAAGGCGGTCTCCGGCTCGGCGTAGCGGGTCGAGACCGGCACGGCGATGCCGCCGGCCCAGAAGGCGGCGAAGAAGAATTCGAGATAGCGGTCGCTGGAATGGGACAGCATGGCGACGCGGTCGCCGGGCCCGACCCCGAGGCCCTGCAGCACGCCGGCGAGCCGCGCCACCCGGTCGGCGAACTGATCCCACGTCCAGCGTCGCGCGGCGAAGACGACCGCCGTCTTGTCGGGAAAGAGGCGCCGGGCACGGTGCACCGCGAGGGTGAGCTGCATGGTCATGGCGCGCATTCCCGCGCATCCCCGCGATGCCTTGCCGTCCGCGTCATGCTGCTGCCCTGGTCCACGCCGGTCTTGCCGCCGGTTGCCCTCAACTCATGAAGCGATGTTTCTCACAATGAAACAGCACTTCGCAAGCAAGCCGGATGGCCGAGGGCTGCGGGGCTACGCGGGTGTCGACTGGTCAGATGATGTAGCTGAAGCCGTCGGCTGGATCGCGCGCCAGGATCTGGTCCATCGACCGGGAGGGCTCGGCGCAGCCGGCCGTGCCGACGGGCCTCGCGGGAACGCCGGCCACCGTCGTGTTCGGCGCGACGTCGTGCAGCACCACCGAGCCGGCGGCGACCCGGGCGCAGCGACCGATCTCGATATTGCCGAGGATCTTGGCGCCGGCACCGAGCAGCACACCGCGGCGCACCTTCGGATGGCGGTCCCCGGCCTCCTTGCCGGTGCCGCCGAGCGTGACGCCTTGCAGGATCGACACGTCGTCCTCGATCACCGCCGTCTCGCCGACGACGAGGCCGGTAGCATGGTCGAGGAAGACGCCCCGGCCCATGGGCACGGCCGGGTTGATGTCGGTCTGGAAGACCTCGGAGGAGCGGCTCTGGAGATAGAGGGCAAAGTCACCGCGGTCCTCGCCGAGCAGCCAATGCGCCAGGCGGTGGGTCTGGATGGCGTGGAAGCCCTTGAAGAAAAGGACCGGTTCGATCAGCCGGTCGGCGGCCGGATCGCGGTCGATGACGGCGGCGGCGTCGGCCCGCATCGCCGCGGAAATGGCCGAGGACGCTCCCAGCGCCTCGGTGAAGGCGTCGTGCAGCACGTCGGCGGGAACGTCGCCGGTGGCGAGACGTGCCGAGATGCGCCGCGCCACCGCATCCTCGAAGGACGAGGCGCGGCCGATCGTGCGCAGCACGAGCGTCGCCAGTTCCGGATTGGCCCGGGCCATGGCATCGCCCTCGCTGCGCAGGCGATGCCAGGCGAGATCGGCGGTATCGGCGGGCAGAGGGATGATGGTTCCCGTCGCCTGGGTCTTCGCCATGGAACGAACCTCCGCAGCATGGATGAAGGGGAATAAGGGCACTGTTCGGCCCCGATTCAAGTAAACTTGGCGCGAAAGAATAGTCGTCTCCGATCGCGGCCAGCCGCGGGACGCAAATTCTACAAGACCTTCCACCGAGAGGTGATTGATGTCGCGGGTGGAAGGACGCGCTTGCCGGAATGCATCGGCGGGGTGCCGATGAAACCGCTTACACCGCCATGGCCTGCTTTTCGCGCCGGCGCTGCACCGAGGAGGGAATGCGCAGGGCCTCGCGATATTTGGCGACTGTCCGCCGCGCGATGTCGATGCCCGAGGCTTTCAGCCTGTCCATGATGGCGTCGTCGGAGAGCACGTCGTCGGGCGTCTCGGCATCGATCATCTGCTTGATGCGGTAGCGCACGGCCTCGGCCGAATGGCTCTCGCCGCCCACTTCCGAATTGGCGATCGAGGAGGTGAAGAAATACTTCATCTCGAAGATGCCGCGGCTGGTGGCGATCGACTTGTTGGAGGTGACGCGCGACACGGTCGATTCGTGCATGCTGATGGCGTCGGCGATGGTCTTGAGGTTCAACGGCCGCAGATACTGGACGCCGAGCGCGAAAAAAGCGTCCTGCTGTCGGACGATCTCGGTCGCAACCTTCAGGATGGTGCGGGCGCGCTGGTCGAGGGCGCGGGCGAGCCAGGTCGCCGTCTGCAGGGCATCGGCGAGGAAGGTCTTCTCGGTGTCCTTCTTCGTCGTCTTCGATACCCGCGCATAATAGCTCTGGTTGACCAGCACCTTGGGCAGGGTCTCGCTGTTCAGCTCGACGATCCAGCCGCCGTCCGGCCCGGCGCGGACCATGACGTCCGGCACCAGCGGCTGCACCGGCGCGAATCCGAAGGCGAGGCCCGGCTTCGGATTGAGGCGGCGGATTTCCGCCACCATGTCGGAGAGGTCCTCGTCGTCGACGGCGCAGAGCTTCTTCAGCGCCGCATAGTCGCGCTTGCCGAGAAGGTCGAGATGGCCGACCAGCACCTGCATGGCGGGGTCGAAGCGGTCCTTGTCCCTGAGCTGGATGGCCAGACATTCCGCGAGGTTGCGCGCCGCCACGCCCGACGGTTCGAAGCTCTGGATCACCTCGAGGACGCTGGTGACGTCCTCGATCTCGGCGCCGAGCCTTTCGGCGACCTCTTCGGTGGTGACGGTGAGATAGCCGGCATCGTCCACCGCATCGATCAGCATCTGGCCGATCAGCCGGTCGGCCTGGGTCTCGACGGCGAGCGTCAGCTGGTTCGACAGGTGGTCGGCGAGCGACAGGTCGGCGGAGACGAAGGCTTCGAGATTGTAGTCCTCGTTGTCGCTGCCACCCGAGCCGACATTCGACCAGGACGAGGTCATCGGGTCGGAGGCCGCATCGGCATGCCGGGTTTCCGGACCCTTGTCGTCGGGGAAGACGTTTTCGAGGTCCGTGCCGAGCCGCTCCTCGATGTCGGTGCGGCTGTTGCCCATGTCGTCGCCGAGCCAGTCACCGGCCTGGGCGTCGCCCGGATCGGCGGCGGGCGGTGCATCGGGCATCTCGCCCTCGACCGCCGGATCGGGCGCCTCGGCCCGTTCCAGCAGCGGGTTCTTCTCCAGCTCCTGGTCGACATAGGCGACGAGATCGAGATTGGACAGCTGCAGGAGCTTGATGGCCTGCATGAGCTGGGGCGTCATGACCAGCGACTGGCCGACGCGAAGCTCTAATCTGGCTGACAGGGCCATCGTCCCGGGCGCATCCCTCTGTTCTCTTGCGCCGCATCATAGAGGGCAGGCGGCGCGAACAGCAAGGTTCATGCCATAGTTCCGATGACTGATGAGTTAAGAGGCTCCGCGGGAACATCCCCCTGCGTCAGAGCCGGAACTCCTCGCCGAGATAGAGGCGGCGGACGTCGGGGTTCGAGACGATCTCGTTCGGTGTGCCTTCCATCAGCACCTGGCCGGAATGGATAATGTAGGCGCGGTCGATGAGGCCGAGCGTCTCGCGCACATTGTGGTCGGTGATGAGCACACCGATGCCGCGCTCCTTCAGGTGCCGGACGAGGTTCTGGATGTCCCCTACGGCAATCGGGTCGATACCGGCGAAGGGTTCGTCCAGCAGCATGAAGGACGGCCGCGTCGCCAGGGCGCGGGCGATCTCGAGGCGCCGCCGTTCGCCGCCCGACAGGGCGATGGCCGGGCTCTTGCGCAGGCGGGTGATGGTGAATTCCTCGAGCAGCTCGTCAAGGTCGCGCTCGCGCTTAGCCTTGTCCTTCTCGGTGACCTCGAGCACCGCCCGGATGTTGTCCTCGACATTGAGCCCGCGGAAGATCGAGGCTTCCTGCGGCAGGTAGCCGATGCCGAGGCGTGCCCGCCGGTACATCGGCAGCGCCGTGATGTCGTGGCCGTCGAGCTCGATATGGCCCTTGTCCGCCTCGACGAGGCCGGTGATCATGTAGAAGACTGTGGTCTTGCCGGCGCCGTTCGGGCCGAGCAGGCCGACCGCCTCGCCGCGCCTGAGGTCGAGGCTGACGCCGCGCACCACGGCGCGCCCCTTGTAGCTCTTCCACACTCCGTGGACCGACATCACGCCTTCGCCGGAGCGCGGCTCGTCCTGGCTGCGCGCCACGGCGGCCGGCTCGGGCTTGTCGAGCTCGGCCACCTGGGCGGCCATTTCCTTCACCAGCCAGTCGTCGTCGACGGCGGTGGCCTCGTGAGCCGGCCTCCGCCCCAGAAAACCGGAGACGCGGGTGATGAAGGACACGGCGGGCCTATCCGCGCGGGCTGCGCGCCTGCGGCCGGGCCGGCGCGCAATCGGGATTGTTGGTACCGCCACCCCCGCCGCCCGTTCCCTGGAGGATGCCGGAGACGCGCCCGCCCGAGGGTGCGGCGTCGATCCGCACGCGGTTGGCCGTGAGGTCGGCATGGAGACGCGCACCGCGCAGGATGTTCTCGCACTGGGTCAGCGTGACATTGCCTTCCATGATCGCCTCGTTGCGACGGGCGTCGAAGGAGCCGCGCTCGGCCGTGGCGGTCTGGTTCTTGGAGCGGACGATGACGCCGCCCTGCATCTCGAAGCGCCTGACGTTCTGCTGCTCGGCGGGGACATCGGCGGATGCGCCCTGGCGCGGGGTGGTGGTCGCCGGCCGGCCGGCGGCGCCATTGGCATTGTCCTCGTAGAAGATCACGAGGCGGGCCGTCTGCAGCGTCGATTCGCCCTGCTGGATGCGGACGTTGCCGGTGAGCACGGCACGCTTCTCGGTATCGAAGACCTCCGCCCGGTCGGCCTCGAAATTGATCGGGTCGCTGCGGTTCTGGGTGAACCCGACGAAGGGGCTGCCGGCCTGCTGGGCGGAGGCAGCCGGCGCGAAAAGCGCGGCGGCGAGCAGCGCGGCGACCAGCGGCCGCCGGTCGAAGAAGAGCGCGGCGGTGCCGGCCAGCGTCATGGTCAGTCTCCGGATCGGCGTGGCGCAGGCGTGGGCTGCGAAAGATCGGTAATGGTCGGGTCGGGCGGTTCCGGCGTGAAGTTACCACGCACAGTGCCTTCAAGCACGATCACCTTGCCGTTGTCACTAATTTGCATGCGCTCGGACACGATCACGCCGCGCGGCGACGACAGCTTCACAGGACCGTTGGAGCCGATCGTTCCGGCCCGGGTGTCGATGAGCGCATGGCCGAGCTGTCCGCTCTGGCCGTTCGACGTCGTCACGGTGACGTCCTGGTTCAGCTCGACGCGGCCAGTCTTGGTGTCGAGCATGCCCGTCGCCGACATCACGCGGGCGGTGCCGCCGCCCTCCAGCTGCATCTCGGAATCGATCGCCGTCAGGGCGACGACATTGGCCTGGGTGATGTCGTGCTCGGCGCGGGTGGCGGTGACGCGGTAGAAGCGGTTGTCGGTCGTGTAGCCGGTCAGTCGCGGCGCTTCCATCGTCACCTTCGAGCCGGACATCGAGACGGCCGCGACCGAGACCGGCAGGTTCAGCGCCTTCAACGGGTCCCACCAGGAGATGAAGCCGACCGCGCAGACGACGACGACGGCGAGGATCGGCACCAGAACGCGCATCCGGCGCACGCGCTTCGAATGCCGGAAGGCGACGCCGAAAGCCGCTTCGCGCTCGACGCGTCCACCCTTGCTGCCGGGGGCGGCGCCGTTCCATTCATCCGTGCGGCGTCCAGCCATCGTCTGCGTCCGTGTTCATGCCGCGATTCCACGGCTTTCGACCGCTCGGCCCGCGGCACAGACCATGACTCTATGGCCCCACCATGGCGAGTGCAAAGCCGCACCCGCTCGGACATGTCCGCGCCGGCTCACGAATGCGCGAAAATGTCGATCTCCGGCCAGCCCGCGAGGTCGAGGTCGGCGCGGGTCGGCAGGAAGGCGAAGCAGGCATCGGCCAGGGCGGTGCGGTTCTCGCGCGCCAGCATCGCGTCGAGCCTTTCCTTGAGCGCATGCAGGTGCAGGACGTCGGAGGCCGCATAGTCGAGCTGGGCTGCGGACAGCGTGTCGGCGGCCCAGTCGGAACTCTGCTGAACCTTTGACATGTCGATGCCGAGCAGCTCGCGCGACAGGTCCTTGAGGCCATGGCGGTCGGTATAGGTGCGCACCAGCTTGGAGGCGATCTTGGTGCAGTAGACAGGCCGGGTCGTCACGCCAAAGGCGTGTTTCAGGACCGCCACGTCGAAACGGGCGAAATGAAAGAGCTTGGTGACCTTCGGGTCGGCCAGCAGTGCGCAGAGATGGGGCGGCGGCGCCTGCCCGGGACGGATCTGCACCACGTCGGCGCTGCCGTCGCCCGGCGAGAGCTGCACCACGCAGAGGCGGTCGCGCTGGGGAACGAGGCCGAGCGTCTCGGTGTCGATGGCGACGGTGTCGACCTGATATTGGCTGAGGTCGGGAAGGTCGCCGACATGCGCGCGGATGGTCATGGAAGTCCTCGGGCGGGATGGTATCGAAGGCAATCCCGGGTCCGCAGGCCTTGCGCAGGCGCATGGACTTGGGGCCGCCTCAGGTCCTATAGGGCGACAGGCCGGAGAAATCCAATGACCGCCACACCGCTGAAGCTCTATGCGTTCGACGCCGAGGATCTGGCCGTCCTGTCCGCGCATCTGCAGGACGCCGTCCTCAAGCCCACCGACATCGCCTATCTGGCGCGCGAGCGCCGGTTCGCTCTCGTCTGCAACCGGTTCGACTGGACCGCCGCCGAGGGTGGCGAATGTCAGCGCCGCCGCACGGGCCTGCATTTCGAGCGGGTCACCACGGTCAGGGCGCGCGCCGTTCCCAAGGGCGAGGACGCCGTGCTGGAGCTGCTGACCATCCATTTCGAGGCCGAGGGCGAAGAGTCCCCCGGCGGTACGGTCGAGCTGGTCTTCGCCGGCGGCGGCGGCATTCGCCTGACGGTCGAGTGTATCGAGGCCGCGATGGACGATCTCGGCCCCATGTGGGCGGCCGTCGCGACCCCCAAACACGACTGATCCCGTTCACGTCGCGCGCGGCCCCGCGACCTCCGCCGCGATCGCCGCCACCGCCTCCACCGTGGCGGCCTCCGGCACGATGCGCCACGAGGCGAAGAAGTCGAGCTCCGGCAGCCGCACGGTGGTGCGCAGCGACCGGAGCCGGCCCGATGCGAGTTCGGCGCCCGCGATCGCCTCCGGCACCGCGGCGATGCCGAGCCCGTCCTCCGCCATGCGCAGGATCGTCGCCATGGACGAGGAGGCGTGGATGCGCACCGGCGGCAGGTCGGGGGCCGAGAACATCTCGCGCAGGATCAGATAGGGCCGGGTGTTGCGCGAGAAGGTGAGGATCGGATGGGCAGCGAGAGCGGCGAGCCCGATGGGTGCGTCGGGTATCGCCAGGCCCGGCCCCGCCAGGAAGGCGAGGCGATAGGTCGACAGCGGCAGGTTCCTCAACTGCGGCGCCGCCAGCGCCCCGAGCACGAAGACGAGGTCGAGTTCCTGCGCCACCAGGCGGTCGCGCAGGTTCGGCGTGATGTCCACCTCAATCTCCAGCGCGAGGCCAGGATAGGCCTTGGCCATCCGCTCGACGAAACGCGGCAGCCAAGTATGGACGATGGTCTCGGCGACGCCGAGCCGCAGCGTACCGCGGATCGCCGTCCGGTCGGCCACGGCATGCAGCATCTCGGCACGCAGCTTGAGGAGGCGCTCGGCATAGTCGATCACCCGCCGCCCGGCATCGGTCGCCACCACGGTGCGCTTCTCGCGCACCAGCAGGCGCTGGCCGATCTCGGCCTCGAGCTGGGCGATGCGCTGCGACACCGCCGGCTGCGTCGTGCGCAGCTTCACCGCGGCACGGTTGAAGCTCTTCAGGCTGGCCACCCAGACCAACGTTTCGAGCGCCTTGAAATCCACCATGCGGTCGGCATTCGATAAGCTGAATTAATCGTAACCGATCCAAACTTAGGATTGGACCCGCTGCAAGCGGAATGATGGACTGCTGCCCCAGGGACGTTCTTTCTGGGAGAAAATCATGGCTGTCGCCCAGTTTCGTGCCCCCACCGTCCTGGACGTCAGCGATCCCGTCGAGGTCCGGCGCGCCATCCGCCGCGGCGACATCACCGGCCATACCGCCGGTCTTGCCCCCGGCCGCGTCCAGGGCAATCTCGCCATCCTGCCGAAGGATCTGGCCGGCGATTTCCTGCGCTTCTGCACGCTCAACCCCAAGCCCTGCCCGGTGATCGGCCTGTCGGAGCCCGGCGATCCCACCGTCTCCGCCCTCGGCATGGACCTCGACATCCGCACCGACATCCCGCGCTACCGCGTCTGGAGGGACGGCGTTCTGGTCGACGAGCCGACTGACATCCGTTCCTGGTGGCGCGACGACCTCGTCGCCTTCGTCATCGGCTGCTCGTTCTCCTTCGAGGAAGCGTTGATCCAGGACGGCATCCCGATGCGCCATATCGGCTGCAACACGACGGTCCCGATGTGGCGGACCTCCATCGCCTGCGCCCCGGCCGGACCCTTCGCCGGCCCGATGGTCGTTTCGATGCGGCCGCTGAAGCCGGCGGATGCCATCCGTGCCGTGCAGATCACCTCCCGTTTCCCCGCCGTCCACGGCGCGCCGGTTCATATCGGACTGCCCGAGGCCATCGGCATCCACGACCTCGGCGCGCCCGATTACGGCGACCCCGTCGAGGTCAAGGCCGATGAACTGCCGGTCTTCTGGGCCTGCGGCGTCACCCCGCAATCGGTGATCGCCGCGGCGAAACCTCCTTTCGCCATCACCCATGCGCCGGGCTCCATGCTCGTCACCGACCTCACCAACAGCCGGATCGCCGCCCTGTGACCATGCCCGCCCCGACGCCGCACCCCGGCTTCGGGGCCTTCGGCAAGATCCATCGCGAATTCTTCGACGCCTTCGTCGGCGGCAGCTGGCAGCCGGTGCCCGGCTATTCCGGCGTCGAGGAGAAGATCCTCTCCGGCCGCCTCGACCCGGCGACGCGCAAGGGGGCCGTGACGCGGCTCGGCCGATGGGCGGCGGGCGCCGCGGTGGACCATCCGGTGTCGCACGACTGGTGCGAGGAGGTCTTCATCGTCTCCGGCTCTCTCATGCTTGGCACGCTTGCTGCAAAGGCCGAGGCCGTGCGGTTGCCGTTCGGCACCTATGCCGTCCGGCCGCCACACATCATCCATGGTCCCTTCTTCAGCGACGAGGGCTGTCTGCTGATCGAATTCCTCTACTACCCGCCGGCTTCATAAAAACACTCCAGAGACCACGCCGACCGACCACCGCCGCCGCCGCCGAGCGGCCCATCGATGAAGGAGAGACCACCATGATGCGCTTGCGAACCGCCGCTACGGCGGTGGCCCTGACCCTGTCCGGCGCCCTGCCGGTCCTCGCCCAGGCCGTTCCGGCCGGCCCGCCGGTCAACGTCCAGATCGTGACCCAGCCCGGCCCGGCCATGCCGCAGTTCACCCGCGTCGACCAGCCGCTGATCCGCGACGGCCTCGCCGCCAAGTCCAACGGCCGCATCCGCGTGACGCTCGCGTCCTGGCCCGAGCGCAACCTCAACGGCCCGGAAATCCTGCGTCTCGTCCGCTCCGGCCAGGTGGATATCGGTGCCGTGCCGCTGAACACCGTGGCGGGCGACGTTCCGCTCCTCGACGTGATCGATCTCGCCGGCCTCAATCCGAGCCTCGACCAGGCGCGCAAGGTGGCCGCCGCCATGCTGCCGGAGGTCAACAAGGAGCTCGAGCGCTTCGGCGTCCGCATCCTCGTCATGTATCCCTTCGCCGCCCAGCAGTTCTTCTGCCGCGGCCAGGTGACGAGCCTCGCCGACCTGCGCGGCAAGCGCATCCGCACCGGTGGCGGATCCTCGAACGACTTCGTCAGCCAGATCGGCGGCCAGCCCACGGGCATCGGCTTCCCCGAAGTCTATTCGGCGCTGGAGCGCGGCGTCGTCGATTGCGCCATCACCGGCACCGGTTCGGGCAACTCGGCCCGCTGGTATGAAGTGACCCAGAGCCTCTACGCCCTGCCGCTCTTCTGGTCGGTCTCCGCCTATGTCGTGAACATCCAGTGGTGGAACCGCCTCGACCCGGCGGTGCGCGCCGCCATGGAAGCGACCATGAGCGAGGTCGAGGAGGCCCAGTGGAAGCTCGGCCTCGAACAGACCGAGGACGGCATCTCCTGCAATATCGGCGACCGCGCCGCCTGCAAGCTCGGCCGCGTGCCGGATGCCAACCCGATGCGCGTCTATCGCCCGGTCCCGGCCGATACCGACGTGATGCGCACGACGCTGACCTCGACCATCCTGCCGAACTGGGTGAAGCGCTGCGGCGCCCGCTGCGGCGAGATCTATAACCGTATCGTGGCGCCGATCACCGGCGTCACCTATGCCGGCAACTGATCGCCGCCATCAACACCGTCACGCGGGCGGAGAGCCCGCCCGCGTGACCCGACCGCAGGGACGAGGGTGCTCCCCGGGGGGATCACCGCCGGTGAGGCCCGATCGGGCCTCGGGGGAGCCGCGATGCTGAACACGATGATCGACGTCGCCGGCCTCGGCCGGCGTTCCCTGGCCCGGCTCGGCACGCTGATGGGCTATGTCGCGGGCTGGGGCTTCATCGCCATCGCCGGCCTCATCACCTTCGACGTGCTGGCGCGCCGTTTCCTCGGTTTCTCGTCGCAGGCGACGACCGAACTGTCCGGCTACGCGCTGGCCTTCGGCATCGCCTGGGGCCTGTCCCACACCCTCGCCATGCGCGCCCATGTGCGCATCGACGTGGTGGTGAACATGTTTCCGGCCCGCATCCGCTACTGGCTGCACCTGACCAGCCTCGCCTTTCTCGCCGTGCTCGTCGGCTACCTCTTCTACGGCGCCTGGACGCTGGTCGAGGAATCCCTGCTGTTCAACGCCACCGACATCAGCGTCATCCGCACCCCGCTGGCGATACCGCAGGGCCTCTGGGCCTTCGGCATCGGCGCCTTCTTCCTGCTGATCCTCGCCATGCTGCTGGAATGTTTCCTGCTGATCGTCGCCGGCCGCGGCAACGAGGCGGAACGGATGCTGCACAGCCGCTCCTACCAGGAGGAGGTCGCCGAAGTGCTCGAGGCCGTCGGCGAACCCGTCCCCGACGATCCCCATGCGCCGGCCGGGCCCGCGAACCCCGAGGTGAAGCCGTGATCGCCGTCGTCTTCCTCCTCATCCTCGTCGCCATCATGTTCGGCATGAGCTTCACCGGCCATGCGCCCTCCGGCGAGCTGATGGGCGAGATCATGCTGCTGGTCGGCCTGTTCATGCTGTTCTTCGGCATGGGCATTTATGTCGGCGCCGCCCTCGGCGTGCTCGGCCTCATCGTCGGCTATGCCTTCTCCGACCGGCCCTTCTGGCTCTTCATCGGCCAGACCATCTGGAACCCCTCCTCGTCCTTCGTGCTGGTGGCGGTGCCGCTGTTCCTGCTCATGGGCGAGATCCTCCTGCGCGCCGGCCTCTCGGACCGGCTCTACCGCACCCTCAACATCTGGCTGAACCGCATGCCGGGCGGCCTGCTGCACACCAATATCGCGGCGTCCGGCGTCTTCTCGGCGATCTCCGGCTCGTCGGTCGCCACCGCCGCCACCATGGGCTCGGTAGCGCTGCCCTTCTTCAAGGACAAGCCCTACGACCCGAAGATGGTGCTCGGCTCGCTCGCCGCCGGCGGCGCGCTCGGCAATCTCATCCCGCCGGGCATCACCTTCATCATCTACGGCCTGATCACCGAGACCTCGGTCGGCGCGCTCTATGTCGCGGCCATCGGGCCGAGCATCCTGGTCGTCGCGCTCTTCATCGCCATCATCCTGCTGAAGGCGAAGACCGCCGCGCCGCGCGATCCCGACGGTCCCCGCTACAGCTGGGGCGAGAAGATGCGCAGCCTCGTCGATCTCGCCCCCACCGCCGTGCTCATCCTCATCGTGCTCGGCACCATCTATGGCGGCCTCGCGACCGCAACCGAATCGGCCGCGCTCGGTGTCGTCGCGGCCATCGTGCTGGCCGCTCTCGACGGCAAGCTCTCCTTCAAGATGCTCAACGATTCGGCTGAGGCCACCGCGCGCAACACGGCGCTGATCGGCCTCATCCTGTTCGGCGCCTATCTGCTCAACTATGTCTTCACGGCGCTCGGCGTGCCGCAGGCCCTCGCCCAGCTCGTCTCGCAGATGCCGCTGCCGCCCTGGGCGATCATGCTGCTGATCATCGGCTTCTACCTGGCGCTCGGCACCTTCATGGAGGGCTTCTCCATGATGATCACGACGATCCCGGTCATCTTCCCGGTCGTCGTGGCGCTGGGCTACGACCCGATCTGGTTCGGCGTCATCGTCGTCATGCTGGTGGAGATCGCGCTGATATCGCCGCCCGACGGCACCGTGCTCTACGTCCTGCAGGGCATGCGCAAGGACGGCGGTCCGATCACCGACGTCTTCTCCGGCGTGCTGCCCTTCATGCTCGTCTATATTCTCGCGGTCGGCGTGCTGATGGTTTTTCCCGCCATCGCCACCTGGCTGCCGAGCGTGATGCGCTGAGCGATCGCCACCGCGGACAACCGGTTCAGATTGCGTTCAGTTGCGCCCCCGCATGGATGGCCTCCTCACAACCCTCCGGGGCGTGCGGGCGCGGCTCGCCGGATTCATCCTGCGCGACAATATCGCGTGGCCGATGGCTTTATTCGGAAACGAACCGTCGCTATAGCTCGGCCCCGGATTTTCAGCGGATGAAGGCTGGAATGCGCCGTTCGGCGCGGCCGGCTCAGGAATGAAAGCTCGGATATGACGCGTGTCGCGATTGTGGGTGGCGGGCCGGGTGGGCTCTTCACCAATTACCTGCTCGACCGGTTCTGCGACGGTCTCTTCACCGCCACCCTGTTCGAAGCCTCTGACCGCCTCGGCGGCAAGATCGCCACCGATAGCTTCGAGAAGGGGCCCTCGCTCTTCGAACGCGGCGTCGCCGAATATTACGACTATTCCCATTTCGGACCCGACCCGCTGAAGCGGATCATCACCGAGGTGATGGGCCTCGATGTCGTGTCGATGGACGGCAAGGGCGTCATTCTCGAGGGCAAGATCCTCAACAACCGCCGCGACATCAAGAAGCATTTCGGCGACAAGACGCTGAAGGCCATCGACGCCTTCCACGCCACCTGCCACGAGCTCTGCTCGCCCGACGAATATTACGAGGGCTATTCGGGCGACGACAACAAGCACCCGTGGGGCGGCAAGACCTTCCGCGAGGTTCTCGATGCGGTCGAGGACGAGATGGCGCGCAAGTATATCGAGGTCGCGGTGCGGTCCGACGTCGCCACCGAGGCCCAGCTGACCAACGCGCTGAACGGCCTCAAGAACGTCCTCATGGACGATCCGAAATACCTGCGCCTCTATTCCATCGTCGGCGGCAACGAGAAGTTGATCGAGGGGCTCGCCGAGCGCGTCTCCGCCAAGATCATGCTGGAGAGCCGCGTCGCGAAGATCGCCCGCAACGAGGACGGCACCTACACGCTGACCGTCCGCCGCAAGGGCCGTGACGAGACGCATGAATTCGACCACGTCGTCGTCGCCGTTCCGAACTACTGGGTCAGCCAGATCGAGTTCGCTGGCCGCGAGGAGCGCATGGCGATCCAGAAGCACCAGGCCCGCTACGACAATCCGGCCCACTACCTGCGCGTCACGATCCAGTTCAAGAAGCCGTTCTGGAACGAGCATTTCCAGGGCCACTACATCATGACGGACGCCTTCGGCGGCGCCTGCATCTATGACGAGACGGCGCGCCATCCCTCCAAGCATGGCGTTCTCGGCTGGCTCATCCCGGCGACGCACGCTCTCGCCCTGTCCAACCTCGACGATGATCGCCTCGTCGAGCTCGCCCTCGATTCTCTCCCCGCCGAGCTCCTCGCGACGGCGAAGAAGCAGTTCCTCGACGCCAGGGTGCAGCGCTGGGTCGGCACGATCTCCGGCCTGCCGGGCGGCCATCCCGCGCCCGAACTGCGCGAGCGCCACCTGCCCGACGGCAAGCTGCTGCCGAACCTCTATCTCGTCGGCGACTATCTCTTCGATTCGACCGTCAACGGCGCCTACGACTCGGCCAACTTCGTCGTCGACATGATGATGGGCAAGCTGCGCGGCGCCGCCTATTCGGGTGCCCGCAAGAAGGCCGCCCTCGAGAAGCAGATGGGCATCGTCGAGGAGGGCTTCGTCGAATCCACCCTCACCGACGACTATCACGACGAATATGCCGAGGGCCTGTCCTACGAGGAGAGCTTCCGCGAGTATTTCGACGAGCAGTACAATGCCGACCTCTACGAGTGCATCTTCGGCATCAAGCCGCCCTACACGCTGCTCGATGTCGGCTCGGCCTCGGGCCTGACGCTGAAGTGCTTCGCCGATATCGGCATCGACGCCTGGGGCATCGAGAACTCGCGCCACGTCCATGCCCAGACGTCGAAGGACTGGCTGCATCGCAACCTGCTCGGCGACGTCACCAAACTGCCCTTCGAGGACCAGTCCTTCGACGTCATCTATGACACCTGCCTCTGCTATGTGCCGGAAGAGCTGATCGACAAGGCGATCCAGGAACTCTACCGCGTCACCCGCATCGGCATCTTCTTCGGCGGCATCACCGCCGACATGACCCGCGAGGTGATCGAGTATCACGACGTCTTCGATGGCGTCCTGACGCTGGAATCGACCTGGCAGTGGTCGGAGCGCTTCCAGCGCCACGGCTGGCGTCCGGCCGTGCACGACCAGAAGATCCTGAAGAAGGCCTGGAAGATCGAGTGCGACGCCAACGAGGGCGACTTCCCCTGGTATCCGGACATGGAGACCATGCGCTACTGCTTCTACGCCAAGCCCGACGCGGGCAAATGGGTGGAGAAGCTGATGGCGGGCCGGCAGAAGGGCCCGACCTCGAAGCTGCGTGCCGTCGCCGGCAGCCGCTGACCGTCACCACGACCGGAGGCCTGACCCTCGAGGTCCGGCCTCCGCTGTTTCGGCCACGGGCGCGGCGCGACGCGCGATTTCGGATGCATCCTGCGACGGAATGATGCATGACCAGCGCCATGCCGGGCGCCCGGCCCGGCACCTTCCCCGACCTGCGATGATCCAAGATCCGTCATGAGCCAGGACAAGAACTACGTCGAGCCCGACGACGAGGACGAGGAGGAGGAGGAGGAGGAGGACGTCAGTGCCGACGATCTCCGGCTCATGGCGCGGTTCCTCGCGCCTTTCGCCGCCCCCTACAAGACGACCATCGCCCTTCTCGCCGTGCTCATCCTCACCGAGGCGGCCCTCAATTTTTCCTTCCCGCTGGTCACGCAGTACCTCATCGACGAGGGCCTGATCAAAAAGGAATGGCGCGCCCTGCTCAATTCGCTCGTCTTCATGGGCGCCGCGGCCATCGCCGTTTCGGTCGTCGCCCTGATCGCCGATTTCGTCTACACGCGCCTCTTCGCCGACATCACCCGCGACATCCGCCAGCGCCTCTTCGACCATGTCCAGTCGATGTCGATGCCGTTCTTCCACACCACGCCGACAGGCACCGTCCTGTCGCGCTTCTCCGGCGATCTCGTGGCCCTGGAGGCGGCGCTGGTCGCCTTCGTGCCCGGCTTCGTCATGCCCTTCATGGAGGTCATCTACGCCACGATCCTGATGTTCATGTTCGACATCTGGCTCGGGCTGATCGCCTCCCTCGTCTTCCCGATGATCCTTTGGTGGCCGCGGATCTTTGCCCGCAAGGCCTTCCTCTTCGCCTATGAAAAGCGCCAGACCGAAGGCCGTCTGATCAGCGCCGTCCAGGAGAATGTCTCGGCCCAGCCGGTGATCAAGGCCTTCGGCATGGCCGGGCGCGCCCGCCTGCACTTCGCCGGCCTCAACGCGGTCTGGGTGGGCGTCGCACGGCGCACCAACTTCTCTTCCGCCCTGGTCGAGCGCACGGCGCAGACGGGGCTCTACGTCATCCACATCGCCGTCTTCGCGCTCGGCGCCTACTGGGCCTTCACCGACCGCATCACCGTCGGCACGATCATCGCCTTCGAGGGCGTCTTCCTGTCAATGGGCTATGCCCTGACCAACGTCACGCAATATGTGCCCACCATGGCGCAGGCGGCGGGCTCCATCCGCCATCTCAGCGATCTCCTCGCTCAGAAGCCGACCATGGTCGACGCACCAGGTGCCGGCACGCTTGCCCCCTTCCAGCGCGAGATCGTCTTCGACAATGTCGCCTTCTCCTATCCCGGCTCGTCGTTCCGCACCGAGAACCTCTCGGTCACCGTGCCGAAGGGCTCCTTCCTCGGCATCGTCGGCCCGTCGGGCTCGGGCAAGAGCACCTTCCTCAACCTGCTGATGCGCTTCTACGACCCGCTCGAAGGCCGCGTCTTCATCGACGGCACCGACATCCGCACCGTCACGCAGGCGTCGCTGCGCGCCCAGATGGCGGTGGTGTTCCAGGAGAGTTTCCTCTTCAACACCTCCATCGCCGAGAACATCCGCATGGCCCATCCCGAGGCGACGATGGAGGAGATCATTGCCGCCGCCCGCCAGGCCGAGGTCCACGACTTCATCGCGGCGCTGCCGCAGGGCTACGAGACAACTGTGGGCGAGCGCGGTGGCCAGCTCTCTGGCGGCCAGCGCCAGCGCGTTGCCATCGCTCGCGCCCTCGTCCGCAACCCCGCCGTGCTCGTGCTGGACGAGGCGACGAGCGCGCTGGACGCCGAGACCGAGTCGAAGCTCAACGAGACCCTGCGCCGCATCGCCGAGACGCGCACCGTCGTCTCCGTCACCCACCGCCTCGGCTCGGTGGTCACCGCCGACCGCATCATCGTCCTCGACAACGGCCATATCGTCGAGACCGGCACCCATGACGCGCTGATCAAGCTCGCCGGTCTCTATGCGACCATGTGGTCGCGCCAGCAGTCGGCGCGCCAGGCGGTTGCGGCGGTCGATGCGGACGACGAAGACGAGGAGTGAGGGCCGGCCTCGGCGCCCGGAGCGCCCGCCGGGTGGCGCTTACAGCGCGCCTGGCGACGCTTACAGCGCGCCGATGTCCGGGGCGTGCGGGTTCTTCATGCCGACCACGTGATAGCCGGCGTCGACATGGTGGATCTCGCCGGTGACGCCGCGCGACAGGTCCGACAGCAGATACATGCCGGAATCGCCGACCTCGTCGATGGTGACGGTGCGGCGCAGCGGCGAGTTGTACTCGTTCCACTTGAGGATGTAGCGGAAGTCGCCGATGCCGGAGGCCGCCAGCGTCTTGATCGGGCCGGCCGAGATGGCGTTGACGCGGATCTTCTTCTCGCCGAGGTCGGCGGCCATGTAGCGCACGCTCGCCTCCAGCGCCGCCTTGGCGACGCCCATGACGTTGTAGTGCGGCATCCACTTCTCGGCGCCGTAATAGGTCAGGGTGAGCATCGAACCGCCGTCCACCATCAGCTTCTCGGCGCGCTGGGCGATGGCCGTGAAGGAATAGCAGGAGATCAGCAGCGACTTGGTGAAATTGCCCTCGGTCGTGTCGACATAGCGGCCGGTAAGCTCGTCCTTGTCGGAGAAGGCGATGGCGTGGAGCAGGAAGTCGAGCTTGCCGAAGACCTTCTCGGTCTCGGCGAAGACGGCGTCGATGCTGGCGCTGTCGGTGACGTCGCAATGGCCGACGACATGGCCGCCGACTTCCGCCGCGAGCGGGCGCACGCGCTTCTCCAGCGCCTCGCCCTGGAAGGTGAAGGCGAGTTCGGCGCCGTGGTCAGCGCAGGCCTTGGCGATGCCCCAGGCGATGGAACGGTTGTTCGCCACCCCCATGATGAGGCCGCGCTTGCCCTGCATGATGCCTGCCATGATCGTCCTCACCCGGCCTGCCGCCGCGAAATCAGCCGGACCCTATGCCATCGCCACGCCCGGCGTGCAAGGCGGACGGGAAACTCAAAGGCTTTCGCGCGGATCGACCTTGCGACGGTCCTTCAGGATGCGGGCGAAGCCCTCGAGGTCGGCGCTCGCCTCGGGCAGCACGATGCGCACGGTGACATAAAGGTCGCCCGCGCCGCTGTCGGCCGGCATGCCCTTGCCGCGCAGGCGGAAGGTCTTGCCCGACGAGGTCATGGCGGGAAGGGTCAGTTCCACCTCGCCGTCCAGGGTCGGCGCCCGCACCTTCGCCCCGAGGATGGCCTCGTCGAGGGCGACGGGGAGGTTGAGCCGAAGATCCTTGCCGTCCACCGTGAAGGCCGGGTGCGGCTCGACCGCGACGACGACATAGGCATCGCCCGTCGGACGGCCGAGACTGCCGGGCCTGCCCTTGCCGCGCAGGCGCATGCGATGACCCTCGCGCGTCCCGGCCGGGATCTTCAGATCCACCGATTCGCCGCTCGGCAGCATGAGGCGCTGCATGGAGCCGCGCACCGCGTCGAGGAAGGCAACCTTGATGGTCAGCGTCACGTCTTCGCCCGAGGGCGGCTGGCCGAAATCGTCGCCGAAGGGCGAATGGGCGCGGCCCGACGGCCGGGCTCCGGACATGCCGGAGAGAATGTCGAAGAAATCATCCATCGGCGGCGGGCCGCCGGCCTGCCCACCGGGGCGGCCGCCGGGCTGGCCCCGTCCCGGTCCGCCGCCGCGGCGGAAACCGTCGCGGCCGAAGGAGAAGGTCTCGAAGCTCGTGTCGCCCTGCGGGCTCGTGCCGGCGCCCGGACGGCCGCCGCCGAACCCCTCGAAACCGGCGAAGCGCGGCTTGCCCTCGGCGTCGATCTCGCCGCGGTCGAAGGATTTGCGTTTGTCGGCGTCGGACAGCAGTTCATAGGCGTTGTTCAGTTCCGAGAAACGGTCCTGCGCCTTGGGGTCGTTGGGATTGGCGTCCGGATGCAGCGCCTTGGCCTTCTTGCGGAAGCCGCGCTTGATCTCGTCGGCGCTCGCCGAGCGCGCGACGCCGATGACGTCGTAGGGATCGCGAGCCATGGTCGTCCTCGGGAGGGGCGCCTGGAACAGGCAGCCGGCGGTGTTTCGGTTCGCCCGTCAATGTGGGGGCGGTCGCCCCCGTTCACAAGTTCGCGACCGGGCGGGTTCAGCTCCGGCGCCAGGGCCGGAGTTCGACCACAGCCCAGGGGCCGGTCGTGCGGCAGGCGCGGCCGTCGAACCACACCTCCCTGCCGGCCTTGATGGCGCTGCCGAGAAAGTCGCGGCAGGTCTGGCCGGCGCCGCCGCTGGCGCGCTGCAGGGCGGTGATCGTGCCGTTCGTCCCCGATTGCACGTTCGACCACGGCAGGCTCGGCGTATCGGCGCGATCGGCGAGCGCCTCCATCAGAACCGCCTTGGCGTGATCCCAGTCCGCCTGCGGAATGGGCAGGGTCCCGGCAGGGGCGAGGGAAGGGGCGAGGGAAGGGGCAGGGGCCGGGTTGGCCTCCGCCGGGCGGCGGACCGATCCGGTTGTCACCGTGTCGTCGTCGGCGGGCTGGCGCATCTGCGCGGTGCCGGGTGGCGCCACATTGGCGCGCTCCCACAGCGAGGGCAGGGCCACGGTGCAGCCCTGGAGGAAGAGGAGGGCGGCGCCGGCGAGGGGCGTCCAGCGGTTGCGGCATGGCCGATCGTGCAGCGGGAGGCATGGGCGTGCCGACCCGCTTTCGCTATAGACATGGCGAACGCCACTCGTACCGCCCATACGCCTGCAACTCCGGAGCTGATCGGCTCTGGCGTGCAGTCAACATCGGAGTTCGTTAATGTCCGGTTCGGATCAGGACGATTTCACCGCGATCGAGGAGCCTTTCGCGCTTTTCGACCAATGGCTCGCCGATGCCGGCCGCTCGGAGCCCAACGATCCCAACGCCATGGCGCTCGCCACCGTCGATGCCGAAGGCCTCCCCAACGTGCGCATGGTGCTGCTGAAGGGCGTCGATCCCGCCGGCTTCGTCTTCTACACCAACACCGAGAGCCAGAAGGGCACCGAGCTCGACGGCCAGAAGAAGGCCGCGGTGGTCTTCCACTGGAAGTCGCTGCGCCGGCAGGTCCGCGTGCGCGGGCCCGTCGAGCGCGTCTCCGATGCCGAGGCGGACGCCTATTTCACCTCGCGCCCGCGCGGCAGCCGCATCGGTGCCTGGGCCAGCCAGCAGTCGCGCCCGCTCGAGAGCCGCTTCGCGCTGGAAAAGGCCGTCGCCGGCTATACGGCCCGCTACGCCGTCGGAGAGGTGCCGCGCCCGCCGCACTGGACCGGCTACCGCATCCTGCCGGTGTCGATGGAATTCTGGCACGACCGGCCATTCCGGCTGCATGACCGGGTCCAGTTCAGCCGTCCCGACGCGGCCGGTCCCTGGACGCGCAAAGCCAGGCTCTATCCCTGATTGTGCCGCAGGCCATAGGCAGACCGGCCCGTTGGCTCTATGAAAGGCACCGGCCCCCGCGCGGGGGCCGGCATGGACTGAGGAAGCCCCCGTGAACCAGATTCGCCGAACATTGCTCCTCACCGGCGCGAGCCGCGGCATCGGCCATGCCACCGTCAAGCGCTTCTCCTCCGCCGGCTGGCGGGTCATCACCTGCTCGCGCCAGGCCTTCCCGGAGAACTGCCCCTGGGAGATGGGTCCCGAGGACCATATCCAGGTCGACCTCGCCAATCCCGACGACACCGAACGGGCCATCGACGACATCCGCGGCCGCCTCGTCGGCGGCCGTCTCGAGGCACTCGTCAACAATGCCGGCATCTCGCCGAAGGGTGAGGGCGGCGCCCGCCTCAACTCGCTGCACACCCCGCTGAAGGTCTGGCAGCAGGTCTTCCAGGTGAACTTCTTCTCCTCGATCCTTCTGGCGCGCGGGTTGTTGAAGGAACTCGCCGAGGCCAAGGGCTCGGTCGTCAACGTCACCTCGATCGCCGGCTCGCGCGTCCATCCCTTCGCCGGCGCGGCCTATGCCACGTCGAAGGCGGCGCTCGCTGGCCTCACCCGCGAGATGGCGGCCGATTTCGCCCCCCACGGCATCCGCGTCAACGCCATCGCGCCCGGCGAGATCGACACCTCGATCCTGTCCCCCGGCACAGAGAAGATCGTCGAGCAGATCCCGATGCGCCGCCTCGGCACGCCGGACGAGGTCGCCAAGATCATCTATGTGCTCTGCACCGAGACATCGAGCTATCTCAACGGCGCCGAAATCCACATCAACGGCGGCCAGCACGTGTGATCTGTCCGCAGGGGCGGCACCTGCGGCGTCCACGCCCGGGTTGACGGCTGGCTCTGCACTCGCCGCGTCATGCCCGGCCTTGTGCCGGGCATCCACGACTTGACCACCGCCCAACGCGAATTCGTGGATGCCCGGGCCAAGCCCGGGCATGACGGATAGGGTATGCTAGGTGCCCACCGACGGGCTCTTGCCCTCAGCCCGCCATCGCCCTGAGCCGCTCCGCCGTTTCCGCATCCGCCGGCAGGAAGGCCTCGATGGCGAGCTCGGCGAGCGTCACATCCACCGGCGATCCGAACACCGTCGTCGTGGTGATGAGCGTCAGCAGGCCGGCGCCCGTCTGCAGCCTGACCGGGATGAACAGTTCCCCCGCCTCCTGGCCCTTGCGTGGATGCGGCTGGGAAAACGGCACCGGATAGGCGGCAGTCTCCGTCAGCAGCGCCTGCAGCACCGGATCGGCGGTGAGCTCGACCTGTCGCCTGAGCCGCGCCAGGACATGGGCGCGAACCTCCCCCAGATTGACAATGCGCGGGGCGATCCCCAGCGGATGGAGCGACAGGCGGATCATGTTGATCGGGCCGGCGAGAAGCTCCGGCGCACAGCCCTCCAGAAACGGCCCGATGGCGCGGTTATGGGCGACGATGGTCCAGTGCCGGTCGAGCGCCACAGCCGGATAGGGCTCGTGGCCGGCCAGGACCAGATCGACCGCCCGGCGTGCCGCGGCAATGTCGGGATCATCGAGGCGGCGCTCGGGAAAGACTGGTGCGAAGCCGCCCGCTACCAGCAGCACGTTGCGCTCGCGCAACGGGATGTCGAGGTGTTCGGCGAGCTTCAGGATCATCTCCCGGCTCGGTGCCGCCCGCCCGGTCTCGAGGAAGCTCAGATGGCGGGTGGAAACCTCGGCCTCCAGCGCAAGGTCCATCTGGCTGAGGCGGCGACGCTGACGCCAGTCGCGCAGGTGGTCGCCGACGGAGCGGGGGGCAAGCGGGGAAGCGGCGGAACCTGTCGTCATGGGACCAGACTAGCCCTGGCGCCTGCCGCCGACCAATGACCTCGGAGGTAATCGACCCGCTGCTGCGGCAGGGTGATCGTGGCCACAGACGCGGCCCGGATCCCCCGCCGCGACGAGCTTCGAGGAGCCCGCCATGTCCTTCGCCTTCGCCCTCTTCCGCGCCGCCGATGCACCGACCTTCCTGCGCCGGGTTCTCGTCTTCGATGCCGTGACGTCCGGTGCCATGGGCCTGCTGCTCATCGCCGCCGCCGATGCCCTCGGCCCCCTCCTGAACCTGCCGGTCGCGCTGCTGCGGGGCGTCGGCCTATCCTTCATCCCCTTCGTCGCCCTGGTCGCTTTCGCCGCGACCCGAAACCCGGCGAGCCGGCCTCTGGCCCTGACCGTCGCCATCCTCAACGCGGTCTGGGTCGTCCTCAGCCTCGGACTGCTGGTGTCGGGTCTCGTCGCACCGAATCTCCTCGGCACGATCTTCATCGCCGCGCAGGCCGGCTTCGTCGGCCTCCTCGCCCAACTGCAGATCGTCGGCGCCCGCCACCTCGCCGCGGCCTGACGTCGAAATCCCGGGGGCTGGCGGCAACAGCCAGCCCCTCTTGCGGAAACAGAACCCTGCGGCTGGCTGCTATAGCCAGCCCTTCTTGCGGAAATAAAGATAGGGCAGCACGCCCGACAGGATCATCAGCGAGATCGCCAGCGGATAGCCGAAGTCCCAGTTGAGTTCTGGCATCTGCTTGAAGTTCATGCCGTAGATCGTGCCGACCAGCGTCGGCGGCATGAACACGACCGAGAGCACCGCGAAGATCTTGACGATGTTGTTCTGCTCGATGCCGATCAGGCCGAGCGTCGCATCGAGCAGGAAGGTGATCTTGTTCGACAGGGAGTCGCAGTGCTGGGTGAGCGATTCGCAGTCCCTGTTCTGGCTCTTCAGCAGCGCGCGGACGTCCTTGGACGCCCTGTTGCCCTCGACCTCCGTCGCCAGGAACAGCAGCAGACGGTTGATCGAGACGAGGCTCTCCCGCGCCTTGGAGACGAGTTCGCCCTTGGTCCCGAGCGTCTGCAGCACGTCCTGGAAGGCCTTGTCGCGGCGGCGGGCGCCCTTGCGGAAGATGTCCGTCGACACCTGCTCGATCTCCTCGCTGACCTTCTCGAGAATGTCGGCGACCCGGTCGATGACACTGTCGAGGAGCCCGGTGAGGATCGATTCCGGCGTGCCCTGCACGGTTCCCGGCTTCTGCGCCCGGTTGAGGAACAGATTGATGGGCTTGGGCGTGTCGTAGCGCACCGTGATCAGCCGGCCCGGCGCCAGGACGAAGGAGATCTGCGTCAGCTTCGGCGTACCGAGTTCGGTGTTGCACAGGGTCGTGGCGATCATGTAGCGCACGCCGTGATCGACATAGAGCCGGCTCGACGGCTCGATCTCCTGCATCTCCTCGCGTGTCGGGATCTCGATGCCGAGGCAAAGCTCAAGTGCCTTGTCCTCCGTGAGGGTCGGCTGGAACATGTCGACCCAGACGACCTCCGGCGGCACGGTTTCGGCGGTCGTCTCGACGCGGACCAGCGCCTCGTTCACCACGGCATAGGCATTCAGCATCCGGCGTCGCTCCGCATTCGGCCTGCCCGTCGGCTTAACCGCTCCGGCATGGCTTGGGAAGGCAGCCGCTGGCGTGGCGTCGTCCCGTGACGCAGCCATGACGATCGCCGCACGGGCGAGGCCAGAGGGCGGGATTGCCGGACCTGTCCGCGCTGCTTTATCGAGGCCGCATGGATCTGTCGGTCTCCTCCCAAGCCGCCGCCACCGGCTTCCTGCTCGGTCTCGGCCTCATCGTCGCCATCGGCGCGCAGAACGCCTTCGTGCTCCGCCAGGGGCTGATGCGCCGCCACGTTCTGGTGGTGACGACGCTCTGCGCGCTGTCCGACGCGCTGCTCATCCTCGTGGGGGTCGCCGGCCTCGGCGCGCTCGTCGCCCGCTCCCCCGTGCTATTGACCATTGCGACCCTCGGCGGCGCGGCCTTTCTCCTCGGCTACGGCGCGCTCGCCGCCCGGCGCGCCCTCTATCCCGCCCGTCTCACCGCGGCGCCGACGGAGCAGGCCGGCCTCGGCCGCATCGTCGCCGCCACCCTCGCCTTCACCTTCCTCAACCCGCATGTCTATCTCGACACGGTGGTGCTCGTCGGCTCCCTCTCGGCCCGCTACGAGGGCGACGTCCGGGTCGCCTTCGCCGGCGGCGCCATGACTGCCTCGTTCCTGTGGTTCTATGCGCTCGGCTTCGGGGCGCGGCTGCTCGCACCGGTCTTCGCCCGGCCTGCGGCCTGGCGGATCCTCGATGGCCTGATCGCCGTCATCATGGTCGCCATCGCCGTCTCGCTCCTCGACGCCTGGCGGGCAGGCTGACGAAAAAGGGCCGGTCACGAGGACCGGCCCGAAGTTAAGTCGTTCAGGAGAGGCATGCGGGAGGCCTGAAAGAGGCCGGCGGTGCCGGCGAATCCGTCAGTCCATGGAGGGCGGATACCGGTCGGTCCGGGGACCGGCGGCAGGCTTGCGGGCCTTGATGAAGTGCGCGGCAGCGGCGACCGCGGATATGCCGATGGTCCGGTAACGATCCTCCAGACGTTCGTGGGCCGGTCTCGGGGTGGCATTCGGGGCCGCCATGGCGGTTTTCATCATCGTCTCCATTCGTCGCGGGCGGGTTGCATGGGCCGGCCCCGACGAGGAATCAGGCTAGAGGCGGGTTGCGGCGGCTCTGGGTTGCGATCATGGAGCGATCATGGCGGTGCGGAGCCGGCTTCGCGGCGGAGCCGGTGGTCCTGACGCGACGCGTCATGGCAAAATTGCAACAGTTTCAGGGCTTTCGGTCTGTTTCACTGCCCCTTTTCGTTGACCGCGCGTCAAGCCTTCGCCACAACCATGACCGAGGCGGGAATACTCGCGCGCGCTGCTTCGGCGGCGCCGTCGCCGTCGTTTCATGAGAGGGTCGAAACATGCGGTGGGGCGTTCTCGCAATCGTGGCGCTGGCTCTGGCCGGCTGCAACAACCAGACGGTCAGCTCGAACCAGCCGATCGGCGAGCGCGATCGCACGCTGATGGCGCAGGGACCGCAGGTCGAGATGGACTATTGGCGCATGCCGCTGCGCGTGCCCTATCGCACCGCCGAGCGCCCCGGCACGATCATCGTCGAGACCTCCAGCAAGCACCTCTTCCTAGTCGAGGAGGGCGGTACCGCCATCCGCTACCAGGTGGCCGTCGGCAACGAGGCCTTCGGCTGGACCGGCACCGCCACCATCCAGCGCAAGGCCGAATGGCCCACCTGGACGCCGCCGGCGGAAATGCGCCGTCGCTCGCCCGGCCTGCCGGTCTTCATGGAGGGTGGTCCGCAGAACCCGATGGGCTCCCGCGCGCTTTATCTCTACCAGAATGGCCGCGACACCCTCTACCGCATCCACGGCACCAACTCGCCCCTGCAGATCGGCGAGGCCGTCTCCTCGGGTTGCATCCGCATGCACAACGAGCATGCCATCGACCTCTACGGCCGCGTCGGCGTCGGCACGAAGGTCATCGTCCGCTGAGTTGGCTGCACCGGCGCGAGCCGCGTGAAAGGGATCACTGCGACCGCTCCGGTCGCCGTTTTCATTGGGGTGAGCGCGTTTGCCAGGACCTGTCCGGCCTCGGGTCGTCAGCCGCTCTTGGCGGGCTTTGACGTCTTGATGGCGCCGGCCACCGCCTTCAGGCCGACCTGGCCATAGCGATCTTCGAGCTTGACGCCCTTGGGCGGGGTCGGTTGGGGCTTGAAGCCCATGGTTTCCTCCTCGGATGGATTGGCTCCATCCCTTTTGATTCCCACTTTCTTTCTACACGATGCCGGCGAAGGACCGTAGAGGGTTGCTGTGCGCTGCAGCAGCGACAATGCAGCGCGGGAGAAATCGGGCGGCGGGTCAAGGCAGGGCCCGCGTGGCGGACCTATGAACAGCAAGATGTTGAGGTTGGCCCTGTTGTCCAACGCTAGATATGGCGTCCGGTGCCGATCCGTGGCAGGCTGAACTCTCATTTCGGCAGCCCCTTGGACAGACAGGCGCGATGAAATTCTCCCGTCTGCGCATTCACGGTTTCAAGACCTTCGTCGAGCCGATCGATTTCCTGATCGAGCCGGGACTGACCGGCGTCGTCGGTCCGAACGGCTGCGGCAAGTCGAACCTGGTCGAGGCCCTGCGCTGGGTCATGGGCGAGAACTCGTTCAAGAACATGCGCGCGGCGGGCATGGACGAGGTCATCTTCTCAGGCTCGGGCAACCGTCCGGCGCGCAACACCGCCGAGGTGATGCTCACCGTCGACAATTCCCGCCGCCTCGCCCCGGCCCAGTTCAACGATCACGACGTGCTGGAGGTCTCCCGCCGGATCGAGCGCGAGGCCGGCTCGCTCTACAAGATCAACGGCCGCGAGGTCAGGGCCCGTGACGTCCAGATCCTTTTCGCCGACGCCTCGACAGGGGCGAGGTCCCCGGCCCTCGTCCGCCAGGGACAGATCGGCGAGATCATCAGTGCCAAGCCGCAGTCGCGCCGCCGCATCCTCGAGGAGGCCGCCGGCATCGCCGGCCTGCATGCGAGGCGTCACGAGGCCGAGACCCGGCTGAAGGCCGCCGAGACCAATCTCGACCGGCTCGAGACCATCCTCTCCCAGATCGAGAGCCAGCTCGACGGCCTCAAGCGCCAGGCCCGCCAGGCGGTGCGCTATCGCGGCCTCTCCGCCGAGATCCGCAGGGCGGAGGCGACCCTCGCCTATCTGAAATTCCGCGAGGCGGGCGACCTCGTCCGTGAGGCCGAGCGTCTGGTCGAGCTCGAAACCCGCATCGTCGCCGAGCGCACCACCGACCAGGCGGAAGCGGCGAAGGACCAGGCGGTGGCCGCCCACCAGCTCCCCGCCCTGCGCGATGAGGCGGCCAGGGCCGGCGCGGCGCTGCACCGGCTCGTCACCGCCCGCGACCAGCTCGACGGCGAGGAAAAACGCGCCCGTGAGCGCATGGCCGAACTCGAACGCCGGATCGCCCAGCTCGACGGCGACGTCGCCCGCGAAAAGGCGCTCGGCGCCGATGCCGAGGGTGTCATGGCGCGTCTTGCCGCGGAGGAGACCGAGCTCCGCACCACCGGCGAGGGCGCCAGATCCGCCGAGGCGGAGGCCGCAACGCAGGTCGCCGCGGCCGAAGCCGCGCTGGCCGTCGCCGAGAAGGCCTTTTCCGAGGCCACCTCGGCCCTGGCCGAGATCGTCGCCCGCCGCAACCAGCTGGAACGGTCGATCCGCGATGCCGGCGAAAGGCTGATGCGCCTCGAGGGCCAGCTCGGCGAGATCGACGCCGAGACGGTGAAGCTCGAAGCCGGGTCCGATCACGCCGCCCGCCTCGACGCGCTCCGCGGCCAGCTCGCCGATGCCGCGACGGCGCTCATTGCCGCCGAGGCCGAGGCCGTCTCCGCCGAACAGGGCCATGCGGTGGCGCGGGCCCAGGAAGGCGATGCCCGCCGGCCACTGGCCGATGCCGAACGGGTGGTGCAGCGGATCGAAACCGAGGCGCGGACCCTCGCCAAGATCCTCAACGTCGCCAACGGATCGCTGTGGCCGCCGGTGCTCGAGGCGATCTCCGTCGCCAGGGGCTTTGAGACGGCGCTGGGCGCGGCGCTCGGCGACGATCTCGACGCACCGACCGCCTCCGCCTCGCCGCAGCACTGGGCCGGAGCCAGCCGCGACGGCGACCCCGCTCTGCCCGAGGGTGTCGAGCCGCTGTCGGCCCATGTGAAGGCCCCGGCCGAACTCGCCCGGCGCATGGCCCAGATCGGCCTCGTCGCCAGGGGCGACGGCGCCCGGCTCGCCGCCCTCTTGAAGCCCGGCCAGCGCCTCGTCTCCAGGGAAGGCGACCTGTGGCGCTGGGACGGCTTCGTCGTCGCCGCCAATGCGCCGACCGCCGCGGCCCGCCGCCTCGCCGAGCGCAACCGCCTCGGCGATCTCGAAAAGGAACTGGTGACGGCGAAAGCCAGGGTCGGCGATCTCCGCAAGCTGGCCGAGGTAGCGGTCGGCGTGGTCAAGGCCTCGGCCGAGCGCGAACAGGCGGCCCGCGACGGCTGGCGCGCCGCGCAGCGCCGTGCCGATGCCCTGCGTGACCAGCTCGCCGGCGCCGAACGGGCCGCCTCCGCCGTCGTCACCCGGCTCGCCGCCCTGGTCGAGGCCCGGTCGCGGCTGCAGGCGAGCATCGACGAGGCCGTGGCCGTCAAGGCCGACGCCATCACCGCCCTGCAGGGCCTCGGGCAGACGGCGCAGCTGGAAGCCGCCCTCGCCGAGATCCGCGCCGAAGTCGCCCTCAACCGGGCGGCGCTGGCCGAGGCGCGGGCCCATGCCCAGGGCCTGGCCCGCGAGGCCGAGATGCGCATGCGCCGGATGGCCGAGATCGGCCGCGACCGCGCCGCCTGGACCGAGCGCCAGGCCAATGCCGGCCGCCAGGTCGCCGCCCTCGACCAGCGCCTCGCCGAGGCGCGGACCGAGGCGAAGAACCTGTCCGAGGCGCCCGACAATTTCGCCGTCCAGCGCCGTGAGATCATCGCCCGCATCCAGGACTGCGAGGCCGCCCAGCGCGCCGCCGCCGATGCCCT
>NZ_JAUYFA010000081.1 GCF_030691135.1 Phreatobacter sp.
GTGCGTAGTTCGGCATCAGCGGCGTGATCACTTCGACCTCCCGTCGAAACTCCCGGAAACCCAGAAAAAAACGACCGCCCCGGAGGGCGGCGGGTCGAATTCTATGCGATCGGGGGGGCGTAAAGTCAAGGTTCGCGCCATCGCCGACATGTTGCGACGCAGTAGTTCCGGCTAAGTTTTGGGCGGGGGTCTGACCACCTGGCCGTCCTCCTTGGTGAAGCTCTCCGGCGGCGTCGCCAGAAGCGCCAGCACCGTTTCGGACGGCCGGCAGAGGCGGGTGCCCTTCGGCGTTTCCACGATGGGCCTGTTGATGAGGATAGGATGGGCCATCATCGCGCCGAGGATGGCGTCGTCGATGAGCGAGGGATCGCCGAGCCCGAGTTCGGCATAGGGCGTACCCTTCTCGCGCAGGAGTTGCCGGGGCGTCAGACCCATGGCGGCGAGAAGCGCGATGAGCCTCTCCCGGCTCGGCGGCGTCTTCAGATATTCGATGACGACCGGCGCGACGCCACCCGCCCGGATCATCGCCAGCACGTTGCGCGAGGTGCCGCAGGCCGGGTTGTGGTAGATCGTCACGGTCATGACGGGGGCTCCGCCGGCACCTCGCGGGTCACCGGCAGGGCGAGCGTCACCAGCCAGCAGGCGGCGAGCATGAGCGCCGAACCGGCGAGGCATCCCAGGATGCCGCCCATCTGATAGAGCAGGCCTGACAGCAGCGTGCCGGCGAAGCGGCCGGCCGCATTGGCCGCATAGTAGAAGCCGACATCCTCCGCCGCTTTCTCCGAGCCCGCATAGGCGAGGATGAGATAGGAATGGACCGAGGAATTGACTGCGAAGGCGAAGCCGAACACGGCCAGCCCGGCGACCAGGATGAGGTCCGCACGCGGCGGCTGGAAGGCGAGGATCGCGGCGATGATGACCGGCACCAGCATCAGGCCGAACGACCAGAGCCGGGCGGCCGGAACCTCGCTCGACAGGCCGTCGGGGCTGCGCTTCACCAGTGCCGGCGCCGAGGCCTGCACGATGCCATAGCCCACAGTCCAGATCGCAAGGAAGGCGCCGACCATCGGAAAGGTCCAGCCCGAGGCGTAGAGGAAGACCGGCACGCCCACGACGAACCAGACATCGCGGGCGCCGAACAGGCCGATGCGCGCCGCGGCGAGCAGGTTGACGCCGCGGCTCTTGCCGAAGAGTTCGCGCGCCGTGCCGCTGGCCTTGGCCTTCCCCATCATCGGCGGGAGCGACAGGACGACGCCGAGGAGCACCAGCCCGAGGGCCGCCGCCATCAGCCAGAGGGCGAGGCTGAACCCGAAGGCCTCCAGCAGCAGGCCGCCGAGGAAGAAGCCGGCGCCCTTCATCGCGTTCTTCGAACCGGTGAACCAGGCGACCCAGCGGAACAGCCGGCCGTCCGAACCGGCTTCGGCGCTGCGCGCCTCCTTCTCGGTGACCTTGATGGCCGACTTCGATGCCGTCTTGGTCAGGTCCTTGGCGACGCCGCAGATGCCCTGCGCCGCCACCACCCAGGCGACCAGGAAAGCCGCTTCCCAGCCCGGCGACATGGCCGACAGGAGCAGGAACCCGGCGATCTGCGTCGACAGCCCGACCGTCAGCATGCGCGTGATGCCGTAGCGGGTGGCGAGCCACCCGCCGATGAAGTTGGCACCGATTCCGGCCGCTTCGTAGAGCAGGAACAGCAGCGCCAGCGTGAAAGGCGAATAGCCGAGCTTGAAGAAGGTGAAGAGGACGAGCATGCGCAGCGCGCCGTCCGTCAGCGTGAAGCCCCAATAGGCCGCCGTGACGATGGCGTAGTTGCGCAGGCCGGCGGAGACGGCGGCCATCTCAGATCCCGACCCGGACCATGTGGTTGGCGAGATCGACCATGCGGCAGGCATAGCCCATCTCGTTGTCGTACCAGGCGTAGACCTTCAGCATCACGCCGTCGGTCACCAGCGTCGAGGGTGCGTCGACGATGGCGGAGCGCGTGTCGCGGGCATAGTCGGCCGAGACCAGCGGCAGCGGCTCGAAGCCGAGAATACCGGCGAGCGGGCCGGCCGCCGCGGCCTGGAACAGAGCGTTGACCTCGGCAGCGCTGGTCGGCCGCTTCACCTGGAAGACGCAGTCCGTCAGCGAGGCGTTGAGGACGGGGGCGCGCACCGCATGGCCGTCGAGCCGGCCCTTCAGCTCGGGATAGATCAGGGCGATCGCCGTCGCGCTGCCGGTGGTCGTCGGCTGCAGCGACAGCATGGCGGAGCGCGCCCGGCGCAGGTCCTTGTGCGGCGCGTCGACGACGACATTGGTGTTGGTCGGATCGTGGATGGTGGTGATCTGGCCACGCTCGATGCCGATGGCCTCATGGACGACCTTCACCACCGGCGCGAGGCAATTGGTCGTGCAGGAGGCGGCCGTGACGATCGGATGGGCCGCGGGGTCATAGAGATGCTCGTTGACGCCGACGACGACGTTGAGGACCGAGGGGTCCTTGACCGGAGCGGCGACGATGACGCGCTTGGCGCCGCGCTTCAGGTGCCCCTCCAGCGTCGCGGGGGTGAGGAACTTGCCGGTGCATTCGAGCACGACGTCGACGCCGAGATCGCCCCAGGGAACGTCGCCGGGGGCCGCATGGGCGGAAAAGCTCAGGCGCTTGCCACCGATCGTGACCGCATCCTCGCCGTCGGCCGCGATGGCGCCGCGCCAGCGACCCTGAACGCTGTCGAACTCGAGCAGATGGGCGGTCGTCGCCGCGCCGCCCTTGATCTCGTTGAGATGGACGACGTCGAGCCGGTTGCCGGCACGCGGATCGTCCGACCCGCGCTCCGCCGCCCCCATCGCCGCCCGCAGGGCCAGCCGCCCGATGCGGCCCATGCCGCTGATCCCGACCCGGAGCACCGGGGTTGTCGGATCGTCACTGTCAGTCATGAAACGTCCACCTTGCAGGAACAGGAGGGCATGAGGCCCCGGACGATCGGAGCGCAGACCTCCGGCCGGCCGCCACAGCAGTCCTGCACCAGGTGCAGCGTCATGGCCCGGAAGCGGTCGAGGTCGGCGCGATAGAGGATGGACCGGCTCTGCCGCTCGCCATGGGCGAGGCCTGCCCGGACCAGCACGGCCAGATGGCCGGACAGGGTGTTCTGCGGCACGGCCAGCAGGGCGGCGAGTTCACCTGCGGGAATGCCTTCCGGCTCGCGCGCCACCATCAGGCGGAAGGCGGCGAGCCGCGTCGGCTGGGCCAGGGCGGCGAGGGCCGCGATGGTTTCGATATCATCCATATATCGGGAACTATCGAAGTGTTGCGACGGGACTGTGACAGCTTCGGCACCGCTCCCGTGAGCCGCTTCGATGCAGCGGGGGTGCCTGGACGCCGGGACGAAGCCTGCCGCACCTCCCCCGGTCGGCAGGCACCCGTGCGCCCGAAACGTGGAAGCAGCGCCGTCTTCGGCAGGGAACGGACGGCCCCGCGCGCCGTTTCATGCCGTCGCCCAAGCAAAGAAGCCGATTCCCGTCAAAAGTTCTGGCAAGAGTGACTCAAAAACAACACCACCCTTAAGGTCTTGGTAAGACTCAACCATCGGTACGCCTGGGTAGCTGGCAGGGCTGTGGACGGATTCGCCGAGGGCCCGACCAGCTTGGGGAAAACGAGAGCGAGATTCGCCGGACTCTTGCCGCCGATTCAATCAATAGCGTATTGTCCGCCCGTCGGCATACGACATCTCGTGCGGCGGACCTTAGTGACAAGGGTATCGGCAGTGCAGCGACGCCTCCTTCGAGGCGGCCGCGGCTCGTGGATTCCGGCGGCCCGCCGTGCCTTCAGAGGAGACTGGAACATGCAGCAGTTGCAGTGGACCGACGAACGGGTGGAGCTCCTCAAGAAGCTCTGGAACGACGGGCTGAGCGCCAGCCAGATCGCCGGCGAGCTCGGCCAGGTGACCCGTAACGCCGTCATCGGCAAGGTCCACCGCCTCGGTCTGTCGGGCCGCGCCAAGGCCCCCTCCTCCAGCGTGCCCCGCGCCCGCAAGGCGCCGCGCACGGCACCCTCCGCACCGCCGCGCCCCTCTTTGCCCGCCTCGCGCTCCAACCTCGCCTTCAAGCCGCGCCCTGCGCCGGATCTCGTCCCGGAATCGGAAATCGCCCGGATGCCGGAGGTCGACAATGTCGTGCCCATGGGCGAGCGCTGCACCATCATGGAACTGAAGGAATACTCCTGCCGCTGGCCGATCGGCGAGCCCGGCAAGGACGACTTCCGCTATTGCGGCGCCCGGTCCGGCAGCGGCATTCCCTATTGCGCCTATCACGCCCGCATCGCCTATCAGCCGGTGGCCGACCGCCGCCGCGATCGCAAGCAGGTGATCGGGCGCTGACGCGCCGAACCCTTGAGGCGGCGGGCCTCGCACGACCAAGAAAAGCGATGAAACCCAACGAACCCTCTCCCGCAACGGAGAGGGTTTTTTCTTTGGCGGTCGTTTTTGGGACGTCGGGCTTTTCTCGGTCGCCCGATCAGAACGGCATCATGCGCTCGATGACGAGGTAGCCGGTCAGCAGGCCGATGCCGAAGAACACCACCACGCCGGCCGCGGCGAGTTCGGCAGCGCTCAGCACCAGCGTCGCCATGCCGGTGCGCGCCGAGGCGAGCCTGACGGCGAGCCCCTTGGCACCGGAGGCGAGGGCTGCGATGGCGGCGACCGTGATGGCCGTGCCGACGGCCATGGCGAAGGTCGCGGCGACACCCGCCTGCACGATGCCCTGGGAGAGCGCGAAGACGAGCACCAGGACGGCGCCGGTACAGGGTCTCAACCCGACGCTGAGGATCACCGCCAGCGCCTCCCGCCAGGAATGGATCCGCGCCACCTGTTCGGCGGCCGGCAGGTGGACGCAATTGTCGTCGCAGCCCATGCCGGCCACCGGCCGGTTGAGACGCCAGGACGTGAGGCGGGCGAGGAAGGCGCGCCCCTTCTGCCAGGTCAGCCGCAAGCCGATGACGATGATCAGGCCGTAGGCGGCGATCTCCACCCAGTTGACGACCCGGCTCATGGTGCGCGCCGTGACCCCGAGGATCGCCGCGAGGAAGCCGACAAGGGCGACGGCGGTCAGCGCCTGGACCAGCGAGGACAGCGCCGCCAGCGCCACGCCGCGCCGGATCGTGGCGCCGTTGGCGACGATATAGGACGAGATCACCGCCTTGCCGTGGCCGGGACCGGCGGCATGGAAGACCCCGTAGAGGAACGACACCCCGACCAGAGTCCAGAAGGCGCCGGCCTGCCCCGTCCGGATGCCGCGGACGGCCGCCGACAACTGGCGATAGAATTGCGCCTGCTGCTCGATGATCCAGCCGAAGACCCCGCCGGGAGCGGGCGGCCGAGCGCCGCCGAAGGCCGAGGGCGGTGCCTGCGCCAGGGCCGGCGCGAGGGCCAGAAGGCCGCCGACGACGATGACCGCGGCAAGGACCGCGGCCGCACGGCGCCCTGGCGTCACGGGCAGTTCACCGTGAAGCGCCCGGCGAATTGCTGGCCGAAATTGGCATTGGCGCCGAGCGCCTGGAAGAAGCTCTCCGAGAGCGTGCCCACGGCGAGATTGCTGCCCTTGGGCGGCGTGTAGTCGAGACGGCAACCGGCAGGGGCCGCCATGAGGCGCATCGGCTCGCCGTCGGCCGGCACGAAGGCGACGAAATAGTCGGGATCATAGACCTCGACGGTCAGCGGCCGGCCCGCCGCCCGGAACGGGGTCACCAGCGGCACGGTGAAATGCAGCCTCAGCTTGCCGCTGACCACCTCGGACCAGGCGTCGCGCACGGCGCCGAAGGAGACGAAGCGCCGCTCGTGGCGCAGCACGGTGAAGAACTTCTGCTGTCCCAGATGCTCAACATTGACCTGGGTGAGTTCGGCCAGTTCCTCGCGGGTGAACTGGCCGTCACGGTTCTTGTCGAGCCCCTGGGTGGCGAAGCTCGAATACATCTCGTCGAAGGTCCAGACGTGCTGGAAGGCCGTGACCTGTCCGCCCGCGTCGTGCAGGAGCAGCGTTTCGGTCTCCACCTGCACATGCGGATGGGCAGCAGCGGGCCGGGACGCGGCACCCGCCAGGGCCAGGACGCAGAGGGCGAGGAGACGGAGTGTCGGCACGGCGAACCCTGTTGTTCGGTCACGCCAGTGATAAGGCGGGGAAGACGGCCAAGATATGGCGGCCGTCATGGTTAATGCGAGGTTGAGGTCGCTCGCCAGCGGACGACCTGTGCGCCAGCCCGTCTTGCTCCATGCGATAGCGGGTGGAATGGTCGGGGCTCCTGATCGCCTGATATCGCCTCGAGGATCGCCATGCGCGCCAACCTGACCATCGACAGCCGCCGCCTCTGGGACATGCTGATGGACACGGCGGCGATCGGCGGCACGCCCAAGGGCGGCATCAAGCGCCTGTCGCTGTCCGACGAGGACCGCCGCGTGCGCGACTGGTTCCGGCGGGAATGCGAGGCGCTCGGCTGCACCGTGCATCTCGACACCGCCGGCAACATGTTCGCCGTGCGCCCCGGCAAGGACATGACGAAGAAGCCCATCGCCATGGGCAGCCATCTCGACACCCAGCCCACGGGGGGCAAGTTCGACGGCATCCTCGGCGTGCTCGGCGGCCTCGAAGTGCTGAAGACCCTGCACCAGGCCGGCTACGAGACCAATGCGCCACTGTGCCTCGTCAACTGGACCAACGAGGAGGGCGCCCGCTTCTCGCCCTCGATGGTCGGCTCTGCCGTCTATGCCGGCGCCTATACGCAGGCCCAGATGGATGCGGTGACCGACAAGGACGGCATCACCCAGGGCGCGGCGCTGGAGGCCATCGGCTATCGCGGCACCGACAGGCCCGGCGCCCTCGCCTTCCAGGCCTATTTCGAGATCCATATCGAGCAGGGGCCGATCCTCGACGAGGAGGACCTTTCGGTCGGCATCGTCACCGGCATCCAGGCGATCAAGTGGTTCAACTGCACCATCACCGGCCGGGAAAGCCATGCCGGCACGACGCCCATGGCCTATCGCCGCGACGCGCTCGCCGCCTTCGCCGAAGCGGCCCAGCAGGTCCGGCAGATCGCCATCGACCATGGCGGCCTCGCCACCATCGGCATCGTCTCCGCCTATCCCGGCTCGCCCAACATCATCCCCGGCGAGATGCGTTTCACCCTCGACATGCGCCACCATGCGGACGCGGTGCTCCAGACCATGGTGACGTCTGCCAAGGCCGCCATCGCCGAAGCGGCGACGCGCCATCACGCCGCCCACGACGTCCAGCCCCTGCAGGATTCGCCCGCCCAGCCCTTCGATCCCGCCTGCATCGCCGTGGTCAGGGCCGCGACCGAGAAACTCGGCCTGCCCTCGCGCGAGATCACCTCGGGCGCGGGCCACGACGCCATGTACACGGCGCGCGTCTGCCCGACGACGATGATCTTCGTGCGCTGCGCCGAAGGCCTCAGCCACAACGAGGCGGAAAGCGCCACCCAGGACGACTGCGGCACCGGTGCCCAGGTTCTCCTCGAGGCGGTGCTCGCCTATGACGCGCGGGGCTGACCCTGCGCTTTCCATCGTGGACCGCTGCTGCTAGACCGCGCCAGCAGCGACCAAGAGGTCAATCCATGTCGGACATGCGCGTCGTCATCGCCGGTGCGGCCGGCCATATGGGCCGGGTTCTCGTGCGTCTCGTCCAGGAGACGGCGGGGCTGAAACTGGTCGGTGCCATCGAGCCGGCAGGCCATGTTGCCATCGGCGAGGATGCCGGCCTGCTCGCCGGCGTCGGCCGCACCCTGGTTCCGGTCTCGTCGGACACCGACGCGGCCCTGGCCCAGGCCGACGGCATCATCGATTTCACCATCCCGCGCGTATCGGTCGAGATCGCCGGCATGGCCGCCAAGCACCGCAAGGTCCATGTCTGCGGGACGACGGGCTTCTCCCAGGCGGAAAACGACGCCATCGCCTCGTCCGCCCGCATCGGCACCATCGTCAAGTCGGGCAATTTCTCCCTCGGCGTGAACCTCCTCGCAGCCCTGGTGAAGCGGGCCGCCGAGGCCCTCGACGAGGATTTCGACATCGAGATCGTCGAGATGCATCACAACCGCAAGATCGACGCCCCCTCCGGCACGGCGCTGATGTTCGGCGAGGCCGCGGCAGGCGGCCGCCGGATCGACCTCGCGGGGCATTCCGATCGCGGCCGCGACGGCCAGACGGGCGCCCGCCGGCGCGGCGACATCGGCTTTGCGGCGCTGCGCGGCGGTTCGGTCGTCGGCGACCATTCGGTGATCTTCGCCGGCCCTTCCGAGCGCATCGTCATGAGCCATCACGCCGAGGACCGCGCGCTCTTCGCCCGCGGCGCGCTGAAGGCCGCCCTCTGGGCGCACGGCAAGCCCGCCGGCCTCTATTCCATGGCCGATGTCCTCGGCCTCTGACCCCCTGACAGGATCGCACACCATGACCGAACGGCTTCTCGTGCTCACCCGCCATGGCGAGAGCGAGTGGAACCTGCAGAACCTCTTCACCGGCTGGAAGGATCCGGGCCTGACGGCGAAGGGGATCGAGGAGGCCAAGACCGCCGGCCGCGGCCTCAAGGCGCTCGGCCTGACCTTCGACGTCGCCTATACCTCGGCCCTGACCCGCGCCCAGGACACGTTGAAGCTGATCCTCGAGGAGATCGGCCAGACCTCCCTGCCGACCATTCGCGACTTCCGCCTGAACGAGCGCGACTACGGCGACCTCGCCGGCCTGAACAAGGCCGAGACGGCGGCCAAATACGGCGACGAGCAGGTGCACATCTGGCGCCGCTCCTACGACGTCCCGCCGCCGGGCGGCGAGAGCCTGAAGGACACGGTGGCGCGCGTCCTGCCCTATTACGTCGCCGAGATCCTGCCCCGCGTCATGCGCGGAGAGCGCGTCCTCGTCGCCGCCCACGGTAATTCGCTGCGGGCTCTCGCCATGGTCCTCGACCGCCTGGACGAGAAGACCATCCCGATGCTCGAACTCAAGACCGGCGTCCCGATGATCTATCGGCTCAACGCCGACACGACGGTCGCCAGCAAGCAGGTCCTCGAGGGCTAGCGTCGCCGCAGGCGGCGCTGCGGCACGCGGTCAGGACGCTTTGAGCCCGGCCGGGGCGGCGACGACCGGGGCCTCGACCGTCGCGACCTGGGCACGGCCCGTCGCGATCGCCATCGATGCCGAATCGTAGAAGCACTTGACGCTCTGGATCAGCCGGCCGCGAAAGCGGATGAGGTCGCAACGCTCGCTCTCGATGACCCGGCCGCTCGGCCGGAACAGCAGCGAGGAATGCCAGTGGACGAAAGCGTCGTCGTCCCTGACGACGATCTTCTCGATCAGGAACTCGCGGATCTCGAACATGCGGTGGAACTGGTCGAGCGCTTCCATCAGCCCCAGGAGGCCGACCCTGAGCCCCGCATGGGGGTTGAGAACGGTATTTCCGACCAGCGTGAACTCGCAATCCTCGGAGAATAGCGAGGCGAGCGCGACGGTGTCACCGCGCGCCCAGGCCGAATAGCCGACCTTCAGCTTCTGCTCGAGAGCAATATCGTCGGTGACGAGATGCAGCGCCATGACGTGCCTTATGCACACTAGTTCGTGTGAAACTATGGGGCCTTTCCGCTGCAAATCAACAGCGGCCCGGAACGATGTTGATAACGCTGCGACGATGCCGCCAACAGGCGATTTTGCTCTTGCGGAGGCCCGACGGATACAGGACGCGCCCCGGCAGGCAGCAGGTGGAAGGCGAGGCTTGCAGGGCGCCACGCTTATGACCTAGGCTCTCCCATAAATCGATTAAAAAGATCACCCGGGAGAAATGCCATGCCGTCGCGCGCCGTGCGCAACGTCGACCGCTCGCTGATTCGCGACAAGGCCAGGCTCATCCGCCGCGAAACCGTGCGGCTGACCGACATCTGCGGCTCCGGCCATTACGGCTCGTCCTTCTCCATGGCCGAGATCGTGGCGCTGCTCTACTATCAGCTCCTCCATGTGAAGGCCGAGGACCCCCGCTGGGCCGACCGCGACCGCTTCACCATGGGCAAGGGCCACGCCGCCATCGGCCTCTTCCCGGTGCTCGCCGATCTCGGCTTCTTCCCGTCCGAATGGCTCGACACCTACAGCCGCATGGGCTCCTTCCTCGGCGATCACCCCGAGATGAAGAAGGTTCCCGGCATCGATTTTTCGTCGGGATCCATCGGTCACAACCTCTCCGTCTCCGTCGGCATGGCGCTCGGCGCCCGGCTGAAAGGATCGCCCGCCCGCGCCGTCTGCCTGATGGGCGATGGCGAGATGAACGAGGGCCAGGTCTGGGAGGCGGCGCAGGCCGGCGCCCATTACGGCCTCGACAACCTGATCGGCATCGTCGACATCAACGGCGCCGGCTCCGACGGCGATCCGCAGCAGACCCTGCGCTCCGAGCCGCTGAAGGAAAAGTGGGAAGCCTTCGGCTGGAACACCATCGTCCTGAAGGACGGCCACGACATCGACTTGACCTTCGACGCGCTCAACCGGGCGCTCAATGCGCCCGACGGCCGTCCGGCCTGTGTCCTCGCCTATACGGTCGCCGGCAAGGGCGTCTCCTTCATGGAAGGCACCTGGCAATGGCATCTCGGCTTCCTCGGGCCGAAGGACATCGAGCGCGCCTATGCCGAGATCGAAGCCGGCGAGATCGGGTGAGGAGAGGGACATGAGCCAGAGCGAAAAGTACCGCGCCAATCCCCCTGCCCCCGGCATGGCCTATATGTCGGCCGAGCTGAAGAAGACCATCGACCTCTCCGAATCGACCGTCACCGACGATTTCGACGAGCGCTCCTGGGACATGGTCGTCTCCCTCGGCCTGTCCCGGCAGCTGACCACCGGCAAGACCCTGATCGAACTCGCGGAGGCCGGCCATGACGACATCGTCGTCTGTACCGCCGATCTCGGCCGGCCGACCCAGGTCATCGGCTTCGGCCAGGCCTATCCGGACCGCTACTTCAACTTCGGCATCGCCGAGCGCAACATGATCGGCGCCGCCGCCGGCCTCGCCACCATGGGCCTGACGCCGGTCATCTCGAACTACTCGTTCTTCCTCGCCCTGATGGGCGTGGAGAACATCCGCAACGACATCTGCTACACCAACCTGCCGGTGAAGATGGTCGGCACCCATTCCGGCATCGCCATGGGCTTCTACGGCACTTCGCACCATTGCTGCGAGGATATCGGGGCGCTGCGCGCCATCCCCAATCTGACGCTGATGGCGCCCTGCGACGGTCATGCCCTGTCCTCGGCGCTGCGGACCAACATCAAACATCCCGCGCCGATCTATTTCCGCGCCGGCCGCGGCCGCGAGGCCGTCGTCTACGACAGGGAATTCGACTTCCGCATCGGCGGCTCGAACACCCTGCGCGAAGGGCGCCACGCCACGGTGCTCGCTATCGGCAACCTGGTGAAGGCCGGCCTCGACGCCCACGACATCCTGAAGGCCGAGGGCATCGAGATCACCGTCGTCGACATGTACTCGATCCGGCCGCTCGACCTCGAGGCGGTGCGCGCCGCCGCGAAGCGCGGCCCGATCATCTCGGCGGAGGAGGCCAACGTCACCGGCGGCTTCGGGGCGGCGATCGCCGAGGTCATCGCCGAGGAAGGGCTCGGCACCCGCCTCACCAAGGTCGGCATGCCCGATGCCTATGCGGTGCTCGGCCCGCCGACCCACCTTTATCGCCACTACGGCCTCGACGGCGAGGGCGTCGCCGCGGCGGTGCGCAAGGCGTTGAAGGCCTGAGGGTTATCAACGCTCGCAGGATGGCCCCACCCGCACCCTCCCCGCGCTCCGTGCGGAGAGGGGGACTTCGACGTCGAGTCGATCCCTGAGTCGGCAGTGCCAAGCGCAAAGCTAGACCTCAGACGGTCGCGCCCGGCACGGCGGTCAAAATCAGATCGCGACGCGGTAGTCCCCCTCCCATCGCGAAGCGAGGGGAGGGTACGGGTGGGGCATTCCTGAAGGCCCGAGGTCTCAGAAATAGCCCGTGAGGTTTTTCCGGATGCGGTCGATCACCCGCCCCTCCTCGGGGCGGATGTCGAAGCGCTGGCCGGTGATCGTCTCGAAGGCTTCGATATAGACCGCGGCAGTCGCCACGATCACGTCGGCGGGAATCTCCGGGATCGCATCCTTGTAGGGGTCGCAGCGCGCCACGACCCAGTTGCGCACGAAGTCCTTGTCGAAGCTCTCTGGCTTCTCGCCCGCGGCGAACCGCGCGGGATAGCTGTCAGCCTTCCAATAGCGGCTCGAATCCGGCGTATGGATCTCGTCCGCCAGGACGATATGGCCGTCGCGGTCGGTGCCGAACTCGTATTTGGTGTCGACCAGGATGAGGCCGCGCTCGGCGGCGAGCTTCTGTCCGCGCGCGAACAGCGCGAAGGCGTAGGTCGTCAGCCGCTGCCACTGCTCCGGCGTGACCAGTTTCTGCGCCAGGATCTGGTCCGGCGAGAGCGGCTCGTCATGGCCGCCGTCGAAAGCCTTCGATGTCGGCGTGATGATCGGCTGCGGCAGGCGCTGGTTGTCCTTCAGCCCGTCCGGCAGGGTGATGCCGTACATCTGACGCTCGCCCTTCTTGTAGAGCGTCAGCACGGAGGTGCCGGTGGTGCCGGCGAGATAGTCGCGCACGACGATCTCGACAGGCAGGATGTCGAGGCGCCGGCCCACGACCACGTTCGGATCGGGATAGGCGAGGACATGGTTGGGGCAGATGTCCGCCGTCTCCTCGAACCAGTAGCGCGCCGTCTGCGTCAGGACCTCGCCCTTGAAGGGGATCGCCGCGAGGATCCGGTCGAAGGCGCTGATCCGGTCGGTGGCGATGATGATGCGGCTGCCGTCGGGCAGGTCGTAGTTGTCGCGCACCTTGCCGCGGTAATGGCGCGGCAGTTCGGGGATGGTCGCGTCGTCGAGGACGCGATGGGCGTTCGCCGTCAGCTTCACCAGATCCATGGCCGTCGATCTCCCCGCGAACCGGTCCCTCCTTATCGTCTCGGCGGGGCCGGCGTCGACGCCCGAGACCAATTGTCCACCGCCGACGGCTTGACCGGGGAGGCGTGATCGTCTTCGCTCCGGCATGGTTCTTTCCCAAGCGTGAGATGTATGGAAGCCTACGTCACCCCGGTCATCGAGTTCGTCAAAGCCAACCAGGCCTGGGCTCCCGCCATCATCTTTGCGCTGTGTTTCGCCGAGTCGCTGGCGGTGCTGTCGCTGGTCGTCCCGGCCTGGGCGATGATCGTCGCCTTCGGCCCGCTGATCGGCACGACCGGGATTCCGTTCTGGCCGATCCTGGCTGCGGCCGCTCTCGGCGCGATACTGGGTGACGCCGTCTCCTACTGGTTCGGCTATGTCTTCAAGGACCGCATCGGAAAGATCTGGCCCTTGTCGCGGCACCCGGACCTGCTGCCCAAGGGACAGGCCTTCTTCGACCGATGGGGCGTCTGGGCCATCTTCATCGGCCGGTTTTCCGGGCCCCTGCGCGCTTCCGTGCCACTGGTGGCGGGCATGCTGGCCATGCCGCAGTGGAAGTTCCAGATCGCGAATATCCTCTCAGCCTTCGTCTGGGCGGGGGCGCTGCTGGCGCCCGGCAACATGCTCGGCCAATATCTGAAGGCCCTGCACTGACGGGCTTCCGGACGGCGGGCCGGACTCAGGCCAGCGTTGCCGTGCCCAGATGCTCGACCGGGAAGGCGTGGACGTCCTGTAGCAGTTCCACGAAGGCACGCGCGGTGAATTCGGTCAGTTCGCGCCCGCTCGCCGGCGTCGCGGCCGCTGCATTGCCCATGGCGCCGGCGGTGGAGAGGTCCTCGCTCAGCCAGCCGAAGGAAATGCGCTGGGTCGCCCGGAGGTGCCGGTAGCGCTGCTCCATCAGCACGGCGGCGGAGACGAAGTCGCGGGCCTTGGCCATGTGCACGAGGTCGCGGCGGAAATGCAGCATCTGCGACGTCTCGATGGCGCCCCCGTGGATGCCGTAGACCTGTTCGGCCTCCGGGAACAGCCCCGCGGGGGAGCCGAGACGGTGCCAGGAGCACTGGACGACGAACAGGCCGTGGCGGCGGCGCAGGTCCCGCGCCACGATGTCCATCGTCGCGACATTGCCGCCATGGGAATTGGCGATGACGAGCTTGCGCACCCCCGTTCGGGCGATGCTGTCGCCGATCTCGTTCAGCAGCCGGATCTGCGTCTCGGCGGACAGGGTGATCGTCCCGGGAAAGGCGATGTGCTCGTCCGACTTGCCCATCCAGACGGTCGGCAGGAAGGTAACCGGCAGCCCCTTCGGCAGGATGTCGCGGACGGCCTGACCATTGCCCTCGGCAATGACCGTATCGACGGAGACCGCCAGATGCGGGCCGTGCTGCTCCATGGCGGCGATCGGCAGGACGGCGATCCACGATCCCGTCTCGGCGGACCGGAATTCCTCCGTGGTCATGTCGCCCCAGAGCTGTTTCGGCAGCATGGCGCCCTCCTGCTCGTCTCCCCGACCTGATTCTAGCCGGCCCTGGCCGCCACCACTTCGACCTCGACCTTGAACTCGGGCTTGGTGAAGCCCGAGACGATCATCAGCGTCGAGGCTGGCGGCGGGCTGGCGACGTGCCGGTCGCGCGAGGTCATGTAGCCCGCCATATGCGCACGGTCGGTGACAAAGGCATTGATGCGGACGATGTCGCCGATGTCCATCCCGGCGGCGGCGAGCATATGGCCGATCGCGGCGAAGCACAGGTCGGCTTGGGCCTCGGCCTCCTCGGGAATGACGCCGTCCGGGGCGAGGCCCAATTGTCCCGAGCAGAACAGCATCCGCGTCCCCGCCGGCACGACGACGGCATGGGAATATTTGGCGAAGGGCGCCGGCATCGCGGCAGGCGTCAGCTTTTCGAGCATGGTCATGTCTTGCCCATCTGGATCGGCAGGGCCGTCGTCTGCTTGATCCGCTCCATGGCGAAGCGGGACGTGACGTTCTTCAGCGGCATCTGGGCGATCAGGCGCTTGTAGAAGGCGTCATAGGCATCCATGTCCGCCACCACGACGCGCAGCATGTAGTCGACGTCGCCCGCCATCCGGTAGAATTCCATCACCTCCGGCATGGCGGAGACCAGTTCGGCGAACCGGCCGAGCCAGCCCTCGGAATGGTCGGAGGTCTCCACCGACACGAAGACCGTCAGGCCGAGCCCGAGCTTCTTTGGATCGAGCAGCGCGACGCGCCCCTTGATGATGCCCTCGGCCTCGAGCTTCTGGATGCGCTTCCAGGCGGGCGTCGTCGACAGGCCCGAACGGGCGGCGACCTCCGCGATCGAGAGCGAGGCGTCTGTCTGCAACACCGAGAGAATGCGGCGGTCCGTATCGTCCATCCCTGGGCATCCCTTCACTGGGAATTGATCTTGCCACGAGGTTTAGACGGTCCCGCACGCCGTGGCGAGCGAGACAAGGGTCTTATACACGCCAGCCGCGAACCGGCTGGCGGGAGGACCGGCCCGGCCTCAGTTGCCGGCGTAGAAAGCGGCCGGCCAGGGCCAGTTCACCGTGTAGGCCGGCGCACCCCAGAAGCGGTCACGACCGGGCTTGCCACGCATCGAGCTGGACATGGCCACCAGATCGCCGTTCGAGGTGAAGGGCGCGAACAGCATGTCGGGGCGCGAGCTCAGTCGCTCGCCGGGGAACGCGACCTTCGGGGTCACCAGCCAGTTCGGGCGCGAGACGCGAACCTCGGGTACCGCGTTGCGGCGCTGCTGGGCCTCGGCCTGCTGGACGGCCGCTTCGACGGCGAAGACGGCCGTCACTGCGACGAGGCCGATGGCGAACTTGCGGATCATGAGGTGCTCCCGATGCGTTGGCGAACTCTAGCCTTACGCCGCGTCCTGGTCGAGAGCATGCCGGTCACAGATTGAAGAACTGTGACCGGCAGGCATCGCCCCTCTCAGGCAGCGCGGCGCCAGGCTCCGGCAAGTTCCAGACCTTGCCAGCGCGGCACTTCACCGCCCGTCGGGCTGACGAGCCCCCGGGCGCCGTCCAGTGCGCCGGGAACCAGTTCCAGCCCGAGAAACCGCGACCGCTCCACCGGTCCCGGCATCCACAGGCGCTCCATCTTCGCCACCGCGAAGCCGAAGCGCCGATAATAGGGTTCGTCACCGACGAGAATGATGGCGCGGTGGCCTTCATCCCGCGCCCGACTGGTCGCCTCCCGCATCAGCAGGCCGCCGATGCCGGACGAGCGGATCGCGCCGTCGACGGCCAGCGGACCCAGCAGCAGCGCCGGACGCCCGGGACCGAGCGTGACGTTCCACAGCCGCACGGTACCGACGAGGTGTTCGCCGGCCTCGGCGACGAGCGCCAGCCTGTCGGCCGGCAGCCGCCCTTCGCGCAGCCGCTCGGAGGTCTTCGCGCAACGGTCGGCGCCGAAGGCCGCGTCGAGCAGAACCTCGCGCGCGCTCAGATGGCGCATCGCTTCATCGCGGACGACGATGGGATCGGCGACGGCGGGCTCGTTACGATCGGGAGAGACGTGCACGGTCATGGCCGCGGTCCTTCTCTGGCAAGAGAGTGACGACAGCCCTCGTGCCGGGCTTGACGCCACGGCCGGTCGGGACTCTTCGGGTTTGGCGGAGCGCCCGCCCGGTCACCCGGGCGGGAGGAGGAGCGTCAGATGCAGACGCTCGCCAGCGGCGCGAAGCCGTTGAAGCCGACCGTGGAATAGGTCGTGGTATAGGCACCCGTCGCCTCGATCAGCACCTTGTCGCCGATCGAGAGCGACACGGGCAGGTCGTAGGGCTTCTTCTCGTACATGACGTCGACCGAATCGCAGGTCGGTCCCGCCAGCACGCAGGGCGCCGTCTCGTCGCCGTCGTGCTCGGTGCGGATCGGATAGCGGATCGCCTCGTCCATGGTCTCGGCGAGACCGTGGAACTTGCCGATGTCGAGATAGACCCAGCGCACCTCGTCCTCGTCCGACTTCTTCGAGATGAGGACGACCTCCGACTCGATGATGCCGGCATTGCCCACCATGCCGCGACCCGGCTCGATGATCGTTTCCGGGAGGCGGTTGCCGAAATGCTTGGTCAGCGCCTCGAAGATGGCCGCACCATAGGCTTCCGCCGCCGGAACGTCCTTGAGGTACCTGGTCGGGAAGCCGCCGCCCATGTTGACCATCTTCAGCTCGATGCCGCGCTCGGCGAGCGTCGCGAAGATCGAGGAAGCGGTGGTCAGCGCCTGGTCCCAGGCGCCCATGTTCGTCTGCTGCGAGCCGACGTGGAACGACAGGCCATAGGCCTGGAGGCCCAGACGGTGGGCATGCTCGAGGACGCGCGGAGCCATCTCCGCCGCGCAGCCGAACTTGCGGGACAGCGGCCATTCGGCGCCCTCGCAGTCCTGCAGGAAGCGGCAGAAGATCTTGGCATCCTTCGCGCCGATCAGCGCGGCCTGGCGAGCGATTTTCTCGACCTCCGCCTCGCAATCGACGGCGAACAGGCGCACGCCGTACTGCAGGGCGCGCGCGATGTCCTTCTCCTTCTTGATCGTGTTGCCGAAGGAGATGCGGTCGGCAGAGGCGCCGGTCGCCAGAGCCTGCTCGATCTCGACCACGGACGCGCAATCGAAGCACGAGCCCATCTCGGCGAGAAGGTCGAGGATTTCCGGCGCCGGATTGGCCTTCACGGCATAGAAGACGCGCGTGTCGGGAAGGGCCCGGGCGAACTTGGCGAAGTTGGCGGCGACGACCTCGAGGTCGACGACCATGATCGGGCCATCGTCGCGGCGATTGCGGAGAAATTCGCGAATGCGGTCGGTCATATGATGTCCCCCCGGCCCTCTCTTGCGAGGACCAGCAAAGGGTTGAACCCATGGGCGGCGTTCGCTTCGCGGGTCCGCTGTGGAGACGGAACACCGGTGACGTCGGCAACCCGATGACGTTCGCCGAGACATCTTCTACCGCGGCCGGGCTGGACACCCGTCAGCGAGACAAAGACGCCTTCGATTGGATTGGGGACATCCCGCTCCGCACGGCCGGCAAGAAGAACAAGCCTCTTCGGTAGCTGGCTCTGGACACCAGCTGAGACCAAAAAAGCCCGATCGTCGTTGCTTCAAGTCGCGTCCCCTGCGGAGGGCAGGGTTCGCCGGTTTGCCTCCGGCTGCCGGTTAGGTATCGAAGACCCCGCGTCTTGCGACGCCCCTGGAACACGGCCCGGTAGATCTCCGGCGCATTCCCAAGTCTTCGGGCGGCTGTCCGGCCTCTTGTCCGGATGCCCACCAACCGGCACGCAACCACAGGCACGTGCGAAATTGGGCAGCGCCGTAGATAGCAGATTTAGCACCCGGTGCAAGCGGTTTTCATTTCCGGCAATCATCAAAATTTCCTTGGCGGGCCATCGGGTTAACCCGTCCGCCTTTTCGCCGGCGAAGGGTCGTCTCGATGGACATGATGCCGCATGGGCGGCTATGAGTTCGGCTTGCGCGTTACACTCTGCCGCTCGCACCTGTCCGGGGACCGAAGACCTATGGCCGCAGCGGTCGAACTCGCCGCCTACAAGGATGTACTGATCATTCTGGCATCGACGGCGGTGACGGTGCCGCTGCTCAAGCGCCTGGGGATCAGCCCGGCCCTCGCCTTCCTCGGCATCGGCGTCCTGGTCGGGCCGACGGCGCTTGGCGGGCTGACCGGGTCCTTTCCCTGGCTGAGCTGGGTCACCGTTTCCGACAGCAAGCAGATCGGCACCTTCGCCGAACTCGGCGTCGTCTTCCTGCTCTTCCTGATCGGCCTCGAGTTGTCCTACGAGCGCCTCACCCGCATGAAGCGCCTCGTTCTCGGGCTGGGCTCGCTGCAGGTCGTGGGTACGGCAGCCGTCATCGCCTTCGTCGCGTGGTGGGTCGGCCAGCCGGTGGCGGCGGCCGTGCTCGTCGGCGGCGCCCTCGCCCTCTCCTCCACGGCGGTGGTCGTCGAGCACCTTGCCGAACAGAAGCGCCTCACCACCACCAGCGGCCGCACCACCTTCGCCGTCCTGCTCATGCAGGACCTCGCGGTCATCCCCCTGCTGTTCCTGATCGGCGCCCTTTCGCAGCGCCAGGAGGGTTCGGTGGCGCTCGGGCTCGCCATGGCCATCGGCCAGGGCGCCATCGCGATTCTCCTTGTCGTCGCCGTCGGCCGCCGGGTCCTGCGGCCCTTCCTGCGCCAGGTGTCGGCGCTGCACGAGCCTCAGGTCTTCATGGCGGCCGCCATCCTGATCGTGGTGGGAACCGCCGTCGTCACCGCGGCCTTCGGCGTCTCCATGGCGCTCGGAGCCTTCGTCGCCGGCCTCCTCCTCGCCGAGACCGAGTACCGCCGCGCCATCGAGGCGACGCTGCAGCCGTTCAAGGGCATCCTGCTCGGTGCCTTCTTCTTCTCGGTCGGCCTGTCGATCGACCTCGGCGCCCTCGTCGGCGCGCCGATGGCCTACGCCCTCGCGGTCACGGCCCTGATCGCCGTGAAGATCGTCATCATCGTGCCCCTGGTGCGCGCCTTCGGCCTGAGCTGGCTGGTGGCGATCCGTTCGGCCCTGCTGCTCGGCCCGGCCGGCGAATTCGCCTTCGTGACCATGGGCCAGGCGACCGCTGCCGGTGTCGTCAGCGCCGAGACGGGCGCCTTCATCATCACCATGACGGCGATCAGCATGGCGACCGTCCCGCTGCTCGACCGCCTCGGCGGATGGATAGCCGACCGTGTGGCGGTGAAGGCGCCGCCCGATCCCGAACTGCAGGTCGGACCGCCGGCCGCCGCCGGCAAGCGCGTCATCGTCGTCGGCTATGGCCGCGTCGGCCAGCTCGTCTGCGAGATGCTGGCCCGCCACCAGGTGCCCTTCCTCGCCGTCGACAGCGATCCACGCGAGATCGCCCATCTGCGCAGGCAGGGTCACAACGTCTATTTCGGCGACGCCAACAGCGAGCTCTTCCTGGAGCAATGCGGGATCCGGGACGCGGCCTCGCTCGTCCTCACGCTCCACACCGGCGGCGCCCTCGACGAGATCGCGCAGATCGCCCGCGCCCTCAATCCGACCCTGACCATCATCGCCCGGGCGCGCGATGCCGACCACGCCAAGCAGCTCTACAGCCTCGGCGTCACCGACGCGGTACCGGAGACGATCGAGGCGAGCCTGCAATTGTCCGAGGCCGTTCTCTTCGACCTCGGCGTGCCCGCCGGCAAGGTCATCGCCTCCGTCCACGAGCGGCGCGACATCTTCCGCAAGGAGCTGCAGGAGGCCGGCATCGACGACGCGCGCGTGCGCAATGCGGTCCGCACGGCCCACCCCGACGCCGCAACCCTCGGACAGGCCTTGCCGCCGCCGCGAAGCTGAGCCATCATCCCGCGCTCACTGACGGCCCTCCGCCATTTTTCGACGGGGGGCCGTATCCGTTCCGCAGGGCCGTTCGGCGTCGAGGACAGGATGAGCGTCAACAAGTCGGGTCACATCAGGCTGACCTCGCATCCCGGCGCCGGCACGGCGTCACGCTTCAAGGTCAACTGGGGCGCCGCGACGCCCGAGGGGCGGGGGGCGGTCGTCGCCACGGTCAACTCCGGTTCGGACCGCAACGCCATCGGCACCCATGGCGGATCCTACGCCCTCTACCGCGCGCTCGCCGTCTCGGCGGGCGCCCTCAACCCGATCCAGCGGCCGGACCTCACCAACACCCATCCGGTCGTCGACATCGGCCCCTTCCCGCAATGGTCGGAGCCGGGACGCATCGTCTCCATCGACCCCTTCGGCCACCTCGTCGGCGAGGCCTTCGGCCGCGACATTGCGGAGGGCGTCGATATCCGCCCGTCCATCGCCATCACCAAGGCCCGGCTGACTCTGCCGGAACTGCAGCACGACATCGGCAAGCGGCTTCCCGCCGACGGAACGATCGTGCGCGCCAGCGGCGACATTGCCTGCGTCAAGATCGCCATCGACCCTGTCTGGTATCTGCCCGGCATCGCCGAACGCTTCGGGACGTCCGAAACCAACCTCCGGCGGACGCTCTTCGAACAGACCGGTGGCATGTATCCCGAACTCGTCACCCGTCCGGATATCGCGGTCTTCCTGCCGCCGATCGGCAATACCACGGTCTATCTCTTCGGCGACGTCGCCAGGCTCGGCGATCCCGCCACCTTCATCTCCGGCCGCCTCCACGATGAATGCAACGGCTCCGACGTCTTCGGCTCCGACATCTGCACCTGCCGGCCCTATCTCGTGCACGGCATCGAGGAGGCTGCCCGCGACGCCCAGAACGGCGGCGTCGGCTTCATCGTCTACAACCGCAAGGAGGGCCGGGCGCTCGGCGAGGTGACGAAGTTCCTCGTCTACAATGCCCGCAAGCGCCAGGAGGGCGGCGACCAGGCTGCCACCTATTTCGAGCGTACCGAATGCGTCGCCGGCGTGCAGGATGCCCGCTTCCAGCAGCTCATGCCCGATGTCATGCACTGGCTCGGCATCCGTCGCATCGACCGGTTCATGTCGATGTCGAACATGAAATACGACGCGCTGGTGGAAGCCGGCATCGACGTCGTCGAGCGCGTGCCGATCCCGGACGATCTCGTTCCCACCGACGCTTCCGTCGAGATGGAGGCGAAAAAAGCCGCCGGCTATTACACGCCGGAGCCGGCCCCCTCGGCGGACGACCTCACCCGTGTCGTCGGCCGCAAGATCGAAGACTTCTGATGATGCGTCGCTCCTGCACGACCCAAGTGCGTCCTTCGAGGCTCGGGCTGACGCCCTCGCACCTCAGGATGAGGATGGATGCGTTCTGCAGCGTGATCCGGCATCCGGGTCGCAGCCCTACCCGATCCGGCGGCGGTGCAAGGCACAAGCCTCCTCATCCTGAGGTGCGAGGCCCCCGGCGATGCGACAGCATCGTTCGGTGCCGAGCCTCGAAGGACGCACTTCCTTGGCGCAGGGCCGACGGCGCCCTGACATTCCAGCCGGAGCCCTGCTGATGGCCTTCGCCATGCTCGATGCGCCGCGGGCCGCCCGCGCGCTGCTCACCGCTTCCGCCGTCCGCGAGCGCTCCGCGAAGATGCTGGATCTCGGCCTCGACGGTCGCCTGACCGCCTTCAGCGTGGCGATGGACCGGCTGCCGGCAGCGGCCGATGTCGTCGTCGACGTCATCCGGGCGAACTATCCCGACCTCGTCATTCCCTTCCATGCGCGCTGGCGTCACTTCGTCGCGGGCGGCCGGGATCTCGGCGCCGAACTGATCTCGGCCGTCGCCGACCCCGCCGAACGCGGCCGCACCGCCTTCGATCTCGCCATCGTCTCCGTCCTTCTCGACGCCGGCGCCGGCATGGGCTGGCGCTACCGCGACGGCCCGACAGGCGCCGAACTGTCGAAATCGGAGGGCCTCGCAGTCGCCTCGCTCCGCATGTTCGCCGCCGGAGCCTTCGCCGCCGACGGGCAGAGCCCGCGGGCCGATGCCGCGCGCCTTGCCACGATCACCGCCGACGACATCGCGGCGGGCTTCCAGGTCGGCCCCGACAATCCGCTGGTCGGTCTCGAGGGGCGCGCCGCACTGCTCGCCCGCCTCGGCCAGGCGGCGGCTGGCGCCCCTGACGTCTTCGGTACCGCCGATACGCCCCGCCCGGGCGGCCTCTTCGACCATCTCGCCGCGACGGCCGAGGACCGACGCCTGCCCGCCACCGCCATTCTCGCCGCGGTGCTCGCCCATCTCGGGCCCATCTGGCCGAGCCGGGTGACCCTCGGTGGCATCGCGCTGGGCGATTGCTGGCACCACCCGCTGATCCGCGCCGGCGATGCCAGCGACGGCCTGATTCCCTTCCACAAGCTCTCGCAGTGGCTGTCCTACTCGCTCATCGAGCCGCTCGAGAGCGCCGGCCTGACCGTCACCCATGTCGACGGACTGACCGGCCTGCCGGAATATCGCAACGGCGGTCTCTTCGTGGACATGGGCGTCATCGCCCTGCACGATCCCGCCATGGCGACAGCGGACAACCGGGTCGACGGCGCACTCGTCGTCGAATGGCGCGGCCTCACCGTCGCCCTGCTCGACGCCATCGCGCCGCTGGTGCGCGAGCGGCTTAACCTGTCGGTGGCGGACTTCCCCCTGGCGCGTGTCCTTGAAGGCGGAACCTGGGCCGCGGGCCGGCGTCTCGCCCGGGAGCGGCGCGCCGATGGCGGCCCACCGATCAGGGTCGTCAGCGACGGCACCGTCTTCTAGGATCGCACCCACATCGAGATCGCCTGGAGGGGCGCGTATGAACAAGGTCACCGTCGTCGATCACCCGCTGGTGCAGCACAAGCTCACCCTGATGCGCGACAAGAATCGCTCGACCAAGGGCTTCCGCCAGCTCCTGCACGAGATCGGCATGCTGCTCTGCTATGAGGTGACGCGCGATCTCCCACTCGAGATGACCGAGATCGAGACGCCGCTGCAGACGATGATGGCGCCGCAGATCGGCGGCAAGAAGCTGGTCTTCGCTCCGATCCTGCGCGCCGGCCTCGGCTTCGTCGACGGCATGCTGGAGCTCGTGCCTTCGGCACGCGTCGCCCATATCGGCCTTTACCGCGACCCCGCGACGCTCACCGCGGTCGAGTATTATTTCAAGGCGCCCGAGGACGTCGCCGATCGCCTGGTGGTGATCATCGACCCGATGCTGGCCACCGCCAATTCCGCCATCGCGGCCGTCGATCGTCTGAAGGAACGCGGCGTCAGCAATATGCGCTTCGTCTGCCTGCTCGCGGCCCCGGAGGGCATCGCCAATTTCCATGCCCACCACCCGGAGGTCGGCATCTGGACGGCCGCGATCGACAACCATCTCGACGAACACGGCTATATCGTGCCGGGGCTCGGGGATGCCGGCGACCGCATGTTCGGCACCAAATAGGACTCTGCGGGCCGTCGCGGCATGGCCGGCGAGGAACACGCTGCTCCTCGGCGGCCTGCGCTGTTACGAGACTGCGGCAGCGCGGGAACCCGCGCCGCCGGCGGCATGCTGTCTGCGCGCGGAGCGCCGACCGAAACGTCGTCTCCGGCGCCGGACCTTCAATCAATAGCGGACCGAGATCGGACCGCGGCGGGCGTGGCCGTGATGTTCACGATGCCCGTGGTGGCGAGCCTGGCCGTGATGACGGGCCTGGCCATAGTGCTCCCGGTGCGCGTGATGGCGCGACTGGGCGTAGCCGCGCTGGCGACCGACCTGCACCCACTGTTCGGTGGCGGGCGCCACCTGAACCGCGCGCGCCACGACGCCGTATTGCGCCGGGACATGCGCCGCGATGACGCGTTCCGGTCGCACGACGACCGTGCGGGCGACGGTGCCGTACTGCGCCGGCAGGGTCTGATGGACGATCTGCTCGGGACGGACCACCACGTGGCGGGCAATCGTCCCGTAACGGGCGGGCGTCGTGGTATCGCAGATGATCTCGCGACCATGCGCATCGTAGCGGGTCCGCCAGCCACGGGTGGCGGGCGCCAGCTGGACGTGCTGATGGACGACGCCGTACTGGGCGGGGATCCGTCGGGCGACAGTGACGGCAGGGCTCACCTGGACCGTCTCATGGACGACGCCGAGCCGGGCCGGCTCGCGATAGAGGACCGTCTGGGCCGCCCGCGTCTGGACGGTCTGGTGCACCACCCCATACTGGGCCGGCCGCACTTCGCGACGAAAGCAGGTCTCGCAGGCGCCGCCGGCAAAGGCCGGGCTGGCGGAAAGCAACGCTGCCGACGCGACGGCGAGCGTGATCGTGGTACGCATGATCAATCTCCAAGAGCTCAAGTCCGGCGAACGGCGATCGCTGATGGCGCCCGTGCCTTCCGCACCTTGGAAATGTATTGAACCAAAGGCAGCCCGGCGACAATCGAAAGGCTTTGTTTACCCTAAGGCTTCACCCTAACATCGGCGACAGGCCTCGTGACGGAGGGTGAGCCGATGGCGGGGCTTGCCTCGGGCGCCCGCTGACGCCCCCCATTCCGCCGCTCCGCGGTGCGGTTCCGGCATCTGGACAGCAAAAAGCCCCGCCGGGGTGAGCCGTGCGGGGCTTTGATTTGGTTGCCGGGGCCAGATTTGAACTGACGACCTTCAGGTTATGCGCCTGACGAGCTACCGGGCTGCTCCACCTAGGCGCTCCGGCTCTCGTGTTTGATGGCGCAGGACAGGAAGCCGGAGCCGAGCACCGCCTCCACGACAACGCTGGACAGAATTCCGGCGCTCACGCGCCCGCTCAGCCACTCTGCAGTGCCAAGACTGGCCAGCAAGATGCAGGCAAGGCCAGTGCCGACGCACAGGGCGCGACGCAGGGCGGAGGGCGGCGCATTCCGGGCGAGGATGAAGATCACCGCCAGCCCGATATAGAGGGCGCCGATCCGGCGACTGAGGACGATCACGCCGTCGCCGCCGGCAAGGGCCCAGCGCCCGGCCACGAACTGTCCCGCCAGCAGATTGGCGAAACCCAGGAACAGGGTGATGGCGGCCGTGGCGACGGCGAGAATGCGGAACATCGCCTGGAAACCTGGTGCCGCGCTAGAGGAGGCGGAGCCCGCGGCGGGCGAGTGCGATGGCGACCCGGGAGGTCAGGGTCGGGTAGCAGTCAAAGACGCCGCGCTCGCTCGACGCGATGCGGTCGCGCAGCCAGCGGGTGGGAATGTCGGCATGGACGAAGGGATTATTGGCGGGACCTGCGGCGTGATCCCAGAACCGCGTCTTCATGCCGCCGAGATTGTAGACCCTGAGGTCCAGATCCGCATATTCGGGATGGCCGGGGAGCTGGTTGATGTACCACATGCTCGCCGCGTAATCGCCGATATACGGAAAGCTGCCAAGCAGCGAGCCGAACAGATGGAACCGCGTTCGGCTGGCCATCCGCGCGAAAGCATCGATCACCTGCAGGCGGCTGTTCAGATTGATCTGGAACCCCGTATCCGTGAAGGCGAATCGCAGGCGCTTCATGTCGCCATGGACATTGAATGTTCCATAGGTCGGGAACACGTCGACGGGCGCCTCACCCGTGCAGTGCGTGGACACGATCCGATCGAGGCTGGCCCGGAAGGCCTTGGGGTCGGCGGCGTCGGCCTGTTCGACCACCACATCGAATGAGCGCCAGACCGGATCGATCTCGGCCGAACGCTGCACCAGGACGAAGCGACGGACATGAGCGGTGAACCAGTCCCGTTCTTCGGCCACCAAGGCGCGGATCACCTCGCTGCCGCTGCCAAAAATGAAGAAGTCAGACCGCCGGGTCGTTTGATCTGTCATCGTCGCCTCCTGGAAAGCCCGAGGCATGACACATTGACAAAAAACGTCAAGATGTACTTTGACTTTGGTCGCCAGGAGAGGCCATGTCAGGACCCATGACCGATTTTGATCGCGTGGACCGGATTCGGAATGCGGCGCTTGAGACGTTCCTGCGTTTCGGCTTCCGCAAGACGACCATGAATGACATTGCCGAACGGGCGGGAATGTCGCGACCAGCCCTCTATCTGCTCTTTCCGAACAAGGAGGCGGTGTTTCGGGCTGTCATCGCGGGCATGGCCGAGGATGCGCTGGCGGATATCCGCCTGGCTCTGCCAGGGCTTGGCGGCCGGCGCGAAAAGCTGCGATACGTTCTCGATCGCTGGTGTGTGAACGGCTATGCTCTGGCGATGTCGACACCGCAGGCCCGCGACCTCGTCGATGGCTGCATCGAGGTCGGACGCGAGGAGATGGCGGCCGCCTTCAAGGCTCTCGAGCAGATGATCGTCGAAATTCTGGGTGCTGGCGACGGTCCCGCGCCGATCGTGCTGGCCCAGCTGCTCACCGCCGCCGCCATCGGCCACAAGCGCGACCAGCCGGCGGTCGATCTCTACCGGCAGAAGCTCCATGACGCGGTCGACGCCGTCCTTGCAGCTCATGGCGGTGTTTGACCACCCCGCGAACGCCAAAAAAGCCCCGCCGGGGTGAGCCGTGCGGGGCTTTGGTTTTGGTTGCGGGGGCCAGATTTGAACTGACGACCTTCAGGTTATGAGCCTGACGAGCTACCGGGCTGCTCCACCCCGCGGAAGGCGGTGTCTTTGCGGTACGG
>NZ_JAUYFA010000082.1 GCF_030691135.1 Phreatobacter sp.
ACCAACCACAATGCCAGCGCCGGGAAGGTGACGACGAGGGCGAGCCGCAGGATATCTGCGGCGACGAAGGGGATGACACCGCGATAGGTCGAGAGGATCGGCACGTCCCTGGCGATGGCGGAGATGACGAAGACGTTGAGGCCGATGGGCGGTGCGGTGAGGCCGATGCCGACGACCATCAGCACGAGGATGCCGAACCAGATGGCGATGTCGTCGGGCATCATGCCGAGGTCGAGCGCGGTGACGATGGGGAAGAAGATCGGCAGGGTCAAAAGGATCATGGCGAGTTCGTCCATGACGCCGCCGAGGATGACGTAGAAGACGAGCAGCCCGACGATCACGCCATAGGGCGGCAGGCCCGACTGGGTGACGAACTCGGCGGCGACGCTCGGCAGTTGCGACAGGGCGAGGAAGCCGTTGAAGACCTCGGCGCCCAGAAGGATGATGAAGATCATCGCCGAGGTCTCGGCGGTCTGGATCAGCGAGGCCTTGATCTCCGCCCAGCCGAGGCTGCGCTGCAGGAGCCCTACCGCCAGCATGGCGATGCAGCCGACGGCGGCGCCTTCGGTGGGCGTGAAGACGCCGCCATAGATGCCGCCGACCACCGTGACGGCGATCAGCATGACCGGCCAGACGCCGAGCAGGGCCCGCCAGCGCTCGGCCCATGGCACCCGCGCGACGGCCGGGCCGGCCTTGGGGTCGAGGCGCACCACGATGGCGATGACGACGCAGTAGAAGACTGTCGCCATGAGGCCGGGGATCAGCGCCGCCATGAACAGCTTGGCGATGTTCTGCTCGGTGGTGATGGCATAGACGACGAGGATCACCGAGGGCGGGATGAGGATGCCGAGCGTACCGCCGACCGCGATCATGCCGGTGGCGAAGCCGGGATCATAGCCATAGCGCTTGAACTCCGGCAGCGTCGCCCGGCCGAAGGTGGCGGTGGTGGCCACCGACGAGCCGCAGATGGCGCCAAAGCCGGTGCAGGCGCCGATCAGCGCCATGCCGAGCCCGCCGCGCCAGTGACCGAGGAAGCTCGCCGCTGCCCGGAACAGCGCCGTGGACAGGCCCGACTTCTCGGCCAGCGCCCCCATCAGGATGAACAGCGGGATGACCGACAGCGTGTAATTGGCGAACAGGTGATAGGGCGTCGTCTTCATGTAGTTGAGGAAGATCGGCACGCTGGTGAACCAGGCATAGCCGATGGCGCCCGCCGTCAGCATGGCGAGCCCGATGGGCATCCTGAGCACGAGGAGGACCAGCATCCCGGCAAAGCCGAGGGCGGCGACGGCGGCTCCGCTCATGACGGCTCCCGGGACAGGCGCTGGGCCGAGACGAGGGTGGCGCCGGCGAGGACGAAGGCCATCAGGCCGGTCGCCAGGATCGCCCAGCCGATGGGGATGGCGAGCACCATCGAACTCGTGCGCGAGGCGATGGCGTCAAGCCCGCCGACGATGAGCCGCCAGCCGATCAGCAGCGCGAAACCGGCATAGAGCCCGTCCCACAGCCGGTCGAGGAAGCGGTTCAGCCGGGCCGGCGTCCGCAAGGTGAAGGTGTCGACGAAGACATTGCCGCGATTCAGCTGGCACAGCGGCAGGAAGGCGAAGACCGCCACGGCGGTGGCGATCTGCACCATCTCGAAGTCGCCCTGGACGCCGGACCTGAACAGCCAGCGCAGCAGCACGGAGGTGGTGACCATGAACGCCGCGGCGAGCATGAACAGGCCGCCGAAAATGGCGAGCCCGCGCGCGACGCGGTCGACCAGCCCGGGCGGCGATGCGCCGCCGCCCGTCACCTCTGCCTCACCGGTCATGCGATCAGGCCGCCATATGCTTGGCGACGGCGGCCCGCACGTCGTCGACGATCTTCTGCCCGTCGAGACCCCGCTCCCTGACGCCCCGGATCCACGCCTCCTCCACCGGACGGGTGGCGGCGCGCCACCGGGCCGCCTCGTCCTCGGCGAGGACGGTGATGGTGTTGCGCGGGCGCGCCCTGACCATCTCGCTCACCGCCCGGCCGCGCTCGTCCCACATCTCGCCGGCCATGACCGCGGCCACCATGCCGGAATGGTCGTCCATCACCTTCTTCAGGTCGGCCGGCAGGCCCTCGTACTTCGCCTTGTTCATGGCGAGGATGAAGGTCGCGGTGTAGAGCGTCGGCGAGCCCGGGATCTCCGTATGGTGGTTGACGAGTTCGTGCAGGCGCAGCGCCGGCACGACTTCCCACGGCACCACCGCGCCATTGATCACGCCTTGCGCCAGCGCCTCGGGCACCTGCGGGATCGGCATGCCTATGGCCGTGGCGCCGAGCGCCCTGAGCGCCTCGCCAGCCTGGCGGGTGGGGAACCGCAGCTTCAGCCCGTCGAGATCGGCCCGGGTGCGCACCTGCTTGTTGGAATGGATCAGGCCGTGGTCATGCGCCCACAGGCAGAGCGGCTGGACCTCGGCATAGTCCTTGTAGAAATGCGTCGGGCCGAGCTCCGCCAACACCCTGGAATTGGTGACGCCGCGCTTGCCAGCGATGAAGGGCAGTTCCATCGCCTCCGTCGCCGCAAAGCGGCCGGGCGTGTTGCCCGGCAGGGTCCAGACGATGTCGGCAACGCCATCGCGCGCCTGGTCGAAGAGCTGGGGCGGCGCGCCGCCGAGCTGCATCGACGGGAAGATGTCGATCCTGATGCGGTTGCCGGAGGCCTCCTGCACCTTGCGCGACCAGGGCAAGAGGAAGCGCTGGTGGGCATTCGACACGGGCGGAAGGAAATGGTGAAGGCGCAGCGTGACCTGCGGGGCCTGGCCCCATGCGGTCCGCATCACCGCAGGGGTGGCAACGGCAGCGCCGGCAAGAGCCAGCGCATGGCGGCGGGTAAACGTCATGGCAGATGTCCTCCTTGTCCTGATCACAGCGATCCCTTCGCCGGACCACAGCAGTCGGCGGGGCGCTTGCTCTTTTCTGGAGACCGCAGGCTAGCGGTCCATATTCCGGGCCTTGTTACCTGGCCCGTTTCGCGTGGCGAGAGGCAGAACGCATACGTGGCGATGCTGCCGGACGACCCCGCCTGCCACCTGGTTCACGCATCGAAAGCGTGGATCAACTCCTCGAAAACCTGCCCCGAGACTCTCCCCTTCATGAAAGGGGAAAGGCCTGCGATGACCAATTCATTAGGCGACGCTACCCTATTGCGGTGTCGCTCAGTATAGGGAACCATGAGAAAAACTTGGATTAATCTGGCGGCACCAATGAAAAACAGCGGCGGCTCGGTCTACAGCATTCCGGTCTTCGGGCTCTACGGCCTTGCGGCAGCCAGCGGTGCTGCCGGATATGCCCATATCGAGCCGATCAGTTCGCGGGCACCGGCCAATGACTGGCATATCTCAACGCACCGGCACTCGGAACTCGCCCAGTGCATTCTGGTCACGGCCGGCGGCGGCGACCTCAATATCGAAGGACGCACCGTCGCCATGGAGCCACCCTGGATCGTGTGGCTGCCGGTGGGCGTTGTGCATGGCTTCCGGTTCATACCCGGGACCGAAGGGCTCGTCCTGACCGTGTCCCACGATGTCGTCGACGCGGCCACGCGGGCCGGCCCGGACAGCGGTCGGCTTGCCTATGTCGCGTCGGAACCCCGGTTTGCCGCCTTATCCGCGGCCGGCGAGATCGGCATCGATGTCGCTGGACTCATGACGGCACTCGAGCGCGAGCAGATGCTGCCCCGCACCGGAAGTGACACGGTCATTGGCTCAACCATCAGTCTGCTTCTGGTGGCCATGCTGCGCCTGAAGACGCTCGATACGCTCGACAGCCATCTGGGGTCGGTGCAAGCCTCGGAATTCCGCCGCTTCCGGCAAGTCGTCGAGACTCGGTTTCGCCAACAGCCGACGGTGAGCGAGATGGCGCGAGAACTGGGCATCACCCCCGATCGCCTGCACTCCATCACGACCAAGGCCGTCGGAAAGGGGCCCCTCGCCATTCAGCACGAACGCATCGTTCTCGAATGCAAAAGGGAGCTCATCTACACGCTCAAGCCGATCTCCCAGATCGCATTCGATTGCGGGTTCGAGGACATTGCCTATTTCAGCCGGTTTTTCAGCCGGCATACGGGGACGGCTCCGCGACAGTTCCGCGACCTCCATTCCACCTACAAGATCAGCCATGAAGACCGAACGGCAAGCGCTGGCGATCTTGCCACCTGAGCGATGGCGCCGGCCCGGATCCATCGGCGGTTCACGGTCCCGGTGGGCGAGGTCACCCCAGGACGCTTCCCTGCGGATCCGACGAGGGGGGCCGTCCCGCGCCGCGTGACGACGCGACAGGGCGACCAAGGCCGTGATGAAGCCGAAGACGGTCCTCCCCACTTCGTGATGCGAAAGGGCGCGATGGCGGTCGCACAACCCGTTCGCGTCTGGCGTAGAAGCTTTCACGCATCCCGTGGTCGTCGGCGTCGCCGGCGAGAAGGATGGCGGCGCTGACGGACAACACGGGCGGAAAGTTGCGCCGGCCGGCCGCAGCGTGCCGGCGAAAGAGCGTGGCGCCGCTCGACCGTGTCGTCGCCCGCCGTACCCGCACGCCCCGGGGCGATCCGCCCCGACGACATTTCTTTTGATTTTTTTCGACCCCATGTCGAATCCTGCAGGGCAGCGGCGTCCTTGGGACATCGGAACAACAAGAAAGGCTTCCCGATGAACTCCCTCTCGATCACCTCCCTCTACATCCTGCCGCTCGGCGTCGTCTGGTTCGCCCTCTGGATGGGCGTCAGTTCGGCCCGCTCGGCCCTCGCCTGCTCGATCGGCGACGCGAACAACCCGGCCCTGCTGCAGAAGATCCGCCGCCATGGCAACTTCATCGAGTGGGTGCCGTTCGTCCTGGTGCTGATGATCGTCAACGAGATCCAGGGCACGTCGGCGCCATGGCTCCATGCCGCCGGCGCATTGCTGCTGATCGGCCGCATCGCCCACCCGTTCGGCCTGGCCATCGACAATGCCGGCCATCCTCTGCGCTATGTCGGCAACGGCACGAACATGCTGGCCGTAGTGATCCTGCTCATCTCGCTCGCCCGCCGGGTGATCGGTCTCTGACGCAACTGACGAACCCCGACATCAAGGAACGTTCCCATGAAGTACATGCTCCTGATCTACAACAATCCCGACCTCCAGCCCGCCTATGGCACGCCGGAGTTCCAGGCCATGATGGGCGGCTTCTTCGCTCTCAACGAGCGGCTGAAGGCCGATGGCGTCATCCGCGGCGGCGAGGGCCTGAAGGGCATCGAGACGGCGACGTCACTGCGTGTGCGTGGAGGCAAGGCCGAGACGATGGACGGGCCCTTCGCCGAAACCAAGGAGCACCTCGGCGGCTACTATATCGTCGAAGTGCCTGATCTCGACGCGGCCTTGCGCTATGCAGAGATGATTCCCTCGGCGCATTTCGGCACCATCGAGGTGCGCCCGCTGATGGACTACAATCCCGCGGGTTGAACCATGACTCCAGCCGCCTCTTCGGCCATTGCAGTCACCCATGCACTCGAGACGGTGATGCGCGAGGACAAGGGGCGGCTGGTGTCGGCCCTCATCGCCCGCCTGAAGAACTTCGAACTGGCCGAGGAGGCACTGCAGGAGGCCATGGCTTCGGCTCTCGTCCACTGGAGCCGGAGCGGACTGCCCTCTTCTCCCCATGGCTGGCTGCTGCAGGTCGCATGGCGAAAGGCGCTCGACCGCATCCGTCGCAGCCAGACCGAAACCCGGACCTCGAACGCGATGCAACCCTTCCTCGGCGAAGAAATCGGCGAGGCGCCGGAACATATTTCCGATGAACGCCTGCGTCTGATCTTCACCTGTTGTCACCCGGCGCTCGAACAGAAGAGCCGCGTCGCGCTCACCCTTCGCACGATCTGCGGCCTGACCACCGGCGAGGTAGCGGCCGCATTTCTGGATCAGGAAGCGACGATGGCGCAGCGCCTGTCACGGGCCAAAGCCAAGATCGCGGCGGCGCGCATTCCCTATCGCGTGCCGGAAGCCGATGCGCTCGCCGATCGGCTGCAAGGGGTTCTGGCTGTCATTTATCTGATCTTCAACGCCGGTTACTCGGCGACGCCAGACCGGACGCGCGACTTTGCCCGAGAAGCCGTCTTCCTCGCGCGGCTGCTCAATCAGCTTTGCCCCGGGCAGGCGGAAGTGGAGGGCTGTCTGGCGCTGCTGTTGCTCACCAACGCCCGCAGCGCCGCACGCCTGGCACATGACGGTATCGCGATCTCGCTCGGAGAGCAGGATCGCAGCCTATGGGACGCTGCGGCGACCAGCGAGGGGCTGCTGCTGCTCGACTGCGCCATGCAGCGTCGGGCGCCGGGTCCCTATCAGATCAAGGCTGCAATCGCGGCCTGTCACATGCAGGACGACGGTTCGGACTGGCCGCAGATCCTGGCGCTCTATGACAGCCTGCTGCGATTCGAGCCGACGGCCGTCGTCATGCTCAATCGTGCCATCGCTGCGGCCGAGACCGGCGCTTTGGAAGCCGCCTTGCAGTCGCTGGACGCGCTTGCAGACGATCTCGCGGATTACCAGCCTTTCCACGCGGCACGTGCCGATCTCCTGGAGCGTGCAGGCCGAACAGCCGAGGCGCTGCGCGCCTATGGCACAGCGATCGCGCTTGCCGGTTCGGCAGCGGATGCACGGTTCCTGTCGCGCAAGCGCGACAAGGCGCAGACGGCCCAATCCCCTATCGCTGTGCCTGCAATCCGGCATAGTTCATGCTTCCCGACGGATCACGCGCCGGCGGCGCCGCGGGAGTGAGGGAGTATCCATGACGTTCCGCCAGAGCATCGGCCAGCGGACCCATCTCTTCCGCGACCTGAAGGATCTGATGGCGAAGGCGACGCCGCTGCGCTCCGGCGACCAGCTCGCCGGCATCGCCGCCACCAGCGCCGAGGAGAGCATCGCGGCGCGCATGGCGCTGGCCGACCAGCCGCTGACCCTGTTCCTCACCGAGGCGCTGGTGCCCTACGAGGCCGACGACGTGACGCGGCTGATCATCGACCGACACGATGCCGTGGCCTTCGCGCCGGTGCGGCACCTGACAGTGGGCGGTTTTCGCGACTTCCTGCTGTCGGACGCCGCGACGACCGGGGTTCTCGCCAGTCTCGCGCCGGGCATCACGCCGGAAATGGCGGCCGCCGTCTGCAAGATCATGCGCAACCAGGACCTGATCGCCGTGGCGCGCAAATGCTCGGTGGTGACGCGCTTCCGCAACACGATCGGCCTGCCGGGGACGATGGCGGTTCGGCTGCAGCCGAACCACCCGACCGACGACGCCCGCGGCATCGCCGCCGCCATCGCCGACGGGCTGCTGCACGGCGCGGGAGACGCCACGATCGGCATCAATCCCGCCTCCGACAATCTGTCGACGCTGGCGGACCTTCTGAAGCTCCTCGACGAGGTCATCACCCGTTTCGCCATCCCGACCCAGGGGTGTTTGCTGACTCACATCACCTCGTCGATCGAACTGATCGGGCGGGGTGCGCCGGTCGATCTCGTCTTCCAGTCGGTGGCGGGCACGCAGGCGGCCAATCAGGGCTTCGGCATCACCCTGTCGATCCTGCAGGAGGGGCTGGAGGCCGGGCGTTCGCTGAAGCGCGGCACGGTGGGTGACAATGTGATGTATTTCGAGACCGGCCAGGGCTCTGCCCTCTCGGCCGGCGCCCATCACGGCGTCGACCAGCAGACCCTCGAGGCCCGGGCCTATGCGGTGGCGCGCGCCTACGAGCCGCTGCTCGTCAACACGGTCGTCGGCTTCATCGGGCCGGAATATCTCTATGACGGCAAGCAGATCATCCGGGCGGGCCTGGAGGACCATTTCTGCGGCAAGCTGATGGGCGTGCCGCTCGGTTGCGACATCTGCTACACGAACCACGCTGAGGCCGACCAGGACGACATGGACACACTGCTGACGCTGCTCGGGGCGGCAGGTGTCAGCTACATCATGGGCGTGCCGGGTGCCGACGACGTCATGCTGAACTACCAGTCGACCTCGTTCCACGACCAGCTCTACATCCGCGACGTGCTCAGCCTGAAGCGGGCGCCGGAATTCGCGGGCTGGTTGCAGGCACAGGGCATTACCGGTGCCGACGGCCGCCTGTCGGCGCGGGCCGCCGACGTGCCGCTTCTCGCCGCCCTGATGGGGCTCGCGGCATGAGCGCGGCGATCTGGCGAGAACTCGCGGCGCTGACGCCGGCCCGCATCGGGCTCGGACGGGCGGGTTCGGCGCTGACGACGGCGGAGACGCTGCGCTTCGCCCTCGCGCACGCGCGTGCCCGCGATGCGGTCCATGCCCCCTTCGCCGCCGAAACCGTGGCACAGGAGATTTCAGCGCTGGGTTTGCCGGTGATCGAGGTGGCGAGCGCGGCGCCATCGCGGCAGGCCTATCTGCTGCGCCCCGATCTCGGGCGCCGGCTGGACGCAGCGAGCGAGAAGCGTCTCGCGACCGCCGCCGGCGACCCGGTCGACGTCGCGTTGGTCATCGGCGACGGCCTGTCGTCGAGCGCCGTCCATGCCCATGGCGCGGCGATGGTGGCCGCCCTGCAGCCGCACATCGTCCGGGAGCGCTGGACGCTCGCGCCGGTGGTGATCGCGCGCCAGGCCCGTGTGGCTCTGGGTGACGCGATCGGCGACATGCTCAGGGCGCGGCTGGTGGTGATGCTGATCGGCGAGCGGCCGGGCCTGTCGTCGCCCGACAGCCTCGGTCTTTACCTGACCTACGCGCCCTCCCCCGGCCGCAGCGACGGCGAGCGCAACTGCATCTCGAACATCCATGGCGGCGGCCTGTCGGCGGGCGAGGCGGCGTTCAAGGCGGCGTGGTTGATGCGCGAGGCGCTGGCGCGCCGACTGACCGGCGTCACACTGAAGGAGGAGAGCGGCAACTGGCTTGCGCACGATGCAACGGTCCAACTGACGCTGGCCAGGGATGACGCAGGCTGACGCGACATCAGTGTGGTCAACATTCCGCCGCTCCGCGGTGCGGTTGCGGCATCTGGACGGCAAAAAGCCCCGCCGGGGTGAGCCGTGCGGGGCTTTGGTTTTGGTTGCGGGGGCCAGATTTGAACTGACGACCTTCAGGTTATGAGCCTGACGAGCTACCGGGCTGCTCCACCCCGCGGAAGGCGGTGTCTTTGCGGTACGG
>NZ_JAUYFA010000089.1 GCF_030691135.1 Phreatobacter sp.
TGGGCTGACGCGCCACCACCGCCCGATCCGCCGGAGGGCAGGCGCGGGGCGGCCGCGGAACCGACCGCGCCGGAGCCGTCGGCGAGCATGCGCAGCGCCTCGTCGGGCGTCGGCAGGTCGGCCGCATAGGCGATGCGGACGAGCACCATGTCGGCGGAGGCGAGCGGCTTGGGTGAACGCGCCACCTCCTCGATGCCCTTCATCAGCATCTGCCAGGCGCGGGCGAGGACGCGATGCGACAGGCGGGCAGCGAAATCGCGGCCGCGGAGGCGCTCGGTCTCGGAGAAGGCGACGTCGTCGGCCGCAGCGGGCGCCACCTTCACCCGGGTAACGAAATGGACGAATTCGGCGAGTTCGCCGAGGACGATCTCCGGATCGGCGCCGTCGTCGTACTGGCTCTTGAACTCGGCCATGGCGCCGGCGACGTCGCCCTTCATCACGTGCTCGAAGAGGTCGATGATGCGGGCGCGGTCGGCGAGGCCAAGCATGCGGCGGACATTGTCGGAGGTGACGTCGCCGGCGCCGTGGGCGATGGCCTGGTCGAGGATGGAGAGGCTGTCGCGCACCGAGCCCTCGCCGGCACGGGCGATGAGGCCGAGCGCATCGGCCTCGATGGTGACGGCCTCCTTCGCGCAGATGCCGGCGAGATGGTTCACCAGCACGTCGGCCTCGATGCGGCGGAGGTCGAAGCGCTGGCAGCGCGACAGCACGGTCACCGGAACCTTGCGGATCTCGGTGGTGGCGAACATGAACTTCACATGGGCCGGCGGTTCCTCCAGCGTCTTCAGGAAGGCGTTCCACGCCTTCTCCGACAGCATGTGGACCTCATCGACGATATAGACCTTGTAGCGGGCCGAGACCGGCGCATAGCGCGCGCCATCGGTGATCTGGCGGACGTCGTCGATGCCGGTATGGGAGGCGGCGTCGATTTCCATGACGTCGACGTGGCGGCCTTCCATGATGGCCTGGCAATGGGTGCCGGGCCGGTCGAGATGGATGGAGGGGCGGTCGACCTCGCCGGGCAGCTCGTAATTCAGCGCGCGGGCCAGAATGCGGGCGGTGGTGGTCTTGCCGACGCCGCGGACGCCGGTGAACAGATAGGCCTGGGCGATGCGGCCCGTGTCGAAGGCGTTCGACAGGGTGCGGACCATGGCCTCCTGGCCGATCAGGTCGGAAAAGTGCTGCGGCCGGTATTTGCGGGCGAGCACCCGGTAGGGCGCTGCCTTGGGCGGCTCCGGCGTCCCGAGAGCGAACCCGGGTTCGGTCTCGGGCGAGGAATCCATGGCAGACCTGCTCGGGGCGTGATGCGAAGGGCTCGGCCAGTGTCGCGCGCCGCGCGCGCGAGGGCAACCATCCGCGGGGATGAAGTGGGAGGCTGACACGCGACCCGAAACGGGCTCGTTACGGCTGCTTCCTTCCGGACCTGACCGGGTTGGCGAGAGTCTCGTCCACCGCCAACCTCCCGACGGCTATATGGCGGGAAGGCGCGCGCGACGCAAGCCGCCTTGGTGGCGCCGGACAGAATCGCAGGCGCCGGCTAGACTGGTGCAAGGCCTCGAGAGACATCGACCATGACCACCGACTTCAGCCTCGACCCCCGCCTCGCCGCCGACACCCTGGCCGTCGCCGACCTGCCGCTCTCGGCGGTCCGCCTCATGAACGATGCCACCTATCCCTGGCTGATCCTCGTTCCCCGGCGCGAGGGCGCGGTGGAGATCGTCGACCTCGAACCGCAGGACCGCGTCCAGCTCATGGAGGAGATCGCGACGGTCTCCGGCGTGCTGCGCGCCATGACCGTCTGCGACAAGCTCAACGTGGCGGCGCTCGGCAACATGGTGCCGCAGCTCCATGTCCACGTCATCGGCCGCTTCGCCGGTGACCCCGCCTGGCCGGGTCCGGTCTGGGGCAAGGTGCCGGCGAAGCCCTATGCGGATGCCCCGCGCGAGGGGTTCATCACCGCGCTGAGGGCAAGGCTCTCCGCCGGTTGAGCGCGTTGCTCAGGCGCGTCGGTCATGCGAGCGTCGTCGGCCCAATTTCCGGAAGACGCTTTCCATGTCCGACGCCCTGCCCCCGCTGCCGCCCATCACGCTCGGCTATACCGAGAACGATCTCGACCGCATGAGCGCCAAGCGCGGCGACGCGGCCTGGCTCGACGCCACCTTCGCCGATCCGCGCACCCGGCTCTATGTCTTCGCGGGAGAGACGCCGATCCTGCGCCGCAACGGCGAACGGGGTGATCCGCTGTTCACCGCCAAGGAGGCAGAGGCCTTCGGAGAGCCGCTGGAAACCGCCTTCCTCGGCCTCGCCAATGGCGCGCCGCGCTTCGCCCGCCTCGTACCGGAACTCGCCAAGACCGACCCCAACGCCTACCGGATCGCCGAGATCAAGGTGGACGATCCGACCCTTCTCATCACCGACATGCGCACCATCGCCATGACCGGCGTCGTCGAGCCGCACCATCTCGGCCCGATGGCCCAGGGCAAGTCGGTGATGCACTGGCACGCCACCCATCGCTTCTGCGGCAAGTGCGGGGCGCAGTCGAAGCTGTCGCAGGCCGGCTGGCGGCGCGACTGCCCGTCCTGCGGCGCGCAGCATTTCCCACGCACCGACCCGGTCGTCATCATGCTGGCGGTGGACGGCGACCGCTGCCTGATGGGCCGCCAGCGCCGCTTCCCGCCGGGCATGTATTCGGCTCTCGCCGGCTTCCTCGAATCGGGCGAGACCATCGCCGACGCGGTGCGCCGCGAGATCATGGAGGAGGCGGCCGTGAAGGTGGGGCAGGTGACCTATCTGTGCGACCAGCCCTGGCCCTTCCCGGCCTCGCTGATGATCGGCTGTCTCGCCGAGGCGACCAGCCGCGACATCGAGATCGACACCGAGGAGCTGGAGGACGCGCGCTGGTTCACCCGGGAGGAGTGCTGGATGATGCTGGCGAAACAGCATCCGGACCGGCTGTCCTGTCCACCGCCGTTGGCCATCGCGCACCACCTGATCCGCGCCTTCGTGGACGGCCGGACGGGCTGAGGCCCATTCCGGCGCGTTCCCTCACCCCAGACGTGCCTTCATCAGCGCGATGGCCTCCGCCCCCGCCGTTCCCGCCGGCTGCGGCAGCCAGAGGCAACTGATCGTCCAGGGCGGGAGGTCTTCAGCCTCGACCAGCGGCAACACGGTGGCCCCCGCGACAGCGAGGCGCTTCGCCACGATGGACGGAACCAGCGCCGAGCCGAGGCCGAGCGCCACCATGGCGATGACGCCGGCCCAGTCTTCCGCCACCTGCGCGACGTGGGGCTGGGTGCCAGTCGCCTGCAGAGCCGCCAGAACGCCGTCATGGGCCAGCGCCGCCCGCTCTCGCTCCAGCACGACGAACGGCTTGCGCGCGAGGTTGGAGAGGCTCGCGGTCTTCCTCAGCCGCGCCTCGGCGTCCGGCACCACCGCGGACCAGCGGGAGGTCGCGACCTGACGGTGCTGGATGCGCGGATGGGCCGGCAGGGGCGGCGCGGCGAAGACCAGCAAGACCTCTCCCCCGGCGAGCGCCGCCATCTGGACATCGAGCGGGGCATGAAGGAGCCGCGGCTGGAAGCCGGCCTCGATCCAGGCGGGATCGGCGAAGAGCTCCGCCAAGGGCCCGAGCATGGCGTCGTCGGTGACGCCGATGCCGATGGTCTCGGCGCGCTCCGCTACGTCGCGGGCGAGACGGGCGGCGCGGGCTGCCGCGGCGAGGGAGAGCCGGGCCTCGGCGATGAAGACCTCGCCGGCCCGGGTGAGGCTCACGGCCTTGCCGCCATGGTCGAAGAGAACGACGCCGATCTCGCGTTCGAGCTGGGCGATGCGAGCCGCGGCGGTGCGCTTGCCGATGCCGAGCGTGGCGCCGGCATCGCCGAGGTTGCCGGTGTCGGCCAACGCGATGGCGAGGGCCAGGGATTCGGCAGGGAGCGGCGTGCCGGCCTTCGGGCTGTCAGCCATGGCGAGCCACCCGGCCGGCCGCGCTGGCGAGCGCCGCGACATCGTTCCAGCCATAGGTGCGGGTCGGCGATTTCCAGATCGGGCCGGGATCGACCTGGCTCGACAGGAAACTCGCCCCCAGTCGCTGGTAGAAGGCCTCGGCCCGGTCATTGCCGACCGCCACGTCGAGCCTGACCTCGCGAGCGCCCTTGGCGGCCAGGTCCTCGGCGAGGGTCGCCATCATGGCAAGGCCGAGACCCTGTGCCTGCGCGCGCTTCAGGAGGTAGACCGCCTTGATCCAGCCGATCGGTAAGATTCCGCTCCGGTCGATGCCGTTGGAGCCGAAGCCGACCGGTTCTCCGTCCGGTTCGATGACGAAGGCCGCGGCATCCGGCGGCGGCTCGGCGAAGAAGCGCCGCCACTGGCCGGTGCGGCGCTCGAGGTTCAGGCCCTCGAAGACCTCCGGCGGGGCAAGGCCGCGATAGGTCTCGTCATAGGCGGCCACATGGATCGCCGCGATGGCCTCCGCATCCGCCGCCGTCGCGCGCCGGATGGCCATGGCTCACTCCGCCACGGTCTTCTCGACCTCGTTCCGCCAGGGATGCTGGGGATAGACGCCGAGGATGGTGAGTTCCTTGGCGAAGAAGGCGAGCTCCTCCAGCGCCAGCTTGACGTTGCGGTCGTCGGGATGGCCCTCGATCTCCGCATAGAAGCGGGTGGCGACGAAGCGGCCGCCGATCATGTGGCTCTCGAGCTTGGTCATGTTGACGCCGTTGGTGGCGAAGCCGCCCATCGCCTTGTAGAGCGCCGCCGGAACGTTGCGGACCTGGAAGACGAAGCTCGTCAGGCAGTCCTGGCCGGGCGCCGCCCAGATCTTCTGGCGCGACAGGATGACGAAGCGGGTGGTGTTGTCGGCGGCGTCCTCGATGTCCTCGGCGAGGATGTCGAGGCCGTAGACCTGTGCCGCGAGGCGCGGGGCGATGGCCGCCTGGCTCGGGTCGTTCATCTCGGCGACCTCGCGGGCCGAGCCCGCAGTGTCCGCCGCCACGATCGGCTTGAGGCCGAGCTTGCGGATGATCTGCCGGCACTGGCCGAGGCCCATGATATGGCTGCGGGCGGTCTTCACGGTGGCGAGGGACGAGCCCCTGACGCCCATCAGCTGGAACCGGATCGGCAGGAAGAACTCGCCGATGATGTTGAGCCCGGCGGTCGGCAGCAGGTGGTGCACGTCGCCGACGCGGCCGGCGATGGAGTTTTCGATCGGGATCATGCCGAGATCGGCATCGCCGTTCTGGATGGCGGCGAAGGCGTCCTCGAAGCTCGGGCAGGGCAGGACTTCGGCCTGCGGGAAGACGGCATTGGCCGCCTGATGCGAGAAGGCGCTGAGTTCGCCCTGGAAGGCGATCCGCTTGGGCGAGAGGATCATGGGACGCGTCACTCCGATGGGGCGGCTTGTTTAGCGGAAGGATCAGGCTTTGGCGATGAGGGCGCGGGCGCGCTCGAGATCGGCCGGCGTGTCGACGCCGAGCGGCACCGCATCGACTACAGCGACATCGATACGCATGCCGTTCTCCAGGGCGCGGAGCTGTTCCAGCCGTTCGCGCTTCTCCAGCGGGGCGGGGGGCAGCGACACGAAGCGCTCCAGCGCCGCGCGGCGATAGGCGTAGAGGCCGATATGGTGATAGAGCGGCCCCTCGCCGGTCGGGGCGGTGGCGCGGGTGAAATAGAGCGCCCGCAGGCGCTTCTCCGACAGCGGCGTGCCGATCACCTTCACCACGTTGGGATTGGTGATCTCCTCCTGGCGGCTGATGACGGCGGCGAGCGTGCCGATGTCGACGGCGGGGTCGTCGAGCAGGTCGGCGGCCGCCCGGACGATTCCGGGCTCGATGGTCGGCAGATCGCCCTGGACGTTGACGATGCGCTGGTAGCGCCTTTCGGGGTCGACGAGGTCGACCGCCTCCTGGATGCGGTCGGAGCCGGTGGGGTGGTCGGCGCGGGTCATCACCGCCCGTCCGCCCGCCGCTTCCACGGCTGCGACGATCTCCGGCGAATCGGTCGCCACCACCACGGGTCCGAGGCCCGCCGCCTCGGCCCGGCGCAGGACATGGACGATCATCGGGGTTCCGCCGATATCTGCCAGGGGCTTGCCGGGCAGCCGGGAGGCGCTCATGCGGGCGGGAACGAGGACGATGGATGCGGTCATGGAGGGCAATTCGCGGGCCTGACGGCCAGTTTGGAGGCGGCAAAAAGTAGCATGCGAGAGGCGTGCATATACGGGTTGCCTCCCGGGGAGCAAATTGGATAGTGTCCGCGCCAAATCGGCTGGCCCATCCCCGCGTGCCCCCGCGCACCTTCCGCAAGGCGCCGCCGATCTCTGGAGCTGGTCCCTATGGACGGATTGGAAGTCAACAAGGTCATGATGGCCGTGCTGCTCGTCGGCACGGCGACCCTCGGCGGCAGCCTTCTGGCCACCGAGCTGTTCAGGCCGAAGAAACCGGCGAAGCCCGGTTACGAGGTGGCGGTCGCTCCGCCCGCCGGCCAGCAGGCGGCGCCCGCCGCGGCCGCGCCGGCGAAGTCGATGGCCGAGGTCTTCGCTTCCGCCAACGCCGCCAACGGCCAGGCGGTCTACCGCCAGTGCGCCACCTGCCACACGATCAACAAGGGCGGCGCCAACGGTGCGGGCCCGAATCTCTGGGGCATCGTCGGCCGCAATCATGGCGCGGTCGCGGGCTTCAACTATTCCGCGGCGATGAAGGCCAAAGCGAGCGAACCCTGGTCGCTCTCCGAGATCTACGCCTTCATCACCAATCCGCGCGGCGCCCTGCCGGGAACATCCATGGCCTTCGCCGGCATCCGCTCCGAGCAGCAGCGCGCCGACCTCATGGCCTATCTGCGCGAGCAGTCGGACAGCCCGGTCGACGTGCCGAAGTAACCGGCACTTCCCCAGTGTTGACAGAGGCCGGGCCTATGCCCGGCCTTCTGCGTTTCTGGACCTCGCGATGTTCAAGGTCGGCTTCCACACCGGACAGGCTGTCGATGCGCACCGGCCGCACTGGTCGGGCGATGGCCCGCGCCCGCTGCGATGGTCCGCCTGGTATCCGGCGGTCGACGGGGCGGTCGAGAGCCCGGTCGGCGTACCGCCGGGCACCCCGCTGTTCTGGATGGGGTCCGTCGCGCCGGGCGCCGGCCTCAGCCCGGCCTTGCCTCGCTATCCCGTGGTTCTGCTGTCGCACGGCACCGGGGGGACGGCCGCCAGCCTCGGCTGGCTCGCCTGCCGGCTCGCGGCGGACGGGTTCGTGGTGATCGGCGTCGACCACCACGGCAATACCGCATCGGAACCCTATCGGCCGGAAGCCTTTCTGTGCTGGTGGGACCGGCCGCGCGACCTCACCGCGATCCTCAACCTCATGGCGGCCGACCCGCGCTTCGCGGGGCGCCTCGATCTCGACCGCGTTGCCGCAGTGGGCTTCTCCCTCGGCGGTTACACGGTGCTGTCGCTTGCCGGTGCGATCACCGACATGCGGCAGTTCAACGACTGGGCCGCAGGACGCCCGACTCTTCCGGGGCCGCGTGAGTTTCCCGACATCGCCGATCATGTCGCCCCGCTGCTGCGAAACAGCGCCGCCTTCCGCGCCGCGTGGGAACGCCAGTCGGAGCCGCTGGGCGATCCGCGGGTCGAAAGGGTGGTCGCGCTCGCCCCGGCCCCACCGGTGCGCAGTTTCAGCTCCGGCAGCCTCGGCGGATTGGCCCACGTCGCCGTCACCATCGCCACCGGCGAGGCGGACGATGAGGCGCCGTTCCAGGCCTGTTCCGTCTGGCTGCAGGGCCTCCTGCCGCATTGCACCCTCTGCTCGCTCGGACCGGCGATCGGCCATTACCAGTTGCTGGGCGAAGGCACGCGGCTGGGTCTGCGGGTGATGCCGGAGATCTTCGGTGATCCCCCGGGGGTCGACCGGCGGGCCGTCCATGCGGCGGCATCGGGCATCGTCCTCGCGGCCCTGCGCGGGGATAACCCACCCGGTCCGGCTTCGAAATCTCGCTCATGACAGCGACGCCACAACACATTATCCTTGGCGAGTCGCATTTTTGCCACGCTTGGCGCATTTGGAACGGATGAGGTTCGCCTCTTCCCTCCTTGCAAGGATTGTCATGCCGACCATCGCCCTCGTCGACGACGACCGGAACATCCTCACCTCGGTCGCCATCGCGCTCGAAGCCGAAGGCTATCGCATCGTCACATACAATGACGGAGCGTCGGCGCTCGACGGTTTCAAACAGACGCCGCCCGATCTCGCCATTCTCGACATCAAGATGCCGCGGATGGACGGGATGGAGCTCCTGCGCCGGTTGCGGCAGAAGACCGACATGCCGGTCATCTTCCTCACCTCCAAGGACGAGGAGATCGATGAGCTCTTCGGCCTGAAGATGGGCGCCGACGACTTCATCCGGAAACCGTTCTCGCAGCGCCTGCTGGTCGAGCGGGTCAAGGCCGTGCTGCGCCGGGCCGCCGCCAAGGACCCCGTCGCCGACGCCAAGGCTGACGCCAAGGCGCTGGAGCGCGGCAAGCTGCGCATGGACCCCGAACGCCATACCTGCACCTGGGACGGCGAGGCGGTGACGCTCACCGTCACGGAATTCCTGATCCTGCAGGCGCTGGCCCAGCGCCCGGGCGTCGTGAAGAGCCGCAACGCGCTGATGGATGCGGCCTATGACGACCAGGTCTATGTCGACGACCGCACCATCGACAGCCACATCAAGCGGCTGCGCAAGAAGTTCAAGGTGGTCGACGACGACTTCGAAATGATCGAAACGCTCTACGGCGTCGGCTACCGCTTCAAGGAGTGAGGCCGCTCAGGCGCCTCACCGGGACCATGCTGGACCGGACGAACGACGAGACTGCGGCACCGCAGGCGCCTGCGCCCCCTCCACGTCCTCTCCGGCCGTGGGCGCGGTTCGTGCGCGTTCTCGCCCGCGCCGCGCGCGGGGTGCTGAACCGTTCCTTCTCCAGCCTGACGCGCCGGATCGTCCTGCTCAATCTCGTCGGACTGGTCGCTCTGGTCTCCGGCATCCTCTGGCTGTCGCAGTTCCGGGAGGGGCTGATTGAATCGCGGGCGCAGAGCCTGCTCGTCCAGGGCGAGATCATCGCCGGCGCCATCGCGGCCTCGGCCTCCGTCGACGGCCCAGTCATCCCCATCGACCCGGACAAGCTGTTCGAACTGCAGCTCGGCGGCGCGGCCTCCCCCGTCGAGGATTTCGGCGCCCTGCTCGACTTCCCGATCAATCCGGAGCGCGTCGCGCCGGTGCTTCGGCGGCTGACGGGTCCGACCGGCACCCAGGCCCGCGTCTATGACCGCGAGGGCAATCTCATCCTCGACAACCGCAACCTCTACGGACGCGGCGACATCCAGACGCTCGATCTGCCGCCGATCGGCACCAAGCCGCCCTTCTACGAGAAGTGGTGGAACGAGGTCCGCCGCTTCCTGCGCGGCGGCGGCAATTTCCCGCTCTACCGCGATTTCGGGCTGCGCAACGGGCGCAGCTATCCCGAGGTCGTGCAGGCGCTGAACGGGCAGAAGGTCAGCATGGTCCGCGTCAACGAGAGCGGGGAGCTGATCGTCTCTGTCGCCATTCCGGTGCAGCGCTTCCGCGGCGTTCTCGGCGTGCTGCTGCTGAACACCCGGGGTGGCGAGATCGACGCCGTGCTCGATGCCGAGCGCTTCCAGGTGCTGCGGGTCTTTCTCGTCGCGGCGCTGGTCATGATCGTACTGTCGATCCTGATGGCACGGACCATCGCAGGTCCGGTGCGCAAGCTCGCCGACGGCGCCGAACAGGTGCGCCGGCGCCACCGCTCGCGCGAGGAGATCCCCGATTTCAGCGAGCGACGCGACGAGATCGGGCATCTGTCGCGGTCGCTCCGCGACATGACGGACGCCCTCTATGCCCGCATCGAGGCCATCGAGCGCTTCGCCGCCGACGTCGCTCACGAGCTCAAGAACCCGCTGACGTCGCTGCGCTCGGCGGTGGAGACCCTGCCGCTGGCGAAGACGGAGACGTCGCGCGGGCGGCTGCTGGAAGTCATCCAGCACGATGTCCGCCGCCTCGATCGCCTGATAACCGACATTTCCGACGCCAGCCGGCTCGACGCCGAATTGCAGCGGCAGGAATCTTCGCAGGTCGACCTCAGCAAGCTCCTCGGCACCCTCGTCACCATCGCCAACGAGGTGCGCAAGCAGGGCCAGGTTCCCGTCCGGCTGCAGTTCGAGGGCGGCAAGCCTTCGGAATTCGTCGTGCCGGGCCATGACGGCCGCATCAGCCAGGTGGTCACCAACCTGATCGACAATGCCCGCTCCTTCTCGCCCGCCGACGGCGAGGTCAGGGTGACCGCCAGCAAGCTAAAGGGTCTGATCGAGATCCTCGTCGAGGACGACGGTCCCGGCATCCGCGACGACGCGCTCCAGCGCATCTTCGAGCGTTTCTACACCGACCGTCCGCATCAGGATTACGGGCAGAATTCCGGGCTCGGCCTGTCGATCTCCAAGCAGATCATCGAGGCCCATGGCGGCACCATCCGGGCGGAGAACCGTCCGGGCCGGACCGACGAGGACGGGCAGCCGGCGCCGGCCGGCGCGCGGTTCGTCGTCCGTCTGCCGTCCGTCTGAGGCGCGCCGCGATGGCGACGATCCACGCCACCGCCGTCCTGATCGGGTCCAAGGCCGTCCTGGTCAGAGGTCCTGCGGGGTCGGGCAAGTCGCGCCTCGCCCTCGACCTGATCGCCATGGGCGAGGCGGGCCTCATCGTCTTCGCGCGTCTGGTGGCCGACGACCGGGTGCATCTCTCGGTCCATGGCGACCGCCTGGTCGCGGCCACCCCTGCGCCTCTTGCAGGTCTGGTGGAGCGCCGTGGGCATGGAATCGTGGCTCAGCCGACCGAATCCTGTGCCGTGGTCGGGCTCGTCGTCGACCTCGATGCGGCCGATGCGGGGCGGATGCCAGACCCTGAAAGCACATCAACGACGCTGTGCGGCGTCACATTGCCGCGCCTGCCCGTGGCGCCCGGCGCCGACGCGCTGCCGCTGGTTCTGGCCCGATCCTCATGGTGTTCCTCGGCAATTCCGGTCCTTGCTGCATCGCACACATATCGGTATTCTTGAAGGACCTGCCCTTGCGCAAGCTGGCCACATGGTCAAGATATCACCCTTCCGAGTGAGCGAGCGCGCGGTCGGCCGTGCGCGGAGTGCCTGATGATCGGTCTCGTCATCGTGACGCACGGCCAATTGGCCGTCGAATTCCGGCAGGCCATGGAGCATGTGGTGGGTCCCCAGCGCCAGGTGGAGACGATCGCCATTGGTCCGAGCGACGACATGGATCAGCGCCGCCGCGACATCATCGCAGCGGTGGACCATGTCGATTCGGGCGACGGTGTCGCCGTGCTCACCGACATGTTCGGCGGGACGCCCTCGAACCTCGCCATTTCGGTGATGAGCGGGCGTCCGGTCGAGGTCATCGCCGGCATCAATCTGCCCATGCTGGTGAAGCTCGCCACCGTTCGCGCCGAGAAGCCGCTGGCGGAGGCCGTGCTCCAGGCTCAGGAGGCTGGGCGCAAATACATCAATATCGCCAGCCGCGTTCTCGCAGGTCATTGAGGTTCGATGGGCTCGATGTCTAGAATGTCGGCGACATGCCCGCATTCGAGGCATTCCTGTCATTTCGATGGCGGGGAGGATCGCAAGGAAGGTCGCCATGGCGCAGGATGAGTTGAGCGATTCTGCGGATGCACCGGTGGCGGCCGGTACACTTGTCCGCGAGCTGCCCATCCTCAACAAGCGCGGTCTTCATGCCCGCGCCTCCGCCAAGTTCGTCGCCTGCGCCGACCGGTTCGACGCCTCCATCACGGTGTCACGCGCCGGCGAGATGGTGGACGCCAGTTCGATCATGGGGCTGATGATGCTGGCTGCCGGCATCGGCACGTCCATCATACTGACCGCCCGGGGGCCCGAAGCTCCCCAGGCGATCGAGGCCCTCGCGGCGCTCGTTGCCGACCGGTTCGGCGAGGGCGAGTAGGCGGCCCGCCGCTTGCCTCTGTGTGCCACCCCATGCGATGAGCCGCGCCATGACTGACGTTCCCGAGGCCAATACCACTGCCGAGAAGATCGAGCGCGTGCTCGAACGCGGCCTGTTCGCCAGCCGCTGGCTGATGGCGCCCTTCTATGTCGGCCTGATGATCGGCCTTCTCGCCCTGATGGTGGTCTTCGTGCGTGACCTCGTCGGTTTCATCATCAAGGTACCGACCGCCAAGGAAGCGGACGTCATCCTCGGCATCCTGACCCTGGTCGACCTGTCGCTGGCCGGAAACCTCGTGATCATGGTGGTCTTCTCCGGCTATGAGAATTTCGTCTCCAAGATGGAGCATGTGACCCAGAAGGACCGGCCGGAATGGATGGGGTCCATCGACTTCTCGGCCCTCAAGCTCAAACTGCTCGCCTCGATCGTCGCGATCTCGGCCATCCATCTTTTGAAGGGCTTCATGAACATCGGCGCCATGTCCGACCGCGAAATGATGTGGCTCGTCGTCATCCACGTCACCTTCGTCGTCTCGGGCGTGTTCCTGGCGCTGACCGACAGGCTGTCCGGATCCTCCAAGTGATGGCCGACTGGCGGTCCTTCTGGGATGGCGAGCACGCCATCTACGTGAACGACCGCCACAAGGCGGTGCATTATGGTGCCATCGCCGACGGCATTCTCGCCCATGTGGAGGCGGCCGGTCTCGGCAAGGCAGCCGTCGTTCTCGACTATGCCTGCGGCGAGGCGCTGGAGACCCCGCGGGTCGCTGCGGCCGTCGGCCGGCTGGTCCTGTGCGACGGCGCGCCCTCGGTCGTGGCGAAGCTGCGCGCGCGCTTCGGCGGGCTTGCCAACCTCGCCTTCGCCCTGCCGGAGGATCTCGACGGCGTCCTGGCGGCCGGCACCGCCGACATCGTCGTGGTCTCCTCCCTCATCCAGTATCTGGCGGCCGACGATTTCGTCGCGCTACTCGACCGGTTTCGCGTCATTCTGAAGCCCGGGGGTCGGCTGGTCGTCGCCGACGTCATCCCGCCCGATGCGGGGATGGTGGCGGATGTCGCCTCGCTGCTGCGCAACGCCATGAGACACGGATATCTGCCGGCCGCCCTCGTCGGCCTGGTGGCGACCGCCGTGTCGCCCTATCGCCGCATCCGCAGCGAGATCGGCCTTTCGACCTATGCCGAGGCGGACATGGTCGCCCTGATGGCACGGCACGGCTTCGTGGCGCAGCGCCACCGGCCCAATCTCGGCCTCACGCCGCATCGCATGACCTTCGTCGCGCATCCCGCGGTTTGACTCGCGGGACCGGTTTCGGCATACCGATCATACCGTTCTTTCAACAGAACGCGTCTGCGCCGGTGACCCGATGAACCCGATCTTTGCCGACCTGCCCACCACCGTCTTCGAGGTCATGTCGCAGATGGCGCGCGAGACCGGCGCGATCAATCTCGGCCAGGGTTTCCCCGACGACCCCGGCCCGCCGGACGTGCGCCAGAAGGCGGCCGACGCCGTGCTGACGGGGTGGAACCAGTATCCGCCGATGATGGGACTGCCGGAGCTCCGCCAGGCGGTCGCCGATCACTACCGCCACCACCAGGGCCTGACGATGGACCCGCAGCAGGAGGTGATGATCACCTCCGGCGCCACCGAGGCCTTGGCCGGCGCGCTCATGGCGCTGATCGAGCCCGGCGACGAGGTCGTCCTCTTCCAGCCCATGTACGACGCCTACCTGCCGCTGGTGCTGCGCGCCGGCGGCGTGCCGCGCTTCGTGACGCTCCGGCCGCCGCACTGGCGGTTCAGCGAGGAGGATCTCGCGGCGGTGTTCACCGACCGCACCCGCGTCGTGCTGATCAACAACCCGCTCAACCCGGCCGCCTCGATCTTCCCGCCGGAGGACCTCGATCTGCTCGGACGCTTCTGCGAGCGCTTCGGCGCCACCTGCATTTCCGACGAGGTCTGGGAACATGTCATCTTCGACGGACGCCGGCACCTCTCGGTGCTCGCGGTCGAGTCGCTGAGGAACCGTTCCGTGAAGATCGGCTCGGCCGGCAAGATCTTCTCGCTGACCGGATGGAAGGTCGGCTTCGTCGTGGCCTCCCCGGCGATCATGAAGGTGCTGTCGAAGGCGCACCAGTTCCTCACCTTCACCACGCCGCCGAACCTGCAGTCCGCCGTCGCCTACGGCCTCACCAAGGACGACGGCTACTTTGCCGGCATGCGCCAGGACCTGCAGCGGTCGCGCGATCTGTTCCATGCCGGGTTGACGCAGTCGGGCTTCCGCGTCCTGCCGAGCGCGGCCACCTATTTCATCAACGTCGATCTGGCGCCGGCAGGCATCCACGACGACGTCGCCTTCTGCAAGGCGCTGGTGAGCGAGCACGGCGTGGCGGCGATCCCGGTCTCGGCCTTCTATGCGCAGACGCCCGTCACTTCGGTGGTGCGGTTCTGTTTCGCGAAGAAGGACGACACGCTGAACGGCGCGCTGGACCGGCTGGTGAGCGTCTTCGCCAAGGCGGCGTGACGCACCAGCGGCCCGGTCCTGCGCGGCACCGGCCGACACGCCGTCATGCGGGCTCGAGCAGTCCCGGCGCCGACTCGCGCGACTCGGCCACCTTGTCGCAGAGGTCGGCGACCGAGATGCGGCCGAGCCGGTCGAAGTAATCCCGCTCGGCCTCCGCCATGGCCGGAACGATGATCGCCTCGATCAGCGGCGAGATGGCGTCGAAATCGTCGATGCCTGCCCCGACGGCGGTGCGGACGATTTCGGCACAGCTGATGCGATGGCGGTCGCGGGCGACGTCATAGCCGCCGCGTGGGCCGCGCATGCCTTTGAGAATGCCTGCCCGGACCAGCGCCTGAAGCAGCGGCTCGAGATGGCGGGGCGGAAGATTGTGGCGTGCGGCCAGCGCCTTCGCCGACACGGGTGCATGAACCGCGTGTACGGCAATATCGACTACGGCGGCGATCGCCAGCCGGCCACGACGTGACAGGATCGACATGGGTCCCTCAAATGCTGGGGGGTGACGTCGTTCACCCCCTCACGAACAAAATCGCACATCATACAAATCGTAGAAGACCATTTCGTGCATGAGGCCTGTGTCTGCAACGCAGAGAAGAAAATTCTCACCGGCCTGTCGAACCAAGTCCCCCGGAGCCTCTGGCAGTACCGTCCAACGTTTCGACGGCCGTCAGGACCGCTGCCGTGACCGGGGCAATGATCAGTTGAGCGATCCGTTCACCGCGCGCCAGGGTCACCGGCTCCGTCCCCAGATTGATCAGCAGCACCTTCACTTCGCCGCGATAGTCGCAATCGATGGTTCCCGGCGCATTCGCAACTGTGAGACCATGCTTGAAGGCGAGCCCCGATCGCGGCCGCACCTGGCCCTCGTAGCCGGGAGGAATGGCCATTTCGAGGCCGGTCGGCACCGCGGCGCGCGCTCCCGGCGCGAGGACCAGTGGCGCGTCCGGGGCGATCGCGGCGACGAGGTCCATGCCGGCCGCCCCCTCGCTCTGGGCGCGCGGGAGCGGCAGGCCCTCTCCGTGGGGAAGGACCCTGACGGGGATGTCCAGTCTGGTCATGATACGGCGATCCGGCGGGCGAGAAGGGTGACGAGGGCCTCGGCCACGGCATCCTTCGACTGGCGTTCCCAGGTCTCGACGGCGTCGGCGGTGACGATGTGGACGAGGTTCGAGTCGCCGCCGAACGTGTCGGTCCCGGCCGAGACGTCGTTGGCGACGATGAGGTCGCAGCCCTTGCGGGCGAGCTTGGCGCGCGCATGGGCGAGGACGTTGTCGGTCTCGGCGGCGAAGCCGACGACGACCTCCGGCCGGCCGGTCGTCCGCCGGGCGATGGTGGCGAGGATGTCCGGGTTCTCGACGAAGGCGAGGCTCGGCGGGCCGCCGGCGCCCTTCTTGATCTTGCCGCCGGCGATCTCGGCGACGCGCCAGTCGGCGACGGCGGCGGCGAAGACGGCGATGTCGGCCGGCAGGGCCGCCTCGACCGCGGCCTGCATCTGCCGGGCGCTTTCGACATGCACGGTCGTCACTCCGACGGGATCGGGCAGGGCGACCGGCCCGGTCACCAGGGTCACCGTCGCGCCGGCCATGGCGGCAGCACGGGCGATGGCGTGGCCCTGCTTGCCGGAGGAATGGTTGGAGATGTAGCGGACCGGATCGATCGCCTCGCGGGTCGGGCCGGAGGTCACCACGACATGGCGACCCGTCAGGGGCCGCCCGACGGCGGGGTCTGTCATCAGCGCCTCGATGGCGGCGATGATCTCCGGAACCTCGGCCATCCGGCCGGGTCCGAACTCGCCGCAGGCCATGGAACCCTTGTTCGGGCCGACGACCGCAACGCCGTCGGCGCGGAGCGTGGCGAGGTTGCGCTGGGTGGCGGCATTCAGCCACATCCGGACGTTCATGGCGGGGGCGAGGAGGACGCGCTTGTCGGTGGCGAGCAGGGCCGTCGAGGCGAGGTCGTTGGCGTGGCCGTTCGCCATCTTCGCCATCAGGTCGGCGGTGGCCGGTGCCACGACGAGGAGGTCCGCATCGCGTGACAGTTCGATATGGCCCATGTCGTTCTCATCGGTCAGCGAGAACAGCTCCTGGAACACCTTGTCGCCGGTGAGCGAGCCGACGGAGAGCGGCGTGACAAATTCGGTGCCGGCCCGCGTCAGGATGGCGCGCACCCGGGCGCCGCGGTCCTGCAGCCGGCGGATGAGGTCCAGCGACTTGTAGGCGGCGATGCCGCCGCCGATGACGAGAAGAATGCGCTTGCCGACGAGCATGGGTACGAGCCTTCGAACGAGGCGCGACCCTAGCCGTTGTGTGCTGCGCTGCAAAGTCCGCCGGAGCGGAGCCTAATCGGGGCCACCCCTGTCCGGTGTCTGCTCCTCCTCGTCGGGCAGCGTCTCCGCGAGCATCTGCCAGACGGTGACGAACATGGCCGCGATGAGCGGGCCGACCACGAAGCCGTTGAGGCCGAAGATCTCGATGCCGCCCAGCGTCGAGATGAGGATGAGGTAGTCGGGCAGCTTGACGTCCTTGCCGACCAGCCGGGGGCGAAGCACGTTGTCGGCGAGGCCGATGACCATGACGCCGAAGCCGATGAGGACGAAGCCCTGCCAGATGGATCCGGTGGCGAGGAGGTAGATGGCGACCGGACCCCAGACGAGCCCGGCGCCGACCGCCGGGACGAGCGAGAGAAAGGCCATCAGCGCGGCCCACAGGAGCGGGGAGGGAAGGCCGAGAAGCCAGAAGATGAAGCCACCCAGCGCGCCCTGCAGCAGCGCGATGAGGATGCCGCCCTTGACCGTCGCCCGGACCACCAGAGTGAACCTGTCGAGGAGCGCGCGGCGGCGATGCGGCTGCAGCGGCAGCCCGTTGGCGATGCGCCGGATCAGCCGGCCGCCGTCGCGCATCAGGAAGAACAGCAGGTAGAGCATCACGCCGAGGCTGATGACGAAGCCCGCCGTGCCCTGGCCGATGCTCACGGCGCGTGTGGCGATGGACTGGCTGCTGGCGGTCGCCCAGGACGCGAGCCGCGTCTGGACGTCGTCCGCATTGTAGATGCCGTAGCGTGCGGCGAAATCGGTGACCCAGGAGGGCAGGCTGGCGATGACGCGGCCGATCAGGGCGCCGACGTCGATGCGGCCGTCCTGGATCGCCGCATAGGTTTCCGCACCCTGCGACACCAGGCTCGCGCCGATGGCGAGGAAGGGCAGGATGACGATGAGGAGGATGGCCAGCAGGGTGATGACGGCCGCCAGGCTTGGCTTGTCCGGCATCGCCCGCGTGACGCGTTCGTTGACCGGCGCGAAGACGATGGCGGTGACGACGGCCCACAGGATGGCGCCGAAGAAGGGCCACAGGATCCAGGCGAACAGCAGACTGACGACGCCCAGCAGCGCCGCGAAACCCACATCGTCGAACTTGCGCATCGTCGCCCTCATGGCGCGCCCCCGCGCGGGGGCCGGATGTTTCAAAACGCACGAGGATGAAAAAGGAGCCCGGGGGCGGGTGACTTTTTCGCGCGTCAGCGGAAGGGGGGTTCGTCGAAGCTTCTGAGCTTGCGCGAATGGATGGCGCCATCGGCGCGCCTCAGCCGTTCCACCGCATCGAGGCCGACGAGGAGATGCTGGGCGACCGCGCTGGCATAGAAGGCGTTGGCGGCGCCGGGCAGCTTGATCTCGCCGTGCAGTGGTTTGTCGGAGACGCAGAGCAGCGTGCCGTAGGGCACGCGCAGCCGGTAGCCCTGGGCGGCGATCGTGCCGCTTTCCATGTCGACGGCGATGGCGCGCGACAGGTTGAAGAGGCGCGCCTCCTGGGTGTAGCGAAGCTCCCAGTTGCGATCGTTGTTGGTCACGACGGTGCCGGTCCTGAGGCGGTGCCGCAGCGCCTCGCCGCTCATGCCCGTGACCGCGGCGCAGGCCTCCTGCAGCGCGGTCTGGATCTCGGCGAGGGCGGGGATGGGAATCTCCGGCGGCACCAGGGCGTCGAGGATGCGGTCACGCCGGAGATAGGCATGGGCGAGGACGTAGTCGCCGATCTCCTGGGCCTGCCTGAGCCCGCCGCAATGGCCGATCATCAGCCAGCAATGGGGCCGCAGCACCGCCAGGTGGTCGGTGATGTTCTTCGCGTTGGAGGGGCCGACGCCGATATTGACCAGCGTGACCCCGGCCGAGCCCAGCCTTTCGAGGTGATAGGCCGGCATCTGGTAGCGGTGCCAGGGCGATGCGGCGATGCGGGCGCCGCCGCCGTCGATGGTCTCGCGGGTGATGGTGAGACCGCCCGGTGCCACCAGCCGCTCGGCACGTCCGGCGGCGATCTCCGCCATCGCCCAGCCGACGAACTGGTCGACATAGCGGTGATAGTTGGTCAGCAGGATCCACGGCTGCACCGCGCGCCAGTCGGTGCCGGTATAATGGATCAGCCGGCGCAGCGAATAGTCGACCCTGACGGCGTCGAAGAGGGCGAGCGGCAACGCCCCCGTCGGCAGGGCCTCGAACGTCCCGTCGGCCACCTCGTCGCCGACCAGCGACAGCAGCGGCACGGGAAAATGGCGCGCCAGTTCGGCGGGCGTGCGGCCGCCTGCCGAGAATTCGTCGACGCCGTCCAGCACATAGGGATAGGGGATTTCCTGGGTCGAGGGCCGGACGTCCAGCGTCGCGTCATATTCCCCGGTGAGCGGCCGCAACTGGTCGAGCAGGTAGCGGCGGAAGAAGCCGGGCTGCGTCACCGTCGTCGTGTAGAGGCCCGGCCGGGAGAACTTGGCATAGGCCCGCCGGTTGCGCGGGGCAGCCCGTTCCGGCGCATAGGTGACGGCGATCTCGGGATAGACGAAGCGGGCCCGCTCCTCGGCGGTCGGCGGCGCACCGCCGTCGAGATAGCGGGCGAGAGCTGCGCGCAGGGCGGCGGTCGCCTCGTCGTAGAGGGTCTCGAGGCGGTCGACGGCGGCTTCGGGCGTCAGGCGATCGGTCATGCCGCTGGTTTAGCATGATCGGGCGATGGTGCATCGCCGACCCGCCGCGGCCAATCGCGTCCCTGAGGCTCGGCTGTCGTAACCCCCGACGAGGCCGAAGGCCGGCGGCGTCCGTTCTGGAGCCCCTCACGTCTCCGGCGTGTCGGGCAGGGGCTGCCATTCGGCGGGATAGTCCACCTGCGTCAGATAGAGCGCATGGGCCGGGCCGACCGTGCCGCAGGCCTTGCGGTCGCGCGCGGCCAGGGCCTCGGCGAGGTCGTCCGCCGTCCACAGACCCTCGCCGACCAGTTTCAGCGTGCCCACCATGGAGCGCACCTGGTTGTGCAGGAAGGAGCGCGCGTCCAGCCGGCATTCGATGCCGGTGTCGGTGCGCGCGACGTCGAAGCGGTCGAGGTTGCGCACCGGCGACTTCGCCTGGCATTCGGTCGAGCGGAAGGTGGTGAAGTCATGCCGGCCGATCAGCACGCGCGCCGCCTCCCGCATCCGGTCGACGTCGAGCGCCTTGGGCGACCACCAGGCGCGCTGCCGCTCGAGGGTCAGCGGCGGCCGGCGGTCGATGATGCGGTAGAGATAGTGGCGGCGGACCGCCGAGAAACGGGCGTCGAAATCGTCCGGCATCTTCTCGGCGGCGACCACCGCGACGGCCTCGTCCTTCAGGTAGCGGTTGGTGGCGTCGCGGACGACGCGGTTCGGCCAGTCGCGGGCGAGGTCGACGTGGGCGACCTGGCCGTTGGCGTGGACGCCGGCATCGGTCCGGCCGGCACCGCCCACGGTCACCGCCTCACCGGAGAACTCACCGATGGCGCGGACGAGTTCGCCCTGCACGGACTTGCCGAAGCTCGCGCCCTGCATCTGCCAGCCGAGATAGGCGCCGCCGTCATATTCGATGGTCAGCTTGTAGCGGGGCATCACCCGAAGACCGCGCCAGGCCCGACCTTCGTGCCGTTGACGAAATCCGCCGCCTTCATCGCCTTCGCCCCGGCGCGCTGGACCTCGACGAGGCGCAGGGCGCCGGCGCCGCAGGCCACCGTCAGGTCCTCCGACAGCAGCGTTCCCGGCGCGCCGTCACCGGCGGCGAGGGCGGTGCGCAGCACCTTGACCCGTTCGGGACCCTTGCCAAGATCGGCCTCGAACCAGGCGCCGGGAAAGGGCGACAGGCCGCGCACCTTGTCGTGGATCTCGCCCGCCGGCCGGGCCCAGTCGATGCGGGCCTCCGCCTTGTCGATCTTGGCGGCATAGGTGACCCCGTCCGCCGCCTGCGGCACGAAGGTGAGCGATCTGCGGTCGAGGGCGGCGAGCGCCCGCACCATCAGGTCGGCGCCGAGGACGGCCATGCGGTCATGAAGGTCCTGGGCGGTCATGTCCGGCGTGATGGCGATCTTCTCGACCATGGCGACGGGGCCGGTGTCGAGACCCTCGTCCATGCGCATCACCATGATGCCGGTCTCGGCGTCGCCGGCCATGACGGCGCGCTGGATCGGGGCGGCGCCGCGCCAGCGCGGCAGCAGCGAACCGTGCAGGTTGAGGCAGCCGAGCGCCGGGGCGTCGAGCACCTCGCCCGGCAGGATGAGGCCATAGGCGACGACGACGGCGACATCCGCCGCGAGGGCGGCGAAGGCGGTCTGTGCAGCGGCGGCGCGCAGGGTCCGCGGCGTGAAGACCGGGATGCCGAACCCCTCGGCCAGCCTGTGGACGGGCGTCTTCTGCTCCGCCATGCCGCGTCCCGCGGGCTTCGGCGCACGGGTATAGACCGCGACGACCTCATGGCCCTGGCCGATGATCTCGGAGAGCGTCGGCACGGCGAAATCCGGCGTGCCCATGAAGACGACGCGCAGGCTCACGCGAGGGCCTCGCGCTTGGCGGCCTTGGTATATTTCTTGATGACGCGCTCGCGCTTCAGGCGGGAGAGATGATCGATGAAGAGCACGCCGTTGAGGTGGTCGACCTCGTGCTGGACGCAGGTCGCCATCAGCCCGTCGCAGTCGAGTTCCTGTGTCTTGCCGTCGACGTCGAGATAGCGCACGCGGCAGCGGGCGGGCCGTTCGACGGCTTCGTAGTATTCGGGGATCGAGAGGCAGCCCTCCTCGTAGACGTTGAAGTCCTCCGATTGCCAGACGATCTCGGGATTGATCAGCACCACCGGCGTCTTCGGCTCGTCCTTGCGGGCGAGGTCGATGGTGACGACGCGCTGGGCCACCGCGATCTGGATGGCGGCGAGGCCGATGCCGGGCGCCTCGTACATCGTCTCCAGCATGTCCTCGACGAGTTTCCTCACCCTGGAATCGACGGTGGCGACGGGCTCGCAGACGAGCTTGAGCCGCGGATCGGGAAGGACGATGATCTCGCGCAGGGCCATGGGAGTGTCTTGCTGCCGGGAGGTTTTCGGGTCGGAATGCGTCGTAAAGGCCTGAGTTAAGCGTCCCCGTGGGCAGGGTCAATGCGTCGGCTCAGACCGGCAGGCCGGCAAGCCGTTTCGTGGGTGCATGACGGCCCCGTTCCAGGAAGGGGCCGCTGCGCTGGCATCACTGCCCGCGATGTGGTGACATGCCCGCTTTCCGCTTGGCCATCGGGCTGGCGGAGACGCAGTCCAAGACGAGTGGAGAGATCACCATGACCATCGACCGCAGGCAGTTCACGGCACTGGCCGGCGCTTCCGGCCTCGCCGCGCTCCTGGCCCCCGGCGCGGCTCTCGCCCAGACGAAGCAGTTCTTCCGCATCGGTACCGGTGGCACGGCGGGCACCTATTATCCCATCGGCGGACTCATCGCCAACGCCATCTCCACCGCCACGCTCGACGCGTCTGCGGTCGCCACCAACGGCTCCGTTGCCAATGTCAACGGCATCGTCGGCGGTTCGATGGAATCGGGCTTCAGCCAGTCGGACGTAGCCAGCTGGGCCCATTCGGGCACGGGCGTGTATCAGGGCCGGCCGAAGGTCGAGATCCTGCGCGCCATCGCCAATCTCTATCCCGAATCCCTGCATGTCGTGGTCAAGAAGGGCCTCAACATCCGGTCGATCGCCGACCTGAAGGGCAAGCGCATCTCGATCGACGAGCCGGGTTCGGGCTCGATCATCAATGCCAAGGCGATCCTCGCCGGCTACGGCATCCGCGATGGCGAGTATCGCGCCGAGAACCTCAAGCCGGGCCCCTCGGCCGAGAAGCTGAAGGACGGCGGCCTCGACGCCTTCTTCATGACGACGGGCTGGCCGACCGCCGCCCTCACCGAGCTCGCCACGACGACCGGCATCGAACTGCTGCCGATCGAGGGCGAGCCGGCGAAGAAGATCATGGCGGAGTTCAAGTTCTTCGCCGAGGACATGATCCCGGACAACGCCTACAAGGACGTCAAGGGCGTCAAGACGCTCGCGGTCGGCGCCCAGTGGGTGACCTCAACCCGGATGAGCGCCGACGTCGTCTACGAGGTCACCAAGGCGCTGTGGAGCGACAAGACGCGCGCCCAGCTCGATGCCGGCCATGCCAAGGGCAAGTCGATCCGCAGGGAGACCGCGCTGCAGGGCCTCGGCATTCCTCTGCATGACGGCGCGGCGCGCTTCTACCGGGAAGCAGGCCTGCTCGGCTGAGCTTCGGCCTCCTCCGCACTTGACCAGTCCAGGCCGCGCGGCTACCGCGCGGCCTTCTCATTCGGGACGCGTGGTCCCCCTATCGACGAGGCGGCCCATGAAGACCGAAGCGCTGGATCCGCAGGCCGTCCAGAAGCTGGAAGAGCAGTTCGATTCCGAGGTGCGTTTCCGCCCGCTTCTGCCGGCTACGGCCTGGCTGGTCGCCGGTCTGCTCTTCACCCTGTCGATCTTCCACTATTACACTGCCGGCTTCGGCCTGCTGCGCGAGGCGACCCATCGCGGCATCCACATGGCCTTCGTGCTGGGGCTGATCTTCCTCGTCTTCCCGCTCCTGAAGCGTGACCACCAGACCCCGCCGCAGTCCGGCATCATGGCGCCCGGCGGCATCGCGCTCTACGACTGGCTGCTTGCAGCCGGCGCCGTGGTGGCCAGCCTCTACATGCCGTGGATCTACGACGATCTCGCCTTCCGGGTCGGCAATCCAGAGCCGCTCGACGTCGCCATGGCCACCATCGCCATCCTCGTCCTGCTGGAGGCGACACGGCGCAGCGTCGGCTGGCCGCTGCCCATCATCGCCGTGTCCCTGATGGTCTATGCCATGTACGGCCAGTCGCTGCCGGGGATCCTCGCCCACCCCGGCAACAGCTGGTCGGCGGTGGTCAACCACCTCTATCTCACCAGCAACGGCATCTACGGCATCGCCCTCGGCGTGGTGGCGACCTATGTCTTCCACTATGTCCTGTTTGGCGTGCTGGCGACGCGCGTCGGACTCGGCCGGCTGTTCATCGACCTCGCCACGGCGCTGGCCGGCCGCTATTCCGGCGGACCCGCCAAGGTGTCGATCTTCGGCTCGGCCATGTTCGGCATGATCTCGGGCTCGTCGATCGCCAATACGGTGACGGTCGGCTCCCTGACGATCCCGGCGATGATGCGCCTCGGCTATCCCCGCCACATGGCGGCGGCGATCGAATCCACCGCCTCGACCGGCGGCCAGATCACACCGCCGATCATGGGCGCCGCCGCCTTCTTGATGATCGAGTTCCTCAACCTGCCGTACCAGTCGATCGTGCTGGCGGCGATCGTTCCGGCCTTCATGCACTTCTTCGGCGTGTTCTGGCAGGTGCATTTCGAGGCCAAGAAGAACGGGCTGAAGGGCATTCCCGCCGCGGACCTGCCGAAGGCCCGCGAGGTCATTGCCCGCGACTGGCCGGCGGCGATTCCGCTCTTCGTGCTGCTGATGGTGCTGTTCTCGGGCTTCACGCCCTATCTCGCCGCCTTCTGGGGCATCACCGCCTGCGTGCTCGTCGGCTTCACCCGGCGCAATCCTGTCGTCGCCGTTACCTTCCTCGCGGTGATGATCGCGGCGGCGACCGCCGGCCTTCTGTCGGAAGGCTGGGCGACGGTCGCCATCGTCGCCGCTGTCGGCGTGGTTTCGACCGTCTTCGCGCTGCGCGACGCCGACGGCAAGTTCCTCACCGCCGACATGATCGACGCCTTCGTGGTCGGCGCCAAATACGCCATCGCGGTCGGTGCCGCGGCCGCGACCGTCGGGATCATCGTCGGCGTCGTCACGCTGACCGGTGTAGGCTTCAAGATCTCCAACATCGTCACCAGCTTCGCTGCGCAACTCGCGGCCATCACAGGGTCGGTCCTGCCAGTCTGGATGTTCAACGCGACGGCTCTGACGCTGTTCTTCACGCTGGTAATGACGGCTGTGGTCTGCATCCTGCTCGGCTGCGGCGTGCCGACGACGGCCAACTACATCATCATGGTGACGGTGGCCGCGCCGTCCCTGGCTTTGCTCGGCGTCGAGCCCATCGTCGCCCATTTCTTCGTCTTTTATTACGGTGTGCTCGCCGATATCACGCCGCCGGTGGCGCTCGCCGCCTATGCGGCGGCGAGCATGGCCGGGGCCGATCCGTTCAAGACCGGCAATACCGCCTTCCGTCTCGGCCTCGCCAAGGCGCTGGTGCCCTTCGTCTTCGTCTACGGGCCGGCCATGCTCATCGTCACCAAGGGCTTCACCTGGACGGACTTCGTCGTCACCACGCTCACCTGCGCCCTCGGCGTCTTCATCCTGGCGGCGGCGCTCACGGGCTTCGCCATCGTCCGCACGCCGCTGTGGCAACGCCTGTCGCTCGGCGTTTCGGGGCTGCTGCTGATGGCGCCGAACCTCACCGCCAGCCTCGTCGGCATCGCGTTGGCGTTGCCGGCGGGCATCGCCCAGATCGCCGCGGGGCGGGCACAGAAGGCGGTTCCCGAGGCGGGCTGATCAAGCGGCGGGAACCGGCCGCCGGCACAAGGTGTTCCCGCCGTCTTGTGTGGCGCACTCCATGCCCGGAACGCTCATCGCCGCGGCATGCGCTCTTCTCCTGCCGCATCTCATGGCGCTCAGCATCGCCTATGTGCTGGTGCTGCCGATCGTCTGGGACCGCGATCCCTTCGCGCAACCGGTCATGCGGTGGGGCTCGGTCCCTGACGTCCTGCCTCTTCGGCCGCGATGGTCATGGCGAAATGCCTGATCCCGCTGAAGGACGACAGGCAGCGGGCACTTCGGAAGACCATGTTGCGGGAAGCGCCCGGGACCAGAGGCGAGCGTTGGAGCGGGTGAAGGGAATCGAACCCTCGTATGCAGCTTGGGAAGCTGCTGTTCTACCATTGAACTACACCCGCCAAAGGCCATCAGGACATCACGAAGGATGTCAGTCGCCTTGTCCCGCCAGACCGGACGATCTCGCAGGCCGCGCGTCGTTGTAGCCGTTTTGAGCGCAGAGGATCAAGGGCTGCCCGGGACCGCCGGAGCGGTATCCTATTTCCGCGATGGCACCGTGCATCCCCGTAACGCTGTCGTATTTTGTGGCGTATCGTCTTCTAGCCCTGCCAGAAAGTTGCAGCGGCGAGGGAGGGAGCGACCCATGAAAGCCTATTGCGCCGCCGCCACGGCGGGCCTTGCCATCAGCCTGTTCGTCCCGACGAGCCCGGTATCGGCACAGGATGCCGATCCGACGCCGATCGTCGAACTCATGCGGACCTTCGCCGGTCCCGGGACCCATCGCCCGAGCGGGGCCAAGGGACGTTGCTATGCCGGTGAATTCGTTCCCAATGCCGCCGCGCAGGCGCTTTCCAAGGCGGTGATCCTGACGCGCAACTCTCAGGCGCTGATCCGCTTTTCGGTCGGTGGTGGCAACCCCGCCGTCGCCGATGGTGCCCGCGGGGTCAATCGTGGCCTGTCGATCCGCATCGACGGCGACGGACCCGGCCAGACCGAGTTCGTGATGGTCAATGCGCCGATCAATTTCGCCCGGACCCCCGCCCAGATGCTGGGCTTCCTCGAGGCCCGTCGCCCCGGCGCCAACGGCCAGATGGACCCGGAGAAGGTGCGCGCCTTCACCGAGGCCAATCCGGAGACGACAGGCCAGGCGCGCTACCTCGCCAGCAAGCCAATTCCCGGCTCGTGGGTCGGCGTGAACTACTGGGCTCTCCACGCCTACACCCTGACGAACGCCAGCGGCGCGGCCCAGGTGGTCAAGTTCCGGATGGATCCGCTCGACGGCGCCGTCAACCTGACGGATGACGAGGCCCGCGCCCGCCCGCGTGACTTCCTCGCCGATGAGCTCGGCGGCCGCCTCTCAAGCTCCAGGCCGGCCGGATTCAAGATGGTCGCGATCATCGGCCGCCCCGGTGATCCGACGACCGACGTCACCCGGATGTGGGAGGGCGAGGACAGCCGCCCCACCGTCGAGCTCGGCACGTTGCATGTCCGCTCTGCGGCCGAGGCGGCGCGCTGCGACGACACGATCTTCGCCCCCACAATCCTCGCGGACGGCATTGCGGGACCGGCCGATGATCCGATGTTCGCGATCCGCACGCCGGCCTATGCCATCTCGATCACCAAGCGGCAGAACTGATTTCGGCAACGGTCGGGGTTTCCCCCTGGGGTCTTCGGTGGGTCGGCGGAGCGTTCCGCCGGCGGTCCCGGCCGGAAGACGTGACCCCTGTCATGCGAACGGCCCGCGGCGGCGACCGCGGGCCGTTGCATCCGGGCGGCCATGAGGAGCATGGGGACCGGCCGCCCCACCGCCCGGCGGCGCCGCTCTTGATGGCGGCAGCCCTGTCCGGACGGACCTGTGCCGGGATGCGTCCACATCCCGGCGGGCCGCCGCCGTCCCGTTCCGGAACATCCGGCGGCCCTTGCACCGTGCATCGCAAGGGCAGGGCCCGGACGCGGGTTTCGTGGCATCGCGACCTGTCCCGCTTGCGGACGGGGTGAAGGAACCGTAAACGCCGCGCGTGACCCTCCCGGCCCTCCCCATCGATGCCGTCCTTCCCGCCCTGAAAGCCGCGCTGGCGGCTGGCCCGCGTGCCGTGGTCGTCGCACCGCCGGGGGCCGGCAAGTCGACGCGGGTGCCACTGGAACTGATGGCCGAGTCCTGGACCGGGACGGGCAAGATCCTGGTGCTGGAGCCGCGCCGGATCGCCGCCCGTGCCGTGGCCGACCGCATGGCGAGGACCCTCGGCGAGGAGGTCGGTGGCCAGGTCGGCCTCAGGGTCCGCTTCGGCTCGAAGGTTTCGGCGCGGACACGGGTCGAGGTCGTCACCGAAGGCATCTTCACCCGCATGATCCTCGACGACCCCGCACTGACCGGCATCGCCGCCGTGCTCTTCGACGAGTTCCACGAGCGCAGCCTCGATGCCGATCTCGGTCTCGCTCTGGCGCTGGACGCACAGGCGGGCCTGCGCGAGGACCTGCGGATCCTCGTGATGTCGGCGACGCTGGACGGCGCGCGGGTGGCGAGGCTGCTCGCTGACGCGCCGCTGATCGAGAGCGCCGGGCGCGCCTTTACCGTCGAGACCCGCCATGTCGGCCGTGAACCGCAGGGGCGGCTCGAGGAGGAGGTGGCGCGCGTGGTGCGCCGGGCACTCGCCGAGGAGACCGGCTCGGCGCTCGTCTTCCTCCCCGGAGCCGCCGAAATCCGCCGCACCGCCGATCTGCTCGCCACCACGGTGAAGGACCCGGCGGTCGACATCGTGCAGCTCTTCGGCGCCCTCGACCGCGAGGTCCAGGACCGCGCCATCGCGCCCGCGCCTGCGGGGCGACGCAAGGTCGTGCTGGCGACCGCCATCGCCGAGACCTCGCTGACCATCGAGGGCGTGCGGGTGGTGGTGGATTGCGGCCTCGCCCGCGTGCCGCGCTTCGAGCCGGATCTCGGGCTGACGCGGCTGGAGACGGTGCGCGTGTCGCGCGCCGCCGCCGACCAGCGCCGCGGCCGCGCCGGCCGGACCGAGCCGGGGGTGTGCTACCGGCTGTGGGACGAGGCGCAGGAGGGCGCCTTCCCGGCCTATGCGACGCCGGAAATCCTCGCCGCCGACCTCTCATCCTTCCTGCTCGACTGTGCCGCCTGGGGCGTCACCGATCCCGCGACGCTGGGCTTTCTCGATCCGCCGCCCAAGCCGGCGCTGAGCGAGGCCCGCGCGCTGCTGGAGAGCCTCGGCGCCCTCGATGCGGATGGCCGCATCACCGCCGAGGGCAAGCTCTTGCGCGGCCTGCCGCTGGCGCCGCGTCTGGCGCGCATGGTGGTGGATGCCAGCGCACGCGGCGAGGGGCGGCTGGCGGCCGATCTGGCGCTGCTGGTCTCCGAACGCGGCCTCGGCGGCGACGACGTCCATCTCGGCCACCGCCTCGACCGGCTCAGGACCGACCGCTCGCGCCGCGCCGAGGATGCGCGGCGGATGGCGGCGGGCTGGCTGCGCGAGGTGAGATCCGCGCCTGATGTCGGTTCCGGGCCGGAGCGGGCCGGCGCCGTGCTGGCGCTGGCCTTTCCGGACCGCATCGCCCGGGCCCGCGGCAAGGACGGTGATTTCGTTCTCGCCAACGGCCGTGGCGGCTCGGTGGACGCGGCGTCGCCCCTGGCGCGCGAGACCTTCCTCGCTGTGGCGGAGATCGGCGGCGTCGCGGCGCGGGCACGCATCCTGTCGGCCGCGCCGATCAACCTCGCGGAGATCGAGGAGGGGTTCGCCGACCGGATCGAGACGCGCGCGGAGGTGACCTTCGACAGGGGAGCGGCAGCGCTGCGGGCGCGGCGCGTTCGGCGTCTCGGCGCCGTCAGCCTCGGTGAGCAGACGCTTGCCGTGCCGCCGAACGAGGCGAGCGCGCGGGCGCTCGCCGAAGGCATCGCGCAGCTCGGCCTCTCCCGCCTGCCCTGGTCGAAGCCGCAACTGGCGCTTCGCCACCGCGTCTCCTTCCTGCGCCGCGTCGACGAGGCTTTCCCCGATCTCTCCGACGAGGCGCTCGCCGCCACTGTCGCCGACTGGCTGGTGCCGCACATCCTCGGCAGGACGGCGCTGGCGCAGATCGGCGCCGACGACCTCGGCAACGCCCTCGACCAGCTGGTGCCATGGGACGTCAAGCGGCGGATCGAGACCGATCTGCCCAGCCATTTCGACGCGCCCTCCGGCCAGCGCCATCCGATCACCTATGAGGGCGAGGAGCCGGTCCTGTCGATCCGCGTGCAGGAACTGTTCGGTCTTGCCGTCCATCCGAGCATCGCCCGCGGCAAGATCCCGCTGGTGGTGGAGCTTCTGTCACCCGCCCATCGCCCGGTGCAGGTCACGCGCGACCTGCCCGGCTTCTGGAAGGGCTCCTACCAGGCGGTGAAATCAGAGATGAAGGGCCGCTATCCCCGGCATCCCTGGCCGGATGATCCCGCGGCAGCGACGGCGACGCACCGGGCCAAGCCGCGGGGCACCTGACGGCGCCCCTGGCCGTGCAGCCATCACGCTGACGTTCCGCATTCGTGGCGGACAGCGATTCTCAGGTGATGGGTGGCCGCGTCGCGGGACAGCGGGCTCCCCGGAATGAGGCAAAGGCCTGCCAGGCCCAGCAGGATCGCGATGATCCGCCAGCTGGATTCATCCGGCGAAGGGCAGGCCCAGGTGCCCGCCGCCCGGCCGCGTGCGAGGAGAGACGACAGCCCCGCCTGCCATCGGTCGGTGCCCCGGGATGCCGCGTCGGCGAGCGCGGGGTCGCTTGACCCCAGTTCCGTGGCTTCCAGCCACAGGCGCCACAGGGCATCCGCCTCGACACTGAAGGCCCCGTCGACGAGGTCGGAAAGAACAGTCTCGGGCGCCTCTCCCATGCGGCCTGTGACGGACCGTTCGATGTCCGCGCCGATCACATGCGAGAAGGCCGCGGCCCGGAGCGCCGACCAGCTGAAATAATGTGCCAGCAAGCCGGCCGCGACACCCAGGTCGGATGTGACGTCCCGGGTGGTGGCCGCCGCCAGCCCCTTCCGGAGGATGGTCCTCTCCGCGGCTTCCAGAATCAGCGTGCGACGATCTGCACCTTTCAGGCGGGGCATAGGGCACCTTGACTTTGTTGAGCGGTTGCTCAATTGAGCATCTGCTCAACTCTGGCCCAAGGCGCGGACCATGGCAAGAACCGCCGACATCGACCTCCTGCGCTCGATCGCACTGATCGGCATCGCCGTCGTCAACATCCCCTTCCTCGCCAACCCTCCGACGCTTGTCCGTCCCACCGGCGCGGATGCCGTCGCGCAATTCCTGGTGGAGTGGCTGTTCCAGGGGAAATTCTTCATCCTGTTCTCCTTCGTCTTCGGATGGGGCTTCGCCGTGCAGATCGCCGCTGCACAGCGGGAGGGTCATTCTGCGGCCGCGCGGTTCAGCCTTCGCCTGAGCGGCCTGGCGCTCCTGGGAATCGCCCACGGCCTCCTGGTGTTTGCCGGCGATATCCTCCTCCTCTATGCGCTGCTGGGGGCGGGCCTCCTGCTGCTGCACACGGCGTCGCCGAAGGTCCTGCTCGGCGTCATGGCGGGATGTGTCGTCCTCGCCATGGCCAGCCTCGCGCTGCTTGGCGCCCTTCTGCCCGATATCTTGGCGGCGATGGTGCCGCCGCCGACCACCGGGGGCTATCGCGGGGGAATCGCCGACAGCATTCGGCAGCGCATCGGTGAATGGCCGTCCGCATTCGCCTTCGTTGTGCTGTTCAACGGGCCGATCGCCTTCGCGGCCTTTGCGGCCGGGCTGTTCGCGGCGAGGCGGGGGGCATTGGATCCGGGTTCGCCGATCCATGCCCGGTTCGACAGGGCGCTTCCCTGGTTCCTGGTCGTCGGGCTCGGATTGAATGGGGTCTATGCCGCTGCCATGGCCGGCCTGTTTGGCGAGGGACTTGCGGCACTGGCCGGCTTCGTGCTGCTCGCCGTCGCCGCGCCCATCCTCTCGATCGCCTATCTTCTCCTGATCATCCGGGCGTCGCGGCGATGGCAAGCCGCAGACATCATCGCCAGGCCCGGCCGCATGTCGCTGACCGGCTATGTCCTCGAGGGGGTTCTGGCCGGGCTCATCTTCAACGGCTACGGCCTCGGGCTCTATGGCACCGTCGGGGCCATGGGCTGTCTCCTGATCGCCCTCGGCGTGGCTGCGGCGACGCATCTCGCCGCAACCCTGTGGCTGCGTGTCTTTCAGCAGGGGCCGCTCGAGGCGGTCCTCCGGTGGTGGACGCGGCTTGCCGACCACAGGACCCTCGGCCGGTGAGCCTCACGGCGTGATGAGGATCGCACCGGTCGTCGCTCGCGCCTCCGCCGCCCTGTGGGCCGCGGCGATGTCGGCAAGGGCGAAACGCGCGCCGATGTCGACGGCGACATGCCCCGCTGCGATGGCGGCGAAGAGCTCGGCGGCGTTCTCGCGGAACACTGCGGGGTCGGCATTGTGCGGGAAGACCGAGGGGCGGGTGAGGAAGAGACAGCCCTTCTTGTTGAGGAGTTCCGGGTGGATATCGGGCGCCGGCCCGGAGGCCGCGCCGTAGGAGACCATCAGGCCGAAGGGCTGGATGCAGTCGAGGGACTTCAGGAACGTGTCCTTGCCGACGGCGTCATAGACCACCCGCGCCTTGCGGCCGCCCGTGGCGGCGAGCACCGCCGCCGGCCAATCCTCCTGCCGGTAGTCGACGGCATGGTCGGCGCCGATGCGCCTCGCCAGCGCACATTTCTCCGGTCCGCCGGCGGTGGCGATCACCTCGGCGCCGAGCGCCTTGCCCCAGCGCACCAGGATCTGCCCGACGCCGCCGGCCGCCGAATGGACGAGGATGAGGTCGCCGGGCGCGACCCGGTGGGTCTTGCGCAGCAGGTACTGGGCGGTCAGCCCCTTGAAGATGAGCGTCGCGGCGGCCTCGTCAGAGACGCTGTCAGGGAGTTTCACAAGGCGCTCGGCCGGCACGATGCGGCGGTCGGCATAGGCGCCGATGCCGGCATTGATGTAGGCGACGCGGTCGCCGGGGGCGACCGAGGTGACGCCGGGCCCGACGGCCTCGACCACGCCCGCCGCCTCGTGGCCGAGCCCGGTCGGCGTGGGCAGCGGATAGGTGCCGCGGCGCTGGTAGACGTCGATGAAGTTGAAGCCGATGGCGGTCTGGCGGATCTGCACCTCGCCCGGGCCAGGCGGCGGCAGCTCGAGGGTCTCGATCGCCATCACCTCCGGTTCGCCGAAGCCGTGAAGCCGAACCGCGCGTGCCGTCGCCATGGGCGTGTCTCCCTCGTGTCGTCTCTCGTTGCCGCTTTCGGCGGAGCGCGATGCTATGCCATGGCGCAGGGTGCGCCGCCATCCGGCCGTCTTGCCATGGCCGTCGTCTTTGCCGACAAACACGCGGTGCGGAGGAATGCCATGACGAAGACGCCACGCTCGGTCGAGATCATCGAGGTCGCCCCGCGCGACGGGCTGCAGAACGAGAAGGTCATGGTCTCGACGGAGGACAAGATCAGTCTCGTCGAGCGCTCCTTTGCCGCCGGCTTCCGCCATGTCGAGGCGGTGTCCTTCGCCAATCCGAAGCGGGTGCCGCAAATGGCCGATGCGGAAGGCGTGATGGCAGGGCTCGGGCCGCGCCGGGCCGGTCGCAACCTGATCGGCCTTGCCCTCAACGCGCGCGGCGCCGAGCGGGCCGTGGCGGCGGAGTGCAGCCAGATCAATTATGTCGTCGTCGCTTCCGAGACCTTCGCCAACCGCAACCAGAACGCCTCGGTCGAGGATCTGGTGAAGGGCACCCGCGAGGTCGCAGCCATCGCGCGCGCGGCGGGCGTGCCCCTGTCCATCTCGCTCGCCACCGCCTTCGGCTGCCCCTTCGACGGTGAGGTGCCGGTGGAGCGGGTCATGGGCATCGTGGAGGAGCTGCTGAAGAGCGATCCCTTCGATATCGGCTTCGCCGACACGATCGGCTGCGCCGTGCCGCCGCAGGTGACGGAGATGCTGGCGCGCGCGCGCTCTATGTCCGCCACGATCAAGTGGCGCTGCCATTTCCACGACACGCGCAATACCGGCGTCGCCAATGCCATCGCCGCGGTGGAGGCGGGGGTCGACTTCCTCGATGCCTCGACCGGCGGCACCGGCGGCTGTCCCTTCGCCCCGGCGGCGACGGGCAATGTCGCCACCGAGGACCTCGTCTATGTCTTCGACCGCATGGGCATCGCGACCGGGCTCGACATCGACAGGCTGCTCGACACCTCGCGCTGGCTCGCCGGTGTGCTCGGCAAGCCGCTGCCCTCGGCGCTCGGCCGGGCCGGCGTGTTCCCGGCGCGGGCGGCCTGAGCCATGCAGCCCTTCAGCCTCGACGAACTCAACGCCGCCCATGCCCTGGTGCAGACGGCCATGCCGCCGACACCGGCCTTCGCCTGGCCGCTGCTCGCCGCACGATACGGTTGCGAGGTCGTGGTCAAACACGAGAACCACACGCCGACCGGCGCCTTCAAGGTGCGCGGAGGGCTGGTTTATGTCGACCGTCTCGTGCGCGAGCGCCCGCATGTGAAGGGCATGGTATCCGCCACCCGCGGCAATCACGGCCAGAGCCTCGCCTTCGCCGCCCGCCGGGTCGGCCTGCCGGTGGTCATCGTCGTGCCGCACGGCAATTCGGTGGAGAAGAACGCGGCGATGAAGGCCTTCGGCGCCGAGCTCGTCGAGCATGGCCGCGACTTCGACGAGGCGCGGGCGCGGGCGGTCGAGATCGCGGGCGAGCGCGGCTACGAGTTCGCCGCCTCGTTCCAGCGCGACCTCGTGATGGGCGTCGGCACCTATGCCCTGGAGCTCTTCACGGCCCATCCCGATCTTGACGTTGTTTATGTGCCGATCGGCCTCGGTTCGGGAATCTGCGGCGTGATCGCCGCCCGCGATCTCCTGGGACTTCCGACCGAGGTCGTCGCCGTGGTGGCCGAGAATGCGCCTGCCTATGCGCTGTCGCTGGCGGCGGGCCGGGTGGTGGAGACCAATGACGCGACCAGCTTCGCCGACGGCATGGCGGTGCGCATTCCCAGCCCTGAGGCCTTCGCCCTGATCGCGCGAGGGGTGGCGCGCTGCATCGCGGTCTCCGAGGACGCCATCGCCGAGGCGATGCGCATCTACTGGACCGATACCCACAATGCCGCCGAGGGGGCGGGCGCCGCCGCGCTGGCGGCGCTGGCAATCGAGGCCGGCGGGCTGAAGGGCCGGAAGGCGGGCGTCATCCTGTCGGGCCAGAACGTCGACCTGCCGGTGATGAGCGCGGTTCTCGCCGGTCGGACCCCCGCGGCGGCCTGAGGTCGCGGGACGACGGGGTTCCCCACCCTTACCCTCCCCTCGCTGGCGCGAGGAGAGGGGGACTTTGACGTCCAGACCCTCGCCGTCCCTTCGTGCCTGGCTCGGCCGTCGAAGAGAAGGCGCTAGGCTGTAGTCCCCCTCTCCGCGCAGCGGGGAGGGTGCGGGTGGGGCCTACCTGCTTCACCGTCTGCCCCGCCCCGCCCCGCCCCTGCGACGGCGCATCTGCTTGCGAAAAGGCGAGGGAAGGACCAGCTATGTCGGCGGAGATTTTGAGATGATTCAACTGCGCTGGCTCGTGCTCGGCCTGATCGCGCTGCCCTTCCTGGAATTCGCCACGTTCTTCTTCGTGGCGGGCCAGATCGGCTTTCTAGGCGCTCTGTTCGGGGTCGTCCTCACCTCCTTCCTCGGCATCATGCTGCTGAAGGGCGGGGCGAAGCTCCTGCTCGCCCAGGTGATGCGCTCGGGCGGCGTCGTGCTGATGAGCGGCGAGGCGGCACGCAGCGGCATGCTGACCGCCTTTGCCGGCCTCCTTCTCGCTATTCCCGGCTTCGTCACGGACGTGATCGCGGTGATCCTGCTCGTCCCGGCGCTGCGCGGCCTTCTCTCCCGCGGCGGCCTGACCACCACCGGCCAGCGCCCGCCGCCGCCGGGTGTCGTCGACCTCGAGCCCGCCGACTGGCGCGAGGAGCGCCGGCCGCCCGGCGCCGATCCGCGGCTCGGCCCGCCGGGCAAGAGCTGATCGCCTGCCGCTTCACCTTGCCCGCACCGGTGCTCGCGTGCTAGCGAGCCCGCCACGGATCGACAGACCACCTCGAAGCCGCCCGTCTGCGGCGCCAACGGAGATTTCCTGATGACCCCGAACGGCGACACCGCCCTCGACGCGGCCCCGCAGCTCAATGTGCTCGCCCAGTACGTTCGCGACTTCTCGTTCGAGAACCGCAACGCCCCGCGCTCGCTGATGCCGCAGAACGACCAGCCGGCGATCAACATCCAGATCAACGTCAACGCCAATCCGATCAGCGAGCAGGAGTTCCAGATCGAACTCACCATCGACGGCGACGCCAAGACCAAGGAAATGACGCTCTTCAAGTTCGAGCTCATCTTCGGCGGCATCTTCCGCATCGCCAACGTGCCGCAGGAGGCCGTTCATCCCATCGTGCTGATCGAGTGCCCGCGCCTGCTGTTCCCCTTCGCCCGGCAGATCATCGCCAATGCGACGCGCGACGGCGGCTTCCCGCCGCTCTATCTCGATCCGGTCGATTTCGCCGCCCTCTACCGCCAGCGCATGGCCGAAACCGGCGGCCAGCTGCCGGGCGGCGCGCCGCTGACGCAGTGAACCGTTCCTGATCACAGGGATGCGGAAGCCGGGCCCAGCGCCCGGCTTTTTTCGTAGGCCGACAGGGCCGCCGGCCGACCGCCGCTGAAAGGCCGAACCGCCGATGACCGACGCGAGCCTCGATCGAGCCGCCTTCATCACCGCGCATACGCGGCTGACGGCGGTGCCGCATGCGCCGGAGATCGTCCTCCACCTCGCCGACGAGGCGACGGCGCTGTGGCAGAAGACCGAGGACGAGCTCGGCGAGATCGGCCTGCCGCCCCCCTTCTGGGCCTTCGCCTGGGCCGGCGGCCAGGCGCTGGCGCGCTATGTCCTCGACCATCCCGAGATCGTTCGCGGCAAGAGCGTGCTGGATGTGGCGACCGGCTCCGGCCTCGTCGCCATCGCCGCGGCAAAGGCGGGTGCGCGCGCCGTGACGGCGGTCGATATCGACGCCTTCTGCGCGGTGGCCGTCGGGCTCAATGCAGCGGCGAATGGTGTCGCCGTGACGGCCGAAACACGCGATCCCGTCGGCAGCGACGGTGCCTTCGACGTGATCCTCGCCGGGGACGTCTGCTACCAGCGCGACATGACCGAGGCGATGATGGGCTGGCTCGGGCCGCTGGCGGCGGCCGGCCGCACCGTGCTGATCGGCGATCCCGGGCGCGCCTATCTGCCGAAGACCGGCCTCGCCAAGCTGGCGGAATATCAGGTGCCGGTGACGCGGGCTCTCGAGGATCTCGAGATTAAGCGCACGGCAGTCTGGGCCCTGACCGCTTAGCCGGCTGCTCGCAGATCTTTGATCATCCCATGAAAAACGCGGGGATGCGCCACAGTGTCGCCGCGACCATCTGCTTCCTTGGCGGCGTCGTAGGACCGTCACCGGAAAGGGAGGCCACAATGCAGCTGACAGCGGAAGTTCGTCCGAGCGCTTTCGAGGGCCGACCCTTCAAAGTCGTGTTCCGGAAGGCCGACCAGGTCGTCGCGGAATGGCCGGTCTCCTCGGTCAGGGCGGGCGAGGAACGGATCGCCGAGACGCTCGGTGCGCTCGCCTGCGCCAAGGCGCCGAAGGGCACCCCCTGCCACGTCGCCTGACAGCCCAGCCGCGGCGCGTCGCTTGACCTGCCGGGCGCCGCGGTGACAGACAGGACGGCATGCAGCCAGACGGCCCCACCGGCGTGAAAGCAGCGACACCCGGACTGCCGGTTCCCGGCAGCCCCCCGGGCCGGCTCGCGGCAATCTGGCATGACAACGTCGCGCGGCCCGTCCGGGCGTTGAAGAACGCCTATCTGCCGCTCCTCATGGTCTATTTCGCCTATGGCGCGCTCGGCATCATCGATGTCGCGCGCGACATGTGGGTGAAGGAGAGCCTGTCGCTGTCCCCCGCGGAACTCGCCGGTATCGGTGTCTGGCTGAGCCTGCCCTGGACCATCAAGATGGTGTTCGGCCAGCTCGTCGACAGCGTGCCGCTGTTCGGCTCGCAGCGCCGCGCCTATGTCCTCATCGGTGCGACCCTGGTGGCTCTGGGCCTGCTGACGCTGGCGGCCTCCGCCGGCGGCAGGCTCGCCACCCTCAGGCCCGACCAGGCCTTCATCCTCGGTGCGCTCCTCATCGTCCTCGGCGCGGTGATCCAGGATGTCGTCGCCGACGCCATGTCCTCCGAAGTGGTCGCGCGCACCGATGCCGCCGGCGCGCCGCGTCCCGACGGCGAGATCCGCGCCGAACTCGGCATGGTGCAGGTGCTGGGGCGCCTGGCGCTCGGCATCGGCATCCTCTCGGTCGCCGGTCTCTCCGGCTGGCTCGCCCAGCACCTGACCCGCGAGCAGGTGTTCCTCTGCGGCCTCGCCATCCCCGCCATCTCGGTCGTCGGGATCCTCGCCTCGGGCGCCGAGACGGCCGAGCGGCAACCGCTCGACTGGCGCATTCTCGGCGGCGGCCTCGGCTTCGGCGCCTTCGTCGTCTCGGTGGCGCTGGGCGGGGTGCCCTATGCGCAGGAGGCGGTCTTCGTCGGCTCGATGGCGATCGTCCTGACCATGCTGCACCTCGTCACCCGCGACATCGACCCGACGACGCGTCGCGCCATCATCTTCGCCTCGGTGATCATCTTCGCCTTCCGCGCGACGCCCGGCGTCGGCGACGGCTATTTCTGGTGGTCGCTCGACGTGCTGAAATTCGACGAGGCCTTCTATGGCGTGCTGCGCCAGACCGGCGCGGTGCTCGCCATCGCCGCCATGTGGCTGTTCTCCAAGCAGCTCACCGAATATTCGGTGACGACCGTGCTGTTCTGGATCGCGGTTGCCGGCACGATCCTGTCACTGCCCAATATCGGGCTGTTCTACGGGCTGGCCGACTGGACGCAGGCGAATTTCGGCTTCGGCGCGCGCACCATTGCGGTGGTGGATGCCGCGACCTCATCGCCCTTCGCCCAGCTGTCGATGATCCCGCTCCTGACCCTCATCGCCTATTATGCGCCGGAGGGGCGGCGGGCCACCTGGTTTGCGCTCATGGCCTCCCTGATGAACCTCGCGCTGGTCGCAGGTCAGTTGCAGACCAAGTACCTCAACCAGATCTTCACGGTCGGCCGCGGCAATTATGCCGAGCTCGGCGACCTCCTCATCACCGCGACGGTGATCGGCTTCGTGGTGCCCGTCGCGGTGATCCTGATGTTCCGCAAGCGCGTGTGAGGCCTCAGGCCGCGCGGCGGTAGTCGGAGCGCATTAAGACGTTCCACGAGCCGTCCGGCTGTCGTACCTGCCCGCGGAACTCGTAGTGGTCGTCTGACTTCACCTCGATGATGTCCTGATAGGTGACGATGGTGCCGTCGCCCGAGAAGGACGGGCCGTCGGCCTGCAGCGTCAGGGTCTTTCCGGCGGCGTCGAGTTCGCCGTCATAGACCCAGAGGTTCGGCATCATCGAGCCGACCCAGGTGCCGACATAGCGGCCCTTCGCCGGGTCATAGCCGATGGTCAGCAGCATTGTCGCCGGCCCGCCGCCCGGCATCTCGCCGGTGCCCTGGCCGACGATCCAGAAGCCGCCGAGGGAGGTGAAGGTCTGGCGGCCCCTGAGCTTCTTTCCCGGCTCTTCCGGGCAGTCGTGGTCGTAGTCCCAGGTGCCGATGAAGCGCTGCAGCCAGGCGTTTTCCTTCTGCGGTTCTCCGAACATGGCGTCTCTCCTCTTGTCGGTTGGTCTTGGGGGGAACGTGCGGCGCGTCAGCCTTCCGCTTGCCGCTTGAGGTTGGCGAGGCCGGCCTCGAAATCGGGTCCGACCATGCGCTCCATGCTGAAAACCATGGTCATCAGCCGAGCGATGAAGGGCTGCGGACCCGACATGGCCCAGGTGACGCGGGTGCCGGCGCCCTCGGGGACGAGGGTGAACTCGGCGAGGTTGTGGGCCTCGAAGGGCTTGAGGAAGTCGAGCTTGATGGCGATCTGGCGGGGTGTGTCCTCGACGATCTCCATGCGGCCCGTGCCGACCTGGCCGTTGCCCTCCCAGCCATAGACCGCCCCCACCCCCGCTTCGGCTCCCGACAGGGTGCGCTTCATGCCGGGGTCCTTCGCCTCCCAGGGCGACCAGTATCGCCAGACGCGAAAGTCGGCGATGAGCGGGCGGATCGTCTCCGGCGCCGCGGCGATCAGGGTGGAGCGCTCGAGGCGGAAATGATCCGGCCGGGCCCAGGCCGTGGCGAGAAGGCCGGTGACGGCGACCAGGACGGCGGCGAGGGCATAGAGCATGGATCGTCTCCAGGTCATGGGCGTCAGGCCTTCGCCGCCAAGGCGTGGGCGAAGCTCCAGGAATGTCCGAAGGGGTCGACGATCTGGGCGTAGCGGTCGCCCCAGAACGCGTCGTGCGGGGCCATGACCATGGTGGCGCCGGCTTTCATGGCGCGGTCGTACCAGGCGTCGCAGTCGTCGACCACGAGGTGCAGTGTGACGGAGACGCCGCCGACGCGGGGCGGCGGGCCGAAAACGGCGCCGGGGAAGACATGTTCGGGGAAGTCGTCGTGCAGGAAGACCGTCGAGCCGTTGATGGTCAGCGCGGCGTGCAGCAGCCGTTTGCCGTCGTTCGCCGGCATGCGGGCCAGTTCGGTGGCGCCGAAGGCGGTGACATAGAAGGCGATGGCCTGAGAGGCTCCCTCGATGTTCAGGTGGGGAATGATGGCGGCCGCGGCCATGGGAAGATCCTCGACGGTATTTTCACTTAACTCATAGGTTAAGTATACGGAGGCGGCGCTGTCAAGGCGGGAGCGGCAGGTGGCCCGCCGCTCCCTCGCCGTCAGTGGCGGAACCAGAAGCCCGCCACCATGGCGACGGCGAAGAGCGCCAGCACGATGTTGCGATAGAGGCGGTCCCAGCGGTCGTAGCGGGCCGGGGGAAGCTTCAGGACGTCAAAGTCGTCGCCGCGCTGCGAAGTCACCTCCGGGCGCACGGAGCCGGTGGAAGATGCCTCTGCGGCCCGTGGCGGGGGCACCGGTGCGAGGCCGATGGTGACGGGCGTCGTCTGGCGACGGATGTTCGGCTGCTGAATGGACATGGAGAGGCTCGTGATCGGGCCACGGTCGCGATGGCGCGACACCGCCGCCCCTCGCGGGGTCGGTCGCGTGGCAGAGATGAGGAAAGGGCTCGGGGACGCGCGGCCGTCAGACCGGCGGCGCCCGTGCCTCGGGCAGCAGCCGCCTGCTGCTGGCGGGCACCGCCGCGCCGGCGGCGGCCACGCCTACGGACCTGCCGGCCGAGATCGCCGGAGCGGTCGCCGCGGCATCCGCCAGATCCGGCCCGCCGGACCCGTCGGTGCGGTCGTCCGTCGCCATGCGGCGCTGGACCGAGGGCGCCTCGCTCTGGCGCAGCACGGCGAGGTCGAAGGCCACCCGCTGCAGAACCGCGCCGCCCGCCTGAGCGGCCGTCCGGCTGACATCACCGGACCCGCCGGCAAGGCTCGCCGCCGCCAGCAGCAGCGCCGCCAGCCAGAGGCGCGGCCGGGCGAAGGCGATCCTCCAGGCCGGAGCGGGGGTGCGGGACGTCGCGGTCATCGGTTCCTGTCGCGAGCGGGTGAGAGGCTTCGTTCTGCCCCGAATCCGGCGGAATTGCGAGTCGGGGAGGGGCGCTTGCCGGCGGGGCTGCTGCGCCTTTCACCGCGCCGTTTTCCAATCGTCACGTTTTCGGCTATGATGCCTGCTTGTGGCGCCCTTGCGGCGCGAAGCAGAGAGGATTGGACCCTGTCCACCACAACCCTGCCGGGGCCGGCCGCCAGCGCGCCGCCCACCGGGACTTCCAAGGAACACCCCGCTTCGGCGGAAGTCCTCCAGCTCGTCCTCGACTCCCTCGACGAAAACAAGGCCGAGGAAGTCCAGGCCATCGACCTCAGGGGCAAGACCTCCATCGCCGACGCGATGGTGGTGGCCTCCGGCCGTTCGCATCGCCATGTCGGCGCGCTGGCCGACTATCTCGTCAAGGCCCTGAAGGAAGCTGGCGTGCGCCAGGTGCGTGTCGAGGGCGTGCCGGCCTGCGACTGGGTGCTGGTCGATGCCGGCGACGTCATCATCCACGTGTTCCGGCCCGAGGTCCGCAGCTTCTACAATCTCGAGAAGATGTGGTCGGCGGCCCGTCCGGGCGAAGCGCTGGCGGGCTGACCGCCCGCCGCGTCCGTTCCCTGTCCGTCCCGCCCGGAGCCCCGGCATGCGGCTGATCGTCGTCGCCGTCGGGCGTGCCAAGGCTGGCCCCGAGACCGAGCTCGCCTCCCGCTACCGCGAGCGCGCTGCCAAGGCCGGCAAGACGCTGGGCTTCCGCGCCGTCGAGACCCTGACGCTGGACGAGAGCCGCGCCGCGGATGCGGGCGCCCGCAAAGCCGAGGAGGCCGCGGCGATCCGGCGGGTGCGCGCCGGCCGGCTCGTGCTCCTGGACGAGCGTGGCAAGAACCTCGGCAGTGCCGATTTCGCCGCCCTGCTCGGCCGCTGGAAGGATGCGGGCGAGGAGGCGACCACCCTCGTCATCGGCGGGCCTGACGGCCTCGATCCCGCGCTGCGGGCGGAGGCCGACCTCTTCCTGTGCTTCGGTGCGCTGACCTGGCCGCATCAGCTGGTGCGCATCATGGCGCTCGAGCAGCTCTACCGCGCCGTCACCATCCTCTCGGGTCACCCTTATCACCGCGCGTAAAATGTGCGACCGGGGTTGCGACATCTCGTCCCGCCATCGGCCGGAACGGCCGGTTCAAGCGCCGGAAAAGCGGGCAATCCGGGGTTTTCGGGGCCTGTTCGGGGGCTGCTCGAGCCGGCTTTACGCCGTCATCGAAACTTCATTAAACTGTCACCCGTCCGTCGTCGACGGCAACCAGAAGGGTCGCAGCCAGATCGGCCCCCTCCGTCCACCGGGAGTTTGTTCCATGCATACTCGTCGTACTCTCCTTGCCGCCGCCGCGGTCGCCGGACTGGCGTTGTCGCCGGCTCTCGCACAGCAGGCGCGCACGCCCATCACCATGTGGATCGGCGTGACCGGCCCCGCCCAGGAAGAAATCATGCGCTATGCGCAGGAGTTCAACGCCAGCCAGACGCAGTTCGAAGCCAAGGTCGAGTTCCGCGGCCAGTATCCCGAGCAGCGCGCCGCCGCCTTCGCCGCCTTCCGCGCCGGCAACCCGCCGCACATCATGCAGATGTTCGATGCCGGCACCGGCGACATGTTCGCCCTGCCGCGCGCCACCATTCCGGTCTCCGAGGTGATGCAGCGCGCCGGCGTGCAGTTCGACCCAGCTGCCTTTATCGGCCCGGCCCGCGGCTACTACTCCCGTCCGGACGGCACGATGAACTCGCTGCCCTTCAACGTCTCGACGGCGGTGATGTTCATCAACGACGACATCTTCACCAAGGCCGGCCTCGACCCGTCGAAGCCGCCGCGCACCTGGCCGGAGGTCATCGCCGCCGCCAACCAGATCCGTGAGCGCAACGCCGCAGAATGCGGCTTCACCACGACCTGGCTCGCCTGGACGATGCTCGAGCAGTATTCGGCCATCCACGACCTGCCGCTCTCCACCGAGGCCAACGGCCGCGGCGGTCTCAACGCGGTGCTGAACTTCAACGACGCGCCCCGCGCCCGCATGGTCCAGACCCTGGTCGACGCCTCCCGCAACAAGGCCTTCCAGTATGGCGGCCGCTCGAACGACGCCAACGCGCTGTTCGTCGCCGGCACCTGCGCCATGCTGATCCAGTCCTCGGGCGGCCATGCGGCCATCGCCCGCGACCTGAAGGCGAAGTTCTCGGTCGCGCCGATGCCGTTCTGGCCCGACGTGATCGCCGAGCCGAAGAACTCGATCGTCGGCGGTGCCTCGCTCTGGGTCTTCAACGCGCCGAACCGTTCGGCCGAGGAGCTCCGCGGCGTCGCCCAGTTCCTCGCCTTCCTGGCGCGTCCGGAGACCTATGTCCGCTTCGCCAAGGCGACGGGCTTCCTCCCGGCCACCAATGCCGCCTTCCAGGCGATGCAGGCCGAGGGCTTCTTCCAGCAGAACGCGGGTCGTGACGTCCCGATCCTGCAGCTGACCCGCGGCACCCCGACCGCCAACTCGGCGGGCTACCGCTTCGGCCGCTGGACCGAGATCCGCGACATGTACCACGAGGAGGTCGAGCGCGCCCTGCAGGGTCAGCAGACCGCCCAGGCCGCCCTCGACAACACGGTGCGCCGCGGCAACGACGCGCTGCGCCAGTTCGAGCGCTCGGTCGGCGCCGCCAACTGATCCGACTTGATCCGCCGCGGGGTGTCCGGCCAGTCCGGCCCGACACCCCGCGGTGCCTTTTTGCGTGACGACCGGAGCGGGGCCGGCGTGACGCTGCATCACCCCCCGAGGGCCTGACCGCCTCGTCACCGCGCCGGGATCGCGTCAGGGACCATCATGGAACGCAAGGTCGTCTTTCCGCAGAAGCTGCTTCCCTATCTTCTGCTGGCACCGCAGATCGCCATCACGCTCGTCTTCTTCTTCTGGCCCGCCGGCCAGGCGATCTGGATGTCGACGCTGCTGCAGGATCCGTTCGGCTTTTCCGTCCAGTTCGTCGGGCTGGAGAACTTCCAGGCCGTGCTGCAGGACCCGGCCTATCTCTCGACGATGCAGCGGACCTTCCTGTTCTCGTTCGGGGTCACCGCCCTGTCGATGATCCCGGCCCTGCTGCTCGCGGTGATGGCCGACCGGGTCGTCCGCGGCGCCACCGCCTACAAGACCATCCTCGTCGTTCCCTATGCGATCGCGCCGGCCGTGGCGGGTGCGCTCTGGCTGTTCCTGTTCCAGCCCTCGATCGGCACGATCGCCTATCCGCTGCGGCTGATCGGCATCGACTGGAACCCGCGCATCGACGGCACCGACGCCATGATCGTCGTGCTCATCGCCTCGGCCTGGAAACAGATCGGCTACAATTTCCTGTTCTTCCTCGCCGGCCTGCAGTCGATCCCGAAATCCCTGATCGAGGCCGCCGCCATCGACGGCGCGCGGGAGATCCGGCGGTTCTGGACCATCGTCTTCCCGCTGCTGTCGCCGACCACGTTCTTCCTGCTGATCGTCAATCTCACCTACGCCTTCTTCGATACGTTCGGCGTGATCCATGCCGTCACCCAGGGCGGACCGGGCAAGTCGACGGAAGTGCTGATCTACAAGGCCTGGTATGACGGGCTGATCGCCCAGGATCTCGGCCGGTCCTCCGCCCAGGCGGTGATCCTGATGTTCATCGTCATCGGCCTGACGGTCATCCAGTTCCGCTACATCGAGCGCAAGGTGCACTACTGATGGCCGCGCAGCTCGACACCCCCATGACGAAGAGCGTCCGCCGCGACTGGGTCCCGCATCTCGTCATCGCGATCGGCATCTTCATCACCGCCTTCCCGCTCTGGGTGGCCTTCGTCGCCTCGACCCTGTCCAATCCGGAGATCGCCCAGGCGCCGATGCCGCTGCTGCCCGGCGACCGGGCCGCCGCCAATTACGGCGAGGCGCTCTGGCAGGGCGGCCGCTCCGGCCGCATCATGACGCCGCCGGTCTGGGAGATGATGTTCAACTCGACCGTGATGGCGCTGTCGATCGCGGTCGGCAAGATCATCATCTCGATCCTCTCCGCCTATGCGGTGGTCTTCTTCCGCTTCCCGTTCCGCATGGCCTTCTTCTGGATGATCTTCATCACCCTGATGTTGCCGGTGGAGGTGCGGATCGTGCCGACGATCCAGGTGATCACCAATCTCAACATGATGAACACCTATGCCGGCCTGACCATCCCGCTCATCGCCTCGGCGACGGCGACCCTCCTGTTCCGGCAGTTCTTCCTGACCATTCCCGACGAACTGGTCGAGGCAGCAAAGATCGATGGTGCCGGGCCGATGAAATTCTTCCGCGACGTTGTGCTGCCGCTCTCCGTCACCAATATCGCGGCGCTGTTCGTCATCCTGTTCCTCTATGGCTGGAACCAGTATCTGTGGCCCCTGCTGATCGGCACCGACGCCAGGATGCAGACCATCGTCATCGGCATGTCCAAGATGATCGATTCCGCTGGCGGGCCGACCGACTGGAACATGGTCATGGCTACCGCGATCCTCGCCCTCCTCCCGCCCGTGCTGGTCGTCGTCCTGATGCAGCGCTGGTTCGTGAAGGGCCTGGTCGAAACCGAGAAGTAAGAGGGCCCCATGGCCGAAGTCAGCCTCAGCCGCGTCCGCAAGGTCTATCCGGGCGGTGTCGAAGCGGTGAAGGACATCGATATCGCGATCCCCGACGGCGCGCTGTGCGTGCTGGTGGGGCCGTCCGGCTGCGGCAAGTCCACGCTGCTGCGGATGATCGCCGGCCTGGAGACGATCACCGAGGGCGACTGCCGCATCGGCGCCGGCCGGGTCAACGATCTCGACCCTTCGGACCGGGACATCGCCATGGTGTTCCAGAACTACGCGCTCTATCCGCACATGACGGTCTACGACAACATGGCCTATGGCCTGCGCAATCGCGGCACGCCGAAGGACGAGATCGAGGCGCGGGTGCAGGAAGCCGCGCGCATCCTCGAGATCTCTCCCTTTCTCGACCGCAAGCCGCGGGCCCTGTCCGGCGGCCAGCGCCAGCGCGTCGCCATGGGGCGCGCCATCGTCCGCAAGCCGCAGGTCTTCCTCTTCGACGAGCCGCTCTCCAACCTCGATGCCAAGCTGCGCATCCAGATGCGGGTCGAGATCAAGAAGCTGCAGCGGGCGCTGGGGGTCACTTCGGTCTATGTCACCCACGACCAGCTCGAGGCGATGACCCTCGCCGACATCCTCGTCGTCATGTCCAAGGGCCATGTCGAGCAGCAGGGATCGCCTCTCGATCTCTACGAGAAGCCGGCCTCGACCTTCGTCGCCAGCTTCATCGGCGCACCGCCGATGAACCTCATCCCTGTCGGCGCCGGAGAGAACGGCCCGCAGGCGCCTGGCCTGACGGGTGGACGCGGCCTCGCCGTCCCGGCGGGCGGGGCGACGCTCGGGGTGCGGCCGGAGCACATGATCGTGGCCACCGGACCGGTGCCGGACGATGCTCTCGGCATCACCTTCCCGGTCTCGGCGGTCGAGGCGGTCGGGGCCGAGACCTTCGTCTACGGACCGATCGGCGGCACCGGCCAGGAGATCATCGCCCGCCTGCCCGGCAAGGCCCTGCTCGCGCCGGGGACACCGGTCTCGGTCGCCGCCGCCGCCGAGCACCTGCACCTCTTCGCGACCGATACGGGCAAGCGCCTCGGGCCGTGATGCCGCCGCGACCGGTCTTTTCAGGGTAAAGCCGCGGGCGCGGCGTCCCTCCTTCACCGCCGCCAGGTCGCGCCTCTCGCCGCATCCTTGCGAGGGCGCGCCGGCATCGCCATATCCGGATGGCGCCGGTGGTTTCCGGCGCGCCGGGTGCCTCCGGGGCCCGGCCGATGTCGCTCACACGAGGACTTCGCCCATGTCGCGCGTGCCGTCCCTGTCGTCGCCTTTCCTGCTGGGTTTCGACCAGCTGGAGCGTGTCCTCGACCGGGTCACCAAGGGGGCGGAGGGCTATCCGCCCTACAATATCGAGCGCATCGCCTCATCGGTCCAGGCGCCTGAACGCCTGCGCATCACGCTGGCCGTCGCCGGCTTCACGCGCCAGCAGCTCGAGGTCACCGTGGAGGAGAACCAGCTTCTCATCCGCGGGCGCCAGCAGGACGATACCGAAGGGCGCGACTTCATCCACCGCGGCATCGCGGCACGCCAGTTCCAGCGGGTCTTCGTGCTCGCGGACGGGATGGAGGTCATGGGAGCCGACCTGAAGAACGGGCTCCTTTCCGTCGATCTCGCCCGCCCGGAGCCCGAACGGGTCGTGCGGCGGATCGACATCGCGGAGCAGGACTGACCGCAAGGGACCAGCCCGCCTGCACCCAACCTGCCTTTGAAGGAGGTTAGACCCATGAACGACCGTTTCCTCGTCACCCCGGAGAGTTTCGCCCAGCTCGGCGTCGCCAAAGTGGCCTATGTGAAGCCGATGCGCTCCGACGAGATCACCCGCATGTTCCCGCAGTCGCCGGCCCTGCCGCCCGGGCTCGACCTCTTCGCGCTCGTTTCGGCCGACGGCATGCCGATCATGGTCAGTGACCGGCGCGAAGACGCGGTGGCCAACGCCTGGGAGAATGAACTGGAGACCGTCAGCCTGCACTGACGCGGAGGAGAACGGGCGGCGCGTGCCGCCCGTCAGCCGGCGGCAGCCGCTGCCGAGCTCTCGCGTATCTGCCAGAAGCGCAGCACGCGCAGTGCCGTATTGGTGGTGAGCTTGGAGTAGCTCTCCCGCGTCTCTTCCATCCCGGCTGCCGACGTGCCCGCAGAACCGGGACGCGTCCGCAGGATGGCGCTAAGGGTCGGCCAGGTCAGGCCGGCGGCCCGCGCCAGGATCAGGATCGGGTCGGGCCGGTCGCCGACGAAAAGCCGCTCGACCATCTCCAGCGGCACACCGCACAGGACGGACAGGCTGCAGACAGTCTCGTCGAACTTCCCGGTTTCGGCGAAGGCTCTCAATTCGTTCTCGCCCAGGGCGCCTCGGCCGTGCTGGACGACGATGGCCCGGTAGATCGCGGTGTAGTCGCGCGCGCCGTCCGAAGTGCCGATGGCGATGCGGTCCACGACGCCGCCGAGAGCGGTGGACAGCTGGACCTTTTCGCGGGCGCTCGTCGAGGCGACGAGGCGCTTGCGCACGTTTTCCTTGGCGGTCGAGAGGATGACGCGGAACAGATAGGGCGGGATGTCCTTGCGCAGGCCGACACATTCGGCCAGCAGGTCGTCGCCCTTGGAGCGCTCGACCAGCGCGTCATAGCCCTTGGTGGAGAAGCGGGCGCCCTCGTTGGCGGCGACCGACATGGCGACACGCGAGTCGCCGCGCTCGACCAGGACGTCCGTCACTGTCTCGCCGACCGATTTCCGGCCGGCGATGGCCAGCATGTGCTCCTGGCTCTTGGTCCGGGCGATGGCGGCGAGGGTGGCATCGTCGAGCTGCGCCGACAGCAAAAGGATGGGACGCGCGACGTCGATCTCGTCGTCCTGCGCCAGGCTGCGGATGATGGTTTTCGGCGCGCTCATCACCGGGGCGAGCCGTTCGGCCAGTTCCTGGCGGACGGCCTTCTCCATGGCGCTCGACAGGCGGACGATGACGTCGTCGAACAGCTCGATCTGGGACTCGGTGAAGCGTTCGGCGTCACGCAGAAACAGATCCGTCACCCGCCGCAGCGTTTCGACGCGCCGGCCGCTGGTGCCGCGCGAGATGGCATCTTCCAGTTCCTCGATGATCGACGCCGACGGCATTTGCGTGCAAATCCCTCACACAACTTGGGAATTGGGGACCGTCGGATAGTATCGCGCGGTCCATTAAAAAGAGGTTGCAAGAATGGGCCAGATACGCGGCGGGCGGGTTTTTCGCTCGTCCGGGCAGCGCGAGGGTCGCTGATCGCGACGTCCGGGAGCGTGTGAAAAACTTCGCCGGATGCGCTTGAAGCCCGGGAGGAAATATGTAAAACACGCGCTCCTTGAGCGGCTCGTCCGCCCGAGAACCCGGCGGATGACCCACGATCCGCCTTGTTCCCTCCGGGAACAGATGGGGCCATAGCTCAGCTGGGAGAGCGCTTGCATGGCATGCAAGAGGTCGGCGGTTCGATCCCGCCTGGCTCCACCAACACCCTCGGGTCCGCCATATCGTTCCGAAATGTCCGCCGCCTGCCTGCTGCATGCAGAACAGTCGTGCGGCGGCGACGGCCCCGGGTCGGTCGATCCATGCTAAGGGCGCAAATCATGGTTTGCGACCGATGACCGCCATTCCCGACCCGAAGACGGCTCTCGCGGCCGCGCGGCCTGCCGAGCGCATGCTCCTCGGACAGATATCGCTCGCCCATCTCGTCAGCCACGTCCACATCATGACGGTGCCGGCCCTGCTGCCTCTCCTGCCGGGCCATTTCGGCTCGAGCTTCATCGAGATCGGCGCGGCGCTGACGCTGTTCAATCTGGTGTCGCTGGTCGTCCAGGCGCCGATGGGCTTCGTCAGCGACAGGCTCGGCGCGCGCCGTGTCCTGGTGGCGGGACTTTTCGTCGGCGGACTCAGTTTCATCGCGCTGGCGCTGTCGCCCGGCTATGGCATGCTTCTCGTCGCCATGGCGGGTGCTGGGCTCGCCAACGGCGTCTATCACCCGGCGAACTATGCGCTGCTGGCCCGCGGCATCGACGGCGCGCGGATGGGCAAGGCCTTCTCCATCCACACGTTCGCCGGCTATCTCGGCACGGCGATCTCGCCGCCGCTGCTTCTCGGTACCGCCGCGCTGTTCGGCGTGTCGCAGGCCTTCGCGGTGGCCGGCGCGCTCGGCCTCGGCGTCGGGCTGCTGACGCTCCTCACCGGCGGAACGGTGCCCGCCGCCCGGCAGGAGCCGCGCGCGGAGGCCCCGGTGGCCGGTGTTTCGCGGCCGCCGCGCACCCGCCTCATCACCGGCACGGTCATCGGCCTGATGGCGATGTACGTGCTGCTGAGCCTGTCGACCGGCGGGATCCAGTCCTTCTCCGCTTCCGCCCTCGTCATGGGCTACGGCATCGACCTCGCCGGTGCCAATGCCGCTTTGACGGTGTTCCTGTTCATGAGCGCCGGCGGCGTGCTGGCGGGCGGGGCGCTCGCCGACCGGACCCGTCGTCACGGCCTGGTCGCGGCGGCGGCCTTCCTCGGCACGTCCGTCATCGCCGGCACGATGGCGCTTACCCAGCCCTCGGCGGCGGTGGCGACGCTTCTGCTCGGAATGGCCGGCTTCCTGTCCGGCATCATTACGCCGTCGCGCGACATGCTGGTGCGCGCCGCCGCCCCCAAGGGGGCCGAGGGCATCGTCTTCGGTATCGTCTCGACCGGGTTCAACATCGGCGGCCTGATCGGCCCGCTGCTCTATGCCGCTTTGCTCGACCACGGCCAGCCGCGGGCGATCTTCGCGGTGGCGGCGGTGTTCATGCTGCTGACGGTCGCCCTGACCCTCGTCCAGGACCGCCGCGCCCGGCGGTAGCCTCGTCCGACCGGCGGTGGGTCAGCCCGCCGGCGGCTCGGCATCCTTGGTGCCGGGCTTGGGGAACATGCCCGACCCCGGGGTCTTCTCCGGGTCGATCAGGTCGGCGCGGGCATGTGGCCCCTCTGGCGGCGCCGTCGGCGCGTGGGTGCCGGGATCGAGGGCAGGTGTCTTCGGATCTTTCGTCATGGAGGATCAATGCGCCGACGGGGGGTCTGGTTCCCTCGCGGGCACCCGATGGCCTACTCGACGCCGCTGCCGGCAGCGGTCATTCTCCCCGCTCTGGCCTCCGGTCAGCGTCCCTTCGGCGTCATGAGGATCTCCGCCCGTGAAACTGTTCTTCTCTCCCGCCTCGCCCTTCGTGCGGAAGGTCATGGTCTGCGCCATCGAGCGCGGTATTGACGGCCAGATCGAGAAGCTCGGCTCGGCCGCCCATCCGATCAACCAGGACGCGGCGATCAAGGCCCACAACCCCACCGGCAAGGTGCCGACGCTCGTCGCTGACGACGGCATGGCGATCTATGACAGCCGCGTGATCTGCGAATATCTCGATTCGGTGGGCGCGGCCCCCGGCCTGTTCCCCGCGGCGGGGCCGGACCGCTGGAAGGCGCTGGTCCTGCACTCGGCGGCCGACGAGATGCTCGATGCCGCCCTGCTCGCCCGCTACGAAACCGTGGCGCGTCCCGAGGCCCTGCGCTGGGCCGACTGGCACGGTGGTCAGATCACCAAGATCCACACCACCGTGAAGGCCTATTCCGACGAATGGATCGGCCATCTGGAAAGCCGCGTCGACATCGGCACGGTGGCCGCCGGCGTGTCGCTCGGCTATCTCGACTTCCGCTTCCCCGACATCGGCTGGCGCAACGGCCATGCCAGGCTCGCCGCCTGGTATGCCGGCTTCGCCGAGCGGCCCTCCATGAAGGCGACGGCGCCGGTCGGCTGATCCCCGCGCCGGTTTCAGCCGGGGGATGGACCTTCGCCGCGGCCCGCCCCCAGCGCCCTCAGGGCGTTGAGGATCACCGCCACGTCGATGACCTCCTGCAGAACGGCCCCCTGGACCGGCGTGATCAGGCCGAAGGCGGCGACGATCATGCCGACGACCGAGAGGCCGATGCCGGCACCGACGCTCTGCAGCGCGATGCTGCGTGACCGCGCGGCGATGGCGATGGCCTCGGCGACACGGTCAAGCTGATCGACCAGCAGCACCACATCCGCCGTCTCGGAGGCGGCCGACGACCCCGTGGCGCCCATGGCGACGCCGATCTCGGCTGCCGCCAGGGCCGGGGCATCGTTGACGCCGTCGCCGATCATCATGACCGGCCCATAGGCCCGCTCGGCGATGACGATGGCCACCTTGGCGTCGGGCGCCAGGTCGGCATGGATGACGTCCACGGGCAAGTCGCCGACCACGGCGTCGGCGACGGCGCGGCGGTCGCCCGTGGCGAGCACGATGCGGTCGATGCCGCTGGCGCGCAGGTGGCGCAGCAGGTCGGCGGCGCCGGTCCGCACCTCGTCGACCATCAGGAGCCCGCCGGCCAGGCGACCGTCGACCGCGACCGCCACGACGACGCCGTTGTCCTTCTTCAGGGAGCGCAGCGCGTCGGCGTCCGCGCCGTCGGTCAGGCCGGTGACGAAGCCGATGCCGCCGACGCTGACCTGGCGCCCGTCGATGCGGGCGGTGACGCCTTCGCCGGGGGTCTCGCGCGCATCGGTCGGCACGGAGAGGACAAGGCCGCGCGCTTCGGCCTCGGCCACCAGGGTGCGGGCGACGACATGCTTGGAGACCTGGTCGGCCGATGCGGCGAGCCGCAGCACCTCCGCCGCCGCGATGCCGCCGAACACGACTTCGGAGGTGATACGCGCCTCGCCGCGGGTCAGGGTGCCGGTCTTGTCGAGGACGAGAACGCGCACGCGCGCGAGGGCCTCCAGCGCCTTGCCGCCCTTGATCAGGATGCCCCGCGCCGCGGCCCGCGACAGCCCTGAGACGATGGCGACGGGAACCGCCAGGATGAGCGGGCACGGGGTGGCCACCACCAGAACAGCCACGGCCCGCACGGGATCGCCCGAGAAGAACCAGGCGGCCCCGGCGATGACGAGCGACACGGCGAGGAAGACAAGGGCGTAGCGGTCGGCGAGCCGGGCCATCGGGGCCTTGGACCGCTGCGCGCTCTCCACCATGCGGATGATGCCGGCGAAGGTGCTGTCCCTGGCGATCCGCCCCGCCAGCATGTCGAAGGGGCCGCCGACATTGAGCGTGCCGGAAATGACCGGCTGCCCGTCGCGGCGCTGGACGGGGACGGCCTCGCCGGTGATCGCGGCTTCGTCGAGGATGGCGATGCCACCCGACACGGTCCCGTCGACCGGCACCACGTCGCCCTGGCGGACGAGCAGGCGATCACCGACCGCCACCGCGTCGAGGGCGACCTCGGCGAGGCCCCCGTCGCCGTAGCGCATCGCCGTGCGTGGCGCGCGGCCGAGGAGCGCCGCCATCTCGCGCCGGGCGCGGCGCTCGGCGAAGGCTTCGAGGTTCTGGCCACCGGCATACATGAGCGCGACGACGACGGCGGCGAGGGTCTCGCCGACGGCGAGGGCCGCGGACATGGACAGGAAGGCGACGATGTCGAGCCCGACCTCGCCGCGCCTCAGGCTGGTGACGATCTCGATGGCGAGGGCGATGAGGACGACGAGCGTCGCGCCGGTCCAGATCTGGTCGGAGAGGGCCGGGCGATCGAACCAGCGCGCAACGAGGCCGAAGACCAGCCCCGCCGCTGGAACGGCAACCAGATAGGCCCTGAGGTCGGTCAGGCGCATCGCGCGATGCGCCGTCGTCTGTGGCCCGCTGCCATGATCGATTCCACTTCGTGCTGCCGGACCCTGCTAACAGACCGGCGGCACGACATGGAATGATTCAAAACAAAAAGCGCCGAGGGGCCGGCCCGAGGGGGTCAGAGTGCTTCGACGATGGTGACATTGGCGAGGCCGCCGCCCTCGCACATGGTCTGCAGACCGTAGCGCTTGCCGCGCGCCTTCAGCGCATGGATCAGGGTCGCCATCAGCTTGGTGCCGGAGGCGCCGAGCGGATGGCCGAGGGCGATGGCACCGCCATTGACGTTGAGCCGCGCCGGGTCGGCGCCGATCATCTTCAGCCAGGCGAGCGGGACGGGCGCGAAGGCCTCGTTGACCTCGTAGAGATCGATGTCCTCGATCCGCATGCCGGCGCGCTTCAGGGCGCGCTCGGTCGCCGGGATCGGCTCCTCGAGCATGATCACGGGATCGCCGCCGGTGACGGTGAGGTTGTGGATGCGGGCGAGAGGCGTCAGCCCATGCTCGCGGATCGCCTTCTCGTTGGCGATGATGACCCCGGAGGCGCCGTCGCAGACCTGGCTGGCATTGGCGGCGGTGATGACGCCGCCCTCGACCAGCGTCCTGACCTGGCCGATGCCCTCGATCGTCGCGTCGAAGCGGATACCCTCGTCGCGCCGATGGGCGTCGCCGTCGACGTCCACCGCCACGATCTCGCGGTCGAAGGCGCCAGCCTGGGTCGCTGCCGCCGCGCGGCGGTGGCTCTCCAGCGCGAAGCGGTCGAGATCGTCGCGCGAGAAGCCGTATTTCTGCGCGATCATCTCGGCGCCGGTGAACTGGCTGAACTCGTTGACGCCGAAACGCTCGCGGATGCGTGGCGAGACCGGGCCCTCGCCGATGCCGGCCTTGGCGTAGAGGGAGACGTTGGAGAACATCGGCGTGCGCGTCATGCTCTCGACCCCGGCGGCGATGACGAGGTCCTGGGTGCCGGACATCACCGCCTGGGCGGCGAACTGCATTGCCTGCTGGGAGGATCCGCACTGGCGGTCGATGGTCACCGCCGGCACGCTCTGCGGCAGTTTCGAGGCGAGCACGATGTTGCGGCCGATATGAAAGGCCTGCTCGCCGCCCTGGGTGACGCAGCCGACGATGACGTCGTCGATGGCGGCGGGGTCGACCCCGGTGCGGTCGACGAGAGCGTTCAGCACCTCGGCACCGAGATCGGCCGGGTGCCAGCCCGCCAGCTTGCCGCCGCGCCGGCCGCCGGCAGTCCGCACGGCTTCAACGATATAGGCCTCGGCCATCCTGTATCCTCCCAAGGGGCGACCGTCGCTGCGGCGCCGCCGTCACCGCGTCAGACGGCGCGGGCCTGTTTCCAGTCCCGCTTGATCTTCTTCGCGAGGGACCATTTGTGCACTTCGGTCGGGCCGTCATAGATGCGGAAAGCCCGGACCTCGCGGAACACCTGCTCGACCATGGTGTCGCCGGAGACGCCCATCCCGCCCATGACCTGGACGCAGCGGTCGGCGATGCGCATGAGCGCCTCGGAGACCGCCACCTTGGCCATCGAGCTCTCGGCCGTACCGAGCGAGCCGCCGTCGAGGACGCCGGCGCACCAGTCGATCATCAGCTCGGCCTGTTTCAGGTCGATGAGGTTTTCCGCCAGCATGAAGCCGACGCCTTCGTGGTCGATGAGCGTCTTGCCGAAGGCCTCGCGCCGGCAGGCATAGTCGGTGGCGATCTCGTTGGCGCGGGTGCAGGCGCCGAGCCAGCGCATGCAGTGCGACAGGCGGGCCGGCGACAGGCGGACCTGCGCATATTTGAAGCCCTCGCCGCTCGCCCCCAGCATCTGGTCGGCGGGCACGCGCAGATTGTCGATGGTGACGACGGCATGGCCGCCGGGCATCGAGGAGTCGATCGTGTCCAGCACCCGTTCGGTGCGGATGGCGGGGTCCGGCAGGTCGACGAGGAACATGCAGGCGCCGTCGTCCGACTTGGCCATGACGATGCCGACCCTGGCGCCCTCGGCCCCGGTGATGAAGGCCTTGCGCCCGTTGATGACCCAGTGGTTGCCGTCGAGCCGGCAGGTGGTCTTCATCATCGAGGGATCGGATCCGGCGCCGCCGTCGAGGGCCGGTTCGGTCATGAAGAAGGCGGAGCGGGCCCGGCCCTCCACGAGGGGCTGCAGGAAGCGTTCCTTCTGCGCCTGCGACCCCACCTTGCCGAGAAGATACATATTGCCTTCGTCGGGAGCCGCCGTGTTGACGGCGGTCGGCCCGAGGATGGACAGGCCGGAGCGGATCAGCACATAGGCGGTCTCGGCCTGGGTCAGGTGATCGCCGTCGCCAAGGATGTGGGGCGTGAGGACGCCGGCCGCGCGCGCCTTGCCGCGCATCTCGTGGACGAGTTCGTCCGTCGGCCCGTGCGGCCCCTGCCGCGGATCCTTCTCGTAGGGCACTACGACGTTGCGGACGAAGGCCTCGACCTTCGCCGCGATCTCCCTGGCCCGCGGCGTGGCGCCGGCGGGCTCGACGGCGGTATGGCCGCTCATTTCGGTGTCATCCGGATGGCGCCGTCGAGGCGGATCGTCTCGCCGTTCAGCATCGGGTTGGCGATGATGGCCTCGACCATCATGGCATATTCGTCGGGGTGGCCGAGGCGGGAGGGGAAGGGCACCTGGGCGCCGAGCGAATCCTGCGCCTCCTTGGGCAGCGAGCCCATCAGCGGCGTCAGGAAGAGGCCGGGGGCGATGGTGACGACGCGGATGCCGTAGCGGGCGAGTTCGCGGGCGATGGGAAGGGTCATGCCGACGATGCCGCCCTTGGAGGCGGCATAGGCGGGCTGGCCGATCTGGCCGTCGAAGGCGGCGACGGAGGCGGTGTTGACGATGACGCCGCGCTCCTCGCCGACGGGGTCGGCGGTGTGCAGGCGGGCGGCGAACTTCGACAGCACGTTGAAGGTGCCGAGGAGGTTCACCTGAATGATCTTGTTGAAGTCAGCCAGAGGCAGGGGCGAGCCGTCGCGGGCAATGACCTTGGCGGGCGGGCCGATGCCGGCGCAATTGACGCAGATGCGCGCCTTGCCGTGCAGGCCCTCGGCCTCGGCGAGGGCTGAGTCGACGGCGGCCTCGTCGGTGACGTTGACCTTGACGAAATGGCCGCCGATCTCGGCGGCAAGCTTCAGGCCGAGTTCCGCGTTGAGATCGAAGATGGTCACCCTGGCGCCGGCCTTGGCGAGCCGCGCCGCCGTGGCGCCGCCGAGCCCGGAGGCCCCTCCCGTGACGATCGCCGCCATACCCCGTGCGTCCATGGTCCCGTACTCCCCCGCGCCGGCCGACCTTCGCGGCTTCGGCGCATTGATGTCGTAGCTTCGGTCCGCACCTTTGTCAGCGAAGGGGACCTGGTCAATCAGCCGAGCGGGGGATGGGGCCGTACGACCGTTCCTGGCTGCTGCCATGACGGGGATCGCCGCGGTGTAGGAAGCTGCCGCAGGGTTGACTGCGCTGAGTCGAGACGGCGTCATCCTGCGGCTGTATTGCCTGTGGTCACATCGCGGTGATGCCGGGCTTCGCGCGCTTGCCGCATTGCAGCACGTCCGATACATTCATGTCTGTATGTATTTTCTTTTTTCTGGCGATCGACCCTCCGGGCCGGCGCGGCGATCGGGGCCTCCCATGTCGTATCTTCGGTTTCTGTCCATGTCGGTCCTGCTGGTCGGCCTCGCCGCCTGCAACGATTCCGGTGGCAATGCCCAGCGTCCGGCCGCCGCCGCCCCGCCGCCCTCTCCCGTCGGCATCGTCACGGTGACGGCCGGCGCCGTTCCGATCATCAGCGAATTGCCGGGCCGGATCGCGCCGACACGCATCGCCCAGGTGCGCCCCCGCGTTTCCGGCATCGTCATCGCCCGGGTGTTCCAGCAGGGCAGCCTGGTGAAGCAGGGCGACGTGCTCTACCGCATCGATCCCGAGCCTTTCCGGGTCGAGGTCGAGCGTTCCAGGGCGACGATGCAGCGCGCCCAGGCGACCCGCCTCCTCGCCCAGCAGCAGAACGAACGGGTCGAGCAGCTGCGCGAGCGCAACGTGGCGAGCCCGCAGCAGCTCGACAGCGCCGTCGCGGCCCTCGCCCAGGGCGATGCCGACGTCGCCAGCGCCCGCGCCGGCCTCGCCGCGGCCGAGCTCAACCTGAAATATGCCGACATCACCGCGCCGATCAGCGGGCAGATCGGCCGCGCGCTGATCACCGAGGGCGCGCTGGTCGCCACCACCGGCACCGAGGCGCTCGCTACGATCCAGCAGCTCGACCCGATCTATGCCGACTTCACCCAGTCGGCGACCGATCTTATCCGCCTGCGCCGCGCGATGCAGGCCGGTGCGTTGGCGCCCGAGAAGGGCGACGAAGCCGCGGTGAAGCTGATCCTCGACGACGGCAGTCCCTATCCCCATACGGGTCGCCTCCTGTTCTCCGAGGCGACGGTCGATGCCGGCACCGGCCAGGTGACGCTGCGCGGCGAGTTCCCCAATCCGAACGGCGACCTCCTGCCCGGCATGTATGTCCGCGTGCTGATCGAACAGGGCATCCAGCCAAACGCCATCGCCGTGCCGCAGCAGGCGATCCAGCGCGACACGGCGGGCCGGGCCCAGCTCTATGTCGTCAAGGCGGACGACACGGTGGAGATCCGCGTGGTGCGCTCGACCCGCGTGGTCGGGACCAATGCGGTGATCGACGAGGGCCTCTCGGCCGGCGACCGCGTCGTCGTCGACGGGTTCCAGCGGCTTCGGCCGGGTGCAAAGGTCGCCGCGAGCCCCTGGGCGCCGCCGGCGCAAGGCGCCGCCCCGGCCGCCACCGTCGGCCGATAAGGACCCAGGACCATGCCCCAGTTCTTCATCGGCAGGCCCATCTTCGCCTGGGTCCTCGCCATCCTCATCATGCTGGCGGGGATCATCGCGATCCCCATGCTGCCGATCGCGCAGTATCCGGACGTCGCACCGCCGCAGATCACCATCAACACGGCCTATCCCGGTGCTTCCCCGGAAGACGCCTACCAGTCGGTCACAAGGCCGATCGAGGAAGAGCTGAACGGCATCGAGGGCCTGCTCTATTTCGAGTCGGTCGCCGACACCACCGGCGCGATCCAGATCACCGCCACGTTCCGGCCGGGCACCAGCGGCGCCGCCGCGGCGGTCGAGGTGCAGAACCGCGTGCGCCGCGTCGAACCGCGCCTGCCGCGGTCGGTGAGCCAGCAGGGCGTGCAGGTCGACCAGGCCCGGTCGAACTTCCTGCTCGTCGCGACGCTGACCTCGACCGACGGCTCGATGGACGATATCGGCCTCGGCGACTACATGAGCCGCAACATTCTCGGCGAGATCCGGCGCGTGCCGGGGGTCGGCCGCGCCCAGCTCTTCGCTTCCGAGCGCGCCATGCGCATCTGGCTCGACCCGGACAAGATGGTCGGCCTCAACCTGACCGCCGCCGACGTCACCGCCGCCATCACCGCCCAGAACGCCCAGGTCTCGGCCGGTTCCATCGGCTCGCTGCCGAACCCGATCAACCAGCAGGTGACCGCGACCGTCATGGTCAAGGGGCAGCTCTCGTCGCCCGACGAGTTCGGCTCGATCGTGCTGCGGGCCAATCGCGACGGCTCGCTCGTCCGGCTGAGGGACATCGCCCGGATCGAGGTGGGCGCCCAGGCCTATGCGACCTCGGCGCGCCTCAACGGCAAGCCCGCCGCGGCCCTCGCGGTCCAGCTCTCGCCGACCGGCAATGCCATGGCGACCGCCGAAGCGGTGAAGAAGCGTCTCGCGGAACTCGCGCCCTTCTTCCCGCCGGGCGTCGAACATGCGGTGCCCTATGACACCTCGCCCTTTGTCAGAGTGTCGATCGAGAAGGTGCTGCACACGCTGCTGGAGGCCATGGTGCTGGTCTTCCTCGTCATGTTCCTGTTCCTGCAGAACCTGCGTTACACGCTGATCCCGGCAATCGTCGTGCCGGTGGCGCTGCTCGGCACCTGCGCGGTGATGTATGTTACCGGCTTCTCCATCAACGTGCTGACCATGTTCGCCATGGTGCTCGCCATCGGCATCCTCGTCGACGACGCCATCGTCGTGGTGGAGAACGTCGAGCGCATCATGGCGGAGGAGGGGCTGCCGCCGAAGGAAGCGACGCGCAAGGCCATGGGGCAGATCACCGGAGCGGTGATCGGCATCACCGCGGTCCTGGTCTCGGTGTTCATCCCGCTGGCCTTCTTCCCCGGCGCCGTGGGCGTCATCTACAAGCAGTTCAGCCTGACCATGGTCGTGTCGATCCTGTTCTCGGCCTTCCTGGCGCTCAGCCTGACGCCGGCCCTGGCGGCGACCTTCCTCAAGCCGGTGGTCGCTGGCCATCACCACGGCAAGCGCGGCTTCTTCGGCTGGTTCAACCGCGGCCTCGACAAGACGACGCGCGGCTATGGCAGCGTCGTCTCCTACATGGTCCGCCGCGGCGGGCGGTTCATGGTCATCTATGTCGTGCTGCTGGCGTGCCTCGGCTATCTCTACATGCGGCTGCCGACCTCGTTCCTGCCAAACGAGGACCAGGGCTATGTCATCGTCAACTTCCAGGCACCCTCGGACGCGACGGTCAACCGCACGATGGCGGCCATCGAGACCGCCGAGAAGCAGTTTATCGGCGAGCCGGGCGTCGCCCGCATCGTGACGGTGCGGGGCTTCTCCTTCTTCGGCCAGGGACAGAACGCGGCGCTGGCCTTCGTGACGCTGAAGGACTGGGGTGAGCGCGGACCGCGCGATGCGGCGGGCGCCATCGCCCTCAGGGGCACGATCGCGCTGTCGCGGCTGCGCGACGCCATCGTCTTCGGCCTGTCGCCGCCGCCGATCCAGGGCCTCGGCAATTCCAACGGCTTCTCCTTCCGGCTGCAGGCGCGCGGCGGCCAGACGCAGCAGCAGCTCGCTTCGGCGCGCGACCAGCTCGTGGGTGCGGCGATGCGCAGCCCGATCCTGACGCAGGTCTTCGTCGAAGGTCTCCCCGACGCCGCCCAGGTGTCGCTGATCGTTGATCGCGAGAAGGCGAACACGTTCGGCGTCACCTTCGCCGACATCAACGCGACGATCTCCACGAATCTCGGCTCGGCCTATGTCAACGACTTCCCCAATGCCGGCCGCCTGCAGCGGGTGCTGGTCCAGGGCGACGCGGCGACCCGCATGCAGACGTCCGACCTCGTGAACCTCAACGTGCGCAATTCCAACGGCGGCATGGTGCCGCTCTCGGCCTTCGCCCGTGTCGAGTGGCAGCGCGGCCCCTCGCAGATCGTCGGCTACAACGGCTATCCCGCCATCCGCATCTCCGGCTCCGCCGCCCCGGGCTATTCCTCGGGTGACGCCATCGCCGAGATGCAGCGCCTCGCCGGGCAATTGCCACCGGGCTTCGGCTATGAATGGACGGGGCAGTCGCTGCAGGAGATCCTGGCGGGCTCGCAGGCGCCGCTGCTCATCGCGCTGTCCTGCATCCTGGTCTTCCTCTGTCTCGCCGCGCTCTATGAAAGCTGGACGATCCCGATCTCGGTGCTGCTGGTGGTTCCCCTCGGCGTCATCGGGTCGGTCACGGCGGTGACGCTGCGCGGCATGCCGAATGACGTCTATTTCATGGTCGGCCTGGTCGCGATCATCGGGCTGTCGGCAAAGAACGCGATCCTCATCATCGAGTTCGCCAAGGACCTGCGGGCGGAGGGCAAGAGCATCGTCGAGGCGACGATCGAGGCGGCGCATCTGCGCTTCCGCCCGATCATCATGACCTCGCTCGCCTTCGCGCTCGGCGTGCTGCCGCTCGCCATAGCCTCGGGTGCCAGCGCCGCCAGCCAGCAGGCTCTCGGCACGGGTGTTCTCGGCGGCATGATCTCGGCCACCGTGCTCGCGGTGTTCTTCGTGCCGGTGTTCTTCGTCGTGGTGACGCGGCTGATGGGCGGGCGGGACAAGCCGGTGCCTGGAGAGGCTCCTGCGGCCGGCACGGCACCCGCGGTCTCCGACCCCGGGCACTAGGGCCATGGCGCGGCGCACGAAGGCGGAGGCGGAGGAGACGCGTCGGGGTCTCCTCGACGCGGCCGAGCGGATTTTCCACGCGAAGGGAGTGGCGGCGACCTCGCTCGAGGAAATCGCTGCCGAGGCCGGGGTGACGCGCGGGGCGGTCTACTGGCATTTCGCCAACAAGGCCGACCTGTTCATGGCGCTGTTCGACGATGCGCCGCTGATCCACGACGACCTTTTCGCGCCGCTGGCGCTCGACGAGCATCCCGATCCGCTGGCGCTGGTGGAAGAGCTCGCCATCGGGGCGCTGACGCTTCTGGCCAGCGACGAGCGTCGCCAGCGCATCTACACGATCCTGACCCTGTGCGAGTATCGGGACGATTTCGGCATGGTGCTGCAGCGCAAGCTGGAGACCATGGACCGTGCCCATGCGCAGTTCGCCGGCGCCTTCGCGCAGGCGGCGCGGCGCGGCATCCTGGCGCCGTCATGGCCGCCCGAGACGGCGGCAGCGGCGTTCCAGTGGTTGTTGCAGGGCATCATCGTCGACTGGCTGAAATTCGGTCGCCGGTTCGATCTCGCCGAACGTGGGAGCAGCGCGATCCGGGCGCAGTTCCATGCCTACCGGAACAGCAGCGTGACGGCCACCATCGCCGCCGGAACACCGGCGCCTGCGCCGGCGTGATGCCGGGCGCCCGCACGCGGCCCTGTCGAACCGCGTGCGGCGTGCTCGTTGCGATCAGGCGAGATCGTAGCGATCGGCGTTCATGACCTTGGTCCAGGCGGCGACGAAGTCGCGCACGAACTTCGCCGCGTTGTCCGCCTGGCCATAGACCTCGGCGAGGGCGCGCAGTTGCGAGTTCGAACCGAAGACGAGATCGACGCGGGTCGCCGTCCACTTCACCGCGCCGGTCTTGCGGTCGCGGCCCTCGAAGGCATCCTGTTCGTCCGACACCGGCCGCCAGACCGTGCCCATGTCGAGCAGGTTGACGAAGAAGTCGTTGGTCAGGACGCCCGGCCGGGCGGTGAAGACGCCGTGCGGCGAGCCGCCGTGGTTGGCGCCGAGCACGCGCAGGCCACCGACCAGGGCGGTCATTTCCGGCGCCGTCAGTGTCAGAAGCTGGGCCTTGTCGATCAGCAGTTCTTCCGCTGACACGGTGAAGGCCGTCTTCTGGTAGTTGCGGAAGCCGTCGGAGAGCGGCTCCAGGACGTCGAAGGACTCGCTGTCCGTCTGTTCCTGGGAGACGTCGGTGCGGCCGGGTGCGAAGGGCACCTCGAGCGCATGGCCGGCCGCCTTCGCCGCCGCCTCGATCGCAGCACCGCCGCCGAGCACGATCAGGTCGGCGAGCGAGACCTTCTTGCCGTCGGCCGCAGCCGCATTGAAGGCCTGCCGGATGCCGTCGAGGGTCGAGAGGGCCTTCGCGAGCTGTGCCGGTTCGTTGGCCTCCCAGTCCTTCTGTGGCGCAAGGCGGATGCGGGCGCCGTTGGCGCCGCCGCGCTTGTCGGAGCCGCGGAAGGTCGAGGCCGAGGCCCAGGCCGTGCGGATCAGTTCGGCCGGGCTGAGGCCGGAGGCGAGGATCTTCACCTTGAGGGCGGCGCTGTCGGCGCCGTCGACCAGCGGGTGGTCCACGGCCGGCACCGGATCCTGCCAGATCAGGTCTTCGGCCGGGACCTCCGGGCCGAGGTAGCGTACCTTCGGGCCCATGTCGCGATGGGTCAGCTTGAACCAGGCGCGGGCGAAGGCGTCGGCGAACTGGTCCGGGTTCTGGTGGAACCGGCGCGAGACCGCCTCATAGGCCGGGTCCATGCGCATGGCCATGTCGGCCGTCGACATCATGATCGGCACCCGCTTCGCCGGATCATGGGCGTCGGGCGCCATGTCCTTCGCGGCGAGGTTGCGGGCGTGCCACTGGTGGGCACCCGCGGGGCTCTTCACCAGCTCCCACTCGTAGCCGAAGAGGACGTCGAAATAGCCGTTGTCCCACTGGATCGGATTGGAGGTCCAGGCGCCCTCGAGGCCGCTGGTGATGGTGTCGGCGCCCTTGCCGGAGCCGTAGGACGAGATCCAGCCGAGGCCCTGTTCGGCGAGGGGAGCGGCCTCCGGCTCGGGACCGACGAGGGCGGCGTCGCCGGCGCCATGGGTCTTGCCGAAGGTGTGGCCGCCGGCGACCAGCGCGACGGTTTCCTCGTCGTTCATGGCCATGCGCGCGAAGGTCTCGCGGATGTCACGGGCTGAGGCGAGCGGATCGGGACGGCCGTCCGGGCCCTCCGGATTGACGTAGATGAGGCCCATCTGGACAGCGGCGAGTGGGTTTTCCAGGACGCGATCGCCGGTGTAGCGGCTTTTGGGCTTGTCGCTGCCGGCGAGCCATTCGGTCTCGGCGCCCCAGTAGATGTCTTCCTCGGGCTCCCAGATGTCGGCGCGACCGCCACCGAAGCCGAAGGTCTTGAAGCCCATCGATTCCAGCGCCGCATTGCCGGCGAGGATCATCAGGTCGGCCCAGGATATGGCGTTGCCGTATTTCTGCTTGATCGGCCAGAGCAGGCGGCGGGCCTTGTCGAGATTGGCGTTGTCCGGCCAGCTGTTCAGCGGCGCGAAGCGCTGCGTGCCGGAGGAGGAGCCGCCGCGGCCGTCGGCGGTGCGGTAGGTGCCGGCGCTGTGCCAGGCCATGCGGATGAAGAACGGCCCGTAATGGCCATAGTCCGCCGGCCACCACTCCTGGCTCTCCGTCATCAGGGCATAGAGATCCTGCTTCAGCGCCTGGTAGTCGACGCGGCCAAAGGCGGCCTTGTAGTCGAATTCGGCACCCATCGGATCACAGAGGGCGGAGTTCTGATGGAGCATCTTCAGGTTCAGCTGGTTGGGCCACCAGTCGCGGTTGGAGCGGATCGCGTTGTTGGTCGCGCCATGCATGACCGGGCACTTGCCGGCCTCGAGGTTCATTCCGTCCATGATTGCTCTCCGATCGTCGTGGAGGGGGTGTCGGCCTTGCGGCGCGGGATCCCCTGTTTGTCCTGCATGCCGTCGCCGGCCGTCGGGGGACGGTCACCACCGACAGGAGCGCGGTACTGGCATCCGGCTGGCGATGACTCCTTCTAGCGAAGACATCTCATTAGACTAAGTTGAATTATCTGATTATGACGATAAGTTAAAATTATGATCAATGTCACTTTCAAACAGCTGCGCTATGTCGACGCGCTGGCGCGCCACGGCCATTTCGGCCGGGCGGCCGAGTCCTGCGCCATATCGCAACCCGCCCTGTCGATGCAGATCCGCGACCTGGAGGAGGGCCTCGGCACGCCGCTGTTCGAGCGCGGTGTACGGCAGGTGCGGCTGACGGCCTTCGGTGAGGCGTTCTCGGCGCGGGCCCGCGACATCCTGCGGGCGGTCGATGAACTGGGCGACCTCGCCCGGGCCTCGCGGGCGGGGCTGGTGGGGCGCCTGCGCATCGGCATCATTCCGACGGTCGCGCCTTATCTCCTGCCGGCGCTCATCGGCGATCTCGCGCGCAGCCATGCCGGGCTCGACATCCGCATCCGCGAGACGCAGACGCCCAAGCTCATCCAGGAACTGACCGAGGGGCGGCTCGACACCGCCATCGTCGCCCTGCCGGTCTCGGAGCCGTCGATGACCGAGACCGCGCTGTTCCAGGAGGATTTCGTGCTGGTGCGGCCGCGGGCGGATGAAGGCAAGCCGGTGCCGAGCGCCGAGATGCTGCGCGAGATGCGGCTCCTGCTGCTGGAGGAGGGCCATTGCTTCCGCGACCAGGCACTGTCCTTCTGCGGCCTGAATACCGCCAGACCGAAGGAGATGCTCGACGGCAGCACATTGTCGACGCTGGTGCAGATGGTCGGCGTCGGGGTCGGCGTGACGCTGATCCCGGATATGGCGGTGGCGGTGGAGACGCGCTCGGCGCCGGTTTCGATCGTCCGTTTCGACGCGCCGCGGCCGTCGCGGACGATCGGGATGATCTGGCGCGGGACGAGCCCGCTGGCCAAGCAATTGTCGGAGATCGCCGATGTCGTGCGCCTGTCGGTGCAGACGATGCGGCGGATTCATGCAGCCCTGTGAGGGTGCACGTTGTTGTCCGGCGGCCGCGACGTCTATGCCGGCCGCCGACCGGGCCGGAAATCATTAAGGGATGACTTGTAGAATAGGCGATTGGCTTTTCGGGCGAGTTGTCATGAGCTGTATTGCCTGCCGCAATGGAAATGCCTTGCCGTTCGCCTTTTCGATGGCGTTCCAGCCGATCGTCAATACGGCCACGGGCGCGGTCTTCGCTTACGAAGCCCTCGTGCGGGGGCCGGCAGGCGAGGGCGCCGCATCCGTTCTCGGCGCCGTCGACGAGACCAATCGCTACGCCTTCGACCAGCAGTGCCGCGTCAAGGCGATCGAACTCGCCGGTCGCGGAGCGCCGGGCTCAGCGCGCCTGTCGATCAACTTCATGCCGAATGCGGTCTATGAGCCGCGCGCCTGCATCCGTCTCACCCTGGCGACGGCCGAGCGGGTCGGGTTCGCGCCCGAGCGCATCATCTTCGAGTTCACGGAAAACGAGAAGATCGAGACGGCGCATCTGCTCAACATCGTCCGGACCTACAAGGATATCGGCTTCGCCACCGCGATCGACGATTTCGGCGCCGGCCATGCGGGCCTCACCCTGCTCGCCCGGTTCCAGCCGGACATCGTCAAGCTCGATATGGATCTCGTCCGTGACATCGACACCGACCGGGCGAAGCGGATCATGGTGCGCCATATGCTGGCGATGCTCTCCGATCTCGGCATCCTCACCATCTGCGAGGGAGTGGAGACGATGGGCGAACTCGCCGTGTTGCGCGATCTCGGCGTCGAACTGATCCAGGGCTACGTGCTGGCCCGCCCCGCCTTCGAGCAGTTCGAGACGCCGCGATTCGCCGCCTGAGGGGGCGTTTTCCAGCCATAGCGCGGTCAAACCATTCCCGTGCCCGGCCTCGATCGGTCTTGCGATCCGGCATCGTGGCAGCGATGAAAAGCACAACAAAAAGCTGTCAATCTGGTGCCGAGCGGACACATCACCACATTTTAATGTGTATTTTCGTGGTATCCAGATCCCGTGGCGCTGCGTCGCCCTGCGCCGATTTGGAAGCAGGATCTATCGATCCTGGCTTGCTGACATGCATTCATCTGCAGTTTGTCGATCATGCCTGTGCAATCGATTTGCTGTCTTTTCGTCAATACATCATCAGAAACAAACAAAGCGATGCCCAATTCTGAATAAAAATCGCCCTTCCGTGACACGGAATATCAAATCATTGAGTAATCATTCGTGGAAAATGGCGTGTTAATTATATTTAAAGCAGTTTTCGACAATTTCGGCGCGGAAGAATCTGAAGGGGATCAGATGTTCGGGTTGAAGTCGTTGTTGAGTGGCGATGCCACGGCCACCGTTGCTGCGCTCGATCGCTCACAGGCGGTCATTGCGTTCAAGCCGGATGGGACGGTCCTGACAGCCAACCGCAACTTTCTCGATGCCGTAGGCTATTCGCTGGCCGAGGTGCAGGGCCAGCATCATGCGATGTTCGTCGATCCGAGCGAACGCGACGGGGCGGAGTACCGCCGCTTCTGGGACAGCCTGCGCGCCGGCCAGTCCAAAAGCGCCGAATTCAAGCGGTTCGGCAAGGGCGGCCAAGAGATCTGGATCCAGGCCACCTACAATCCGCTGCTCGACGCTTCGGGCAAGGTCTACAAGGTGGTCAAATTCGCCATCGACGTGACCTCGGAGAAGCTGAAGAACGCCGACCTTGAAGGCCAGCTTGACGCGATCAACCGGGCGCAGGCCGTCATCGCCTTCGATCTCGCCGGCACGATCCGGATGGCCAACGAGAATTTCCTGAAGGCCGTCGGCTACCGGCTCGACGAGATTGTCGGCCAGCACCACCGGATGTTCGTGCCGCCCGAGGATCGCGACAGTCCGGCCTACCGGGATTTCTGGAGCGCTCTCGGGCGCGGCGAATTCCTCTCGGCCCAATACAGGCGCATCGGCAAGGGCGGCAAGGAAATCTGGATCCAGGCCTCCTACAATCCGATCCTCGACATGAACGGCAGGCCCTTCAAGGTGGTCAAATTCGCCACCGACATCACCGCCGACATCAAGGAGCGGCAGCGCCGCACGCAGATCCAGCAGCAGATCGACACCGATCTGGAGGCGATCGGCGAAGCTGTGACCAGCGCGACGCGCGAGGCGACGGAGGCTGCCGCGGCGTCTACCCAGACCAGTTCCAACGTCCAGGCGGTCGCAGCCGGCGCAGAGGAACTCGCTGCCTCGGTGAGCGAGATCAGTCGCCAGGTGACCCACTCGCGCGAAATCTCCATGACAGCCGTCGATCAGGCGGCCAGGACCAACGGCATTGTTGCCGGTCTTTCGGCCGCGGCCCAGCGCATTGGGGACGTGGTCCAACTCATCAACAACATCGCCGCCCAGACCAATCTCCTTGCGCTCAACGCCACGATCGAGGCGGCGCGTGCCGGCGAGGCCGGCAAAGGCTTCGCGGTGGTCGCCTCCGAGGTGAAGAGCCTCGCCAACCAGACCTCCAAGGCCACCGATGAGATCAGTGCCCAGATCGCCTCGGTCCAGTCCTCGACCGAGGGTGCCGTCAGCGCCATCGGCGAGATTGCCGCGACCATCTCGACCATCAGCGAGATCGCCACGGCGATCGCCACCGCCGTCGAGGAGCAGAGCGCGGTGACGGCCGAAATGTCGTCCAACATGCGCGTTGCCGCCCAAGGCGTGACGGCCATCTCCGGGTCGATGGGCACGATCGCCCGGTCGACGACGGATATCGACATGGCGGCGCGCAAGGTCAGGGAATCCTCCCGCTCCCTCGCCTGAGGCGACGCGGACGGGGCCGCGGTCGCGCGCCTAGCGCCGGATGCCCGGGGTCTCGACGGGCAGGCCCTTCGCCCGCGCCGCCAGATAGAGCTCGAGGGCGAGATATTCGGGAGCTCCGAGCGGAAACTGCGTCGCCCGGACGCCGAGCGAACAGGCGCGCAGCCGGCGGTGCAGCGAGCCCATCGTGTTCCATTCGAGGCGATAGGCGGGAAAGCCGGTGCCGACCCCGCTGGAAATGACGTCGCCACGCAGGCGCCGACCGACATTCTCGTCGTGGCATTGGGCGCAGGACAGATTGAGCTGGCCCTGGCGCAGGGTGTAGAGGCGGCGGCCCTCCGCGACGAAGCGCGCCGCCGGCCCGTCCGTGGCGACCGAGACCGGCAAGCTGCGCGACTGCAGGGCGACGGCCGCCGTCAGCGACAGCAGCGCCTCGCTCTCGTAGCCTAAGGCGGGAGCCTGCTGATGGCTGCTGCGGCAGGTCTCGATCCGGCCTTCGAGGTTGAGAAGGTCGCCGGTCTGCGCCACCTGGGGATAGCGTGTGGCGACGCCGCGCATCCCCGTGATGTCGCCGTGGCACCCCTGGCAGGAGGGGCGCCCGCCGGCCGGTGCCGCCCGCCACAGGGCCTCGCCGGTGTCGATCCACAGCCAGCCGGGATGGCGGGACGGATCGCCCTGCAGGGCGCGCAGGTCCGGCGACAGGAAGGTCGCAGGCGCCCGCACCTCTCCGGCGACGGCTGGCGCCGTGGCGACGAGGAGCAGCAGAAGGGCGGTGAGGCCTTTCATGTCACCGTCAGGACCTGCCGGCGCTCATAGATGGCCCCACCGTCCTCGATCCACTGAAAGACGAGCTCGCCGGTCTCGATGACGCGGGTGGTGAAGGCGACATAAGGATTGGCGGCGATACCGGTCGACAGGTCTATGCGGAAGATCTCGGTCCCCTCCTGGGTGACGCGCAGGGTGTGGATGATCTTGCGCGGCACCGGCCTCAGACCCGGGGCATCGATAGCCCGCTCCATCGGGTGGCGGGCGAGCACGCGGATCTCGATGATCTCGCCGCGCCTGGCCCCCGGCGGCATGGTGATGCGGGCAGGAAGGGTCGCGTTGGCCATGACTCAGCCTCCGTCCACGCAGGCGCCGAGGATGACGATCACCTCGCGGCTGTCGCGATGAACGAGGCCCCTGCTCGTCTCGGCCAGGACGACGATGGTCTGGGTCTCAGCGAGGCGGATGCGGGTGGCGACATCGGCGCGGCCGGCGCGCGGTCCGATATGGAAGGTCGCCACGCGCGGGAAGGGGTTCTTCTCCGCGAGGATGTGGATGCGGGCGACGTGGTCATCGGCGCTCATCGGGCTGTCGACCTTGATGGCGAGGTCGACGGAATTGCCGTTCTCGGAGAGCGTCGGCATGTCGAGCGACAGCCCCGTACTCACTGGCACGCGTCCGGCGAGGATCGCCTGCTGGGCGGCGGCGAAGCTCTCGGGCGATGCCGACTGGGCCGCCGCGGCCGTAGGCAGGAGCGCGGTCGCAGCGGTCGCGGCGAGGGCATGGCGCCGGGTCAGGAGGACCGGTCTCGATGAGGGATGGGCGGTCATCGTTCACTCCTTCAGGGCGGACAGATAGGCGACGACATCCTCGATCTCCTGGGCCGACAGGACGGGACGGCCGCGCCAGCGCTCGTCGACATGGGCCAGCCCGGCGATGCGATGGTAGGCCGGCATCACCGCCTCCGCGTTCACCACGGTCGGATCGATCAGCCGCAGCCTGATCTGGCCGGGGGTGAGGCGGCTTCCGACGCCGGCGAGCGGCGGTCCGACCTCGCCCATGAAAGCCTCCGAACGGTCAGGCACCGTGTGGCAGATCAGGCAATTCGCCGTCTCCCGGTTGCGCACGATCCGGGCCCCGCGCTCGGCGACGCCGACATGCCCGCCGAGCGGCGCGGCGACGGCATCGCCGACGACGACATGGGGGACGATCTCCTGCCCTGCCGCGGGGCCGGCGAGGCCGAGGAAGGCGAACGCGGCAACGAGAGCCCTCACGCCCGCCTGAGATCCTGGTCCTTGAGCGGGACCGTGCGGAGGCGTTTTCCGGTGGCGGCGAAGATCGCGTTCAGAACGGCCGGCGCCGCGACCATGATGGTCGGCTCGCCGACACCGCCCCAGAACCCGCCGGAGGGCATGACGATGGTCTCGACCGCCGGCATCTCGTCCATGCGCAGGACGTTGTAGCTGTCGAAATTGGTCTCGACGATCTGCCCGTCCTTCACCGTGCAGGCGCCATAGAGCAGGGCCGACAGGCCATAGACGAAGGAGCCCTCCACCTGCATTTCGATCTGGCGCGGGTTGACGGCTATGCCGCAATCCGTGGCCGCGACGATGCGGTGGATCTTGAGCCGGCCTGCGGTGTCGACCGATACCTCGGCGGCGGCGGCGACGAAGCTGCCGAAACCCATCTGCTGGGCGATGCCGCGATGGATGCCAGCCGGCGGCGGCGTGTCCCAGCCGATGCGCGCGGCGACGGCGTTCAGCACGGCGAGGTGGCGCGGATGGTTGCCCATCAGCTTGCGCCGGAAGGCCAGGGGATCCTGGCCCGCCGCATGGGCGAGTTCGTCGAGGAAGCACTCGAGATAGATCGCGTTCTGGTTGTGGTTGACGCCGCGCCAGAAATGCGGCGGCACATGGGTGTTCCGCATCGCATGGTCGATGAGGAGGTTGGGGAAGGCATAGCCGATCTGGCCCTCGTTGCCGCCGGCATTGAGCCCCTGGAACTGCACGGGGTCGCGGCCGTTCTGCAGCGCCGTGGGGAAGACGTAGGAGAGGATCGACTGGCCGGAAATGCGCATGTGCAGGCCGACGACATTGCCCTGGGCGTCGAGGCCGCCGGTGAGCTTGCACATGGTGACGGGGTGGTAGCGCCCCTGCACCATGTCTTCCTCGCGCGTCCACTGCGTCTTGATGGGCACGCCGGGGATCTGCCGGGCGATGGTTACCGCCTGGATGAGCCAGTCATGGGTGGTGCGCCGGCCGAAGCCGCCACCGAGATCGACGCGATGGACGTCGCAGGCCGTCTGCGGCAGGCCCGCCGCCTGGGCGGTCGCCGCCAGCGCCGCCTCGCCGTTCTGGGTCGGGCACCAGACGTCGCAGCGCGTCGGCGTCCACACCACCGTGGCGTTCATCGTCTCCATCGGGGCGTGGTTCTGGAAGGGATAGGCGTAGACCGCCTCGACCTTGCGTGCGGCGCCGGCGATGGCGGCCCTGGCATCGCCGTTGCTGTTGCCGACGAAGGCTTCCGAGGCTTCGAGCCCCTCGCGCAGGCTGGCCGCGATGGTCTCGGACGAGACCGCACGGTTCGGGCCGTAATCCCAGGTGACCGGCAGGGCATCAAGGGCGGTCTTGGCCTGCCAGAACGTGTCCGCGACGACGGCGACGGCGGTATCACCGACCTTGAGGACGTGGCGCACGCCCGGCATGGAGGCGACCTTGGCGGCATCGAACGTGGCGACCTTGCCGCCGAAGACCGGGCATTCCTTCGGCACCGCCACCAGCATGCCCGGCATCTTCAGGTCGGAGCCGTAGACGAGGGCGCCGGTGGTCTTGGCGGCGGTGTCGAGACGCTTCACCGAGGTGCCGATGACGGTCCAGTCCTTGGGGTCTTTCAAGGGCACATTGGCGGGCGGCGACAGGCGCGCGGCGGCGGCGGCGACCTGACCATAGCGGACCTGGCGGCCGGAGGCGGCATGGGTGACGACACTGTCCTTTGCCGTGCACTGCGCCGCGGGAACGCCCCAGGCATCGGCGGCGGCCTGGATCAGCATGACGCGGGCGGTGGCGCCGCCGCGCCGGACATAGTCCTGGCTCTGGCGGATGCCCTGGCTACCGGCGGTGAGGAAGGCGCCCCAGGCGCGGTTGCGGGCCAGTGACTGTCCGGGGGTCACATATTCGGTGACGATCTTCGACCAGTCGCAGTGCAGTTCCTCGGCGATCATCTGGCAGAGGCCGGTGCGTGTGCCCTGGCCCATCTCGGTGCGGGCCATGCGCAGCACCACCGTGTCGTCCGGCCGGATCACGACCCAGGCGTTGATCTCGGGCGTGGCTGCTGGCGCCGGCTGCTGGGCCATGGCGCCGGTCGGCAGATAGAAGCCGACGGTCAGGCCGGCGGCGGCCTTGAGGACGGCGCGGCGGGAGGTCGTCGTGGTCTCGATGAGCGTCATGTCGGCCTCCCTCAGCCCTGGCGGTTCGCGGCGGCCTGCTTGATGCCGGCGCGGACACGGTTGTAGGTGCCGCACCGGCAGATGTTGGTCATCGCATTGTCGATGTCCGCGTCCGTCGGGTTGGGCTTCTCGGCGAGGAGCGCGGCGGCCGCCATGATCATGCCGGACTGGCAGTAACCGCACTGGGGGACGTCGAGGTCGCGCCAGGCGACCTGAACCGGGTGCATACCGGTCGGCGACAGGCCCTCGATGGTGACGATCTTCTGCTCAGGGGTGACCGCACTGAGGGGCAAGGCGCAGGAGCGCATCGCCTGGCCGTCGATGTGAATGGTGCAGGCACCGCAGGCGGCGATGCCGCAGCCGTATTTGGTCCCGGTCAGGCCCGCCTGTTCGCGCAGGACCCAGAGAAGCGGCGTGTCGTCCGCCGCGACGACCTCGACCGTCTGGCCATTGATGTTCAGCCTCGCCACACGCCGTCTCCCCTTATTCGCCGGACATTCGTCAGTCTCTGTTACGGCCCAAGTCGAGCCTCGTCCCGCTCGGGGCACAACCCGCTTCTGCGCGCCGGGACTTCACTTTGTCGAGAGGGGTCGGTGAGCCGGTCGAGAGGGGTCGGTTAGCCAGTCGAGGATCATGCCTCCCCGGGCTGTCGGCACGCATCAGCCGACCCGCTGCGGCGGCTTCTTCAGACGCCGGCGTCATCGGCATGGAACGGCGTTGCAGCAAGCGCTTCAGATCGTGCGGAGGGCGGCCCTCACGCCACCGCCAGCCACTGCGTGCCGAGCGCGCCGCTCACCGTGCCCCAGCCGCCGAAGGTGCCGGCGTTCATGTCGGCAAAGTAGGTGGTTCCGTTCGCCGTATTCTGGACGATGACGTCGCGATAGCCGTCATTGTCGACATCGGCCGAGCCCCGGACGTCCCAGCCGGCGAGGCCGTTGGCCACCACGCCCCAGCCGGCATTGGAGCCGCCGAGCATGTTGACCCACCAGATGTCCGACGTGCTGGTGTTGCGGAAGACCACGTCGGCATAGCCGTCGCCGTTGAGGTCGGCGGCCTCGCGGGCCACCCATGCCGCGCCCGCCGGGCCCGCCACCGTGCCCCACTGGTTGTTGACGACATCACGGTAATAGGTCGTGCCGTCAGCGATGTTCTGCACCAGTACGTCGGAGGCGCCGTCACGGTTGAAGTCGCCGAGTCCGACGGTGCGCCATCCCGTTCCGAGGTTCGGCCCCAGCACCCACCCTCCGAAGGCGCCGCCGGCATTGAGGTCGGCGATGAAGGTCTGTCCGGTGCCGTTGTCGCGGACCAGTACGTCGGCTGTGCCATCACGGGTGACGTCGCCCGAGGCAATCGCCTGATAGGCGCTGGTCAGCAACGTGTTGACCACGCCCCAGACCGGTGCACCCGAGGCTATGTTGACCGTATAGATCGATCCGGTACTGGTATCCTGAATCAACGCGTCGGAACGGCCGTCGCCAGTGAAGTCGTCGGAGCCGACGAGGCGCCAGCCGGCGGGCAGCGAACCCAGGACGCTGGTAAAGCCGCCGGCTGCGCCAGCCGTCATGTTGACGAAGGCGACCTGACCGGTGGCGCTGTTCTGAAACAGCACGTCGTCGAAGAACGAACCGTCCATGTTGGAGACCAGGTTTTGCTGGATGCCGGCCAGGCCGAATGCCTGATTGCCCGGCCCGAAACCCATGAGTTCAACATTGACCATGGTGTCCACGCCGTCTGTACCGGACGCCGCGGTTACCTGTGTAAAGATTTGCCCGCCCGAGGCGAAGCTGCGGACATAATAGTTCGCCCGCGCCAGAGTGAAGAGCGCGCCGTCATAGCCGGCACCGCCATCGAGACCGTCGTTCGCAACTCCGCCGACGAGGAAGTCGTTCGCACCGCCCCCCGACAGGCTGTCATTGCCGTCGTTCCCATAGAGCCAGTCGTTGCCATTGTCGCCGGAGACGGTGTCGTTGCCGGTGCCGCCGAAGAGGCGGTCGTTACCCTCGCCGCCGGACAGCGTGTCGTTGCCACTGTCGCCGTTGACGAGGTCGTCCCCCCCCTCGCCGCGGAGGGTGTCATTCCCCAAGCCGCCATTGATCCTGTCAGCGAAAGAGCCGCCGCGCCATTCCTCGTCGGCGTCGGTGCCGTTGAAGACCGTGGGGTCGAAGATCTGCATGCGGATGCAACTGCCCGAGCCATCGCCGCCGTCGCCGGACTGCCAACTCGCTACGAAGCGGCCATCAGCCAAAGCGGTCAGGCTGGGAACGAACTGATTGCCCAAGCCGGTGGTGTTGACGATGAAATCGTTACCCGACGGGGTGCCATCGCTATTGTATATTCGTGCCCGTATGCAGTTGCCCGAGCCGTCGCCGACGTCGTTCGATCCCCAACTCGCCACGAAACGGCCGTCGGCCAAAGCCCTTATGCAGGGTTCGGATTGATCTGCCGCCGCGGTGGTGTTGAGGAGGAAATCCTCGCCCGCCGGCGTGCCGTCGGCATTAAACACCCGCGCACGGACGCAACTGCCTGATCCGTCCCCGGTGTCGAACGACCACCAACTCGCCACGAATCGGCCGTCTACCAAAGCCGTGACGCTGGGGTTGAGCTGATTGTTGGCAATGGTGGAGTTAACGATAAAGTCAGGACCCGACGGAGTTCCATTCCCATTAAAGATCCGCGCCCTGATGCAGGTGCCCGAGCCGTCAACAGTGTCGTCGGACCGCCACGTAGCGACGAAGCTGCCGTTAGCCAAGGCCACAACGCTGGTATCAAACTGGTCGCCTGTCGTAGTACTGTTCACAATGAAGTCATTACCCGACGGGGTGCCGTCGCCATTGTAGATTCGCGCCCGGATGCAGCTGCCCGAGCCATCGCCGGTGTCGGTGGACTGCCAGCTTGCGACAAATCTGCCATCGGCCAAAGTGGTCAGGCTGGGAGTGACTTGGTCTGCCGCGGAGACGGTGTTGACGATGAAATCATTGCCCGAGGGGGTGCCGTCGCCATTGTAGATTCGCGCCCGGATGCAACTACCAGACGCGTCGCCGGTGTCGTTGGACTGCCAACTCACCACGAAGCGGCCATCGACCAAAGCCGTCAGGCTGGGGTCGACCTGGACGTCCGCAGTGGTGGAGTTGACGATGAAATCACTGCCCGCCGGGGTACCATCGTCATTGTAGATTCGCGCCCGGATGCAGCCATCAGGTCCGTCGCCTTGGTCGCTAGACCACCAACTCGCGACGAAGCGGCCATCGGCCAAAGTTGTGAGGCTGGGGGCGACCTGGCTGGCGTCACTGGTGGTGTTGATGATGGCATCTGTTCCGACGCGGCCGATGGGCATACACAATCTCCAAGGTTGCCAGCGACTTGGTGGCGTCACAGATCCAGCGGGGGTAGCATTTCGCCAACAGTCACCGCAGATGTCCCGCCCCGAGCCCGGAAGTTCAAATTCCTCGGCGTCATGACGTCGTCCGCAGACGCGTATCGATCATGCGACGGCCAGCCACTGCGTTCCGACAGCCCCGCTGACCGTGCCCCAGCCGCCGAAGGTGCCGTTGTTCATGTCAGCATAGTAGGTGGTACCGTTGGACAGGTTCTGGATGATGACGTCGCGCCAGCCGTCATTGTCGACATCGGCCGAGCCACGCACGTCCCAGCCGGCGAGCCCGTTGGCCACCACGTTCCAGCTGGCATTGGTGCCGCCGAGCATGTTGACCCACCAGATGTCCGACGTGCTGGTGTTGCGGAAGACCACGTCGGCATAGCCGTCGCCGTTGAGGTCGGCCGCCTCGCGGGCCACCCACTGCGAGCCGACTGCGCCCGACACGAGGCCCCACTGGTTGTTGACCATGTCACGATAGTAGGTCGTGCCGTCTGCGATGTTCTGGACCAGAACATCCGAGCCGCCGTCGCGGTTGAAATCGCCGAGGCCGACGGTGCGCCAGCCAGTGCCGAGGTTCGGACCGAGCACCCAGCCGCCGAAGGTCCCACCGGCATTCATGTCGGCAATATACGTGGCGCCGGTAGCGGTATCGCGCACCAGCACGTCGACGGTGCCATCACGGGTGACGTCACCGGAGGCGATTGCCTGGAAGGCGCTGGTCAGGTTGGCGTTGACCACACCCCAGACCGGCGCTCCAGAGGCGATGTTGACCGTGTAGATGGCACCGTTGGCGGTATTCTGCACCAGCGCCTCGGACCGCCCGTCGCCGGTGAAGTCGTCGCTCCCGACCAGCCGCCAGCCGGCGGGAAGCGAACCCAGAATGTTGGTGAAGCTGCCCGCGCCACCGGCATTCATGTTGACGAAGGCGACCTGCCCCGTGGCGCTGTTCTGGAACAGAACATCGTCATAGCGAGCGCCGTCCATGTTGGAGACAAGGTTCTGCTGGATCCCGGCATATCCATAGGCGCGGGAGCCGCCCTGGAAGCCGAACGTTTCCACGTTCACGATCGTGTCGGTGACTGCGACGGGTATGCTCCTATCGGTGACGCTCGTGTAGAAGCGCCCGTCGAGGCCGAGGAAGCTCCGGATCTGGAAGTCGGCGCGGGTGCCGCTCCACAGTGCGGCGTCAGCCCCCGCACCGCCGTCCATGGCATCGTTGCCCTGCCCGCTGCCGAGAATATCGTTGCCGATATCACCGGTCATGACGGCCGCGTTGGATCCGGCATAAATGCGGTCATTGCCTTCTCCCCCGGACAGGGTGTCCGGCGTGATGTAAGAAAATTGGGTGGTCTGCCCGTAGATTGTATCGTCGCCGCCGCCGCCATTGATCACATTGATGACCTGGGTTTCGGCGAAGATCGTGTCATTCGCATTGTCGCCCTGTTGCGTGACGCGCACCTGGTGCCGGAGAAGCTCGACATGGCTGCCGCTCTGGTCGCCGGTGGTCGGCGCGGTGTTTCCGATAACCGTCCACATCACACCATTGATGCCGCTCGACACTTCGGCAAAACGATAGGCTCCGGACACCGTGTAAAGGGGGTCGGCGACGGTGGCGAGTTGATTGCCCTGAAAGTCGAAGACCACCGGATAGATGCCGGTCTCCGAGATAAGCAGCGACGGGTTATTCCCTGATCCGCCAGTTCCCGACCGGAACATCACGAGGTAGTTTCCGCTGACGGCCAGTTCCACGCTGGTGACATTCTCTGTCGTGGTCGGCCTCGTCACCAAAAGCTCGCCGGAGCTCGAATAGATGCGCAGCGTGGCCGTCGCCAACGTGTTGGCGTCGCTTGTGGCTACGGCGATATTGCCGTTCGGCAGGACGACGATGTCCTGCATCCGCTCGCCGGCGAAGGTGCGAACCGATACCGGAACGGACGGGACATCGATCACGAAGCCGGAGGAGCCATCTGACCTGTTGTAGCCGTAGATATTCGTACCGTTCTCAAGGGTGACCAAAACGGCGGCGTCAGAGTTGCTGCTAACGGTCACTGGTAATTGCGCAGCTTGGCCAGGAATAAAGTTCCCGAGGACGACTGATCCACCGGAGCCGATGTTGGCCAGCCAGTTGAACCCGCCCGATGGATTGGCATCGACCTGCAGGTTGAAATAATTGCCCTGGAAATTGCCGGCGACGAGCTCAGGTGGAGAGCTGGAGAGGCCGGTCGGGCCAAAATGCTGCGCATAGAGGTTGTAGACTGTGAAGGGAATGTCCCCGATGATGGTCGTGGAGGATTGCGCGAAGACGACCGAAAAATGCCCGGCAGGATACATGACGACCTGGGGGAGTCCTATCAGAGTTGAATTGGTGCCCTGCGTGGACGTAGAACCGCTTCCCTCGTGGCGCCCCGTAAAGGGGTCAAAGACGTCGACTCCGATGGAATTTCCGGATGTGTAGGCGATGGTCACGTAGCTATCCGCATCGATAGACCCAGGAACCTGGTTACCGTCCGTAAACCTCCGGTTGCCCAGAACGCCGGGAGAGCTCACGGTTGCAATGATGCGCGTAACAGACATATCCGACCGCCCCGTATTTACACGAACCTTCCGTTGAAACTATCGCGTTTGATTGCAATTGCAAGTCAGTGATTAAATGCCGAAATGAAGAATAGGCGGGGTAAGTTCAACGGCTAAGCTTCTGTGGTGACGACCATGCCCGTCAGGAGAGTTGCGCCGCGCGGCCCATTGTCCAATTGGCGGATAGGCCTTTCTCACCCAGCTCTAAGCCGCTGCCTCGATAGGCTAAAGATTACAACACGAAAGAGAATTTGTAAGTTGCTGGCGCTCACGCCTCAACTGAATGAAGAAACGTGGGGGGGCCTGTCAACGACTTGCTCCGTTAAATCACGCCACCGCCAGCCACTGGGTGCCGAGCGCGCCGCTCACCGTGCCCCATCCGGCGAAGGCGCCGTTGTTCATGTCAGCGTAGTAGGTGGTTCCGTTCGCCGTATTCTGGACGATGACGTCGCGATAGCCGTCATTGTCGACATCGGCCGAGCC
>NZ_JAUYFA010000076.1 GCF_030691135.1 Phreatobacter sp.
CGCGGCAGCCGGCGGCGTCGACCAGCTTCCAGGCGGAATGTCCCGGCGGGGTCGTGAAGGTGGAACCGCCGGTCTTCTCGCGGATCGGCTGCTCCGTCTCGCGGTGATGCTGGACGGCCTCCATGCGTTCGCGGATGACGGCGGGGTCGGTGGGCAGCCCTTGAAAGACGGCGCCGGTGAAGATGACCGGGCGGCCGACATCGGACTTGCGATAGGCGAAGTTCATGGCGGCGTTGCTGAGGGTCATGACCGCGCCGTCGCGGGAGACGGCGCGCGCCTCGACGAGCACGTCCTTGGTCTCGCCGCCATTGGCGCCGGCATTCATGGTCAGGGCGCCGCCGATGGTGCCGGGAATGCCGTGGTAGAATTCGAGCCCGCCGAGCCCGGCTGCCGCCGCGGCCTCCGCAACGCGGCGGTCCGGGGCCACGGCGCCGGCGGTGATGCGCGTGCCCGCAACCGTCACCTCGCCGAAGCCGCGGGGGCGGAGGCGGACGACGATGCCGGCGACGCCGCCGTCGCGGACGATGAGGTTGGAGCCCACCCCGACCGGCATGACCGGCAGGTCGGCGGGGAATTTCGACAGGGCATAGGCGAGGTCGGCCTCGTCCTCGGGCGTGAACAGCACCTGCGCCGGCCCGCCGACACGGAACCAGGTGAGCGGCGCCATCGCCTCGTTGGCGGCCAGCCTGCCGCGCAGGTCCGGCGCGAGGCTGCGCAGAAGCGGCGTGATGTCGTCAAACATGGGCGGCCCTCCGCGGCTTTCCACGGCCGTTCAGTCCCGCGCCAGCTTCTCGAGCTCGCCCGGCAGGGCATAGGCCCATTGCGTGATGTTGCCGGCGCCGAGGAAGATGACGTAGTCGCCCGGCCCGGCGAGGCCGGCGACGATGCTGGCGAGCCGGGCGGGGCTCTCCAGCGCGATGACCGACTTGTGGCCGCGCGTCCTCAGCCCGGAGACGAGGTCGTCCCGCGAGGCGCCGGGGATCGGCTGCTCGCCAGCCGCATAGACGTCGGCGACGATCACCGTGTCGGCGTCGTTGAAGCAGGTGCAGAACTCGTTGAACAGCGAGGCGAGTCGCGTGTAGCGGTGCGGCTGGACGATGGCGATGACCTGGCTCTCGGTCGAGGCGCGGGCCGCCTTCAGCACCGCCGTGATCTCCACGGGATGGTGGCCGTAATCGTCGAAGATCGCCGCGCCGTTCCATTCGCCGGTCTTGGTGAAGCGGCGCTTGACCCCGCCGAAGCCGGCCAGCGCCTTGCGGATCTGCGGGCCGGCCATGCCGAGCTCGTGGGCCACGGCGATGGCCGCGGTGGCGTTCAGCGCATTGTGGCGGCCAGGCATCGGCAGGACGAGGTCGTCGATCTCCTCGCGGAGGGCGCCGGCGCGGTCGCGGAACTGCACCTTGAACCGGCACTGTCCGCCGCTGAGGTCGACGTCAACGAGGCGCACGTCGGCCTGCGGATTTTCGCCATAGGTGACGACGCGGCGGTCGGCGATGGCGCCGACCATGTCCTGCACGACCGGATGGTCGATGCACATGACGCCGAAGCCGTAGAAGGGCAGGTTCTCGATGAAGGACCGGAAGGCCGTCTTCACGGCGTCGAAATTGCCGTAATGGTCGAGGTGCTCGGGGTCGATATTGGTGACGATGGCGACGTCGGCCGGCAGCTTCAGGAAGGAGCCGTCGCTCTCGTCAGCCTCGACCACCATCCAGTTGCCGGCGCCGAGGCGGGCGTTGGTGCCGAGCGCGTTGATGATGCCGCCATTGACGATGGTCGGATCGAAACCGCCAGCGTCGAGCAGTGTCGAGACCATCGAGGTCGTGGTGGTCTTGCCATGGGTGCCGGCAATGGCGACGCAGGACTTCAGCCGCATCAGCTCGGCCAGCATCTCGGCGCGGCGCACCACGGGGATGCGCCGCTCGCGGGCGGCGACGAGTTCTGGATTGTCGCGGCGGATGGCGGTGGAGACGACCACGACCTCGGCGGCGGCGAGGTTCTCGGCGGCATGGCCGATGGTGATGGTGGCGCCCCGGTCCTTCAGCCGCTTGATCGTGTAGCCCTCGGCGGCGTCCGACCCCTGCACCTTGTAGCCGAGGTTGAGCAGGACCTCGGCGATGCCGGACATGCCGATGCCGCCGATGCCGATGAAGTGGATGGGTCCGATGTCGCGAGGCAGTTTCATGGGGCGTCTTCTAGCGGATTCGAAGGGTGCGGTCAGAAGCGGGAGAATTGGGGCTGCATGAAGGACGAAAACAGGCTGGGCCATTGAGGCCAGAAGGGCCCCACCTTTACCCTCCCCGCTGCGCGGAGAGGGGGACTATGACGGCTGCGACCTTCTGCGAGCGTCGCGCCCGGCGCAAAGGCCGTACGGGTACCCGGGGGGCCGTAGTCCCCCTCTCCGCCCGCAGCGCGGGGAGGGTGCGGGTGGGGCCTTCCCGACGATGCGTCACGATGTCAGCCCCGCGGTCGTCATCACCAGATCGGCGAGCCGGTCGGCAGCGTCGGCATGACCCTGGGCGCGGGCGGCGGCGGCGGCGGCGACGAGCGGCGCCGGATCGGCGAGCAGCCGTGTGAGTTCGCCGGCGAGCCAGTCGGGCGTGAAGTCGGCCTGCTTGACGATGGTGGCGGCACCGGCACTCGCCAGCGTCGCGGCGTTCATCAGCTGGTCCTGGTCGAGCGCATGGGGCAGCGGCACGAGGATCGAGGGCCGGCCGATGACCGACAGCTCGGCGACGGTGGAGGCGCCGGAGCGGGCGATGACGAGATGGGCGCTGGCGAGCCGCGCCGGCAGGTCGACGAAGAACGGCGCGACCTCGGCGGTCACCCCGAGCCGGGCATAGGTCGCCTCGACCGCGGCCTGGTCCTCGGCGCGCGCCTGCTGCACGAGATGGAGACGGGAACGCAGGGCGGCGTCCACCTGTTCGAGGCCCGGCGGCACGATCTCGCTCATGACGCGGGCGCCCTGGCTGCCGCCGAAGACGCAGAGCCGGAACGGCCCACCGGCCACCGGCGCATTATAGGGGGTCGCCGCGGCTGCGATGACCATCGGGCGCACGGGATTGCCGGTGAAGGACGCCTTGCCGGCGAGTGTCGGGTTGCCGTCGAGCACGCCGGGAAAGGAGGTGGCGATGGCGGTGACGCGGCCGGAGAGCTGGCGGTTGGCGCGGCCCATCACGGCGTTCTGGTCGTGGATGAGGGTGGGCACGCCGACCTGGGTCGCCGCAAACATCGGCGGCAGCGTCGGATAGCCGCCGAAGCCGATGACAGCGGCGGGCTTCAGCACGGTGATGATCTTGCGGGCATGGAGATAGCCGCTGCCCAGCGCGAAGAGGGCCTTCGCCAGGGCGATCGGGTTCTTCGAGGCGATCGTCGCAGAGGAGACGATATGGGTGGCGCGGGCGGGAAAGGCCCGGCCGTATTGCTCCGCCCGCTCGTCGGTGACCAGATCGACGAGGCAGCCGCGGGCGGCCAGCGCCACCGCCAGGGCCTCGGCGGGGAAGAGATGGCCGCCGGTGCCGCCGGCGCAGACGAGGACGAGGGGCTGCTTCATGTCAGGTCCGGCTCGCCTGATAGTGGCTGAGCTCGGCCATCGTCTCGGCGCGCGGCCGTCGCCGCGTCAGGGCGATGAGCATGCCCATGCCGAAGGCCAGCGCGACCAGTGAGGAGCCGCCGTAGGAGACGAAGGGCAGGGTCATGCCCTTCGGCGGGATCAGGTGGAGGTTGACCATCAGATTGATGCAGCTCTGCAGGCCGAAGAGGATCGCGAGCCCGGCGACGGCGAAGCGGCAGAACGGGTCCTCGTCCTTGAGGGCGTGGTTCAGCGCGCGCAGCACCACGAAGGCGAAGATGGCGATGATGACGAGGCAGAGGACGGCGCCGAACTCCTCCGCCGCCACGGCGAAGATGAAGTCGGTGTGGCTGTCGGGGATGATGCGCTTGACCGTGCCCTCGCCCGGTCCCTTGCCGAACCAGCCGCCCTGCTGGAAGGCGTCGATGGCGACGTCGACCTGGAAGGTGTCGGCGGTGCCCGGCTCGAGAAACTTGTCGATGCGCCGACGCACGTGCGGGAAGGTGAAGTAAGCGGCGCCGATGCCGGCGGCGCCCACTCCGGCGAGGCCGAAGACCCAGAGCCAGCGCATGCCCGCCATGAAGAAGAGAGCCGCCCAGACGGCGATGACGAGCGAGGTCTGGCCGACATCCGGCTGCAGGATCAGCGGCGTCACCGTGATTCCGAGGAGCAGCATGGCGAGGAGGTTCGCCGGCATTTCCGGACGCTTGGCGCTCTCGGCGAAGAGCCAGGCGGCGAGCACGACGAAGGCGGGCTTGAGGAACTCGGAGGCCTGCAGGGTGACGCCGGCGAAATTGAGCCAGCGCCGCGCGCCCTTGATCTCGGCCCCGACGAAGAGCGTCGCGACGACGAGAACAAGCGAACCGAGGAAGGCGACCAGGGCGAGGCGCCGGACCCAGTAGGGCGACAGGAAAGAGGTGGCGATGAGCATGATCGTCGCTGGGATCAGGAAGATGACCTGGCGGTTGACGAAGTGGAACGTATCGAGGCGGTGGAGGTGGGCGATGGCGGGGGAGGCCGCCAGCGACAGGACGATGCCGGCGAGCATCAGCCCGAACAGGGCCGCGAGCAGCAGCCGGTCGACGGTCCACCACCATTCGCCGAAGGCCGTGCGTTCAGCCCTGGAGATCATGCCCCGTCCCCGCCATGCGTGAATGCGCCCGCAGAACGGGCCCCGGCGGCGAGATTAGAGGGATCGGCTCAACGCTTCGTTAACCGCGCGGGATGGTGGGGCCTTTGCTGGTGGCAGGAGCCACGACACCCATGGCCGCACCCGTACCCTCCCCTCGCTCACGCGAGGAGAGGGGGACTTTGACGGCCCGTTTTTTTGTCCCTGCCGACGTGCCCGGCGCAACCGAGGCCAGTACGCTTCGACGCCGAAGCCCCCCTCTCCTCGCGCAGCGAGGGGAGGGTAAGGGTGGGGCATTCTTCATCCGTCCCTCACCCCGTGAGACAGCGTACGGCCGTCTCACGCCTTCTCGACCCCCGGCATGGCGAGCACCAGATCGCGGAAGGCGGTGCCACGGATCTCGAAATTGGGAAACTGGTCGTAGCTGGCGCAGGCCGGCGACAGCAGCACGACGGGATCGGCGGCGCCGTCCGCCGCGGCATCCGCCGCCGCCAGGGCCACGGCCTTGTCGAGGGTGCCGGCGACGACATGGGGATGGCCGCCGAGGGTCCGGGCGAAATCCTCCGCCGACTTGCCGATCAGGTAGGACTTGCGGATGCGCGGGAAGAAGCGGGCCAGCGGGGCGATGCCGCCCTCCTTCGGCGTACCGCCGGCGATCCAGTAGATGTCGGAGAAGGCAGCCAGCGCCTTCTCGGTGGAATCGGCGTTGGTGGCCTTGGAATCGTTGACGAAGAGCACCCTGCCGATGCGCCCGACCTGCTCCATGCGATGGGCAAGGCCGGGAAAGGTCAGCATGGCGCGGACAATCTCGGCATGGGTCAGGCCGAGCGCCTCGCAGGCGGCATAGGCGGCCATGGCGTTCTGGGCGTTGTGGGTACCGCGCAGCGCGCCCGCCGCGGCGAGCGAGAAGCGTTCCACCGCCGCCCCCGCCTTCATGCGGAGGATGTCGGCACCATCGAGGCAGAGACCGTCGGCGACGGGATTGCGGATCGAGATCCGCACCGTCCGGTGCCCCGCCCGCTCGGCCCGGTCGGCCATGGCCTGGCTGTGGCGGTCGTCGATGCCGAGAATGGCGGTGCCGCCCGGCTGCACGCCGGCGACGAGCCGCTCCTTGACGCCGGCATAGAGCTCCAGCGTCCCGTGGCGGTCGAGATGGTCGGGCGTGACGTTGAGGCAGATGCCGACCGAGGGGTCGATCGAGGGCGTCAGGTCGATCTGGAAGGAGGAGCACTCGATGACATGGCTGCGGCCGGCGGCGGGGGGGCTGAGCGACAGGATCGCCGTGCCGATATTGCCGCCCATCTGCGGATCGCGGCCGCTCGCGGCGAGAATATGGGCGATCAGCGCCGTCGTCGTCGACTTGCCGTTGGTGCCGGTGATGGCGACGAAGGGCGAGCGGGGAACCGTTGCCCGCCGCTCGCGGCAGAAGAGCTCGATGTCGCCGAGGATCTCGACGCCGCGGGCGCGGGCGAGGCCGACACTCCAGTGCGGCGCCGGATGGGTCAGCGGCACGCCGGGGGCGAGGACCAGGGCGGCGACGCCGGTCCAGTCCAGGCTGCGCAGGTCGGCGGTCTCATGGCCGGCCGCCACGGCCTTGGTCACGGAGGCGGGATTGTCGTCCCATGCGATGACGCGGGCGCCGCCGGCCGCCAGCGCGGCGCAGGTGGCGAGGCCCGAGCCGCCGAGACCGAAGACGGCGACGGCTTCGCCCCTGAAGGTCGTGACGGGGATCATGTCACCGGAGCTTCAGCGTCGACAGGCCGGCCAGCGCCAGGACGAAGGCGATGATCCAGAAGCGGACCACGACCTGCGATTCCGACCAGCCCTTCTTCTCGAAATGGTGGTGGATCGGCGCCATGCGGAAGACGCGCTTGCCGGTGAGCTTGTAGGAGACGACCTGGACGATGACCGAGACCGCCTCCAGCACGAAGAGGCCGCCGACGACGAGCAGCACGATCTCGTGCTTCACCGCCACGGCGATGGTGCCGATGAGGCCGCCCAGAGCCAGGGAGCCGGTATCGCCCATGAAGATCTGGGCCGGTGGCGCGTTGAACCACAGGAAGCCGAGGCCGGCGCCTATCAAGGCGCCGATGATGACGATGATCTCGCCGGTACCGGGCACGTGGGTGATCTGCAGGTAGTTGGCGAAGAAGGCGTTGCCCGACAGATAGGCGATGATCCCGAAAGTGCCGGCGGCGATCATCACCGGCACGATGGCGAGGCCGTCGAGGCCGTCGGTGAGGTTCACCGCATTGCCCGACCCGACGATGACGAAGGCCCCGAACACTATCATCAGATAGCCGATATTGATCGACAGGTCCTTGATGAAGGGGAAGAAGATCGAGGTGTTCAGCGGCTCGCGCGTCACCATCATGACCGCAGTGACTGCAAGGCCGGCAATGAGGAATTCCAGCGCCAGGCGGGCCTTGCTGGAGAAGCCGGCATGGCTCTGCTTCGTCACCTTGAGATAATCGTCATAGAAGCCGATGGCGCCGAAGCCGAGCATGACGAAGAGCAGGATCCAGACATAGGGGCTGCGCAGATTGGCCCAGAGCAGCGTCGCCACCAGCAGGCCGGAGAGGATCATCAGTCCGCCCATGGTGGGCGTGCCCTTCTTGGCCTGATGCGTCTCGGGTCCGTCTTCGCGGATCGGCTGGCCCTTGCCCTGTTTCAGGCGCAGGAGCTGGATCAGCCCCGGGCCGAACAGGAAGACGAAGATCAGGGCGGTGAAAATCGCGCCGCCGGTGCGGAACGCGATGTAGCGGAAGATGTTGAGCGGCGAGAAGACGCCGGAGAATTCGGCAAGGAAGGCGAACATCGTCGTCAGTCTTTCGGTCCGTCGCGCCGCAGTGCCCGGCGCGAATCACCGCTGCCGCCCCCGGTCTCGTCTGCTTCGATATGCCTTGCCGCGGGACGGACGCAATGCCCGCCGCCGCGGGCGGTCAGGTGGCGCCCTGGTGCTCGTCCGCCGGAACGGGCGGGAACCTCTGCTTCAGCGTCTCGACGAGAGGCGCCATAAGGCTGCCGCGCGAGCCCTTGACCATGGCGACGTCGCCCGCCCTCAGCGCACGGATCACCAGGGCCCCGAGTTCCGCCGATGTCGCGGCATAGGCCCCGCGCCGGTGCGGCGGCAAGGCCTTCCAGAGATGTTCCATCAGCGGTCCGGAGCAGAAGACGAGGTCGATGCCGGCCTTCTCGACGGCCTCCGCCAGCCCGGCATGCAGATCCGCGGCCTCCGGCCCGAGCTCCAGCATGTCGCCGAGGACGGCGAGGCGGCGGCCCTCGGGGCCCTTTGGCGCGGTGCCGAGTACGGCGAGCGCCGCGCGCACCGAGACCGGATTGGCGTTGTAGCTCTCGTCGAGCAGGGTGAACGAGCCCGAGGCGAGGCGCCGCTGGCTGCGCTCGCCCCGGCCGGCCACGGCGCGCGTCTCGCCGAGCGTCAGCGCGGCGAGGGCGAGATCGGCGCCGGCGAGCTTGGCGGCTGCGAGGATGGCGAGCGAGTTCATGACGAGGTGGCGGCCGGGCGAGCCGAGCTTGTAGGTGACGTCGGTCTGCATCACCCGGGCGAAGACGGTCGAACAATCGGCGGCGAGGACGACACGCAGCAGGCGGACGTCGGCCTCCTCATGCTCGCCGAAGGTGACGATCGTCTCGATGCCGGCGGCGCGCGCCGCCCGGGCAAGCTGGTCGAAATGCCGGCTGTCGCGCGGCAGTACCGCCGCCCCGCCATGTTCGACACCGGCGAAGATCTCCGACTTGGCGTCGGCGATGGCCTCGATCGTGCCGAGATTCTCGATATGCACGGCCTCGACATTGGTGATGACGGCGATGTCGGGCTTCACCAGACGGCTGAGCGGCGTGATCTCGCCGGCATGGTTCATGCCGATCTCGAAGACGCCGAACTGGCTCGCCGCCGGCATGCGGGACAGGGTCAGCGGCACGCCGATATGGTTGTTGAAGCTCTTCGGCGGCGCATGGGTGCGGCCCTCGCGAGACAGGACATGGGCCAGCGCCTCCTTGGTCGAGGTCTTGCCGATGGATCCGGTCACCGCGACGATCTTCGCGGCGGTGCGGGCGCGGGCGACGGCGCCGGCCTTTTCCAGAGCCTTCAGCGGGTCGGCGACGACGATATAGGCGCCGGGAGGGGCCGCCTGCGCCCAGTCCTGCGACACGACGGCGACCGCAGCGCCCTTGTCGAGCGCCGCCTGGACGAAGGCATGGCCGTCATGGGCGAGGCCCTTGATGGCGACATAGGCCTCGCCGGCGACGAGCGTGCGGGTGTCGATGGAAATGTCCGAGACCGTGGCGGCCGGCTGGCCGGTCAGGCGGCCGCCCATGGCGCGGGCCAGCGCTTCGGTGGTCCACAGCGGCTGCTGGCTCATGCGGCGGGCCCTTTCACGGCGGGGCTGGAAGAGGAGAAGGCGCGGATCGCGTCGGCCGCGACCTCGTGGTCGGAGAAGGGCAGCGTCGTGGTGCCGACGATCTGTCCGGTCTCGTGACCCTTGCCGGCGATCACCAGGAGATCCCCGGCCGCAAGGTCGCGGACGGCGGCGCGGATCGCCTCGGCGCGGTCGGCAATTTCCTCGGCCCCCGGAGCCGCGGCGAGGATCTGGGCGCGGATCGCCGCCGGGTCCTCGGAGCGCGGATTGTCGTCGGTGACGATGACGCGGTCGGCCTTGTCGACGGCGATGTGGCCCATCATCGGCCGCTTGCCGGGATCGCGGTCGCCGCCGCAGCCGACCACCACGACGAGGCGGCCGGTGGCGAAGGGGCGGGCGGCGTCGAGCACCGTCTCGAGGGCGCCGGGCTTGTGGGCATAGTCGACGACGACGGGGGCACCATCCTTGGCGCCGACGAATTCGAGGCGGCCCCTGGCGCCCTCGAGACCGGCAAGGGCCGCGAAGGCGCGATCCGGGGCGATGCCGCAGCCGATGGCGAGCCCCGCCGCGACCAGGGCGTTGTCGACCTGGAAACGGCCGAGCAGCGGAATGCGGATGGCGTGGCGGCGGCCGAAGGCGGCGATCTCGACCAGCTGGGCGGCGCCGGCGATGGCCTCTGAGAGGATGGCGATGCCGTCGGTCGCGAGCGCCGGATCACGACCGATGACGATAAGCTTCTGGCCGCGCGCCCGCGCCGCGGCGATGAAGGGGTCACCCTCCTCGCCCGCCATGACGACGGCCGTGCCGGACGCCGGAAGGAGATCGGTGAAGAGCCTGAGCTTGGCGGCGCGGTAGGCCTCGAAAGTGTGATGATAATCGAGATGGTCGCGCGACAGATTGGTGAAGCCGGCCGCCTGGATGCGCACCCCGTCGAGGCGGCGCTGGTCGAGACCGTGCGAGGACGCCTCGAAGGCGACATGGGTGACGCCCTCGCCGGCAAGCGTGTCGAGGGTCTGATGCAGCGTCACCGGATCGGGCGTCGTCAGCCCGCCATAGACCTCGCCGGAGGGCCGGACGACGCCGACCGTGCCGATCGAGGCGGCGGCATGGCCTTCGGCCGCGAAGATCTGGCGCAGGAAGGCGGCGACCGAGGTCTTGCCCGAGGTGCCGGTGACGGCGGCGATCGTGCCGGGCTGGCGGGCGTGGAACCGGCTCGCCGCCAGGGCGAGGCTCAGGCGGGCATTGGCGACGGCAATGACGGGAACGCCGGACACGGCGCCCGGCGCACCGGTCTTGTCGGTGACGATGGCTGCGGCGCCCGCGACGGCGGCAGCGGCGGCATAGGCCATGCCGTCGGACTTCTCCCCCTTCAGCGCGAAGAAGACGGTCCCCGCGCCGACCGCCCGGCTGTCGGCGGTCAGGCCGGATACGGCGAGGCCGGCGAGCGCCGGCGGCGCTTCCTCGGCGAGCAGGGCGGAAAGGTCCATGGGCGGCACGGGATTCGGCGTTCTCTCTCGGCGGATATCAGTCCTGGCGGATATCAGTTCGGCACTGTGGCGGCCATGGGGCGGCCCCGCGACTCAGCGTCCGGGCATGCGATAGCCCGCCTGGATCGCCTGCATGGCCGGGGGCATGTCGAAACGGGGCTGCAGGCCGAGCAGCGGCGCGGAGCGGGCAATGATCCGGCCGGCCGTCGGCGAAGCGTTGAAGCCGGCTGTGGCGAGCCCATGGGTTTCCGGGATGCCGCGCGGCTCGTCGAGCATGACGAGGAGCAGGTAGCGCGGCTGGTCGGCCGGGAAGATCGCCATGAAGGAATTGATGTTCTTGTCCTTGGAATAGCGCCCGCCGATGACCTTTTCCGAGGTGCCCGTCTTGCCGCCGACATAGAAGCCGTCGACCTCGGCGCGCCGTCCGGAGCCGCGCTCGGAATTAAGCCGCATCAGGAAGCGCATGGCCTGCGAGGTCTCGGGACGGATGACCTGGCGGGCGACGGCATTGGCCTCCTCCTGCGTGCGGCGCAGGAAGGTCGGCGGGATCAGACGGCCGCCGTTGACGAGGGCCGCCGTGCCCATCACTGCCTGCAGCGGCGCCACCGACATGCCGTGGCCGAATGAGACGGTGGCGGCGGTGATGTCGGCCCAGCGGCGCGGCACGAGCGGCGCGGTGGACGGCCCGATCTCGGTGACGACGCGGTCGAACTGGCCGAGCCGGCGCAGGAAGCCGCGCTGATGCTCGCCGCCGAGGGTGAGCGCCATGCGGCTGGTGCCGATATTGGAGGAGAAGGTGAAGACCTCCGCCAGGGTCAGCACCCGCCGCTGGGCGTGGAAATCCTTCACCTGATGGCGCCCGACCGCCATGGGAAAACGGGCGTCGAGGGTCGAGTTGATGGTGAACCGGCCGGAATCCAGCGCCATGGCGGTGGTCAGCGACTTCATCACCGAACCCATCTCGTAGACGCCGGTGGTGATGCGGTTGGCGCGGTCGAAGCCGGCGGCGGTCGAGGGACGGTTGGGGTCGTAATCGGGGATCGAGGCGAGCGCCACGACCTCGCCGGTGTTGACGTCGACGATGACGCCGGCCGCCGCCTTGGCGCGGAACTTCTGATGCGCCTGCACCAGTTCGTCGCGCAGCACGTGCTGGACGCGCAGGTCGATGGAGAGCTGAACCGAAGCCTGGTTGCGGTCGGTGATGAAGCCGGCGCGGTGCAGTTCGGCGAGGCCCTGGGTGTCGATGTAGCGCTCGATGCCGCCGAGGCCCTGGTTGTCGACATTGACCATGCCGAGGACGTGGGACAGCGTCGGCCCGTTGGGATAGGAGCGCTTCGCCTCGCGCATGAAGCCGACGCCGGGAATGCCGAGACGGTGGATCTGGTCGCGCTGGGTAGGGGTGATCTCGCGCCGCAGCCAGGCGAAGCCCTTGCCCGAGCGCAGGCGCTCGCGCACCTCGCGGGCGTCGAGATCGGGCAGGACGGCGGTGAGCAGTTCGGTCGCCTCGTCCACGTCGAAACTGGCGGCGAGCTTCTTCGGCTCGGCATAGAGCGAGATGGCGCGCACGTCGGTGGCCAGCACCTCGCCGTTGCGGTCGAGGATGTCAGGGCGGGTCGAGGACACCGCCTCGGCGCTGCGCACGCCCGACTGGGCCGTCCTGTCGTAGCGGACGACGTAGAGCACCAGGCTGACGGCGATGACGCCGTAGAGCACGGCAAAGCCGAGCATGGCGAGCCGCACGCGCGCCTTCGCCTTCTTCAGGCGCTCCGACTGCGGGCCGGCGAGGACCCAGGCGATGGCGTGGCGGACACGCATCAGAAAGGAGGGCCGTGGGGTCATCAGCGGCCTCCTGCCGGTCGGCGTTGCGGCAGCGGCATGCCAGGCACCGAACCCGTCGTCACGGGATCAGCCCCGGACCCCAGGGCCTCCAGCATCGAGCCGATCGGATCGGGGTCGACGAAAGGCTTTTCGGGCAGGTTGGCGAGGTCGTGCAGCTGGTTGATGGCGAGCGGCCGCAGCCTGAGGTGCTTCTCGGCGAGGGCCTGCAGGCGGTCGGGGCTGTTGAGCTGCGCCCATTGGGCCTTCAGCTCGGCGATGGCCTCGCGCTCCTGCTTGATCTCGAGCCGCAGTCTGGCGACCTGCCCGGCATGGCGGGCCGCCTCGTATTTGATGCTGTAGACATAGGCTGCCGCCGTGACGAGCGCCGCCAGCACCACGATGTTGAGGAGGCGCATCATCGGCGGGTCCTCGCGGGTGCGGCGGTGCGGGCGGCGGCGCGCAGCTTGGCGGAGCGGGCGCGCGGATTGGCATGGCTTTCGGCCTCGGAGGCCGCCACCGCCTTGCGCGTGACGAGGGTAAAGGTCGGTTCGGGCGGCCGGCTCGCCGGGGCATGGCGCGAACCGCCGGGGCTCTTCCCCGAACGGTCGGCGAGGAACTGCTTGACGATGCGGTCTTCCAGCGAGTGGAACGTGACGACGGCGAGCCGCCCCCCGGGCCTCAGCACCCGCTCGGCGGCGTCGAGCGCGGCTTCGAGCTCGCCGAGCTCGTCGTTCACGGCGATGCGCAGCGCCTGGAAGGTGCGGGTGGCCGGGTGGATGTCGCCGGGCTTGGAGCGCACGACGCGGGCGACGATGTCGGCGAGGCGCCTTGTGGTGACGATCGGCGCGACGGCACGTTCGCGAACGATGGCCTTGGCGATGTGCCGCGACAGGCGCTCCTCGCCATAGGTGTAGATCAGGTTGGCGAGGGCGGTCTCCTCGAGCTGCGCGACGAGATCGGCGGCGCTCTCGCCTTCCCGTGCCATGCGCATGTCGAGCGGCCCGTCGAAGCGGAAGGAGAAGCCGCGATCGGCCTCGTCGATCTGCATGGAGGAGACGCCGATATCGAGCACGACGGCGTCGACGGTCTCGTGGCCGCATTCGGCGGCGACGGCGTCGAGGCGTCCGAAGCGGTCGTGGACCAGGGTGAGCCGGCCGGCATATTGCGCCGCCATCTCGGCGCCGCCGGCGATGGCGGTCGGGTCGCGGTCGATGGCGACAACGCGAGTGGCGGCGGTGTCCAGAAGGGCGCGGGTGTAGCCGCCGGCGCCGAAGGTGCCGTCGACGAAAACCTCTCCGTCGGCGGGCGCCAGCGCCGCGACGACCTCCGCCAGCAGCACGGGCACGTGCCGGGACGTCTCTCCCGCGCCTCCCCTGCCGTCTGCTGCCGTCATGCCAATCCTCCCGCGCACCGCGCCGACGGGGCGAGGCCGGCGGTCGGACGGGCGCGTCCCTGCCGCCGGTCGCACGCGCGGGGCGCGCGTCTGTGGCGTCGGAATCGGCGGCTCTCGCAGGACCGGCATGGCATCACGGGCGTCGGTGACGATCACGACCCACCGGGCCTGTCCGCGGGCCTCGTGTCGTCAACGCCTCATTAACGCGGGCGGCCGTTAAGAAACGGTTTCCGGCAAGGATTTGGTGACCATGCGCGTGCTGTCAGGCGACGGGCCGGGGCTGCACACCGTCGAAGGTGGAGCGGATCGCCATGGCGAGAAAGACATAGGACCAGCCCTGGAAGATCAGCTCGATGGCGAGGAAGGTGCCGAGCACCCAGGGTGCCGCCTGCGGCAGCTGGACGAAGATGAACAGGCCGAGCAGCAGCGAGATCATGCCGGAGGCCAGCACCCAGCCCCAGACGGCGAGCGGACGCATCTGGAAGGCGGTGACGATGCGCAGCATCCCGACGGCCACCAGCATGGCGCCACAGAGGAGCGTCAGAGCCACGACGGCCTGCAGCGGATTGTAGAAGACCAGGGCGCCCGTCGCCATGTAGAGCAGGCTGATGGCGATCATCGCCAGCCGGCTCTGCCAGCCTTCGCGCCGGAAGGAATCGGCCAGCAGCACGCCGCCGCCGACCAGCATCATCGCGCCGAAGGACAGGGCGCTCACCACCGTGAAGAGATTGGCCGCGGCGAGGCCGAACAGCCCGAGGGCGATGAGAGCGATGCCCGCCCCCATCAGCCAGCCCCAGTTGCGGCGCAGCGGAATGAGGTGGGCGCCGAGCGACCGGGCCGTTCGGGTTTCGGCGGGGCTGGTCTCGGCGGCGGAAGGCGTGAAGTCGGTCATGATGGCATCTCCGGTGGAGCGCGAAGACAATGCGCCAGGTCTCCCGGGGTTCCCAGACAAAGCATCAGACAGGTCACCCATGCGGCGGGTGCATGACCTTTGGTCAGCGTGCCGCGAGGAGGTCGCGGAGCGTGCGCAGCGTCGAGGCGTCGGCGATGCCGTCCACCCTCTCCTGCCGCCAGTGGCGCTGGAAGGCGGTGACCACCGCCTCGGTCGCGGCGTCGAAGACGCCGGTCACCGTGAGGCCGTAGCCGGCCATGCCGAGAAGCGCCTGCAGCGCCTGGACGGGCGGTCCCTCCTCGCCGCGGCGATAGGTCGGCCCGGGCTGGAGCGGGGCGGGCGGCACCCACAGTCCGACGCCCTCGTCGGCGAGCCGCTGCCAGGGAAAGAGTTCGCCGGGATCCTGCTTGCGGCCCGGGGCCGTGTCGGAATGGGCGAGAATGCAGGCGGGCGCGATGGCATGGCGGGTGAGGATGTCGCGCGACAGGTTGATCACCGCGGCGATCTGGGCCTCGGGAAAGGGCCGGTAGCCCCATTCATGACCCGGATTGACGATCTCGATGCCGATGGAGCGCGAATTGATGTCCTCGCGGCCCTGCCAGGAACCGGCGCCGGCATGCCAGGCACGCCGGCTCTCGGCGACGCACTGGACGATCTCACCGTCCTCGAAGACGACGTAGTGGGCGGAGACGCGCGGCGGGTTCGGGTCGCAGAGCCGCTGAAGGGCCGCCATGCCGTCCTTCATGCCGGTATAGTGCATCAGCAGGATATCGACGGGCGCGCGGCGCTCGTCATGGTTCTGCGAGAGCGCGAGGCCGCCGGCCCAGGGCGAATCCGGCCGTTCCAGCGGGCCATCGTGGTGGTGGTCATGGTCGCAGGACCCGGTCATGCGAACCCCCTCGCCCGGCGCAGGGCGTCATAGGCCTCGTTGATGGCGGCCATCTTGCCGGTGGCGATGACGACGAACTCCGCCGGCACGCCGCGCCCGATCAGACGGTCGGGGTGATATTGCCGGACGAGGGCGCGCCAGGCCTGCTTGATCTCGCCGTCGGCGGCATCCGGCGCGATGCCGAGGATGCGGTAGGGATCGCGCGGGCCGGCGACGACATGGCGGGCCTCGATGCGGGCAAAGGCCGGCTCGGACAGGCTGAAGATGCTGGCGATCTCGGCGAGATAGGCCCTTTCGGCCGCATGAACCGCGCCGTCGGCGGTGGCGATGCCGAAGAGGCCGTCGATCAGGTCCTCGAGCGTGTCCGGCTCGTCCTTCAGGAGTTCGGCGAGCTGGCGGGCATAGGCGTCGAAGCCGGCCGTGCTCTGCTTGGCGAGGTCGAAGAGGCGGGCGACATGGGCCTCGTCCTCGGGTGCCACCGCCACCAGGCGGCGGAAGGCGGCGACCTCGTCGCGGGTGACCACCCCGTCAGCCTTGGCCATCTTGGCGGCCAGCGCGATCAGCCCGATGGTGAAGACGACCGATTGCAGCGGCGGCCCCGGTTCGGGGGCGAGAAGGCGCTCGTCGACGATGAAATGGCCGGCCAGCGCGCCGAGCAGCGCGCCGATCGGCCCGCCCAGCATGAAGCCCGCGGCAGCGCCCGCCAGTTTTCCCCAGATGGTCATGTGGGCTGTCTTAATCGGTTCACCGACATTCGGCAAAGCCAGGGGGCGCTTGAGCCCTCTTGCGCCAGAACGTCGCAGCGGGCAAAGCCTCGCGGGCGCCCGTCCCCTGAGGAATCACCCATGTCCGGCCACGGCCACATCGACCCGTCGAACAAGAAGATCGCCCTGCTGATCGCTGTCCTCGCGCTGTTCCTGGCGCTCGCCGAGACGGCGGCGAAGAGCTCGCAGACCGACGCGCTCAACGCCAATGTGGAGGCCTCGAACCTCTGGGCCTTCTTCCAGGCCAAGACCATCCGCATGACGGCGGTGACCACCGCCGCCGAGGACATGGCGGTCACCCGCGATGCCATCGCCGACGAGGCGGCGAAGGCGGCCATGGGCCGGCAGATCGAGACCTGGCGCGGCCGCGCCGCCCGCTGGGACAACGAGCCGGAGACCAACGAGGGCCGGCGCCAGCTGTCGACGCGCGCTCAGGCCGCGGAGAAGAAGCGCGACGTCTCCTACAAGCGCTACCACGACTTCGAGATTTCCTCGGCGGCCTTCCAGATCGCCATCGTGCTGGCCTCGGCCGCGGTGGTGACCGGCGCGATGGCGCTGGCCTTCCTCGCCGGCGGGCTCGGTGTCGTCGGCATCGCCTTCTCCGCCATCGGCCTCCTCAAGCCGGGCCTCATCCCCCTGTTCTGACACGGGTTCCGCCATGAAGATGTCCGACATTCCCTTCGGCACGGTAGACTGGTCCACCGTGGAGCCGACGCATCATCCCGGCGAGGTCGGCGAGGCGCTGTGGCGCACCCGGCATTTCGGTCCGGAGGGCAACGCGATCCGCGTCCGGATGGTCGACTATTCGGCCGGCTACGTGTCGGATCACTGGTGCTCCAAGGGCCACGTGCTCTTCTGCCTTTCCGGCGAACTGGAGACCACGCTGGAGGACGGCCGCGTCTTCGTCCTCAAACCCGGCATGAGCTACCAGGTGGCCGACGGCGCCGAGGCGCACCGCTCGCGGGCGCCGCTGGGTGCGAGGCTGTTCATCGTCGACTGACGGGGCCCGGCCTCACCCGAGCCGGTCGCCCTGCACGAAGGCGTAAAGCGCGTGGTCCATCCACGTGCCGTTGATGCAGAGATATTGCCGGGCGAGGCCCTCGCGGGTGAAGCCGACCCGCTCCAGCAGCCCCACCGAGGCGGCGTTCTGCGGCACGCAGGCCGCCTCGACGCGGCGGAAGCCGAGGACGCCGAAGGCATAGGGGATCGCGGTGCGGACGCCGGCACTCATATAGCCGCGGCCGGCAAAGGCCTCACCCATCCAGTAGCCGAGCGAGATGGTCTGGGCGACGCCGCGCCGCACATTGGTAAGCGTCAGCCCGCCGACGAGGGCGCCGTCCTCCTTGCGGTAGAGGAAGAAGGCGTAGCCCTGATCGTCCCGCCAGTCCTGGCGGTAGCGGGCGATGCGGCGGCGGAAGGCCGTGCGACCGAGGTCGTCCGGAGGCCAGGCCGGCTCCCAGGGCACGAGGAAGTGGCGGCTCGCCTCGCGCAGCCGCATCCAGGCGTCGTAGTCGGCCATGTCGGGCATCCGCAGCATGACCTTCGGGCCGATGACCGGTTCCGGCGCGCTATAGGCGAGGCCCACCGCCCGCAGCAGCGACAGGGGCCGGCCTGCTGACGATCGGGGCGCTGGAACCTTGGTCGTGGCGTTCATGTCGGCCGGAATTGTTCCGCCAGCTTTCGCACCTTGTCCAGCCCGCGTTTCGGTCCGATCGCCGCAAAGGTCATCGGCGACGAGCGGACCAGCCTTGCGCCCGCGGCGCGGGCCTCCTCGACGGTGACGGCGTCGATCCGCGCGGCGATCTCCTCGAGGTCGAGGGTGCGGCCGAAGACGAGCACCTGCCGCGCCATCTGGTCGGTGCGTGAGGACGAGCTTTCCAGCGCGCCGAGCAGCCCGACCTTCATCTGCGCCTTGGCGCGGCCGACCTCGGCCTCGCTCGCCCCGTCCACCGTGGCGTTGAGCACGTCCATGGTGAGATTGAACAGGTCGACGGCGTCGGCCGGGTCGGTGCCGGCGGAGATGCCGAAGACGCCGGTATCGCTGTAGGACCAGTGGAAGGAGTGGATCTCGTAGCAGAGACCCCGGTCCTCCCGCACGTCCTGGAACAGCCGCGAGGACAGCCCGCCGCCGAGCAGGTTGTTGAAGACGCCGACGGCATAGATGTCGGGGTCGCGGTAGCTCATGCCCTCGAAGCCGAAGACGAGGTTGGTCTGTTCCAGCGGCCGGACGATGGTCGTCGAGCCGCCCTTGTAGCGGGCGCTCTCGCAATCGGGCGGGGCCTCCTGCGGCAGCGTCTCGAAGGCCCGGGCGATGGCGTCGACGACGCGGTCGTGGTCGACGGCGCCGGCCGCCGCCACCACGGCGCGCGGCGCCGCATAGGAGCGGCCCATATAGGTGCGCAGCTTGTCCGGGGTCGCCGCCCGCACCGCCTGCGGCGTTCCGAGGATGGTGCGGCCGAGCGGCTGGCCGGGATAGGCCTCGGCGATGAAGTGGTCGACGACGACATCGTCGGGATCGTCCTCGGCGGCGCCGATCTCCTGAACGATGACGTTCTTCTCCTTGACCAGTTCGGCCGGGTGGAACTGCGGGTCGGTGAGGATGTCCGAGAGGATGTCGATGGCCACCGGCAGGTCCTCGCCCAGCACCTTGGCGTAATAGGACGTGTTCTCCGAGGCGGTGGCGGCGTTGAGGTCGCCGCCGACCGCTTCGATCTCCTCGGCGAGACCGCGCGGCGTGCGCTTGGTCGTGCCCTTGAAGGCCATGTGTTCGAGCAGGTGGCTGATGCCGTGCTCATCGCTCCGCTCGTCGCGGCCGCCTACGCCGAACGTCACCTGGATCGAGGCGGTCTTGAGATGGGGCATGGCGTCCGTCACGACCGTCAGGCCGGAGGGAAGCGTCGTCATTCGGGTGGTGGTCATCAGCGCCGGGGTCATTGCCGCCGGGATCATCCCGCGGTCTCAGAGCCCCCGAACATAGTGAGGCGCGGTCAGAACCGGAAGCCACCGGAGAGCATGATCCTGCGCGAGACGATCCAGTTCTCGGAGCGGAGCGAGGCCTGGCCGACCGTGCCCGGCGTCGCGCCGGTGCCGGTACCGGTCGCCGTGACCAGCGTCTGGCCGGCGAGATTCTGCAGCAGGTTCTGCGAGGGCGAGAAGACCGCCTCGACCTCGCCGTCGAGCCGGACGAAGGCGCGGCCGATCGGCACCTCGATTCCGGCGCCGAAGACCGCCGAGGGCAGCCAGCGCGACGTGCGGCTCGCGACCCGCCCGCCGGTGGTGCAGGAGACCGGCGGCCCGAGCGTACAGGACCGCGAGCCCGTGGCGTCGAAGTCGACCTGTTCGGTGAGCTGCGCCACGCCGAGGCCGCCGCGCAGGAATGGCATGAATCCGGAGAAGGCATAGCCCCAGCGGCCGGTCACGGCGAGGCCGCCGTCGAGGCTGGCGCGGTAGGTGCCCGAGGCCGTGTTGGTATAGGTCGTCAGGCCGGGAATGGCGACGAGCGCCGATCCACCGAGCCGGCCGGTACCGCCCTCGCGCCCCAGCCGGCCACGGAACTCGAGGCCGGCGATCCAGCCGTTCGGCCCGCCGGCGTTCCAGCCGGCGATGGCATGGGCGGTGAGGCCGGCGAGACCCGCCGAAGTCCGGCAGCCCGACCCGCCGCCGACCGAGACCGGGCCGAGAAAGGGAATGCCGGCGCCCGGGCAGGCGAAACCGTCGACGATGGTGAAGTCGCGATGGGCGGGCAGGCTGTGGCCGAGGCCGCCGGCGATGTAGAACCCGCCGAAACCGCGATTGCCGGCCGCCACCGCGTCGAAATCGGGAATGGCAGAGGGACGCACGTCCTGGGCGGCGGCGGGAACCGCGGCGAGACTGCAACAGATCATGACGACGAGCCGCAAGGCGTGGCGTATCACGGCCATCTCCCCCAACCTTTCGCGACCCGATTGATGTTTAACACCGGGTGGACAGGCCGGGGCAAAAACCGCGGATCGCGGTGGATGGTCCGTTAACGCTCGCCGGGGGTGACGGACAGCGAGGTATCGTCAGGACCTTGCCGCGATGCCCCACCCTTACCCTCCCCGCTGCGCGGAGAGGGGGGCTACCGCGTAGCGTCCTGTCGTGGCTGTCGCGCCGAGCCCGGCCGTTGATGGAGCAGCCATCGACGGTCGCGCCAGGCACGTCGGTCGAGCAGAGGAGCGAGGCCGAAGTCCCCCTCTCCACGCGACAGCGTGGGGAGGGTGCGGGTGGGGCCTTCCCTCACACCGCAACCCTTCCCCTCCTGCCCCCCTTCCATCGGCCTTCGGCCTCGCCGGGGGTGATGGACAGCGCGGGACAGTGGGGCACTGCCGGGCGGGCCTCACCTCTCCCCGGCGGGGAGAGGTGAAGCGGCGAGACCTGTCATAGCAACACGGCCGCTACGCCCTGGCTCAGCCCCTCGGATCGATCGGCTTCACCGAGCCGATGCCGAGAATGTCCTCCATGATCTTGGCGCCGGCCAGAACCCGGTCCTCGCCATGGGGTCGGGCGGCGATCTGCAGGCCGATCGGGCGGCCGTCTCGGGTGAAGCCGCAGGGCAGCGACAGGGCGGGGCAGGAGACCGTCGTCAGCGCATAGGCGATGGAGAGCCACTGGACATAGTCGGGGAAGGTGAAGCCGTCGCATTCGGCGACAAAGCGCTGCTCCACCGGATAGGCGGCGACGATGGTGGCCGGCGTCAGCAGGAGATCGTAGCGCTCGAAGAAGGCGAGGGTCCGCCGCAGCATGGCCTGACGCTGCGCCTCGGCGCGGGTCAGCTCGTCCATGGTGAGTTTCAGGCCCTTCTCGATGTTCCAGACGACCTCGGGCTTGAGCTTGTCGCGGTGGGTCTTGAGGAGCTCGAACTTGGTGGTGGCGAAGGCATAGGCGCGCAGCGTGCCGAAACACTCGTGCACCTCGGAGAAGTCGGGATGGGCCTCCTCGACGATGACACCGGCCTCCTTGAAGCGCTTGGCGGCGGCTTCCGTGATGGCGCGCACCTCAGGGTCGACCGGCGTGATGCCGAGATCCGGCGACCAGGCGACGCGCTTCGGCCGCCACGGACCCTTGAGGATGGAACGGAAGCTCTTCTTCGGGCCGGGGAGCGAGCGCGGGTCGCGGTGGTCATCGCCGCTCATCGCGTCGAGCAGCAGCGCGAGATCGGTGACCGTGCGGGCCATGGGGCCCTCGACGCCGAGCGTCGCGTCGATCTTGGTCCCGGGCGTCGCGGCGACCCGGCCCGGCGAGGGGCGCATGCCGACGATGCCGCAGAAGCTGGCGGGGTTGCGGAGCGAGCCGCCCATGTCGGAGCCGTGGGCGAGCCAGGCCATGCCGGTGGCGAGCGCCACGGCGGCGCCGCCCGAGGAGCCGGCCGCAGACAGCTTCGTATTGTAGGGATTCACCGTGGCGCCGAAAACCTCGTTGAAGGTATTGGCGCCGGCGCCGAATTCCGGCGTGTTGGACTTGGCGTAAATGACGCCGCCCTGGGTCTCGAGATGCTCGACGAGGATGTTGGAGACCTCCGGCACGAAGTCCTTGAAGATGGGGGAGCCCTGCGTCGACAGCACGCCGGCGACGTCGGTGAGGTCCTTGATCGGCACGGGCATGCCCTGCAGGAGGCCCCTGCCCTCCTTCGGCTTCTTCATCAGGGCGCGGGCCCGTCTGCGGGCCCGGTCGAAGCACAGGGTCGGCAGGGCATTGACCTTGCCGTCGACGGCCTTGATGCGCTTCTCCAGCGTGTCGAGGAGGTCGATGGGCGTCACCTCGCCGGACTTCAGCAGCCTGACGATGTCGGTTGCGCTCTTCTCGATCAGCGACAGATCGGCGGCCATGGATGCGTCCCCTCGGGTCTTCGTTGCCGGCACCGTGCAATGGCGCTCCCGCCACGGCAAGCGGCGCGAAGGGACCGGGGGACATGCGCGGGAGGAATGGGTGGGGGCCGCGCCCCTCCCCGCGCGGCCTCACTCCGCGCGGATATTCGCCTCGCGCACCAGAGTCGCCATCGCCGCGCGGCCGTCCGTCACGAAGCGCGCGAAGGCGTCGGGGCGTGAGGCGATGGGCACGCAGCCGATCTGCACGAGACGCTCGCGCAGCGCCGGCTGGGCGATGGCCTCCGCCAGGGAATCGTAGAGGGCGGTGACGACCGGCGCCGGGGTGCCCGCCGGCCCGAACAGCCCGGCCCATTCGTTGGACTCGAAACCTGCGAAACCCTGCTCGGCGATGGTCGGCACATCCGGCCGGCTTTCCACCCGCGTGAGCGTGCCGACGCCCAGGAACCGCGCGCGGTTGCTATCCACCACCGGGCCGGCGGAGACCAGCGTCGTGAACACCGCGTCAAGCGCCCCGGTCGCCAGGTCCTGCGCCGCCGCCGCGCCGCCGCGATAGGGAACGTGGATCACCTCGATCCCCGCTGCACGCGTGAAGGCGACGAGCCCCATATGCCCCGCCGTCGCATTGCCCTGCGTGCCGACGGTGAGCTTCCCCGGCTGCGCCTTGGCGGCTGCCACGAATTCGCCGAGCGTCCGGGCCGGGAAATCGGCCTTGACCGCGACGGCCGATGGGAAGGTCACCACCAGCGAGATCGGCGTGAAGGCCGTCGCATAATCGAACATCAGGCCGCGCAGCAGCGACGGGTTGACGATGTGGCTCGACGCGTCCCACAGGAAGGTATGGCCGTCCGTTGCGCGCGCCACCTCCGCCCCGCCGATGCTCCCGCCCGCGCCGGTGCGGTTCTCCACCACGAAGCGCTGGCCGAGCCGCTCGCCCATATGGCCCGTCAGCACGCGCGCCGCGCTGTCCGCCGCGCCACCGGCCGAGAAGGGCACGACGAGCCGGATGGGACGCTGCGGCCAGGCGCCCTGGGCGCGGGCGACGAACGGGGCAAGGGCGACGCCCGCCGCAGCGGCAAGCGTCGCGCGGCGGGTGACAGTGGTGGGGGACGGGGCCATGGTCGAGCCTCTCTGGTCTTGGTGCGTTTCCTACTGTTCGGCATAGGATGTCACGCCGCATGCGGTCAATCGCGCGTCGCCCCGGATTTTCCTGCCGGCCGGCTGCACGACCGCAATGGGATCACGGCCGCCCGCGCCGTCCGGCTCCGTGCAATGCGTCCTGAGCCTAGGCTCGCCCCCTCCGATGCGGTAGAGACTGGCCGCAACGGAACACCCTGTGCATCCCATGGCCTCGGACTCAACGATCCCTGACGACATCGCCGATGCCGAACCGCAGGTGCGGGTGCGCCATCTCAACAAGCGCGACCTCAACCGCACCTGGGAGTTCATCAAGGCGGTGTTCCGCGAGGTGAACCGCTCGACGGTGGAGTATCAGCGGCCGAAGTCGAAGAAGCGCTTCCTCGAGGTCTTCGACGAGAAGGGGATCGAGCAGCTCCTGTTCGTCATCCGCATCGGCGGCAAGGAGCGGATCGTCGGCTATGCCGAATGCGCGCTGACCATCATCGGCACCGACAACTGGATGAACGAGCGCTATTTCCGGGCCCGCGACATGCGCCCGCTCTTCGTAGAGGAACTGGCGGTGGACCCGGAATTCCAGGGCCGCGGCCTCGGCACCTTCGTGCTGGAACAGCTCGAGCACCTGGCGCGGCTCAGGGGCTGCACGCATCTCGTCCTGGAAGTCGCCGAGAACAACGACAACGCCCTGAAGTTCTACCGCGGCCGCTCGTTCACCAAGCTGGACGCCGCCATCTTCCTCGCCAAGACCGTGGTGAGCGACCCGGAGATCCTGCCGCCGCGGCGGCTGAAGCGACGCGAGACCAAGCCGCGGGCCGCGGCGCAGCCGAGAGCGGTCACGACGCCGTCGGAGCCGAAGGACATGCCGCCCGAGGGCTAGGTGTCCCGGAACCGTGCTTTCGCTGTCCTGCCCTGCTTTGACAGGGCGGCAGCGGATCGGCTTCACTCTCCACCATTCCCGCCCCGGAGAGTGCCATGGCGCTGTCGAATCTGCAGGTCCGCGACCTGGAAACCGTCCTTCACCCCTATACGAACCAGGCGACGATCCGCGACACGGGCACGCTGGTCCTAGAACGGGCCAAGGGCATCTATGTCTACGACGTCGACGGCAAGCCCTATATCGAGGGCATGGCGGGCCTGTGGTGCACGGCGCTGGGCTACGGCAACGAGGAGCTCGCGCAGACCGCCTACGACCAGATGAAGAAGCTGTCCTTCACCCATCTGTTCGGCGGCAAGAGCCACGACCCGGCCATCGAACTTGCCGAGAAGCTCAAGGAGAAGGCGCCGGTGCCGATCTCCAAGGTCTTCTTCGTCTGCTCGGGCTCGGAGGCCAACGACACCCAGATCAAGATGGTCTGGTACATGAACAACGCGCTGGGACGGCCGCAGAAGAAGAAGATCATCTCCCGCATCAAGGGCTATCACGGCGTCACCATCGCCTCGGCCTCGCTGACGGGCCTGCCGGCCAACCACACCGATTTCGACCTGCCGATCTCCGGCATCCTGCACACCTCCTGCCCGCACCACTACCGCTTCGCCCATGAGGGCGAGACGGAGGAGGAATTCGCCACCCGCTGCGCCCAGGACCTCGAGGACATGATCCTGCGCGAAGGGCCCGAGACGGTCGCCGCCTTCATCGCCGAGCCGGTGATGGGCGCGGGCGGCGTCATCGTGCCGCCGGCGGGCTATTTCGAGAAGATCATGGCGGTCTGCCAGCGCTACGACATCTACATGATCGCCGACGAGGTGATCTGCGGGTTCGGGCGCCTCGGCGAATGGTTCGGCTCCTCGGCGCTCGGCTACAAGCCGAACGCCATCTCCGTCGCCAAGGCCCTGACCTCGGCCTACATGCCGGTGGGCGCGGTGATGATCCCCGAGGAAATGTATCAGGCGACGATCATCGAATCGAAGAAGATCGGCACGTTCGGCCACGGCTTCACCTATTCGGGCCACCCGGTCGGCGCGGCGGTGGCGCTGAAGACCCTCGAGATCTACGAGCGCGACCGCATCATCGAGAAGTCGGCGGCCAAGACGCCGCAGTTCCAGGCGCATCTCAGGGCCCTCGCCGACCATCCGCTGGTGGGCGAGGCACGCGGCATGGGTCTGGTCGGCGCATTGGAGATGGTCGCCCACAAGCCGACCAAGAAGGCCTTCGAGGCGAAGGCCGGCATCGGCGCCCATGCGACGGCGATCGCCCAGCAGGAAGGCCTCATCATCCGCAATCTCGGGGATTCGCTCGCCGTCTGCCCCCCGCTGATCATCACACCGGAGGAGATCGACGACCTCTTCGACCGACTGGCGCGGACGCTCGACCGCACGCTCGACAAGGTGAAGGCGGAGGGCCTGCTCGGCGCCTGAGCGCCGCTGCATGGCGGCGAGAGCCGCCGCCGTCACAAGCCTGCCACAACCTCTGCTTCATTTCTGGTTCCGGTAGGGTTAGCCTGTCGGAACCCTCAACAATTCGATGAGTGCCGATGGCCCGAGAACTCGATCCCTTCAAGGTCTCGTCCCCGCGGATCTTCCTGTTCCGGATGCTGGTGTTCCTGGCGCTGGTCGGCCTGGTCGTGTTCGTCCTGCAGCGCGAAATCCAGACCGCCTTCATGGCCAATCCGGGCCTCAACGGCGTCATCGTCGCCGTCGGCCTGATCGGCATCGTCCTGTCGTTCCGCCAGGTCATCCGCCTGTTCCGCGAGGCGCGCTGGGTCAACACGTTCCGCCTCGCCGATCCCGGCATCACCGTCGAGAGGCCGCCGATCCTGCTGGCGCCGATGGCGACCATGCTCGGCGCGCGGAGCGGCCAGATGGCGATCTCGACCGTCACCATGCGCTCGCTCCTGGATTCGCTCGCCACCCGCCTCGACGAGGGGCGGGAACTGGCGCGCTACCTGACGGGCCTCCTCGTCTTCCTCGGCCTGCTCGGCACGTTCTGGGGCCTGATCGAGACGGTGACCTCGGTCGGCCGCGTCATCAACAGCCTGTCCAACCAGGGCGAGCTCGGCACCATCTTCGAGGACATGAAGCGCGGCCTTGCCGAGCCCCTCGCCGGCATGGGCATCGCCTTCTCGTCATCGCTGTTTGGCCTCGCCGGTTCGCTCGTCCTCGGCTTCCTCGACCTGCAGGCCAGCCAGGCGCAGAACCGCTTCTACACCGAGGTGGAGGACTGGCTGTCGTCGACCGTGCAGGACATGGCGGTGATCAGCCCCTCGGCCGATGGCGGATCGCCCCAGGTGAGCGTCGCCGACCTGCAGCGCGCCTTCGACAGGTTGCGAGAGGCCATGGGTGACGGCTCATCGAACCAGCGCGCCAGCGCCGCCATGGCCAATCTCGCCGAGGGCATCCAGGGCCTCGTCACCCATATGCGCTCGGAGCAGCAGGTGGTGCGCGACTGGATGCAGGCCCAGTCCACCGACCAGAAGGAGCTGCGGCGCCTGCTCGAACAGGTGCTGCGAGAGAAGGGGTCGGTCTGATGGCCCTGTCGCGGTCACGCCGCGGCGAGCGCGGGATCGACTACTGGCCGGGCTTCGTCGACGCGCTGTCGACCTTCCTGCTGGCGATCATCTTCATGCTCTCCGTCTTCATGCTGGCGCAGTATTTCCTGGCGCGCGACATCGCCGGCAAGGACGACGCCATGGTGCGGCTGCAGCGCCAGATCGCCGAGCTCGGCGAATTGCTGCAGCTCGAACGTGGCCAGCGGCAGACCGTGCAGGAGGGGCTCGCGGCGATCACCGCGACGCTCGGCACCTCGGATGCCGAAAGGCGGCGGCTCCAGGGCCTGCTGGAGGACGCGCAGGGCCAGGCCGGGGCCCAGCTGGGGCGTGCCACCACGCTGGAGGCCCAGATCGCCCAGCACCGCCAGACGGCGCAGGCGGCGCTGTCGCAGATCGAACTCCTCAACCAGCAGATCACGGCGCTGCGCCGGCAGCTCGCCTCGCTCGAGGAGGCGCTGGGCGCCACCGAGGCCCGTGACCGCGACGCGCAGACGCGCATCACCGATCTCGGCCGGCGGCTCAACCTCGCCCTGGCCCAGCGCGTGCAGGAACTGTCGCGCTACCGCTCGGAATTCTTCGGACGCCTGCGCGAAATTCTCGCCGAGCGCTCCGACATCCGCGTCGTCGGCGACCGCTTCGTCTTCGGCTCGGAGGTGTTCTTCGGGTCGAGCCAGGCGGAACTGGAACCGGGGGGACGGGCCGAACTGGACAAGCTCGCCGCCGCCCTGATCCAGCTCGAGAGGGACATTCCGACCGACATCGCCTGGGTGCTGCGGGTCGATGGCCATACCGACGCGCGGCCGATGCAGGGCGGGCGCTTCCGGTCGAACTGGGAACTGTCGGCCGCCCGCTCCATCGCCGTCGTCCAGTATCTCATTGCCAGGGGCATCGCGCCGCAGCGGCTGGTGGCCGCCGGTTTCGGCGAGTTCCAGCCTCTCGACCAGGGCGACGGGCCGGAGGCGCTCGCCCGCAACCGCCGCATCGAGCTGCGCCTGACCGACCGGTGACGGTACGGGTCGTCGCCTGCGCCGATCCCATGCTGCCGGCGCTGACCGAGCTGTGGGTCGCGGCCTGGGCGCGGACCTATCCCGGAATCGACTTCGAGGCACGGCGCGGCTGGCTCGCCGAACGCATGGCGGCGATGGCGAAAGACGGCACGGCGATCCTTGTGGGGCTCGTGAACGGCGTTCCCGGCGGCTTCGTCACGGTCCACACCGGCACCGGATGGATCGACCAGATGCTGGTCGGTCTCGCCCATCAGGGCAGCGGCCTCGCAGGAGCTCTGATGGATGCGGCCAAGGCCACCGCGCCGGCGGGCCTGTCGCTGGACGTCAATACGGACAATGCCCGCGCCATCGCCTTCTACCGGCGGCAGGGCTTCGACAAAACCGGCACCCGCGTCAACGAACAGGGCCGGACCATCGACCTCATGGCGTGGGCGCCGTCCGCTCCGGCGCCGCGACGCTCTTGAACTGCAGTTCGGCGAGGCGGGCATAGAGACCGCCGGCCGCCGCGAGGGTGGCGTGGGTGCCCTGCTCGACGATGCGGCCCTGGTCCATGACGAGGATGCGGTCGCAGTCGAGCACGGTAGCGAGACGGTGGGCGATGACCAGCGTCGTGCGCCCGGTCATCAGCCGCGACAGCGCCTCCTGCACCAGCGTCTCGCTCTCGGCGTCGAGGGCCGAGGTCGCCTCGTCGAGAAGCAGGAGCGGCGCGTCGCGCAGGATGGCGCGGGCGATGGCAATGCGCTGGCGCTGGCCGCCCGACAGCGTCACGCCGCGCTCGCCGATGAGGCTGGCATAGCCCCCGGGCATGCGGGCGATGAACTCGTCGGCATGGGCCATGCGCGCCGCGGCGACCACCTCCTCGTCGCTGGCGCCCGGTCGTCCGTAGCGGATGTTCTCCGCCACCGAGGCAGCGAAGATGGCGACGTCCTGCGGCACGAGGGCGATGCGCGCGCGCAGCGCCAGAGGATCGGTCTCGGCCACCGGCACACCGTCGAAGCGGATGACGCCGCCCTGCGGGTCGTAGAAGCGCTGGACGAGGGCGAAGAGCGTCGACTTGCCGGAACCGGAGGGGCCGACGATCGCCACCCGCTCGCCGGCCTTCACGGTGAAGGCGACGTCGTCGAGAATGCGCGTCTCGGGCCGCGAGGGATAGGCGAAGCGCACGGCGACGAAGGCGACCTCGCCGCGCGGCGGCTCGGGCAGCGGCAGCGGCCGCTCAGGCGCCTTGATGTCGGGCGTGACGGCGAGGATCTCGCCGAGCCGCTCGGCCGAGCCCGCGGCCTGGCTGATCTCGCTCCACACTTCCGAGAGCTGCGACAGGGCGCTCGCGGCGAAGACCGCATAGAGCACGAACTGTGACAGGCGGCCGCTGGTGATGGTGCCGGCCAGCACCTGCTGGGCGCCGGCCCAGAGCACGGCGACGACACTGGTGAAGACGAGGAAAATGATGACGGCGGTGAGGATGGCGCGGGCCCGGTTGGCGCCGCGGGCCCCTTCATAGGCGTCCTCGGCGGCGGCGGAGAAGCGCTGCGTCACCGTCGCCTCCGCCGTGAAGGCCTGCATGGTGCGCACGGCCTGGATGTTCTCGCTGGCATAGGCCGAGGCCTCGGCGAGCCGGTCCTGGGCGGCGCGGGAGCGTCGGCGGACATTGCGGCCGAAGGCGACCAGCGGCAGCACCAGGAAGGGAATGGCGCCGACCACGTAGAGGGAGAGCTGCGGCGAGGTGATCACCATCATGGCGACGGCGCCGCCGAACATGATGATGTTGCGCAGCGCCATGGAGACCGAGACGCCGAGCGCCGATTTCAGCTGTGTCGTGTCGGCGGTCAGGCGCGAGACGAGCTCGCCGGTGCGCGCCGTGTCGTAGAAGGAGGGCGAGAGGGTCGCCAGATGATTGAAGACGCTGGTGCGGATATCGGCCACCACCCGCTCGCCGATCGTCGTCACGAGGTAGAAGCGCGCCGCCGATGCGACCGCCAGAACGGCGGCGATGATGACGAGCATGCCGAAATACTGGGTGATCATCCCCTCGGCGGCAAAACCGAAATCGATCATGCGGCGGATGGCGAGCGGCACCGCGAGCGTCGCGAGGGAGGCGACGAGCAGGGCGAGGCCGGCGCCGGCCAGCATGCCGCGATGGCGCAGCATGAAGGGCAGGAACTTCATCAGCGGACGGAATTTGGCACGGCGCGCCGGCGTTGCGGCGGCCTTGCCTGCGTCGAGCGTATCAACCGTGGACATGGATTCCGGACTCGTCTTCTCGTTACTGATTATCGAACCCACGTCTTCGCTTGAAAAGGCGACCGAGTTCCTTTAATAGCGCGGCTTCTCATCACAGGACACGACCCTTAGCGCCTGCCCCCCTAGAGCGGCGCCCTTCGAGGACGACCCATGAAGACCGACATCCATCCCGACTACCACACCATCAAGGTCGTGATGACCGATGGCACCGAGTACACGACGCGCTCGACCTACGGCAAGGAGGGCGATGTCCTCCAGCTCGATATCGATCCCAAGGTCCACCCGGCCTGGACCGGCGGCTCGCAGCAGCTGATGGACCGCGGCGGTCGTCTGTCCCGCTTCAACCAGAAGTTCGGCGGCATCGGCGCTCTCAAGAGCTGATTTTCAGGCCCTCTCGGGCGGTCCTGACAAACCCCGGCCGAAAGGCCGGGGTTTTTTGCGTCGAGGTTGGCCCTGTCGGCGGGCGCCCGCGGCGCAGGTATGACGAGAGCGTCATGTTGCACTGCAATATCGTCGTTGCTCATGGCCCTGCCGTCGGCTAGACCGCGCAGAGGGAGACGGCGTCGGACATGTGAGGGAATAGCCGGCGAAAGGCGCAATGCGGCCTTCGGGAGATCATCGCATGCTGGAAGACCTGACGACGCCCGGCGTCATTCGCAAGCTCTACGCCTGGGAGACCGATCTCCTGACGGCGCATTTCTTGCGCCTCGACCCGGAAACCCGCCGTTGCCGCTTCGCCGCCGGCGTCTCCGACGAGACCGTCGTGAACTATGCCGGGAGCGCGCTCGGATCCGACGCGGTGGTCCACGGCTTCCTGATCGACGGGGTGATGCGCGGCGCCGCCGAATTGCGGCTGATGGCCGATCGGACCGGCGAGGTGGCTGTCAGCGTCGAGGACGCCTGGCGGCTCACCGGCGTCGGCTCGGCACTGTTCGGCCGCCTGCTCCTGACCGCCCGCAACCGCGGCCTCACCGGCCTCGTCATGACCTGCCTGCCCTCCAACCGTGGCATGCAGCGCCTCGCGGCCCGGTTCGACGGGACGATCACCACCGCATCCGGGGACAGTTTCGCCAAGGTGACGGCGCGGCCGGCGACGCCCCTGTCGTTCTGGCGCGAGGTCGTCACCGACTCGGCTTCTGCCACGGCGAGCGTCATCGACCGGCAGATGGGGCTGCTGCGCGACGGCACGGTCGCGCTGCGTGGGCCGCGCAACGAGGGCTGAGCCCTCAGCGGGCCATGCTGACGGGGGCGCCGGTGGCGGTCGCACCCGAATAGGCGCCGCCGCCCTGCGGGGACAGGCGGGCCGCCACGCGTCCGCCGGGCTGGAGCAGGACGATCTCCGCGCCGCGCTGCTCCCAGGCGTTGATGCGGGCGAGCGTCGGCGCCCGGCAGTTCTGCGGGCTGGCGCGGTAGAACTCGAACAGCGGCGTCGAGGTCAGGGTGATGCGGCAGCGGTCACCGGCGTCGGTCACCGTCCAGGTGCCGGCGACGCTGGTGGCGCCCGATGCGGCACGCTCCTGCCGCGGCAGGGCGGAGACGACAGTGGGCGGCGACTGCGGCGCGCCACGCTGGGGCTCGGGCTGCATGATCTGCGGCTGGGCCGACGGACTGCTCGGCGCCAGCGCGGTCTCGACCGCCGGGGGGCCGGTATCCGACCGTCCCGAGACGGAGGGCGGCGCGATCTCCTGGCTCTCGACCGCACCCGAAGCGCCGGGCTGGCCGCCGGGGATGACGTCGTCGGACGGGGCGGGCCGGATCTGCGGCTGTACCTCGGTGCGCGCCATGGTGTCGGAACGGCCCCAGCCGACGGGCGAGCCGCCGCTGTCGCCGAAACGCGACGAAGAGGTGCATCCGGCGAGGGCGACGGAGCAGAGGAAGAGTGCTGCGGCGGGGCGCATACCCATGGAGCGGTTCACCCAGAAGAGGTCGCGCGGCGCGCGAGCCTTGCCACGATGACGCCATGCAGCGGCAATTCCGTGGCAGGCCTGCGACATCCGGACGATGTTCAGGTTCTGGTTAACCGATCGTTGAGGCTGGTGCAGCCTGTTTCTTCGGCGGGACCGCAAAAATGAAACCGGACCCCGTCCCCGGTCGCGCGTCAGACCTGACGCGCCACCATCATCTTCTTGATCTCGGCGATGGCCTTGGCCGGGTTCAGACCCTTCGGGCAGGCTTTCGAGCAGTTCATGATCGTGTGGCAGCGATAGAGGCGGAACGGGTCCTCGAGGTTGTCGAGGCGGTCGCCCGTGGCTTCGTCGCGCGAATCGATCAGCCAGCGATAGGCCTGCAGCAGGATGGCGGGGCCGAGATAGCGGTCGCCGTTCCACCACTAGCTCGGGCATGAGGTCGAGCAGCAGGCGCAGAGAATGCACTCGTAGAGACCGTCGAGCTTCTCGCGGTCCTCCTTCGACTGGCGCCACTCCTTCTCGGGGCGGGCGGTCGTCGTCTTGAGCCATGGCTCGATGGAGGCATGCTGGGCGTAGAACCGCGTCAGGTCGGGAATCAGATCCTTGACCACCGGCATGTGCGGCAGCGGGTAGATCTTCACCTGGCCGGCATTCACCTCATCCATGCCCTTGGTACAGGCGAGCGTGTTGGTGCCGTCGATGTTCATGGCGCAGGAGCCGCAGATGCCCTCGCGGCAGGAGCGGCGGAAGGTCAGGGTCGGGTCGACCTTGTTCTTGATCCAGATGAGGCCGTCGAGAACCATCGGGCCGCAATCGTCGCGGTCGACGTAATAGGTGTCGATGCGCGGGTTGGCGCCGTCGTCCGGGTTCCAGCGGTAGATGCGGAACTCGCTCAGCCGGTTGGACCCGGGCGGCTTCGGCCAGGTCTTTCCCTCGGTGATCTTCGAGTTCTTCGGAAGCGTGAACTGAGCCATGTGATGTCTACTTGTCGTACGGGCCGAGCAAGGCTGGACTTCCCATCAAGCCTCGGAGCGCCCTTGTCAATCGGGTCTTTTGTCGGGGCCGGTGAGCGCGCCGCCGTCAGCTGCGCATCCACCAGACCACGAGCGTTCCCAGAACGGCGGCGACGAGGCCTACGGCGCGCAGTTGCTGGTCGGGCGTCACGCGCATCGTCTCGAGCGCATCTCTTATACGCGAGGGGAAGGCTGCGAGGATCAGCCCCTCGATCACGAGAACGAGACCTATGGCGACGAAGAAGTCTTGCATGGCGTTTCGATATGGGGACAGGGCCGCCGCGAGGTTGTCGCGACGGCCCTGTCCGGTGTGGGATCGGGTCAGTTACCGGTGAGCGGCGCCGGGGTGCCCGGAGCCGGAGCCCCGGGCGCTGCCGGGGCACGTTGACCGGACCGGCGCCCGGACGGATCTCCGAAGTAGCGGAAGAAGTCCGAGGTGGGCGACAGCACCATGCGGGTGTCGCCCTGCTTCATGCTCTGCTCATAGGCCTGCATGGTCCGGTAGAAGGAGAAGAAGTCCGGATCACGGTTGAAGGCCTCGGCAAAGATCTTGTTGCGCTCGGCATCGCCGGTACCCCTGACCTCTTCCGAGCGACGGTCGGCCTCGGCGAGGATGCCGACGACCTCGCGGTCGGCGCGGGCGCGGATCGTGACCGCGGCCTGCTGGCCGGTGGCGCGCAGATCGGCGGCTTCCTGACGGCGCTCGGTCTGCATGCGGTTGAACACCGCCTCCTGGTTGACCTGGGGCAGGTCGACGCGGGTGAGACGCAGATCGACGATCTCGACGCCGAGGGTCGTCGCCTCGCGGTTCACTTCTTCCTGGATGCGGTTCATCAGCCGGTCGCGATCCGTGCGGATCAGCTGCGCAAGGGTGGCGCCGGCGATGATGTTGCGCGTCGAGGAGTTGACGAAGCTCGCCAGGCGGGTGTTCGCGTTGGAAACGGTCCGCACCGTCTGGAAGAAGCGCAGCGGCTGGGTGATGCGATAGCGCGCGAAGGCATCGACGTCGAGGTTCTGCCGGTCGGTGGACAGAACGGTCTGCACCGGCAGGTCAAGGTCAAGGATACGCTTGTCGACCGTCACCACGTTCTCGATGAACGGGACCTTGAAGTAGAGGCCCGGCTCGCTGATCGGCTCACGCACGACCTGACCGAAGCGCAGAACAATGGCGTGCTGCGTCATCTGGACGATGAAGAAGGCATTGGCGAGGGCGAAGAGCGTGAGCGCCGCGACGATGCCGAAGGCGAGTTTCAGGGAAGAGTTCATCGCGAAGTCCTCGCGGCAGCAGCGGCCGCAGCGGCCGGGGCGGGCTGTCCCGGGCGGCGCATGATCTGGTCGAGCGGCAGGAACGGCTGCACGGAGCTACCGGCCTGGTCGATGATGATCTTCTCGGTGCCGCCGAAGATGCGCTCCATCGTCTCGAGGAACATGCGCTCGCGCGTCACGTCCGGAGACAGGCGGTACTGTTCGAAGACCTGGGTGAAGCGGCTCGCCTGACCGCTGGCCTCGGCGACGACGCGGTCGCGATAGGCCTCGGCCTCCTGCAGGATCTGCGAGGCACGACCACGCGCCTCGGGAACCACCTGGTTGGCATAGGTGCGCGCCTCGTTCTGGACGCGCGTCTGGTCCTGCTGGGCCGCGTTGACGTCAAGGAACGAGTTGCGCACCGGTGCCGGCGGCAGGGCCGACAGCAGCTGGACGACGCGGATGTTCACGCCCGAGCGGTAATCGTCCATGATCCGCTGCATGATCTGGCGGATTTCGGCGGCGATGGCCGCCTGGTCGACCGTCAGGATGTTCTGGATGTTGCGGCGGCCGATCGATTCGCGCAGCGCGCTTTCCGCCACCGCCTTCACGGTGCCTTCCGGATTCTGAAGCATGAAGACGTAGTTCGCGACCTGCGCCGCATTGACGTCCCACTGCACTTCGAGATCGATGTCGACGATGTTCTCGTCGCCGGTCAGCATGAGGCTCTCTTCGGGAACTTCACGGTTGGCGCCCCGGGCGCCGCCGCCGGAGCGGTAACCGACCTCGGTCCGCCGCACGTCGGTGACCGGAACCTTGTACACCGCGCCGAACGGCGCCGGCGGGTTCCAGTTCAGGCCCGGTGCGGCGTTGCCGATATGCCGGCCGAAGACGGTGTTCACCGCGACCTCGTTCTGGTTGACCGTGAAGAAGCCGGTGAGGCCATAGATGATCACGCCGAGCACGCCGATCAGGGCGATGCCCTTGGCGCCGATATTGCCACCGCCGCCCGGAAGGACGTTCTTGAGGCGCTCCTGGCTCCGACGGATCAGCTCCTCGAGGTCAGGCGGCTGGTTGCCGCCACCACCGCCGCCGCCACCACCGCCCTGCGGGCCCTGCCCCCAGGGACCGCGAGGCGCACCGCCGCCGCCGCCGCCACCACCTGTGCCGCCGCCGCCGCCCCATGGGCCGCCGCCGCCTTGATTGTTCCACGGCATGAACTGTCCTCGCTTGATGGCGCGGCCGAAGCCCCGCTCACGCCCGAAGGCGCTGGAAGTTAAGGACGGATATAGAAGACCGTCTCGCTGCTTTCAACGCGGCTTGGCTGCACAGACCCATGAATAGGCGTCTTGGTGAAGATTGGCGCCTCCTGAGGCAGCCCGCGACGGCCTATCCGGGCGCAGTGTCGGCATCGGGCCCTGCGCCATGCGGCGTTCCGCCGCTGGCCCGGCGGTAGGTGACGACGCGAAACGGATGGTCATCGTCGGGGCCTGCGGGGTGAATGGCGTGCGTTTCGCCGGTCCAGAGGGCCAGGTCGACGGCTGGAAAGAAGGCGTCGGCCTCCGGCTCGGCCTCGACATGGGTGATGACGAGGCGGTCGGCGTGCGGCATGGCCTGCGCATAGATGTCGGCCCCGCCGAGGACGGCGATCTCGTCGGCGCCCGATCGCAGCGCCTCTGCATGGGCGATCGCCAGGGCCGCCTGCAGCGACCCCGTCACCACGGCACCCGGCAGCGACAGGCCCGGCTGGCGCGAGGCGACGATGTTGAGCCGCTTCGGCAGCGGCCGGCCGCCGAAGCTCTCGAAGGTCTTGCGCCCCATGACGAGCGGCTTGCCGGCGGTGGCGGCACGGAAGTGCGCCATGTCGGCCTTGAGACGCCAGAGCAGCCGGTTGTCGCAGCCGATGGCGCCGTTGGCGGCGACGGCGGCGATGAGCACGATGGGGGTCACACCGCCACCGGCGCCTTGATGGCTGGATGCGGCTCGTAGCCGGTCAGCGTGAAGTCGTCATAGGTGAAGCCGAACAGGTCGGTCACATCAGGGTTGAGCGTCATCACCGGCAGGGGGCGCAGCGGGCGGCTGAGTTGCAGTTCGGCCTGCTCGACATGGTTGGTGTAGATATGGGCATCGCCGAGCGTGTGAACGAAATCGCCGGGCTTCAGACCCGCCACCTGCGCCAGCATCAGCGTCAGAAGGGCATAGGAGGCGATGTTGAACGGCACGCCGAGGAAGATGTCGGCCGAGCGCTGGTAGAGCTGGCAGGAGAGTTTGCCGTCGGCGACGTAGAACTGGAACAGGCAATGGCAGGGCGGCAGCGCCATGGCCTCGACATCGGCCGGGTTCCAGGCCGAGACGATGAGGCGGCGCGAATCGGGATTGGTCCTCAGCGTCTTCACCAGTTGGGCGATCTGGTCGATGCTGCGGCCGTCGGGGGCGGCCCAGGAGCGCCACTGCTTGCCGTAGACCGGGCCGAGATTGCCGTCGGCATCGGCCCATTCGTCCCAGATGCTGACGCCGTTGGCCTTGAGATAGGCGATGTTGGTGTCGCCCTTCAGGAACCAGAGGAGTTCGTGGACGATCGACTTCAGGTGCAGCTTCTTGGTGGTGACCATCGGAAAGCCCTCCGACAGGTCGAAGCGCATCTGGTGGCCGAAGACGGAGAGCGTGCCGGTGCCCGTGCGGTCGTCCTTGCGGGCGCCGTGGCGCAGGACGTGCTCCATCAGGTCGTGGTACTGGCGCATCGCGGCCTCCGGCGGGGCGAATCCGAAAACGCATCTTATAGCGCGGTTCGCCATCCGGCGGCAGCAGCCGGAACCGTCGCGATACGCGCTTCCACACTAAAACGCCGCCCGCGGGCGGCGCTCGTCGCGGTTGCACAGCCTTCGTGCGCCCGTCAGACCGTCACTTCTTGATGAAGAGGTCGAGCTTCTTGAAGTGGTCCGCGAGCAGGTAATAGACCGTGACGCGGTTCTTGGTCTTGTCGGCCTTCATGGCCGTCCCGACCTTGGTCAGCGCCGCGTCAATCGCCGCCTCGTCGGTCAGCGCCAGCTTCTTCATGCAGAAATTCTTCTTCACGCGGGCGACCTCTTCCGGGTCGCTGAAGGAGACGAGCGAGGAATCGCGGTTCCTGAGCGCGATGCCGAGATAGCGGACCAGACCGGCGACAGCCGCCTCGTCCGCCTTCGGCGCGTATTTCTTCACATCGGCCAGCCAATCGCTCACGTCGATCCTCCCCCTGCTCTGTGGCATCGCCCGGCTTCGGATGCCGGAACGGGAGCAGACTACCATCGGCCCGGTCGCGCCGTCCCCGCCTGCCGCCTCCGTCAAAAACCCGATAGGCGGCGGCCTCCGGCGGTCAGCGCGCGGCGACGGCGGGCCATTTGGTGTCGGCGGCGGCGATGAAGCCGGGGACATCGGTCAGCCAGGTGCGGTGAACCCTGGCGTCGTAGTTGAGGTAGAGGCGGCCGGCCACGATGTGCCAGTGGCGGGGATCGCCGGCAGCGCGATAACCCTGCGCGGCGGCCCAGGCGCAATGGCCGCCATAGGCCGGCGCATAGCGTTCCGGATCGGCGGCGAAGGCATCCCGCGAGGCGGCGCTGGCGAAGCGCCAGGTGGCATTCTTCCAGCGGTGGGTGAAGCGGCTGTCGCCGCGCACCGGGCGTCCCTCGGTGTGGAAGGCGACGACGTCGTGGCCGTCGGCGGCCAGACTGGACAGGGTGCCGGTATAGATCTCGGGTCCGGCGAGGGAGGACACCGTCGACAGGCCAACCGTGGTCAGAAGAACGAAGGCGGTGAGGGCGCGGCGGGAGGGATACACGATGCCGGTCATGGCGAGGACCTCGGGGCGACAAGCGAGGGCGACATGCCCTCGTTTCACCCTGTTCGGGTCCGCACCGGCCGGTGTTACGCCGTCGCGGGACGGCGACCGGCGGCGCGCAGGGCGCCGCCGGCAAGGACGGTCACTCGACGAAGACGGTATCGCGCTTCTTGGTGATCGCCGGCAGGAAGGAGATGATCAGCATCAGCACGGCGATGGCGATCAGGAAGGCCGAGATCGGACGGTTGACGAAGTCGACGAAGACCGACCAGTCGCCGCGCGACATCAGGATGGAGCGGCGCAGGTACTCCTCCATCAGCTTGCCGAGCACGAAGCCGAGCAGCAGCGGAGCGACCTCGAAGCCCATCTTGATGAAGGCATAGCCGACCAGGCCGAAGAAGGCGGTGATCATCACGTCGAAGGGGTTGTTGTTCACCGAGTAGATGCCGATGCAGCAGAACATCAGGATCGAGGGGAACAGCATGCGGTAGGGGACCTTCAGCAGCTTCACCCAGATGCCGATCATCGGCAGGTTGATGATGAGCAGCATGAGGTTGCCGATCCACATCGAGGCGATCATGCCCCAGAAGAGATCGGGCCGCTTCTCCATGACCTGCGGACCCGGCACGATGCCGTGGATGGTCATGGCACCGACCATAAGCGCCATGACGGCATTGGGCGGGATGCCGAGGGTGAGCAGCGGGATGAAGGAGGTCTGCGCGCCGGCATTGTTGGCGCTCTCCGGACCGGCGACGCCCTCGATGGCGCCCTTGCCGAACCGCGAGGGGTCCTTGGCGATCTTCTTCTCCAGGGTGTAGCTGGCGAAGGGGCCGAGCACGGCGCCGTTGCCGGGCAGGATACCGAGGCCGGCACCGAGACCCGTGCCGCGCAGGATCGGCATGACCGAGCGCTTCATCTCCTCCCAGTTGGGCAGGAGGCTGCCGATCTTGCTCTTCAGGACGTCGCGCGTTTCCGGCGATTCCAGATTCCGGAGGATCTCGGCGAAGCCGAACATGCCCATGGCGATGGTGGTGAAATCGATGCCGTCGGACAGTTCCGGCCAGGAGAAGGTCATGCGGTCGGCGCCGGTCTCCAGGTCCTGGCCGACGGTCGACAGCATGAGGCCGGCAAGCACCATGGCGATGGCCTTGATGACCGAGCCGCGGGCGAGAACCACCGCGAAGATCAGGCCCATGACCATCAGCGAGAAATATTCAGCCGGGCCGAAGAGCAGGGCGACGCGCGTCAGCGGCGCAGCGAGCGCGGCGATGACGAGGGTGGCGACGCTGCCGGCGAAGAACGAGCCGATGGCGGCGATGCCGAGGGCGGCGCCGGCCCGGCCGTTGCGGGCCATCTGGTGACCGTCGAGCACGGTGACGATCGAAGTCGCCTCACCGGGGATGTTGACGAGGATCGCGGTGGTCGAGCCGCCGTACTGCGCGCCATAATAGATGCCTGCGAGCATGATGAGGGCGCCGACGGGATCGAGCCCGAAGGTGATCGGCAGCAGCATGGCGATCGTGGCGATCGGGCCGACGCCGGGGAGGACGCCGATCAGGGTGCCGATCATGCAGCCGAGGAAGCAGAGCCCGAGATTCTTGATCGTCAGGGCGACGCCGAAACCGAGCGCCAGATTGGAGATCATGTCCATGTGAAGCGCCTTACCAGCCGGCCCAGGGGGCGACCGGGATCGGCAGCCTCAACGCAACCTTGAACAGAAGGATGCAGAAGGCCGTCATGGCGGCCGAGAAGATCAGCGTCTGTATCCAGTTGCGCTCGTCGGCCGCGAGGCTCGCGACGATCAGGGTCAGCGGACCAGCAACGATGAGGCCGAGCGGCGGCAGCAGGTCCGTGCGGCCGATGCCGGGAATGTTGAGGGTGGTGCCGCGGATCGTGGCGGCGAAGATCAGCACGGAGCCGAGGACGAAGATCGGGCCACGGATCGACCAGGCTTCGAGGCGCGGGCCGATGACGGTCAGGGCCTGGAGCACGATGATCCCGCCAATCCCCATCAGCAGGAAGGAAAGGCCGCGCGGGAAGGAACCGGGGCCGAGATTGGCACCACGTCCGCCACTCAGGTTGGAAGAGGCCCACAGGCAGGCGAGCCCGAAGGCAATGATGAAGAGCCCGGCGAACATGTCCTGGGGGCTCTTGACCAGTCCGCGTGTTTCTTCACCCGCACTCGTCGCGTTTCCGTCCTGCATAGTCCCCCCGCTTCGGAGCATCGTATTGAGACCAAATGTCACCCCGTGCTCTTGCGCGCGGATGACATCATGTCAACTGCCCGAACACAAGCAGGAGGCGATTCACAGGCCCGGGACAATGCGCAGCAGGTGCTCATTCGCGGCGGCCCGTCAGCCGGTCGCCGTGCTTCTCGTACGGTAATGGTCGAGGACGAAAAGACGAATGGAAGACGACAGGTTTCCTTGGGAGCGGCCGCCGTCGATCTGGCCGACCACATCCGACAGGGTCTCGCGGCGTTCGGCGGCGATTTCCTTCAGCGCGTTCCAGAACTCGTCTTCGAGGCTGACGCTGGTCTTGTGGCCCTCGACGACGATCGAACGTTTGATGACGTGGCTCTTCATGCAGATTCACTCCGGGCGCTTGTGACCATCCAGCCGACGGGACTCCAAGGCCTCGCGGGCCTCGTCGAGTTGTCGTTCACTGGTTGGACGACCAAAGCGCAGGCGGTTGGCGTCGGCGCCAAGCGCCTCGGCTTCGCGGGCTTTGCGTTTGCGTGCGCGCTTCAAATTGATGATGTCACCCATGGTAACATTCCAAATTCACAGACAGCGTTGCGGTTCCCTTCAAGGCGAAAAAAAACCGGCCGGCGCCGTGCGGTACAAGACCGGCGTCGCCTATTGTCTAGCCAGCACCGGCCTGCATGGAAACCGTCTCTCGGTACCGCTGTGACAGAGCAGTCATGCTCTTGACCGGACCAAACGGAGATGACCGGCGAAACCCGACGAATCCGCGGGTCTATTTTTTGCGGAACTTGTCCAGGCTGACGACCTCTGCGCCGCTCGAACCGGTTTCCGCGGCCGCCTGATCGGTCTTCGCCGCTGCGCCGTCGTCGTGACGGCGCGTGGCGGCAGGCGACGGCGTGGGCGCTTCCGTATCGGCATCGGCCGAAAGACGGGGGGTGATTTCCTTGACGCCGACATCGCCCTTCTCGGCCTCGGCGCCGGCCACCTCGAACTGGAGGCCGAACTGCACCGAGGGGTCGAAGAAGCCCTTGATCGAGTCGAAGGGCACGAGAAGCCGCTCGGGGATGCCGCCGAAGGACAGCCCGACCTCGAAGCTGTGCTCGGTGATGATCAGGTCCCAGTACTGGTGCTGCAGCACCACGGTCATTTCCAGCGGGTATTTCTCACGCATGCGGTTCGACAGGCGCACGCCGGGGGCGCGGGTGTCGAAGGTGATGTAGAAATGATGGTCGCCGGGAAGCCCGTCGCGTGCCGCGTCGACGAGGACACGGCGGACCACGCCGCGCAGGGCGTCCTGGGCCAGAAGATCGTAGCGGATGAGGTCTGTTGGCATGAGCTGGTCGATCGCGGAACGGACCCGGGGCCTTCTGTGGCGCGGGGCTGGACGCCCCCCGACCGCCGCGCCGCGGACCGGAGAGAAGTGGAGGCTTCTGTTGCCAGGTGCCTCCGAACCCCGCCTTACAGTGCTACCCGCAAGGACTTGATTTCGGTACTATTACCGCATTACGCGGCAACGGCCACCGGAGCATAGTTGTCATTGGCAACTATTGAGACGGCCCGATAACGGCGGAACCATGCCGAGCAAAAGCCCACCCTTTACACCCTCGTCGATCCTATTTCGCCCCCATCAGAAACGCCCTTGAAGGGCCCTTCTGGTGGAGGCGCCGGGTACTGCCCCCGGGTCCGAAAGGCTTATTGCGATGGTCGTTTATCACCATAGCCGGGTTGCCCCGGCCCGTTGAATATAGGGGAGGCCGCGCGTCAGCGAAAGGCCTTCAGCGGCGCATGCCGGGGGCGGGCCCCACGTCGATCGGCGGGGGCAGCGGCGGCAGGATCGACAGCGGCGCCCCGGTGGCCACCGGAGGAGCCGGGCGGGCCCCGTCGAGCGCGCGGCGCACCACCGAGGGCAGGTCCGTGGCGACCGGCGCGGGGGCGGCGCGCGGGGCCGCCGGACGGGGCGCGGGAAGCGGTGCCGTCTCCTGCGGCGCATCCGGCGCCACGACCGCCGGCACCACGACCTCCGTTGCGGGCGGCGGCACCAGGAACATCTCGGCCGCGACCGGCGGCGGCATCGGCGGCAGCGCGATCTGGACCTGCGGCGGCGGCACGGCCGTGAAGCGCGAGAAGGCGCGCTGGCGGCTGCGCTCGAGCCGGTCGCTTTCGGTCAGGCGGATGCGCAGGGCGGCGCGATCGATCAGCCGCAGGCCGAGCCAGCCGGAGACGTCGTCGGTATCGATGGTGCGGGCGGGCGTGCCGATCGGTCCCACGAACTGCATGGCGATGACCGGCATGGTCTCCGCCTCGGGAATCGGGTCGGGCGCGATCCGCACCTGGGCGCCCATGGTCCCTTCCCTGAGGTCGAAGCCGCCGGACCAGGTCAGCCTGCCGCCGGGCACCGCGAAGGCGGCGACGCCGGCGCGCGCCGTCAGCCCGACGACGCTGAGCGGCGACTGCCCCTCGCCCAGGGGAACGACCGTCTCCAGCGCCTGGGCGAGGGCCGCCCCGAAGGCCATGTCGGTCATCGGCCGACCGATGTCCTGGGCGATCTCCGCCTGGCGGGTGACGCGTGCCAGCGAGGCCGGATCGGCGCCGGCCAGCGCCGTCGTCCGGAAGTTAAGCCGCCCGGTTCCGTTGATGCCGGCGACGAGGGCCGCCGGCGTCGCGCCGTCGGCGGCAAGGTCGGCCGTGACGGCGAGATCGCCCGCAGCGCCCGGCCATGCCAGTGCGGCGGGGACGCCGGCGAGGGCGAGGCGCGCCGACAGCAGGGTGCGCAGGGCGGAGCGGTCGAGGGTCAGGCTGCCGTCGAGCCGCGCCGGCCCGAGCGCGGCGCTGATGTCGTGCAGCGACGTCGTGCGGCCCTGGCGCACCAGGCGGGTCGCAAGGCCGGTCAGGGCGGGATAGTCGCCGAGGCCGACGCGTTCGACGCGGATGGCGAGATCGGCTTCCACCCGGTCGAGGACCGTCGCGCCGAAGGCCGCGGCGGCAAACTCGCCGGCTCCGGCGTCGATCAGCCAGGCCGGTCCGGACAGCAGCGCCAGCGCCGCCTCGCCCGGGATGTCGCCGAGGCTCACCTCGCCGCGGCCGGTCCAACCGCGCCCGGTCAGCCGGGCGGCGACCGTCGTGGCGCCCACACGGCCCTCGGCGCGTTCGGTGCGCCAGTCGGCCCCCTCTGCGACAGCCGTCAGATCGAAGGTCGCCGGCAGGCGCCCGGCGAGTTCGGCCGGGACGCCGGCCAGCGGCATCAGCGTCGACACGTCGTCGGAGCGCAGGGCGGCGACGAGGCGGGCCGGCCCGTCGGCGCGGCGGTCCGCCTCGAAGGATAGGGTGCTGCCCGAGGAGACGAGCGTGCCCCTGAGCCGCATCGACGTGGCTTCGGGACGCTCGATCTGGGCCGACAGCTGGGTGCGCGCCACCGGCGTCGGGGCGGGTGCGGGCGTGCCGCTCACCAGCGCGAAGATCTGGTCGGCACGCGGCGCGTCGACGGCGAGGGCGACACGGCCCGTCAGCCCGGCGGGCTCGAAGGGATCGCCGGCGCCGGCGGCGTCGATCTGCACATTGGCGTCGCCGACCCGCCCCTCGATCCGGAGGCCGAGCGCCGAGCGCCCGCTCGCCGCGAAGGTGAGAGAAAGGTCGGCGCCGGCGAGCGAGGGGGCCCTGTCCCTGATCCATTCCGCCAGAGCCCTCGACCTCTCGTCGCGCAACAGCAGGGCGATCAGGCCGTCGGCATTGTCGGCCCGCAGGCGGCCGGAAAGGCGGCCGAGCAGCGGCCCGCCGAGGCCGTCGAGGCGGCCGGTCAGGTCGAGGCCGAAGCCGGCGAGATCGCCCACCCGCAGCCTTTCGGCCTCGAAGGTGCGCCCGTCGGTGGCGACGGCGAGGTCGACGTCGCGGGCAAGGAAGCCGGCGAAGCGCGCCTGGCCGGCGCGCAGCTGGATACGGGTGTCGGTCGCCGGGTCCAGCCTGGCGCCGGCGCCGCGGGCGATGCGCAGCAACAGGTCGAGATCGAGCGCATCGGCGGTGAGCTCGGCCTGGAGGGCGTGACGGCCGAGCGCGGGAACGTCGAGCGCGATGCGGCCGGAGGTCTGCCCCGCCGCCGTCTGGGCCGTGATGTCGTCGAGCAGCAGGCGGCCGGCATCGACCGTCATGCGGGTGGTCAGGCGGAGCGGATCGTCGAGGGTTCCCGGCGGCGTCGGCTGCCCGTCGAGCCAGGACAGCAGCACGGCGGGCCGCGCGGCATTGACCACGACGGTGCCGGCGAAGCCCATGTCGCCCGCGAGCGTCACCTCACCCGTCGCCTCGACCGCCGCCTCGCCCGGCAGCCGCCCGGAAAAGGACTTGACCAGCCAGCGGCCGCCCCGGGCCTCCATGTCGCCGCGCAGGTCGCCGAGCGGCGCCCCGCCGAGGGTGGCGCCGGCGATGTCGAAGCCGATCGCCATGGGCAGAGTGCCGTCGGCGAGACGCGGGACCTCCGCCAGAAGCTGAGAGAGCACCTCGCGCGCCGTGCGCGGCGGCCCCTCGACCAGACGGTCGAAATCGACCTGCCGGGCGGAGACGATGACGTCGAGACTGCCCTGTGGCCCGAACCCGTGGCGCAGCGAGCCCGTCGCCCGGGCGATGCGGTCTCCGGAGCCAAGCTGTGCCTCGGCGCGATGCATGACGAGGGCCTGGGCGGTGACCGCGGCCGGACCCGATACCCGCCAGGGCAGCCGGCCGGTCCGGCCGGTGAGGATCAGGGTGCCGTCGAAGCGCTGCCGGCCTTCCGCGCCGATGGTCCCTTCGGCTTCGAGGCCGGGGCCGTCGCGGCGCTCGGGAACCCGCAGCCGCAGCAACAGGTCACCCTGTTCGGCCAGGCTCATCATCAGATGCAGCGGCAAGACGCTCTCGCCGACCGTCGCCGATCCCTCGAGGCGCACCGGTCCGTTGATGCCGCGGGATTCGCCCGAGAGCATCATCCGCTCGGCGACCAGAGTGGCGGGTCCGGTGCCCTTGGCGACGGACAGGCGCGCATTCTCGACGGTGAGCGCATCGATCGGCAGGACGCGGCCCGGAACCTGGCCGAGCAGCAGCCGCACGTCGGCGTCGCGCAGGTGCAGGGCGTTGAGCGAGGCCTCGCCGCGCAGCAGCGGCGCGACGCGCAGTTCGCCGTGCAGCCGTCCGATGCGCGCGCCGCTGCGCTCGGTGCCGATGGAGACGTCGCGCGCATCGACGCGGATGGTGGGCAGCAGGCGAATGGAGAGGTCGCCGCCGATGCGCACGGGGGTGCCGAAGATGCGCGAGGCTTCCGCCTCGATCTGCGGCTTGTAGCTGTTCCAGTCGACCAGCCACGGCCCGACCACCGCCGTCACGATGGCGGCGATCAGCGCAAGGGCGATGGCGAGCAACGAGTTCTGCAAGGCGGCGCACTCCGCGGCGAAGGCGGCAGGCCTGAATGTAGGGGATGCGACAGGGGTTCGAAAGGCTGCCGCGGCCGATCAGGCCTCAGCGTGTCAGCATCCCGCGCTGGCTGATGCCGAGACCGAAGGCGCCGGAGGGCGCGGCGGGCTGCAGCATCTGCACCGTCTCGGGCCGCGGCCGGCAGACGCGGCGCGTCCAGCGCGGGTCGTGACGGGCGAGGTCGAGATGGAAATGGTCGTAATGGAAGGCGTCGGCGCCGGGCCCGAGGACCGTGGTGAAGTGGTCGCAGGCCCGCACGAAAACCTCGCGCAGGAATCCCGCTTCGGCGGTTTCGCCGCGCCAGTGCTGGCGGATCACCACGGTGTGGCCGCTGCTGAGGATGAAGGCGAAGACGTCGAGGGCATTGCCGAAGGCGTGCTCCGACATGCGGCCAGACCGTCCGCCACGGACGCCGCGACAGGCATAGGAGCCGGCCTTGACCTCGACCACAGCGGCGCCGAACCAGCGCTGGGCCGCCGGCTGCACGACATTGTCGATCCAGCGGTCGACCGTCGGCACCATCTGGCAGGCGAGCGTCTGCGGCCGGTCATAGGCGACCTGCCCGCGCGCCTGGGCGGCGACGCGCAGCGGGTAGTCCATCCCGCAGGTGCCCGGGCCGTTGATCGTGGTGGAGCGCTGGACATAGCGCGACATCTGCACGGCCCCCGAGGCCATGCAGCGGCTCTCGAGGTCCGAGCGCCACTGCTCGCGCCGCTCATAGGCATAGCGACCGCAGGCCGCCATCGTCATCGCGACGACGGCAATGGCGAACCATTTGAAGGCCCGGCGGCCCGGGCGCTGTGTGCCGAACGCAACACTCATCGGCTTTTCCGAAAATGCGGGGAATGTCCCTAACGCTGCGTTCATCATCGCCCAGCCGGGTGAACAGCCTGCCAAGAAAGGCGGTGAAGAAAGCGTTGCGCCGGTGTCGCCGGACGAGACACTTCCTTCGCGGCGGCGCATCGCCTAGTCAGGCGTCATGGACACGACCTTTCAGGACGCGCGGCTGCTCGACGCGCTCGGCACCCTGGCAAGCCGGGCCGGCGCCGAGATCATGGCCCATTACGGCGGCGCCGCGACGATCAAGGGCGACGGCTCGCCGGTGACGGCGGCCGACACGGCGGCCGAGGCGGTCATCCTCGCCGGCCTCGCCCGCCTGCTGCCCGGCGTTCCCGTCCTCGCCGAGGAGGCCGCCGCCGCCGGCCATTGGCCGGTCTGCGAGGGGACGCTCGTCGCCGTCGACCCGCTCGACGGCACGCGGGAGTTCATCCAGAAGAACGGCGAGTTCACCGTGAATATCGGGCTGGTCACAGCCGGGCGGCCGGTGGCGGGCATCGTCTTCGCGCCGGCGCTGTCGCGACTGTGGATCGGGGCCGGTGGCCGGGCCGAGGCGATGGACCTGCCGCCCGGCGCACCCATCGAGGCCGCGACGGGTCGCCGCGACATCCGCACGCGGCCGCTGCCCGCCGGCGGCCCGGTGGCGCTGGTCAGCCGGTCCCATGCCGATGCGGCGACGAGCGCCTACTATGCCGAGCGCGGCATCGCCGATCAGCGCCCGGTGGGATCCTCGCTGAAATACACGCTCATCGCCGAGGGCGAGGCGGATGTCAGCGCCCGCTTCGCCTCCATCACCGAATGGGACATCGCCGCGGCCCATGCCGTGCTGGCGGCGGCGGGGGGCGAGATGACCCGCCCCGACGGCAGCCCGCTGGTCTATGGGCGGGCCGACCGGCAGTTCCGCACCGATCACTTCATCGCCTGCAGTGCCGCCTATGCGGCCGCCGGGCGGCGTTGATTTGGGCAGGCTGCGCGTTTCGGTCGCAGTCTTGTGATCGCGCTGGAAACGGCAATGACGGCCATTCCGCGGGGCGAAGTGGCCGGGGTCTGGCTGACAACCTGACTGAATCAATCAACAATTGGAAAAGACTGGAGCCGTTCCAAACAATTCCTTGGAGTCATTCCAATCTTTTGGCCGCGGCTTGTCGTGGATTGGCTGCGCGATAGGATAGTGGACAGTGAATTTCACGCCGACCGCGTGCCGTTCTGGAACCCGTCCGATCGACGGCAGCCCGCTGGAGACCCCCCGATGATCATCTCGCCGACCCGTCGCGCCCTTCTCGGTGGCGCCGCCCTTCTCATCGCCAGCCCGGCCCTGCTGCGCGCCCAGACGCGCACGCTCAACCTCTATTCGTCGCGGCACTACGACACCGATGAGGCGCTCTACACCGACTTCACCCGGCAGACCGGCTTCGCCATCAACCGCGTCGAGGCGGGCGCCGACCAGCTGCTCGCCCGCATGCAGAGCGAAGGCGCCAATTCGCCCGCCGACGTGCTGATCACCGTCGACGCGGGTCGCATCGAACGGGCATCCGCCCTCGGCCTGCTGCAGCCCTTCGCCTCCGAGCCGCTGGCGAGCCGGATCCCGGCAAACCTCCGCGATCCCGATGGCAACTGGTATTCCTTCTCGACCCGGGCACGCGTGCTCTTCGTCGCCAAGGACAAGGTCGCGGAAGGTGCGATCCGCACCTACGAGGACCTCGCCGATCCGAAGTGGAAGGGGAAGGTGCTGACGCGCTCCTCGACCAACATCTACAGCCAGTCCCTGGCGGGCGCGATGCTCGCCGCCCATGGGCCTGAGAAGACCGAAGCCTGGGCCAAGGGCGTGGTCGCCAACCTCGCCAGGCCGCCGCGCGGCGGCGACACGGATCAGATCCGGGCGGCTGCCGCCGGCGAAGGCGACATCGCCATCTCCAACACCTATTATTTCGGCCGCCTGGCGATTTCCGAGAAGCCGGAGGACAAGGCGGTCGTGGAGAAGCTGCGCCTGGTCTTCCCCAACCAGGGCGATCGCGGTACCCATCTCAACGTCTCGGCGGCCGGCATCGCCCGTCACGCCAAGAACCTCGACGCTGCAAAAGCTTTCCTCGAGTACTTGTCGACACCCGCCGCACAGCGCTATTTCGCCTGGGGCAATTCGGAATACCCGGTCGTGGCCGGCGTCGAGCCGCCGCCGCAGGTCGCCGCCTGGGGCACCTTCAAGGCGGATCCTCTGAATGCCCGCGTGTTCGCCCGTAACAATGCCGAAGCCCTGAAGATCATGGATCGCGCCGGCTGGAAGTGACGACTTGACTTGACTGACGCCCTTATCGGCCCGCCTTCCGTGACCGACCCGCGCCCGGCCTTCATGGCCGGGCGTCGTGCGTTGCTGGCCGTGGCGCTGGTTCTCGCCGCCGTCGTGATGACGCCGATCCTGGCGGTCGCCTTCAGCGTCGTGCTGCCGAGTGGCGGCGCCATCGCCCACCTGGCCGAGACCGTTCTCGCCGAGATCGTCCTGAACACGCTGGGGCTGATGCTGTTGGTCGGGCTCGGCACAGCGGTGATCGGTGTCGGTACCGCCTGGCTGGTGACGCTGTGCCGGTTTCCAGGGTCGCGGGCGCTGGAATGGATGCTTCTGCTGCCGCTCGCCGTTCCCGCCTACATCATCGGCTATGCCTATACCGACGCCATGGCCTTCGCAGGGCCCATCCAGAGCGGCCTCAGGGCGATGTTCGGGTGGTCGCGCAGCGACTACTGGTTCCCGGACATCCACAACCTGCCGGGCGTCAGTCTGATGCTGACCCTGGTGCTCTACCCTTACGTCTATCTTCTCGCCCGCTCCGCCTTCCTCGACCAGTCGACCTGCGTGCTTGAGGCGGCCCGGACGCTGGGGGCGAGCCCCCTGTCGGCTTTCCTGCGCGTCGGACTGCCGATGGCCCGGCCGGCCATAGCCGCCGGCGTCGCGCTGGCGCTGATGGAGGCCCTCGCCGATTTCGGCACGGTGCAATATTTCGGCGTCACGACCTTCACGACAACGATCTACCGGACCTGGTTCGGCCTCGGCGACCGCGTTGCCGCCGGCCAGCTCGCCACGGGTCTTCTCGGTTTCGTCCTGCTGCTGGTGGCTGTCGAGTTCGTGGCGCGCCGCGGCCGCCGCTTCGGCGCCGGCGGCCGGCGCCATCGCAGCATCGCGCCGCTGCAGTTGAGACCGCGCGCCGCGCTGGCCGCCCTCGCCGCCTGCGCCCTGCCGGTACTGCTCGGTTTCATCCTGCCGATCGCAGCGCTGCTGCGCCTTCATGTCGTGGACGGCGACTCGCTGCTCAACCCCCGCTTCCTCGCCTATGCGCAGAACTCCTTCGTCCTCGCCGGAGCCGCAGCCCTCATCGTCGTGACCGCCGCGACCATGGTCGCCTATGCCGGACGGATCGCGCCAGGCCCGATGACCAGCACCGTGATCCGCGTCGCCAGCATCGGCTATGCCGTGCCCGGCACGGTCATCGCCGTCGGGATCCTCACCGCGCTCGGCGGGCTCGACGCGGCCCTCGACGGCTGGTCGCAGGCGACGTTCGGTTGGGGAACCGGGCTGGTGTTCTCCGGCTCGGCCGTCGCTCTTCTCTATGCCTACCTCGTCCGCTTCCTCGCCGTCGCGGCGGGCCCGGTCGAATCCGGGCTGCATCAGATTCCGGCCTCCCTCGACGCGGCGGCGCGCACCCTCGGCGCCAGTGCCGCCAAGGTGGCCGCGGCGATCCATGCGCCGATGCTGCGGCGCTCGCTGCTGACGGCCGCGCTGCTCGTCTTCGTCGACGTGCTGAAGGAACTGCCGGCGACGATCATCGTCAGGCCGTTCAACTTCGATACGCTGGCCGTCCGCGTCTACAATCTCGCCTCGGACGAACGCCTCGCCCAGGCCTCGACGGGCGCGCTGGTGATCGTCGCCATCGGCATCGTGCCGGTCATCATCCTGACGCGCATGATCGCGCGCGACACCCGCCTCGGCTCGCGGCCGGGCGCCTGAGATTCAGCGGCGGTCGCGGAAGAAGTCGCGCAGCAGGTCGGCCGCGGCGGTCTCGCTCAATCCCCCATAGACCTCCGGGCGGTGATGGCACGACGGGCTGCCATAGAGCCGGACGCCGTTCTCGACGGCGCCGCCCTTGATATCGGCAGCGCCGAAATAGAGCCGGCGGATGCGCGCGAAGGAGATCGCGGCGGCGCACATCGGGCAGGGTTCCAGCGTCACGTAGAGGTCGCAGCCGGGCAGCCGCTCGGAGCCGAGCGCCGTACAGGCGAGGCGGATCGCCAGGATCTCGGCATGGGCGGTCGGGTCGCGGTCGGCGAGCGTGCGATTGCCGGCCCGGGCGATCACGACACCGTCGCGGACGATGACCGCACCGACCGGCACCTCGCCGCGGGCGGCCGCCGCGCGGGCCTCATCGAGGGCCTCCGCCATGGGGGTCGGGGCCGCTTCTGGCTGCTGCGAATCACCGGCTCTCGCCATTTCGCACCGTTCGTGCTAAAGGCCCGCGTTCCTGCCGGGGCACCCGGCCGCGCACGCCGGATGGCGCCGCGACAACCCGATCTCACGAGAACCCCATGCCCCGCAAGCGCGACGATGACCGTCCGGCCCCCGGCCGGACGCGGAAAACTGATTCGAAAGCCTCCCCGAAGACCGCCGAGACCAAGCCCGCATCCGCCAAGAAGGCCGTCAAGGCCGCGGCAGGCGCGCTGGATGCAGCAGCATCCGTGAAGGTCCCCGCTGCCAAGGCGACGGCGCCGAAGGTTGCGAAGACCTCGAAGGCCATGCCGGCGAAGGCCGCCGAGGCCGTGACCGTTGCCGCCGCCAAGTCGGCGAAGACCAAGGCCGTGGCAGCGAAAACCGCCAAGCCGGCAGTCGAAGCGGCTCCTGCCGTGACGGCCGCCAAGGCGTCGACGCCCGAGGCGAAGAAGGCCAAGGTGACGAAGGAAACGGTCAAGAAGGCCAAGGTCACCGTGAAAGAGGCATCCGTGACGATCCCGGCGGCGCCGGCGGCAGCAAAGCCCGCCGAGGCGCCCAAGGCCAAGACGGCGACCGCCAAGACGGCGACCGCCAAGACGGTGGCCGCAAAAACGACCAAGGCCAAGGCGCCGAAGGCCGAGACCGCCGAGATCGCTGCGGCCGCTCCGGTGGAGCCCGCCGCCGTCGCGTCCGTGATGGAAGCCGAGCCGGCCGCCGCGAAGCCGGCCAAGGCCGGCAAGGCCGCCCGCAAGGCCAAGACGCCGCGCGAGGAGAGCTACGATCCCATCGATCTCGACCTCGACCTCTCCGACGACGCGCCGGCCTTTCTCGAGGACATCGACGAGGATCCGGTGGTGAAGGCTCTCGCCCGCGAGGCGGGGATCGAGAAGAAGCCGCGCGGCGAGCGGTCGCGCGACGACCGTCCGCAGCGCACGTTCAGCGAGGACCGCGGCCAGCGTGACCGCAACACCGTGCCGCGCGAGCGCGACCGCTCGTTCGAGCCGGTCAATCGCGGCGAGGAACGGATTGCCCGGGTGCTCGCCCGCGCCGGCCTGTGCTCGCGTCGCGAGGCCGAGGAGTGGATCGAGGCGGGGCGCGTCAGCGTCAACGGCAAGGTGCTGACCTCGCCGGCCATGAACGTCACCGAGCGCGACGTGGTGCTGGTCGACGGCGAAAAGCTGCCCGAGCGCGAGCGCACGCGGCTGTGGCTCTACCACAAGCCCGCCGGCCTGGTGACCACCAACAGCGACCCGGAGGGGCGCCCGACCATCTTCGACCGCCTGCCTGACGACCTGCCGCGGGTGGTGACCGTGGGACGCCTCGACATCAACACCGAGGGCCTCCTGCTGCTGACCAATGACGGCGGCCTCGCCCGCGTCCTCGCGCTGCCCGCCACGGGCTGGCTGCGGCGCTACCGGGTGCGCGCCCATGGCAGCGTCGATCAGGCCACGCTCGACCGCCTGCGCCAGGGCATCGAAGTGGACGGCATCGAATACGGGCCGATCGAGGCGGAACTCGACCGCGTGCAGGGCGCCAACAGTTGGCTCACCCTGTCGCTGCGCGAGGGCAAGAACCGCGAGGTGAAGAACGTCCTCGGTGCCATCGGTCTCGACGTGAACCGCCTCATCCGCGTCTCCTTCGGCCCCTTCCAGCTCGGCGAGCTGCCCGAGGGCGAGGTCGACGAGATCAGGACCCGCGTGCTTCGCGACCAGCTCGGCGACGAGCTGTCGGAACTCGCCGGCGTCGAATTCGACCGACCGGTCTTCGAGATGGTGGGCGCCCGCGACGACCGCTCCGCCCGCAAGGGCCGTCCCGAAGCACGCCCCGACCGCGACGCCCGCCCGGCCCGCTTCGAGCCGCGCGGCGAACGCCCGGTCCGCAGCGAGCGTCCCGCCCGGTTCGGCGACCGCGACGAGCGTCCCGCCCGTTCCGGCCGCGACCGCGACGAGGGCGACAGGGGCGCGTCCAAGACCCCGGAGCACCGGTTCGGCAACCGTCCGCGCGTCTGGCGCGACGGCGAGGCGACCGATTTCGGACCGCGCAACAAGGCGCGCCCGGCCTTCAAGGGCACCCGGACGGCCGAGGAGGACGGCGCGCGCGACTTCAAGCGCGGTGCGCCGGTGACCGATTCGCGTGGCCGACGCGTCCGCGTCGAGAAGATGGGCGGCGACGAACCGGCCGCCGCGCGGCAGGAGCGTTTCGACAACCGCCAGGCCCGCCAGGCCGAGGATGCCGGCGATCGTCCGTTCCGCAGCCGCGACGGCGACGCGCCGCGCGGTGACTTCAAACCCCGCGGCGAGTTCAAGCCGCGTGGCGAGTTCAAGCCCCGTGGCGAGTTCCAGCCGCGTGGCGACCGCCCGTTCCGCGACCGTGACGGCGATGCCCCGCGCGGCGAGTTCAAGCCCCGCGGAGAGTTCAAGCCCCGCGGAGAGCGCCCGTTCCGGGATCGGGACGGCGATGCCCCGCGTGGCGAGTTCAAGCCGCGCGGCGAGTTCAAGCCGCGTGGTGACCGGCCGTTCCGGGATCGTGACGGCGACGCTCCGCGTGGTGACTTCAAACCGCGCGGCGAGTTCAAGCCGCGTGGCGACCGCCCGTTCCGCGACCGTGACGGCGACGC
>NZ_JAUYFA010000009.1 GCF_030691135.1 Phreatobacter sp.
GCCAGCGACACCGGTGCGCCCGCCGGCCCGCAACACCCGCCAGGCGCCGCCGCCGCCGATGGTCGCCCCCAATGCCGAAGGCGCCGGCGGGACCGTCGTCTTCGCCCGCCAGTCGACAGAGCGTGCCGCCGCGGTGTCCGCCATGCATGCTCCCGATCCGCGCGCCCAGCGCCTGATCCAGCAGCCGGTGCAGGTCGTCGCCATGACTTTCTCGGCCTCGGCGCCGGCAACCGTGCCGACGCAGCGCTTCACCGGCCAGGCGGTCTCGACGCTGCGGACCATCGAATTCGCCGCCGTCACGCCACAGCGCGGCGCCTTCCTCTCACGCTGAGCCCATCCCGCCGCCCCCGGACTTCCCGCCGGGAGGCGCGCGACTGACCTGCGCGCGGGGCCATGGCGGCTCCGCGCCCATCCGTTGCATCGTCCCGCAGGCCGGCCGCTGCGGCCGGCTCCGATCACAGTGCCGGAACGGCTGAACGCCGCGGACGATACGGGACGCCATGGACCCCATCCGCTTCATTCCGCCGGCTCTCGCCATCCTCTGGGGTCTGAACTGGCCCGCCGTGAAGATCGGCCTGTCGGAAGTGCCGCCCTTCGCGCTGCGCATGGGCGGCATGGGGGCGGGCGGGCTCATCCTGCTCGCGGTGGCGCTGATGAGCGGCCGTTCGCTGCAGGTCGCGCGGCGTGACGTCGTGCCGCTGGTGGTGGGCGGCTTCCTCAGCATCACGGTGTTCAATCTCGCGGTGGTCTTCGCCCAGCTCAATACGACGACGTCGCGGGCGGCGATCCTCACCTTCACGACGCCGCTCTGGGCCATCGTGCTCGCCTATCTCGTGTTGGGGGAGAGGCTGGACCGGGCACGCATCGCGGCGCTGGTGATCGGGCTCGCCGGCATCGGCGTGCTGGCCTCGCCGATCTTCACCGGCGCGATCAATCCGCTCGGCGTGCTGTTTCCGGTGATCGCGGCGGTGAGCTGGGCTGCCGGCTCGGTCTATCTGAAGCGCCAGCCGCTCGGCGGCGAGCGCATGGTGGTGATCGGCTATCAGCTGCTGCTGGCGGCGGGGGTCGCCGCCATCGGCTTTGCGGCGAGCGGCGAGGTCCTGCCGACGCACCTCTCGACGGGGACGGCGCTCGCCATCGCCTATCACGTCATCGGCGCGACGTCGCTGGCCTACCTGCTGTGGTTCACGTTGCTCGACCGGCTGACGGTGGGGGCGGCCGCGATGACCACCTTCGCCATTCCCGTGGTCGGCGTCGCCAGCGCCATGGTGCTGGTGGGCGACCGGCCGGGCCTGCTCGACTATGCCGGCTTCGCCGCGGTCATCGCCGCGGCGGGCCTTGCGACGTTCGGAACGAAACGGGCCTGAGGGCGGAGCCCCTCACCCCATGCCGAGGGCCTGCTTGTAGAGCTCGAGGATCGCCTCTTCCTCCATGCGCTCGTCGCGGTCCTGCTTGCGCAGCGAGATGATCTTGCGCAGCACCTTGGTGTCGAAACCGTTGGCCTTGGCCTCGCCATAGACATCCTTGATGTCGTCCGACAGCGCCTTCTTCTCTTCCTCAAGGCGCTCGATGCGCTCGATGATGGACTTGAGCTGATCGGCTGCGACGCTTTGGGTATCGTCCATGTGCGGCTCCAGGGGCGAGGGCGAAGGGAGCCGCACTGGTTCGCGAATTCGCAACGCGGGGTCAAGCGGCGCGGTGCTTGTCCACAGGCCCGCCGGCCCCTATGCAACGCTGAGCGAACCCAGGCCGTGAAACCCGCGCTTTGACACCCTCTCCCATCCCCGACACGCCCGCGCCGCGCGCCTCGAAGGCAGGCGCCTTCATCGCGCTGCTGGCTGGCGCGCTGGCGCTCGGAATCTCGCCGGTCTTCGTGCGGCTGGCCGATGTCGGTCCCTTCGCCTCGGCCTTCTGGCGGGCGCTGCTGGCGCTCCCCGTCCTCTATCTGTGGATGCGGATCGAGGACCGGGGCCGGACCGGGCGCCCCGGCTTCACGCTGCCGGTCCTCCTGGCTGGCCTGTTCTTCGCCGGTGACCTGTTCTTCTGGCACCTGTCGATCCTTAACACGACGATCGCCAATTCCACCTTCCTCGCCACCACCGCGCCGGTCTGGGTCATTCTCGTCGCCTGGCTCTGGTTCAAGGACCGCATTTCCGTCTCGACCCTCGCCGGCCTGGCACTGTGCATCGCCGGCGGCGGCGCCCTTGTCGGCGACAGCCTGCAGATCGATCGCTCGCGCCTGATCGGCGACGCCTATGGGGCGGCGACCGGCGTCTTCTTCGGCCTCTATTTCCACGCCATCCGGGCCGGGCGCGTCACCCATGGCGCGGCGCGGCTGACGCTGCAGTCGACCACGGTGACAGCACTCGTGCTCTTCGCCGTGGCGCTGATGCTGGAGCCGCGCATCCTGCCGCAGACCGCCCAGGGCTGGCTGGCGGTGCTGGCGCTCGGCATGCTGACCCATGCGGCGGGGCAGGGGCTCCTGTCGGTGGCGCTCGGCACGCTGCCGACCGTGTTCTCCTCCCTGGTGATCTTCCTGGAGGCGGTCATCGCAGCGATCTTCGCCTGGATCGTGCTGGGGGAGGCCATCAGCCTCGTCCAGGTCGCGGGCGGAGCGGCAATCATGCTCGGCATCTGGGTGGCACGGCCGCGCTGAAGGGCAGCCCGCGTGCCGCTACGCCGGTGAGGATGCCGGCATCGTGCTCGGGAACCGACGCCCCCGTCGCGGTGGATGGCGGGCCGCGGCCCTTGCCGTTTCGTTGACAGGGCCGGTGCTATCAAGGAAAAGCCAAAGAGCTGGATGACAAGGCGCTGATGACTCGTCTCTCCCCCCGCGCATTCGCGATCCTCGCCGGCCTCCTGTCGGTCGCGACGTGGCTGTCCGGCACCAGCCCAGCCGCCGCCGACCTGCGCCTGTGCAACACGACGCAGAATCGGGTTGGCGTCGCCATCGGCTACAAGGACGGCGAGGGCTGGACGACCGAGGGCTGGTGGAACGTGCCGGCACGCTCCTGCGAGACCATCCTCCGGGGACCGCTGGTCGCCCGCTACTACTACCTCTACGCGGTCGACTACGATCAGGGCGGGGAGTGGTCCGGCCGCGCCTTCATGTGCTCGCGCGACAAGGAATTCACCATCCGCGGCATCGAGCAGTGCCTCGCCCGCGGCTATGACCGCCTCGGATTCTTCGAGGTCGACACCCAGGACCAGCGGCAATGGACGGTGCAATTGACCGACGAGGGCCAGCGTCCGGCCCAGGCGGCACCGCCCATGGCGGCGCCGGTGCCGCCGGCGAGCCCGGTGCGTCGGCCCGATCCGACGCCTGCATCAGGGACGCGGAGCACGCCGCTGCCGAATGCTCCCGCCGGGTCGGGCGGTGGCGGAGCGGGGATCCAGGGCGGCGTCCCGGCCTTCACGGCACCGCGGTGATGCGGCGAAATTAGCCGCCACGTCTGCGTTGCAAGACCTCGATCCATGCGCTACCCCAAACGGACAGATTGGGCTGGCTTTCAGGAGTTGAACCATGGCCTCCGAACCGCGAGTCGACGGCGTCGCCCCGATGGACTACGCCGAACACGAGCGCACCTACGCCTTCTTCGTCGGGCTGACGAAATGGGGCACGATTTCCCTGATCGTTCTCATGATCCTGATGGCAATCTTCCTGCTCTGACGGGTGACGCAGACCCGTTATCGAGGGGCAACGGGTGCCGCGACGACTGACATGACGCCCCTCGGAGCGGCCCGGCACAAGGGCGGACCGGAGGAGCATTCTATGCGGATCGCGATCCCCAGGGAGACGGAGGCCGGCGAGCCGCGCGTCGCCGGCACGCCCGACACGGTGAAGCGCCTGATGGCGCTGGGGGCTGACCTGGTCGTGGAACCGGGCGCGGGCCTCGCCTCCGGCATCATCGACGCCGATTACGAGGCGGTCGGTGCGAGCGTGTCCGCCGATGCCGTCAAGGGCGCCGACGTCGTCCTCAAGGTGCGCCGCCCGAGCGCTGCCGAACTCAAGTCCTACAAGGCCGGTGCCGTGGTGCTCGCCACCATGGACCCCTATGGCAACGAGGCCGCCCTGGCAGTCATGGCACAGGCCGGCATCGCCGCCTTCGCCATGGAACTGATGCCGCGCATCACCCGCGCCCAGGTCATGGACGTGCTGTCCAGCCAGGCCAATCTCGCCGGCTACCGCGCCGTGATCGACGGCGCCGGCGAGTTCGGCCGGGCGCTGCCGATGATGATGACCGCCGCCGGCACCGTGCCCGCCGCGAAGATCTTCGTCATGGGCGCCGGCGTCGCCGGGCTCCAGGCCATCGCCACCGCCCGCCGCCTCGGCGCTGTGGTGACCGCCACCGACGTGCGACCCGCCGCCAAGGAACAGGTGGAGAGCCTCGGCGCCAAGTTCGTCGCCGTCATGGACGACGAGTTCAAGCAGGCCGAGACGGCGGCAGGCTATGCCAAGCCGATGTCGGCCGAGTACCAGGCCAAGCAGGCGGCCCTGGTCGCCGAGCATATCGCCAAGCAGGACATCGTCATCACGACGGCGCTGATCCCCGGCCGGGCCGCGCCGCGGCTCGTCACTGCCGCCATGGCCGCCTCGATGAAGGCCGGCTCGGTATTGGTGGACCTCGCGGTCGAGCGCGGCGGCAATGTCGAGGGCGCCAGGATCGGCGAGACGGTGGTCACCGCCAACGGCGCGAAGATCGTCGGCCATGCCAATGTCCCGGGACGCCTCGCGGCGACCTCTTCGGCGCTCTATGCGAGGAACCTCTTTGCCTTCCTCGAGGTCATGATCGACAAGGCGTCGAAATCGCTGGTCGTCCCGTGGGAGGACGAGTTGGTGAAGGCGACGCTGCTGACGCGCGACGGCGCCGTCGTTCACCCGAACTTCCAGTCGGTGGCGCCGTCGCCGCCGGCAGCCCCCGCCACCGAAGCGGCGGCCGTGGACACGGCGCCGGCCAAGCCGAAGGCCGCGCCCAAGAAATCCACCAAGGCGTGATGTCCACCAAGGCCTGATCCGAGGGGAAAAGAATGACGACGCTGACGCCAGACCAGGCTCTCGAACGGGCCCGCGCCGCTGCCGAAGCCGCGCGCATCGCCGCCGAACAGGCGCGCCTCGCGGCCGAGCAGGCCACCGCCATGGCCGACCAGATCGCCACGGTGGCGGGTGCCGCCGTCCACAGCGCGACCGGCGGGGCGATCGACCCGACCGTCTTCCGCCTCACCATCTTCGCGCTCGCCGTCTTCGTCGGCTATTATGTGGTCTGGTCGGTGACGCCGGCCCTGCACACGCCGCTGATGTCGGTCACCAACGCCATCTCCTCCGTCATCGTCGTCGGCGCGCTTCTGGCGGTCAGCGTCCAGGTGATGGATTCCGGCACGGTCATGGCCCGGATCTTCGGCTTCATCGGGCTCGTGCTCGCGGCGATCAACATCTTCGGCGGCTTCCTCGTCACACAGCGCATGCTTGCGATGTACAAGGCGAAGGACAAGCCGGTGACGAGCAAGGGCTGAACCCATGTCGGCAAATCTCGCAGCCCTCCTCTATCTCGTATCCGGCGTCCTGTTCATCCTCAGCCTTCGCGGGCTGTCGAGCCCGGCCTCGTCGCGGCAAGGCAACCTGTTCGGCATGGTCGGCATGACCATCGCCATCCTGACGACGCTCGCCTACGCGCGCCCGGCCGGGATCGGGGCCTGGATCCTGGTTCTCGCCGGCCTCGGCATCGGCGGCGGTATCGGCGCTGTCATCGCCCGCCGCGTGCCGATGACCTCGATGCCGCAGTTGGTTGCCGCCTTCCATTCGGGCGTCGGCCTCGCCGCGGTCTTCGTCGCAGCTGCGGCGCTCTATGCGCCGACGGCCTTCGACATCGGCGCCCGCGGCACGATCAAGGGTCTGTCGCTGTTCGAGATGGGTCTCGGCGCCGCCATCGGCGCCATCACCTTCACGGGCTCGGTCATCGCCTTCCTGAAGCTCGACGGGCGGATGAGCGGCAAGCCGATCATGCTGCCGCAGCGCCATCTCATCAACATCGCCCTGGCCGCAGCCATTATCGTGCTGATGATCGTCTTCATGCGGACGGAGAGCACGCTCGCCTTCTGGCTGATCGTGATCCTCGCCTTCGTCATCGGCGTGACGCTGATCATCCCGATCGGCGGCGCCGACATGCCGGTCGTCGTGTCGATGCTCAACTCCTATTCGGGCTGGGCTGCGGCGGGCATCGGCTTCACGCTGGGCAATACGGCGCTGATCATCACCGGCGCCCTCGTGGGCTCGTCGGGCGCGATCCTGTCCTACATCATGTGCAAGGCGATGAACCGGTCCTTCATTTCCGTGATCCTCGGCGGCTTCGGCGGCGACGATGCGGCGGCGGGCGGATCGGCCGAGGCGCGGCCCTTCAAGGCGGGCTCGGCGGAGGACGCCGCCTACATCATGAAGAACGCCCAGAAGGTCATCATCGTGCCCGGCTACGGCATGGCGGTGGCGCAGGCGCAGCACGCCCTGCGCGAGATGGCCGACCTCCTGAAGAAGGAGGGTGTCGAGGTGAAGTATGCCATCCACCCGGTGGCGGGCCGCATGCCCGGGCACATGAACGTGCTGCTGGCCGAGGCCAATGTGCCCTATGACGAGGTCTTCGAGCTCGAGGACATCAACTCGGAATTCGCCCAGGCCGACGTCGCCTTCGTCATCGGCGCCAACGACGTGACCAACCCGGCGGCGAAGACCGACAAGACCTCGCCGATCTACGGCATGCCCATCCTCGACGTGGAGAAGGCCGGCAACATCCTGTTCGTCAAGCGCGGCATGGGCGGCGTCGGTTATGCCGGTATCGACAACGACGTGTTCTACCGCGACAACACGATGATGCTGCTCGCCGACGCCAAGAAGATGGTGGAGAACATCGTCAAGGCGCTGGGGCATTGAGTTCCATCCTCCTCGGTTGAGGGGCGGCCGCAGCGTGGTCTAGGATCGGGCGGGGCTTTCGGGCCCCGCTTCTTTTTTGGGGAGGCACCATGCTGTTCATGGTCATCGAGCGCTTCGCGGGGTGCGATCCGGTGCCCGTCTATCGGCGCGTGCGGGACAAGGGCCGCTCGCTGCCCGAGGGGCTCACCTATGTCGGCAGCTGGATCGAGCCGAATTTCGACCGCTGCTTCCAGCTGATGGAATGCGACGACCTCCGTCTGCTGCAGGAATGGGTGCTGTCGTCGCGCGGCTCCGGCGTGACGTTCGAGATCGTGCCGGTGGTGACGAGCGACCAGACCCGGGCGGTCGTCGCGCCCCATCTCGACGGTCCGGCGCCATGAGCATCGTCATCCGTCCCTACGAACCCGGGGACCACGCCGCGGTCGTCGGTCTCGTCCACCAGCTCAACCTCTATGAGGACGCCATTTCCGCCGACCGCGCCCGCGACGTGAAGGCGGCCGAGGCCTGCCTCGACGCCGATCTCAAGCGCGTGGCGCGTGACGGAGGCGCAGTGATGGTCGCGCTCGACGGCCCCGAGCCGGTCGGGATGATGTGTTTCGTGCTGGACCAGCCGCCGCCGTTCCTGCGGGCCGATATCGCGCAGACCGGCTGGGTGACGGAACTCGTCATCGACGAGCGCTACCGGGGGCAGGGGATCGGCACTGCGCTGCTGACCGAGGCGGAGCGTCTTGCCCGCGACCATGGGGTGAAGCGCCTGATGATCGGCGCCATCGTCGGCAACCACATCGCCCGCAAGGCCTATGAGCGCTTCGGCTTCCGCCCCGCGGTGATGGAACTGGCGAAAGACCTGGAGTGACCCGCCTCAGTTGAACAGGCGGTAGCTCTGGCCGGCACGGCCGCCGAGGCGGGCGAAGCCCTCGCGGGCGCCGGGATGGTTCTCCTCGACGCTGATGGCCTTGGTGTAGGAGCCAAGCGCCCGCTCGTTGTCGCCGGTGCGCTCCAGCGCCTGGCCACGCGCCACCCACAGATCGGGATTGCGCTGGTCGAACTGCACTGCCTCGTTGAAGTCGTCGAGGGCGAGCTTGTTCTCGTTGATGGCGAGATAGCTGAGGCCGCGGCCGTAATAGGGCTCGGCATTGTTCGGCGCGAGGCCGAGGGCGGTGGTGAAATCCTCGACCGCCTGGCGGTGGTTGCCCTGGGCGGCCCAGACGAGGGCGCGGTTGTGATAGGCCTGCGCGTTGGAGCCGTTGATCTGGATGGCGCGGTTGTAGTCGGCCAGCGCCTCGTTGTGGCGGTTCTGCGTCCGGTAGACGTTGCCGCGCCCGATATAGGCGGCGGCGTAGTTGGCGTCGGCGGCGATGGCCTGGTTGTAGTCGGCTATGGCAAGGTCGGCGCGGCCGCTCTGCCGATGCACCAGCGCCCTGTTCGACAGGGCCTGGACGTAATTCGGATCGATCTGGATGGCGCGGGAGAAATCGGCCAGTGCCTCGGCGCGGCGGCCCGTGCGGGCCAGCACCGTGCCGCGCATGTTGAAGGCCTGGGGATCGCTGGGGTTGCGCTGCACCACCTCGGTCAGCGAGGTCAGGTTGGCGGTCGAGCCGATATAGCTGGATTCGACATCGTCACCGCCGGTCGCCGACCCCGCCGACGTGACGCCGCCCGTTGAGCTGCAACCGGCGAGAGCCAGGCCCGCAGCCAGAAGCAGCAGCCGCGCCGTCAGGCGGACCGTCGCGTGGGCCGAACATGTCATGTCCCATCGTCCTATCATCGGCCTGAGTGGCGAGGCGGTCCGCAAGAGGCGGCCCTGGAATCGAACCGGCCCGCGATGATCTTTCGTCGCGGGCCTGGCAAAATTGCGGCGGGGATCGCCTTCTGGTGGTCAGCGGGCGCCAGGGGCGGCGCGAACCTTCACCGGCTTGGCGGGGATCAGGCCCTCGCGCTGAGCCTTCTTGCGGGCGAGCTTGCGTGCGCGACGCACGGCCTCCGCCTTTTCGCGCGCCTTCTTCTCCGAGGGCTTCTCGAAGTGGCCGCGCAGCTTCATTTCGCGGAAGATGCCCTCACGCTGCATCTTCTTCTTGAGCGCCTTGAGCGCCTGATCGACATTGTTGTCGCGAACAAGAACCTGCACGCCGATGATCCTTCAAGCCATCTGGAATCGAGATCGAGCAGAGCTCTCACGGAATACCGTGCGGATGCACCATGCCCAAAGAGGCTAGCCCCGTAACAGAATCCGAGCGCCCTGTCCACGGCCTTTCGGGGTTTCTGCCGAATTTTGAAGTCCTCGTTTGCGTCGCGGAAGCGGCGCAGCTATATCGGATGCGATTTCCCGATCCATTGATCGATACGAGGCGGTCGCCTCGGCCTGGACCCGCAGGGCCTGGGCCCGGGAGCCCTCACGCTCCCGCCCCGGCCGCCGCTTCCGCCCGATCATCCTTAACGAGGCACGCCATGACCCAGCTTCTCATGCCCAAGGCGACCGCCGTCTGGCTCGTCGACAACACCGGGTTGTCCTTCGAGCAGATCGCCGCCTTCTGCACCCTGCACCCGCTCGAGGTGAAGGCCATCGCCGACGGCGAGGCGGCCCAGGGAATCAAGGGCGCCGATCCCGTCATTAGCGGCCAGCTGACCCGCGAGGAGATCGCCAAGGCGGAGAAGGATCCGGTCCACCGCCTCAAGCTCGCCCCGCCGAAGGTCAAGCTGCCCGAGGTCAAGTCGAAGAAGGGCCCGCGCTACACGCCGGTGTCGCGTCGCCAGGACCGCCCGAACGCCATCCTCTGGCTTGTGCGCAACCACCCGGAAGTGAAGGACGCGGCCATCATGCGCCTCGTCGGCACGACCAAGCCGACCATCGCCGCGATCCGTGACCGGACGCATTGGAACTCGCAGACGCTGTCGCCGATGGATCCGGTGACGCTCGGCCTTTGCTCGCAGATCGACCTCGACCTCGAGGTCAATCGCGCCGCCAAGGAGCGTGGCCCCGTCGACACGACGCCGGAGCAGACCCTGTTGCCGGCCGACCAGACGACCTCGGCTCCGGCCAAGTACGATCCTTTCGAGCGCAACGAGGGGCCGAAGCGCGAAGAGCGCTACGACGCGGAAAAGGTCTTCGCCAACCTGAAGTCGCTCCGCGACGACGACGACCAGCGCTGAAGCGTCTCTTTTCCCGACGCGCCCGACGTTGTAACCGGGTGCGCCCCGGCTGCGTCCGGGGCGTGCCCGATTCGCATTCCGGAGACTGACCATGTCCGATGCAGCACGCAGCCCGATCTCGCTCGAGGGGCTCGATCTGGCCGCTCTCGTGGCGAGCCGGGTCTGCCACGACGTGATTTCGCCGGTCGGCGCAATCGTCAACGGTCTTGAGCTGATGGAAGACGGCGCCGATCAGGCGACGACGGAACTCGCCCTCGATCTCATCCGCAAGAGCGCCAAGACGGCCTCGGCCCGCCTGCAGTTCTGCCGCATCGCCTTCGGCGCGGCGGGCTCGGCCGGCTCGGCGATCGACACGCGCGACGCGCATCAGGTGTCGACGAATTTCCTCAACGACGACCGTACGACGGTGGACTGGCACATTCCGCCGGCCTTCCTGCCGAAGAACCGTGTGAAGCTCCTGCTCAATCTCCTGATGCTGGCGGCCGGGGCCATCCCGCGCGGCGGCGTGATCAAGGTCGAGATGACAGGCGAGGGCGACACGGCCGGGTTCGCCATCCTCGTGACGGGGCTGAATGCGCGCATTCCGCCCCATGCCAACGAACTGCTCGCCGGCATCCCCGCCAACGAGCAGGGCACCATCGACGCCCATGCGATCCAGCCCTATTACGCAGGCCTTTTGGCCCGTGCCGCCGGTATGTCCGTAAGCGTCGCGAAGATCGAGGACTGGGTCGAAATCACCGCGTCCTGAAAATGGGCATATCTTTCTGTGAAATTGTTAACCCCTTGCGCGACAATCAGTTCTTTCGCCTCCCCTCATTCCACGAGGTAAAATCGCTTCAGCAAAGTTTAACCCTTTTCCCCGACACTTGGAAACATGAGGCAAGCCGCATCGCCGGCTAGGCCGTAGTTTCTATAGTCCGGGCTGGGCAAACATGGATGACTTGCTGCGCGAATTCCTGACGGAAACCAACGAGAGCCTCGACGTTGTCGACGTCGAGCTCGTGCGGTTCGAGCAAGACCCCAACAACGCCGCGATCCTCGGCAACATCTTCCGGCTGGTCCACACCATCAAGGGAACCTGCGGTTTCCTCGGCCTTCCGCGTCTCGAAGCGCTGGCCCATGCCGCCGAGACCCTGATGGGCAAGTACCGTGACGGCTCTCCGGTCACGGAGCAGGGCGTCACGATGATCCTCCAGACCATCGATCGGCTGAAGGAAATCCTCGGCGACCTCGAGGGCGCCGGCGCCGAGCCGGAAGGCGAAGACGGCGATCTGATCTCGCAACTCGAGGAAATGTCGATGGCAGCCGATACGGCGCCGGCCGCAGCCCCCGTCGCGCAGAAGGCTCCTCCTCCTGTCGCTGCCCCCGAACCGGCGGTGGAGCGGACCCTGCGCCCCGGCGAAGTGTCGCTGGACGAGCTGGAGCGTGCCTTCCGCGAGACCGAGGCCGAGGTGGCCGTGGCTCCCCTGCCTGAAGTCGCCGCCCCCTCGGTTGTGCCCGAGGCCCCCAAGGTCGAGGCGAAGAAGCCTGCGGCGCGTCCCGCCAAGGCAGTCGCTGCCGGCGGCGATGACGAGATCGAGGGCGTGAAGGGCCAGCAGACGCTCCGCGTCAATGTCGACACGCTCGAGCAACTGATGACCATGGTCTCCGAGCTCGTGCTGACGCGCAACCAGCTGCTGGAGATCGTCCGCCGCCACGAGGATTCCGAATTCAAGGTGCCGTTGCAGCGCCTTTCCAACGTCACCGCCGAGCTGCAGGACGGCGTGATGAAGACCCGCATGCAGCCGATCGGCAATGCCTGGCAGAAGCTGCCCCGCATCGTCCGCGACCTCGGCAACGAACTCGGCAAGCAGATCGATCTGGATATGCACGGTGCCGAAACCGAACTGGACCGCCAGGTGCTCGACCTGATCAAGGATCCGCTCACCCATATGGTGCGCAACTCCGCCGATCACGGCCTTGAGGGCACCGAGCAGCGCCGCCTCGCCGGCAAGCCGGAGAAGGGCACGATCAAGCTCTCCGCCTATCATGAGGGCGGCCATATCGTCATCGCGATCTCCGACGACGGACGCGGCCTCAACACCGACCGCATCAAGAAGAAGATCCTCGAGCAGAACCTCGCCACCGAGGCAGAGCTCGAGAAGATGACGGAAGCGCAGATCCACAAGTATATCTTCGCGCCGGGCTTCTCGACCGCGGCGGCCGTCACCTCGGTTTCCGGCCGCGGCGTCGGCATGGACGTGGTGCGGACCAACATCGACCAGATCGGCGGCACCATCGACCTGAAGTCGGTGCCGGGCGAGGGCACGACCGTCACCATCAAGATCCCGCTGACGCTCGCCATCGTTTCGGCGCTGATCGTCGAGAGCGCCGGCGACCGCTTCGCCGTTCCCCAGCTGTCGGTGATCGAGCTCGTCCGCGCCCAGCAGAATTCGGAGCACCGGATCGAGCGGATCAAGGACACGCCCGTCCTGCGCCTGCGCAACAAGCTCCTGCCGCTGGTCCACCTGCGCCAGCTCCTCGGCATCGCCGGTGGCGAGCCGCTGGACGAGACCGCGGGCTTCATCGTGGTCACCCAGGTCGGCAGCCAGACCTTCGGTATCGTGGTCGATCAGGTCTTCCACACCGAGGAAATCGTCGTGAAGCCGATGTCCTCCAAGCTCCGCCACATCACGATGTTCTCGGGCACGACCATCCTCGGCGACGGCTCGGTCATCATGATCATCGACCCGAACGGCATCGCCTCGGCCATCGGCACCGACGTCTCAACCGAAGCCAGCGAGAAGGAAGCCGATTCCCGCCGCGGCAACGAGCGCCAGCTCATCTCCATGCTGGTCTTCCGCGCCGGATCTCGCGAGCAGAAGGCCGTGCCGCTCTCCCTCGTCACCCGCCTCGAAGAGGTGGCCGTCGACAAGATCGAGCAGGCCCATGGCCGCCATCTCGTTCAGTACCGCGGGGCGCTGATGCCGCTGGTCTCGGTATCGGGCTTCATGGAACTGCGCAGCGAAGGCAGTCAGCCCCTCCTCGTCTTCTCCGACTCGGGCCGCTCCATGGGCCTCGTCGTCGACGAGATCGTCGACATCGTCGAGGATGCACTGAACATCGAGGTCTCCGCCGACGTTCCCGGCCTGCTCGGCTCGGCCGTCATCAAGGGCCAGGCCACCGAGATTCTCGACATCGGGCACTATCTGCCGCTCGCCTTCGAGGACTGGTTCAAGCGCAAGGAAATGCGCATCGAGGCGCTGACCCGCAAATTGCTCTTCGTCGACGACTCGCCGTTCTTCCGCAACATGCTGACCCCCGTGCTGAAGGCGGCCGGCTACGACGTCGTCACCGCGGCGGGCGGCTCGGAAGGGCTCGACATCCTGAAGGGTGGCGACAGGTTCGACGTCGTCGTCTCGGATATCGAGATGCCGGAGATGAACGGGTTCGAGTTCGCCGAGGCCATGCGGTCGGACAAGCGTTTCGCCACCACCCCGGTGATCGCGCTGTCTTCGCTGACCAATCCGGCCGCCATCGAGCGGGCGCGGGTCGCCGGCTTCCACGACTATGTCGCGAAATTCGACCGGCAGGGCCTCATTGCGGCGCTGAAGGAAACCTCCAACGAAATCGCCCAGGCGGCGTAAAACACCTTGCGTGAGGATGTGTCCATGCAGACCACCAGCGACGACGTCACGGAGTACGTGACCGTGCTGATCGGCGGCCAGTTGTTCGGCCTGCCCATCTCCCGCGTGCAGGACGTGTTCATGCCCGATCGGCTGACGCGCGTGCCGCTCTCCCATCCGGACATTGCCGGCGTGCTCAACCTGCGCGGCCGCATCGTCACGGCGATCGACATGCGGATCCGCCTCGGAATCCCGCGCGAGAAGGATGCCAAGCCCGCCATGGCGGTCGGCATCGAATCACGCGGCGAAAGCTACGGCCTGCTCATCGACTCGGTGGGCGAGGTTCTGAAGCTCTCTCCCGACAGCCGCGAAAAGAACCCGATCAATCTCGATGTGCGCTGGGCCCGCGTGTCGGCCGGCGTGCATCGCCTGGATGGCCAGTTGATGGTCATCCTCGACGTCGATTCCGTACTCGCCATGGGCGGCGAGCAATTGGCAGCATGATCATATTCAAAGCGTAGGACCCAAGCCGATGAAAACCTGTCTGGTGGTCGACGACAGCTCGGTGATCCGCAAGGTCGCCCGGCGAATCCTGGAAGGCCTCGGCTTCGCCATCGAGGAGGCCGAAGACGGCCAGAAGGCGCTGGAGTTCTGCTACGGCACCATGCCGGAAGCGATCCTGCTGGACTGGAACATGCCGGTGATGGACGGCTACGAATTTCTGCGGGAACTGCGCAAGCTGCCCGGCGGACAGGCACCCAAGGTGGTTTTCTGCACCACCGAGAACGATGTCGCCCATATCGCCCGCGCCATGCATGCCGGCGCGAACGAATACATCATGAAACCGTTCGACAAGGACATTGTTGAGGCCAAGTTCACTGAAGTTGGCCTGATCTGATCCGTCGCGGCGCAAGCCGTCCTGTTCTGCGTATAGTTCCGAGTACCGGCGTATGAGTCTCGTGTCCTTCAAGGCCACCCCCGGCGGGGCTGTGCCCACTGCCAGCGATCCCATCAAGGTGATGGTGGTCGACGATGCGGTCGTCGTCCGCGGCTTGGTCGGCCGCTGGATCGCCGAAGAATCCGACATGACGCTGGTTGCCTCCCACCGCTCGGGACGCGAAGCGGTCGCCGATATCGCCAAGAAAAACCCCGACGTCGTCATCCTCGACATCGAGATGCCGGACATGGACGGCATGACGGCGCTGCCGCTGATCATTGCCGCCAAGCGTGACGTCATGGTGCTGATGGCCTCGACGCTCACCCGCCGCAACGCCGAGATCTCGCTGAAATGCCTGTCGCTCGGCGCAGCCGATTATGTGCCGAAGCCGGAGACCAATGCGGGTGTCACCACCTCGCCCGCCTTCAAGCGTGAAATTCTCGACAAGGTCCGCGCCCTCGGCCGTCGCCGGAAGATCGCCGGACGGGTGTTCCGCGCCGCATCGGCAGCCGGCAGCATGCCGGCCGCACCGGGCCGGGTTGCGGCGCCGTCGCTGGCACCCCATTCGGTCGGCTTCCACGAGCCGAGCTTCAAGCTTCGTCCGTTCGGCACGATCATGCCGAAGGTTCTCGCCATCGGCTCCTCAACGGGAGGGCCGCAGGCGCTGACCACGGTGCTCAAGGCGCTGGGTTCGTTCATCGACCGTGTGCCGGTTCTGATCACCCAGCACATGCCACCGACCTTCACCACCATTCTGGCCGAACATGCGGCGAAGGCCTCCGGGCGTCCCGCGGCCGAGGGACGCGACGGCGAGCCGGTCGTGGCCGGCCGCATCTATGTCGCTCCGGGCGGCAAGCACATGGTGGTCAAGAAGACCGGTGGAACCACGGTCATCCAGCTCGAGGACGGCCCGCCCGTCAACTTCTGCAAGCCCGCCGTCGACCCTCTCTTCGCCTCGGTCGCCCAGGTCTGGGGTTCGCAGTCCTTCGGCTGCGTGCTCACCGGGATGGGTCATGACGGTGCCCACGGCTGCGGCGACATCGTCGCGGCTGGTGGCAGCGTCATCGCCCAGGATGAAGCGACGAGCGTCGTTTGGGGCATGCCAGGTGCAGTCGCCCAGGGCGGCCACGCCTCGGCCGTGCTGCCCATCGACCAGATCGCCTCGAAGATCATGCGTGTTTTCTCGGGAGACCGGTCGTGACGCCACTCGATTACGACTTCCTGCGCGGCTTCCTGAAAACCCGCTCCGGCCTCGTGCTGTCGAACGACAAGCAGTATCTCATCGAGAGCCGGCTGATGCCGATCGTGCGTAAGGACGGGATGAACGGCATCACCGACCTCGTCCAGAAGCTCAAGGCTCCCGGTGCGGAGGCGCTCGCCGCCAAGGTCACCGAGGCCATGACGACCAATGAGAGCTTCTTCTTCCGCGACAAGACCCCCTTCGATCATTTCAAGGAGGTCATGCTGCCGGCCATGCTGAAGGCGCGCGCGACGAAGCGGCATATCCGCATCTGGTGCGCGGCGGCATCGACCGGGCAGGAGCCCTATTCGCTGGCGATGATCCTGAAGGAGATGGGCCATCAGCTCGCCGGCTGGCGTTTCGAGATCATCGGCACCGACCTTTCGGGCGACGTTCTTGAGCGCGCCAAGGCAGGCATCTACAGCCAGTTCGAGGTCCAGCGCGGCCTGCCGATCCAGATGCTGCTGAAGTACTTCGTCCAGAACGGAGACCAGTGGACCATCTCCCCGGAGATCCGGTCGATGGTGCACTACCGGACGCTCAACCTCCTGAACGACTTCTCGGCCCTCGGGCAGTTCGACATCGTCTACTGCCGCAACGTGCTGATCTATTTCGACCAGCCGACCAAGATCGATGTGCTGAACCGGACCGCCAGGCTGACCGCGCCCGATGGCTACCTGCTGCTCGGCGCCGCCGAGACGGTGGTCGGGCTCACTGACTCGTTCAAGCCGATCGCCGATCGCCGCGGCCTCTATGTACCCGCGGTCAAGACAACGGCGACCACGGCAGCGCCGGCCGCAAAGGTCTTCGCCATGGCGGGCGGCCGGCCGCTCTGATCCGGTCCGTCGCATAGCAGGAGTTCAGGGCCCCCTGTGGGCGCCCTTCTTCTTGCGCTCTCCAGATGCTAGGGGCTCGGTCGCCTCCCACGGGGCACTCCCAGGCAGCCAGGCGCGATGATCACCGATCCGTTTTTCTATGTCGTCGCCATACCGGCCGTCATCCTCTACGGCTTGTCGAAGGGGGGCTTCAGCGGCGTCGCCATCCTGTCGATGCCGCTGCTGTCGCTGGCGATCTCGCCCATCCAGGCCGCCGCCATCATGCTCCCGGTGCTGATGGTGCAGGACGTGGTCAGCGTGTGGAGCTACCGGCGCACCTGGGACAAGGCGACGCTCGTCCATCTCGCGCCCGGGGCACTGGCCGGGATTCTCGCCGGCTATCTGTTCGCTTCCCAGGTGTCGGAACCGGCGGTACGGATCATCGTCGGGCTCATCGCGGTCACCTTCTGCCTCGACCGCTGGCTGCGGCCTCCGCCGGCCGGCGGCGAGCAGCGCCCGCAGAACTGGCTCTCGGGCTCGATCCTCGGCTCCCTCTGTGGCTATACGAGCTTCGTCATCCATGTCGGCGGGCCACCGTTCAATATGTACGCCATGCCCCGCGGCCTTTCACGCGACGTCTTCGTCGGATCGGCCGCCGTGTTCTTTGCAGCGGTCAACATCGTCAAGGTGACGCCCTTCGTGGCTCTGGGGCAGCTGACCCTGGCCAATCTTGCGACGGCAGCGACGCTGTTTCCGCTGGCGGTGCTGGCGAACATGGGCGGAATATGGCTGGTCCGGCGGGTGCCGACGGTCCTCTTCTACCGGATCATCTACATCCTCACCTTCGTCGTCGGCTGCGTGCTGCTCGCCGATGGGTTGAGGGCGGTGCTCTGACGGCGCCGTAGCTCAAGGGTCGCTCGCAGGCGCTGCTGTCCCCAACGATCTGTGACGGCCGATGATGATCAGCCGAGAGTGCTCGGCCGCTTCAGCCAGGGAATCGGCATTGTCCACCTTCTTTCCCGGCTGCGTGCTGCCTGTTCGAGCGGTGTTGGTCGCATGTGCAGGGCGCAACGAAAAAGGGCCGCCCGAAGGCGACCCTTTCGCAGACTATCCGAGACGGATCGATCAGCTTCAGTAACGGGCGACGACCGCAGACGGGCCGGTCGAGAACAGGTAGGTCACGCCGACACGCACCGCGTGCGAGCGCGGATTGTGGCGGTAAGTGAAGCCGGGGAAGGCGACGAGGCTGGCGTTGGAGACGCGTCCATAGTCGGAGTAGCGATACTCGAGCCGGGCAGTCCAGTTCGGCGTGAAGGCATATTCGACACCGGCGCCGACGGTCCAGCCGGCCTGGGTGCGGGTGAAGTTCTCAATGATGGCCGGAGTGAAATAGCCATAGCGCATCTGCGCTACCGCAAGACCACCGGTGACGTAGAACAGGGCGCGATCGACCGCGATACCGCCACGCAGACGCAGCGAACCCTGGAAATTCGACCGGAACCGCGTTCCAATGCCGCCGGGCAGCGTATAGCCGCCGCTGACGCCCGAGGCCTCGATATCGCCTTCGACGCCGAGGACGAAGTTGTTGATCTGATAGTTGACGCCGGCATGGATGCCGCCGGTGATGCCACCGGTGTTGAAGCCCTGGTTGAAACCGGTGGCGACGCCCGTGGCGGTGATGAACTCACGGGTCCTGTCGTTGAACCAGACGCCGCCGACCTGGCCGCCGAGATAGAACCCGCTCCAGTTGAAGGCCGGCGCCATGACCGCGCCAGCGATCGGCGCGCGCGGGGAGCCGAGATCAGCGGCCTGGGCACCGGTGGCGAGGGCGGCGATAGCGGCGCTCGCAAGGAGGAATTTCTTCATTGGATAGATCCTTGTGTCTAATTTCAGCCGTGGGCGAACCACTGCCAAGCCTTTCGATGCCGTTTCTCACGATGCTGCGGCAACCCCCTCCTTCGCCGTGGCATCGCTTCAAACGATGGGACCGGGATACAGGGGATTGGTTACTAATCAACTCCCAAGGCCGTGAACCGGACCGCTTCCCCTGCTGCAGAGCATTTGCGTTCGAACACTGTGTCTCCAGCGTCACAGAGGGCCGGGGTGCGGAGGTAATATGGTGCGGTGTATCGAGGTTCCGGCGAGAAGCAGCGTTGGCCGTCGGACATCCCTGCGGGAATCGGATGGGCGTTGAACCCCGGCGACCCGGCGCCTACCGTTGCCTCCGGACAAGGCCTGAAGCCTGAAGGACGCCGCCATGAGCGCCTATGATCGCGATCTCGACAAGAACCCGGCGAATTATCAGCCGCTGACGCCGATCACGTTCCTGGAACGCGCGGCGCGGGTCTTTCCCGATCATCCCGCGATCATCCACGGACGAATCCGCCGTACCTACCGGGACTTCTATGCCCGCTCGCGGCGGCTCGCCTCGGCGCTGGCCCGGGCCGGCGTCGGCAAGGACGACACGGTCGCCGTCATCTGCGCCAACACGCCGGCCATGCTGGAATGCCATTACGGCGTGCCGATGTGCGGCGCGGTGCTCAACACGCTGAACACGAGGCTGGACGCGCCCATCATCGCCTTCTCGCTCGACCACGGCGAGGCCAAGGTCTTCATCGTCGATCGGGAATTCTCCAAGCTCGCCCGGGAGGCGCTGGCCCTGGCGACGGTGAAGCCTCTGGTCATCGACTACGACGATCCGGAATATGACGGGCCGGGCGAGCGGATCGGGACGCAGGAATTCGAGGATTTCATCGCCGGCGGTGACCCGGACTACGCCTGGGAGCGGCCAGGTGACGAGTGGGACGCCATCGCGCTCAACTACACGTCGGGTACGACCGGCAATCCCAAGGGCGTCGTCTATCACCACCGCGGCGCCTATCTGCTCGGCATCGGCAATATCGTCACCTGCGGCATGGCCAAGCATCCGGTCTACCTGTGGACGCTGCCGATGTTCCACTGCAACGGCTGGTGCTTCCCCTGGTCGATCTCGGCGGTGGCGGGAACCCATGTCTGCCTGCGCTGGGTGCGGGCCAAGGCGATGTATGACGCCATCGCCGATCACGGCGTGACGCATCTGTGCGGGGCGCCCATCGTCATGAGCCTTCTCCTCAACGCCCCGCCGGAGGACAAGCGCGAGACAGGCCGCACCATCTCCTTCTTCACGGCGGCCGCGCCGCCACCCGAGGCGGTGCTGGCGGCGATGCAGGCGGCCGGCTTCGACGTCACCCATCTCTACGGCCTGACCGAGACCTACGGCCCCTCGGTCATCAACGACTGGAACCGTGACTGGGACGCCCTGTCGAGCGCCGACTATGCGGCGAAGAAGGCGCGGCAGGGCGTGCCCTACACCGTGCTGGAAGGCATGACGGTGATGAACCCGGAGACGATGCAGCCCGTTCCGGCCGACGGCGCCACGCTCGGCGAGGTGATGATGCGCGGCAATGTGGTGATGAAGGGCTACCTGAAGAACCGGAAGGCCTTGGACGAGGCCTTTGCCGGCGGGTGGTTCCATTCCGGCGATCTCGGCGTGCTCTTTCCCGACGGCTACATCCAGCTGAAGGACCGCTCCAAGGACATCATCATCTCCGGCGGCGAGAACATCTCCTCCATCGAGGTGGAGGACGTGCTGTTCAAGCACCCGGCCGTGCAGGCGGCGGCGGTGGTCGCGAGGCCCGACGACAAATGGGGCGAGACGCCTTGCGCCTTCGTTGAGTTGAAGCCCGGCGCGAGCGCGACGGCCGAGGAGATCATGGCCTGGTGCCGGCAGAACCTCGCGGCGTTCAAGTGCCCGCGGATGGTCATCTTCAGCGAGTTGCCGAAGACGAGCACCGGCAAGATCCAGAAATTCGTGCTGCGCGAGATGGCGAAGAAGGCTTGAGGGGGCGCGCGGCGAAGGTCGTGGCAGCCCAGCCTGCGACGAAAGTCTGGCGCGCCTTGTATCCATCGAACGGGGGGGACGCTGTTGCGTCCGGTCCGGTCCGGGTGGCAAATGCGCCAGCCCCCGAGAAGAATGGCGGTCGGCCGCGGACCCTCTGTCCGGGCAAGGCCGCCTCCGAGGCGAGGAGACGCCCCATGGATGCCCGAGCACCCTCCCGCTATGGCGAGGTCTATGCCGCCTGGAAGGCCGACCCCGTCGGCTTCTGGGGCGATCAGGCCGCGGCGATCGACTGGATCACGCCGCCCGAGACCATTTTCGACCCGGGGCAGGGCGCCTATGGCCGCTGGTTTGTCGGCGGGGTCTGCAATACCTGTTTCAACGCGGTCGACCGCCACGCCGCGGCGCGGCCCGATCAGGCCGCCATCATCTACGATTCCCCCGTCACCGGGACGCAGCGCCGCATCAGCTATGCCGCGCTGAAGGAGGAGGTGGCGACCTTCGCCGCCGTGCTCCAGGACCTCGGCGTCGGCAAGGGCGACCGCGTCATCGTCTATATGCCGATGGTGCCGGAAGCGGCCGTTGCCATGCTCGCCTGCGCCCGCATCGGTGCCATCCATTCGGTGGTCTTCGGCGGCTTCGCGGCGAAGGAACTCGCCACCCGCATCGACGACTGCCATCCCAAGGTCATCGTCTCCGCCTCCTGCGGCATCGAGGGCTCGAAGGTCATCGCCTACAAGCCGCTGCTGGACGGCGCCATCGACCTGTCCATGGCCAAGCCGGAGGCTTGCATCATCCTGCAGCGGCCGCAGGCCGAGGCCTCGCTGGTGCCCGGTCGCGACCATGACTGGGCCGGGCTCGTCGCCCATGCCCGCGCCGCCGGGCGGCAGGCCGATTGCGTGCCGGTGGCCGCCACCGATCCGCTCTACGTCCTCTACACCTCCGGCACGACCGGCAAGCCGAAAGGCGTCGTGCGCGACAATGGCGGGCACATGGTCGCGCTCGCCTGGTCGATGGCCAATCTCTATGGCATGCGCCCGGGCGACGTGTTCTGGGCCGCCTCCGACGTCGGCTGGGTCGTCGGCCACTCCTATATCGTCTATGCGCCGCTGATCGCCGGGGTCACGTCCATTCTCTACGAGGGCAAGCCGGTCGGCACGCCCGATCCCGGCGCCTACTGGCGGGTGATCGCCGAGCATGGGGTCAATGCGCTGTTCACGGCGCCGACCGCTTTCCGGGCGATCAAGAAGGAAGACCCCAAGGCCGACCATCTGAAGCGCTACACGCTGCCGACCTTCCGCACGCTGTTCCTCGCCGGCGAGCGCGCCGATCCGGACACCGTCGTCTGGGCCGAGACGATCCTCGGTGTGCCCGTCATCGACCATTGGTGGCAGACCGAGACGGGCTGGTGCATCGTCGGCAATCCGGTCGGGCTTGGCGCCCTGACGGTGAAGCCGGGCTCGCCGACCGTGCCGATGCCGGGCTACGACGTGCGCATCGTCGACGAGGCCGGCCACGACCTGCCGGCCAACACGATGGGATCGATCGTGGTGAAACTGCCGCTGCCGCCCGGCGCATTCCCGACGCTGTGGCAGCAGGATGAGCGGTTCCGCGAGAGCTACCTGGCGCAATTTCCGGGCTTCTACTCGACCTCGGACGCCGGTTTCGTCGATGATGACGGCTATCTCTACATCATGGGCCGCACCGACGACATCATCAACGTGGCCGGCCACCGCCTGTCGACCGGCGGCATGGAGGAGGTGCTGTCCTCTCACCCGGATGTCGCGGAATGTGCCGTCATCGGCATGGCCGACCAGCTCAAGGGCGAGGTTCCCTGCGGCTTCGTCGTGCTGAAGGCAGGCGTGAACAAGCGGCCGGACGAAGTCGAGAAGGAACTCGTGGCGCTGGTGCGCGAGAAGATCGGCCCCGTCGCGGCCTTCAAGCTCGCCATCGCCGTCTCGCGCCTGCCGAAGACGCGCTCGGGCAAGATCCTGCGCGGCACGATGAAGAAGATCGCGGATGGCGGCGAATGGTCTATGCCGGCGACGATCGATGATCCCGCGGTGCTGGCCGAGATCGCGGAGGCGTTGAAGGACCGGCGCTGATCGCTCCGGTTGTGTCGGCGCAGATGACAAAGGCCGGTCGCTGCGGCAACCTCGGCAGCATCCGAATCGGAGGGGTGCATGAGGTGGGTTTTGCGCAGGATGGGGATTGCCTGCGTCGTCGCCGCCATGGCGGCGCTCGGCTCCCCTGCTACAGCCCAGCCGACGACGCGGGCAGCGCCCTCCTCGGGCAGCCTGGCCTATGACCGGCTCGACCTGCAATCGGCGGAAGCGGCGCTCCGCACCTTCCTGTCAGCCTATCGCCGTGGTGACTACGTCACTGCGTTCTGGATCCTGACGCCGGCCAGCCAGTCGGCCTTCTACACTCACCTGGCGCGGTTCGACATGCGCCGGGTGGCGCGGGTCACCGCCTCGAGTGCCTTGATGCATGCTGCCGAGATGATCCCCGCGCAGGCCCAGATGGATCAGACGGACATGAGCTTCCTCTTCGCCCATGCCATGGCGGTGGCGCGGCGGCTGGACATCATGCCGCTGAATCTCGCGGGCTTGCCGGAAGACGTGTCGCCGACCAACGTGCCCCGCCTCGGGACCCGCAACCAGCTGGCCGACGGCCGCGTCGAGTTCTCCGTCCCGCTGCCGGGCTACCGGGCGCCGGTCGTCTTCCGCATGGTCCAGAGGGCGCAGGGGCGCTGGCGGCTGGAACAGGTCCTGCCGCCCGGCGGCGTGCTGGATTCGCTGCCCTTCGGCCTGCCGACCGAATAGCCGGCCGGACTGCCGACGTTCAGAGCCCGTCGAAGAGGGCGGTGGACAGGTAGCGCTCGGCGAAGCTCGGGATGATCACCACGATGGTCTTGCCGGCATTTTCGGGGCGCTTGCCGATATCGAGCGCGGCATGAACCGCGGCGCCGGCGGAGATGCCGGTGGGGATGCCCTCGATACGGGCGAGTTCGCGGGCCAGCGCGAAGGCCTGGTCGTTAGAGACCTGAACCACTTCGTCGATGACGCTGCGGTCCAGAACATCGGGCACGAAGCCGGCGCCGATGCCCTGGATCTTGTGCGGGCCGGGATTGCCGCCGGAGAGGATGGGCGATTCCGCCGGCTCGACGGCGACGATTCTCACCCAGGGCTTGCGGCTCTTCAGGATCTGTCCGACGCCGGTGATGGTGCCGCCGGTGCCGACGCCGGACACGAAGATGTCGACCTCGCCATGGGTGTCGTTCCAGATCTCCTCGGCCGTCGTGTGGCGGTGGATCTCGGGATTGGCGGGGTTCTTGAATTGCTGCGGGATGATGGCATGCGGATTCTCCGCCACCAGTTCCTCGGCCCTGGCGACAGCGCCCTTCATGCCCTTGGCACCCTCGGTCAGCACCAGTTCGGCGCCGAGGAGCGCGAGCATCTTGCGCCGCTCGATCGACATGGTCTCGGGCATGACGAGGATGAGGCGGATGCCGCGCGCCGCGGCCACGAAGGCGAGGGCGATGCCGGTATTGCCGGAGGTCGGCTCGATCAGGACGGTTTCCGAGGTCAGCTTGCCGGAGGCCTCGATGGCGTCGATCATCGCGACGCCGATGCGGTCCTTCACCGAGGCGATCGGGTTGAAGAATTCCAGCTTCGCCAGGATCGTGGCGCGGGAACCGTGGGCTTTCGCCAGCTTGTCGAGCCGGACCAGCGGCGTGTCGCCGACAGTCTCGGTGATGGAATTGTAGATTCGGCCCCGGCCAGGCTTCCTGGCGGCGGCGCCTGAAGCAGGCGAAACATGCGCGGTCATGGCAGGCACCCAAGGTGAAACAGAGGATCTGCATGATGCGCTGAGGCGACGAAATTTTCCACCGTGGCCTTCTGAGCGCGCGAAATAAAGAAGACGATCCCGTCTATTGGTCGTTCTCAGGAAATTTGTTCCGTTTCGATGCCTGATCGCAGGCTGGCATCACCACGCCCTGCAGCCCCTTCAGAGGATGAACTGGCATGACCGCGAAAACAGTGCAGCACCGGCGGCGGAGCCTTGGACGGTCAGCAGGGCTCGGGCTGATGGCCGGCCTCGTGGCGGGAGCAGCCGGATCGGCCCATGCGCAGGAGCGGCCGGCCTATATCCGTGCCGATCCCGCTGCCCTCAGCCAGACCTACGGGCCGGCGATCGCCGCCCGGGTGTTTTCCAATCAGCTGACCGGTCAGAGGCTGCAGGCGCTCCAGGCGAGCGCTGCGCGCATTCCCGGCTTCACCTGCCCGGAGCGGCCGAATGCGGTCCTCGTCACCGTTTTTCCCTGGCGCGGCGTCGCCGGTCGGGCCGCCTGGATCGAGCGTTTCGCCGTGCAGTGCCAGCCGGTCGCCACGCGCAATTTCCTGATGCTGCTGGAAGGCGACAATGTCCGCGTCATGGAAATGGCGCCCGGCACCTCCAATACGGACCCGCTGTTGCAGCGGGACCTGATGCAGGGGATCGCCGGTGCCGCCCAGCGCACGGCCCCCGCCGGCTGCGCCCAGCCGCCAGTGGTGACCAATGCGCGGATGCTCGCCGATCCGCCGCCGGCGCCGGGCCGCTGGTCGGAGAGCTGGTCGGTGACCCAGTGCGGCGCAAGCTCCGAGATCCGCGTCCAGTTCCAGCCTTCGCCCCAGGGCGGCACGACGTGGAGCATTCCGGCCCGGTGAGATCGGCCACGCTTTGCCGCCCTTGCCGAGCGGCGGCGGCGGTCTTAGCGCTGAAGGATCGCCTGCCGGAGGTCTTGAGCCATGTCGACGCCCGTTGAATTCCCCGATGCGCTGGTGGCCACAAAGGCTGCCCCTCGCACCAGACCCTCGAACTATCCCGAGCCGTTCTTCTCGCGCATGGGCGGTCGCGAGAAGCGGCCGCTCGGCGATGTCTTCGGCCTGACCAATTTCGGTGTGAATCTGACCCGCATCGTGGCGGGTGCGGTTTCGGCGCTGCACCACAGCCACAGCCGTCAGGACGAGTTCGTCTACATGCTGGAAGGCGAACTCGTGCTGATAGTCGGTGATCGCGAAACGCTGCTGACGCCCGGCATGTGCGCCGGCTTTGCCAGGGGCGGGGAGGCGCATCACCTGGTCAACCGGTCGCAGGCCGATGCGACCTATCTCGAAATCGGAGACCGCAGCACCGGCGACGTCGTGACCTATCCCGGCGACGACATCGCCGCCATTCTCGAACCCGACGGGCGCTGGGTCTTCACGCACAAGGACGGCACGCCCTATTGAGCGGGCCGGCCGTGCCCCTGCAGGCGACAAAAAGCCCCGCGCGGTTTCCCGGCGGGGCCCTCGTCGTCTGGCAGCATTACATCCATGCCCGGCCAGACTATTGGGATCGTTTTTGCCAGCCGGCCGTGACGGCCTTGTGACGCAGATGCGGCGAAATTGTTGCCGAGCGGGGTCAGGCGGGGATGCGTTCCTCGACCTCGGTCGGCTCGCGCAACACGTAGCCGCGGCCCCAGACGGTCTCGATGTAGTTCTTGCCGTCGGAGGCGTTGGCGAGCTTCTTGCGCAGCTTGCAGATGAAGACGTCGATGATCTTCAGCTCGGGCTCGTCCATGCCGCCATAGAGGTGGTTGAGGAACATTTCCTTGGTCAGGGTCGTTCCCTTGCGCAGCGAGAGGAGCTCCAGCATCTGGTACTCCTTGCCGGTCAGGTGGACGCGCTGCCCCGACACTTCGACCGTCTTCTGGTCGAGGTTGACCAGGAGGTCGCCGGTGGTGATGACCGACTGGGCGTGGCCCTTCGAGCGGCGCACGATGGCGTGGATGCGGGCGACCATCTCGTCCTTGTGGAAGGGCTTGGTCAGGTAGTCGTCGGCGCCGAAGCCGAGGCCGCGTACCTTGTCCTCGATGCCGGCGAGGCCGGACAGGATCAGGATCGGCGTCTTGACCTTGGCCACCCGAAGCGACTTCAGCACTTCATATCCCGACATGTCGGGCAGGTTCAGGTCGAGAAGAATGATATCGTAGTCGTAGAGCTTGCCGAGGTCGATACCCTCCTCGCCGAGGTCCGTCGTATAGACGTTAAAGCTCTCGGACTTGAGCATCAGCTCGATGCTCTTCGCGGTGGCGCTGTCATCTTCGATCAACAGAACGCGCATGCCCATCCCCTTCCGCTGACCCTAAACCGGCCATTCCGTCACCGATGACGAAACAGCCGTTTGGCATAGCGATCCCATGCCTCCGCCGCCGCGCGGAAAGCGATTGGGATCCGTCCCCGTTCACTGATTCGACGTTACGCCCCAATGGTTAACAAACTGTGATTCGCAGGGGCAAGAGTCCTCGCAAAATATTTCTGCGACTCACTCCAACCCTCTGCCGAATCGACCATTTTGGCCGTCTCGTCGAGTCCGGGTCCTGCCTTTCCGTGACCAGGGTCCGCTGTGGGTCGTTGCAAACGAACCCCTTGCGGCCACGGATGCCTTTTAATCGGCTGATAGGGATCATTAACGGGCCGGGTTAAGGAAGGGTTACCCGACAGGGCACAATCCGCACGGCGGTTGCCTTTACTTTGACTCGCATTGGCCCGTGATCGTTAAACTTCGGCAGTTTCGGGGGCCCGTCGCGGCGGCTAGGGGCTCCATTCGGCGGCTCTCCGGGGAAGGGGCGTGAGCAGCCGATGGGCAGCTTCTACCGGGTTCGTGGTTAACAGCGGGTAAACATTGCCGACCGAGCCTCGCATTCCGCCACAGTGTCCCTGGAAATGCGGCAGGCGACCGGCAAAATCTGCCGCCTCGCGTTTACCAGGCGCCGGCGTTAACGCTTCGTTGACCATGCCGGCAGGAATGTGGAGTTCCTGTCACGGATTCCTCATTCATGCGCGCACTCGCCGAACACATCGCCGACATCGATTCCGTCTCGATCTACGGCCGCGTCTCCGGCGTGCGGGGCCTGATGATCGAGGCGGCGGGGCCCATCCACGCCATGTCGGTCGGCGCGCGGGTCACGGTGGAGACGGGCGCGCGTCCGATTCCCTGCGAGGTCGTGGGCTTTGCCGGCGACCAGGCGCTGCTGATGCCCTTCGCCGGGCTTGAGGGTGTCAGGCGCGGCTGCAAGGCCATGGTCTCGCTGGCGCCGGCCGCCGTGCGGCCCTGCCAGGGCTGGCTCGGGCGTGTCGTCAATGCGCTGGGTGAGCCGATCGACGGCAAGGGGCCGCTGCCGCAGGGTGGCTTTCCGATGCCCTTCCGGGCCGATCCGCCGGCGGCCCATACCCGCCGCCGCGTCGGTGCGCCGCTGGATCTCGGTGTCCGGGCGCTGAACACCTTCCTCACCTGCTGCCGCGGCCAGCGCATGGGCATCTTCGCCGGCTCCGGCGTCGGCAAGTCGGTGCTGCTGTCGATGATCGCGCGCAATGTCGATGCCGATGTCTCGGTGATCGGGCTGGTCGGCGAGCGTGGCCGCGAGGTCCAGGAATTCCTGCAGGAGGATCTCGGCGAGGAGGGCCTCGCCCGCTCGGTGGTGGTCGTCGCCACCTCCGACGAGCCGGCCCTGATGCGCAAGCAGGCGGCCTATCTCACCCTCTCCATCGCCGAATATTTCCGCGACATGGACAAGCAGGTGATGCTGATGATGGATTCGGTGACGCGCTTCGCCATGGCCCAGCGCGAGATCGGACTTTCGGCCGGCGAGCCGCCGACAGCCAAGGGCTATACGCCGACGGTCTTCTCCGAGCTGCCGCGGTTGCTGGAGCGCGCCGGCCCGGGGGCCGGGGAGGGCGCCATCACCGCCATCTTCACCGTGCTCGTCGACGGCGACGACCACAACGAGCCGGTCGCCGACGCGGTACGCGGCATCCTCGACGGCCATATCGTCATGGAGCGGTCGATTGCCGAACGCGGGCGCTATCCCGCCATCAACGTGCTGAAGAGCGTGTCGCGGACCATGCCGCGTTCCGCCGATCCGGACTATTGGCCGGTGATCCAGAAGGCCAAGCGCACGCTGGCGACCTATGCCGACATGGAGGAACTGATCCGGCTCGGCGCCTACCGGCAGGGATCGTCGGCGGAGGTGGACGAGGCGATCCGGCTGCAGCCGGCGCTGGAGGCCTTTCTCGGCCAGGGCAAGGACGAGCAGTCGTCGATCCGCGAAGGCTACCGCCGGCTGGCCGAGATCCTGGAGGTCGCCGCAGCATGAGGCGGGGCGAAATTCCCCAATGAATGGCGCGACTTATGAACACTCGTTTACCATGAATCGTCGTTTCCGGAAACGGAATCTCAACCTCGTGGGACTAGCTTCAGTTCTCATTAGGGGTAAGGCGACCGTGGTGCGGCTGCCGAGGACGACCGTGAGGCGTGTGTGTGTCTCACGGAATAAGGGGACTTCTGGGAGTACGAGTCGATGAAGTCGCGAGAGACTTTGATCCGCCTGAAGCGCTTTCAGGTCGACGAAAAGCGCCGCCAGGTCGTGCAGATCGAGATGATGATCGCCGAGTTCGAACGCATGGCGAACGAACTCGACCGCGAGATCGTGGCCGAACAGACCCGGGCCAACGTGCACGACCCGGCGCACTATGCCTATCCGACCTATGCCAAGGCAGCGCGCCAGCGGCGCGACAACCTCATGGGGTCGGCCGGCGAACTGAAGGGCCAGCTCGACGATGCCAAGGCCGCGCTGGCCGAGGCCTTCGAGGAGCTGAAGAAGGTCGAGATCCTCGACGAGCGTGAGAGCGCCCGCGACCGTGCCGCAGATGCGGTGCGCGAGCAGGCGGAAATGGACCGCATCGGTCTTTCCAGACGTGGCGCCTATCTCGGCGCCTGAAGCGACGGGATATGGCGGGTTTGCGCAGGGCGCGGTGAAAGCCGCGCCTTTCGCATGTCCGGTGGTCAGGCGACCGGCCGGCGCTCCACCTCGACGCGCCAGGCGCCGGGTTCGCCGCTGACGGTGACGAGGTTCCAGGCCGCCGGGTCGGATCCGCCGCCGGGCGCGGCCGAGGCCGAGGGAACGCCGATGACCGGGATGGGGCCGTTCGGACCGCGGAGCTCCCGCAGCGTGCCCTTGTGGGTATGGCCGTGCAGGACGGCCTCGGCGCCGATCTTGGCCAGCATGGCGGCGAGTTCCTGATGATCGCCGAGGCGCTTCTGGAAGCCGATGTCGAAGGGCGGATGGTGGATCAGCACCAGGCGAGCGAGACCCTGCTGGCCCAGCATCTCCAGTTCGTCGGCGAGAGCGGCGATCTGCCGGGGTCCGAGCAGGCCGGTGGCGAGGAAGGCCGGGGTCGGAACGCCGCTGTTGACGCCGACGAGCGCGACCTGGCCACGCACCCGGGTGAAGGGGAAGGCGTAACCGCCTTCGGTCTCGCTGGTGCCGTCGGAGAGGAACCAGGGGCGCCAGTGGTGGACGATGCCCGGCACCGTCTCGCGCATATAGGCATCGTGGTTGCCGGGAACGAAGCTGACGCGTTCCGGAGGGCCGATCCGCCAGAGCAGGGCGCGGGCGGCCTTGTATTCGTCGACGAGGCCGAGATTGATGAGATCGCCCGTCACCGCGATATGATCGACCTCGGCGTGGACGATATCGGCCAGCAACCGGTCAAGCACGTCCATGCGGTGGTGGGCCGCCCGGTTGCGCCGCCAGTTGACATAGCCGGTCAGGCGTTTGCCCAACAGCTGGCGCCAGGTCATAGCCGGGAGGGGGCCGATATGCGGATCGGAGAGGTGGGCGAGGCGGAACATGGCCTCACCCTATGCTTGAGGTGCGCGGTGCCTGTCCAGCCATGCCGGTCGCGCCCGGAGGCCCCAACCGGCGCCGGCAGGGGTTCAGCGGCGCGCGTAGTAGATGCCGAGAGCGGCGGCGGTGGCGCCGTCACGGATCTCGAGAGAGGGCTGCCAACGGAAGGTCGGGCGACGCTTCATCAGCGAGGTGATCAGGGAAATGAGCATGAAACGCTCCTCAAATGGGCGCACTGCTCAAGTGTGCAGCGCAACATGACGCTGAATTAGGCTCTTGGGCCCCGGTTTGGTAGTGGTTGTGCCGCGAGGCCTGCCATGCATTTTTGATCGCGGCCCTTCATGAATCCGCAATCTTTCATTCGCATCAGTGATGGAAGCGTCGATGATCCTGCTCAATCCCGACCGGCGCTCCTGGCTGACGCCCCTCCTGCACCTCTACTGGCGCTTCTCCCGCGGCATGACGCTCGGCGTGCGCGCCTGCGTCGTCGACGCCGACGGTCGGCTCCTTCTCATCCGCCACAGCTACACGCCCGGCTGGCACTTTCCCGGCGGCGGGGTGGAGGTCGGGCAGACGGTGGAGGAGGCGCTCGCGATGGAATTGCGCGAAGAGGCGCATGTCGTGATGACCGGCGCGCCGGCCTTCTGTGGTCTCTTTCTCAACGCCCGGACGTCGCGGCGCGACCATGTCGCATTGTTCCGGGTCGACAGCTTCGAGCAGCCCTCGCCCTTCGTGCCGACGCGGGAGATCGTCGAGGCCGCCTTCTTCGCGCGCGAGGCGCTTCCCGAGGGCGTGACGCGGGGCACGCGCGAGCGTATCGCCGAACTCTTCGAGGGGCGCCCGCGCAGCTCCCATTGGTGAGCGGTCAGCGTCGGCGACCCGCCAGCAGCGTCACGATGGCGAGGGCGAAGCCGACGGCGGTCGCGGCATAGACCAGGGGCGCATTGCCGGACCCGGCCTCTGCCGTCGCCTGACGCAGGAAGCCGAAGGCGGCGGGCGCGAAGGCATAGACGCCCTGGCCGATCGCCACCGTCAGGGCGACGACGCGCGGCACGTCGGCGCGGACGAATTCGGCCTGGGCGATGAGAGCCGGCAGGTAGATGAGATTGCCGATGCCGAGGCCGACCAGCGCCACGCCGGTCCAGATGAGCCAGATCTCGCGCCCGCCCGCTGCCATCAGGGCGAGGCAGCCGCAGATCTGTACGCCATAGCTCACCGCCGCGATCAGGCGCCGCTCGGCCGTGCCCGGCATCATCCAGCCGAGCAGCGTGCGGCCGCAGACCGCCGCCACCGTCGCGAATGCCATGGCGATGCCGGCGCCGAGGGCGCCGAGCGGCGGGACGATGAGGGAATAGAGCTGCGCGAGGAGGCCGGCCTGCGCGAAGAGCCCGAGGGAGGTGGCGGCGGCGAGCGTGAGGAAGCTGCGGTCGCGCCAGACGGCTGCACCGGCGAGCGGCACGGCCAGCGGCGAGGTCGGCCCGGATGAGGCCGGCGTGCCCGGCGCGTCGCCGTCCGGCTCCTGGCCGAGGGACAGCGGCGAGTGGATGAAGATGCGGCTCGCCAGCACCCACACGGCGACGATGACGCAGGCGCCGATGATCGCCGCGGCGAGGGGAAAGCCGAGCCAGCCGATGGCGAGGACCCAGAGCGGGGCGACGAGGACGCCGCCGAGGCTCGCGCCGTTATAGGCCATGGCGAGGGCGGCGGGCCGGTTGCGCACGAACCAGGGGGAGACGATGGCATTGACCGCCGCAGACCCCATCGTCACCCAGCCCACGCCGCTGACGGCGGCGGCGATGAAGAGCTGCCAGGGCGCGGCCGCAAGGCTCCAGCCGAGGACGCCGAGGCCGAGCGCGAAAGCACCCGTGCGGGTCGTGCGGGCGATGCCCCAGCGCGCGTAGATCGCCGGCAGATTGGCCACCGTCACCGCACCGACGAGATAATGCACCGTGATGGCCACCGAGATGAGGCCTACCGACCAGCCGCGGGTCTCATTCAAGACGTGGAGGTAGATGGGCGGCCCGTAGAAGCCGAGCCCCCACCCGCAGATGGCGAGGGTGAATGCGGCCCAGACCACTTTCCAGCCGAAGAAGCCCTTCGCCGCCGTGCCGCTCATGCCACCGCTATCTCCGTCGTTCCCTGCGACTATGCCGGCGGGCGCAGATGCAGGGTTCGGTCACGCCCGAACCATGGCACGGAATGCACGGCCTGATGCGGCGTGGCCCCGTTGCACGGCGGCAGGGTGACGGCCCCCGCCCTCCATGCTATGCGCGCTGTCATGATGGGCAGCGCATTTCCGCGGATCGAGCGACGACGACGGCCGGCATGATTGCCTGATGCTCCGGATTTTGTTCGCCTCCTGCCGTTGGACGCCCGCGCCATGCCCGACCTGTCGCTCGACCTGCATCCCGAGACCCCTGCCGATCAGGCCGCCATCGAGCGGCTGCACGAGCGCGCCTTCGGGCCGGGGCGCTTCTCCCGCACCGCGTTCCGCCTGCGCGAAGGCGTGCCGTCCTTCGCCAACCTCTGCTTCACCGCGCGGGTCGGCACGCTGCTCGTCGGCTCCATCCGCCTGTCGCCGATCGAGATCGGGCGGGGCGTGCCGGCGGTTCTGCTCGGTCCGATCACCATCGATCCGGCCTTCCAGAGCAAGGGAATCGGCGGGGCGCTGATGCGCCGTGCCATGGACCGGGCCCGCGAGGAGGGCCATCGCCTGATCATGCTGGTGGGCGATGCGCCCTACTACGAGCGCTTCGGTTTCACGGTGGTGCCGCCCGGCCGGCTCCAGCTGCCCGGGCCTGTCGACCCGGCGCGGCTGCTGGTGGCGGAACTGGCGGAGGATGCCTTCGCGGGTGTCGCAGGAGCCGTCCGCGGTGCGGCGGGTACGAACTGAAACACGGCCGCTGCGGGGCGACATCGTCGGGCGCGGTCGAGGCGCGACGATGCCTGCCTTGTTCCGCCTCTGGAGCCCGCCATGTTCCGCACCGCCGCCTTTGCAGCCGCCCTTGCCTTCGCCTGTCTCTCGTCCGGTGCCGAGGCGCAATCGGCGCGCTGCCGCGTCATGGACCCGACCGGCACGCCGCTCAACATCCGCGATGCACCGAACGGTGACGTGGTCGGCCGCGTGCGCAATGGCGCTCTCGTCACCCGGCTGCGGGTGAGCGAGGACGACCGTGGCCGGCCCTGGGCCTATGTCGCCGACCGCGCTTCCGGTGAGCCGCTCGGCTGGGTCTATCGTGAATTCATCGCCTGCTTCTGACGCCGACCGCGATCACGTTGCGCAGCGGCCTCCCGGTTAGGAAGGGGCAGGCCTGCCCTTGCCTTGGTGACGGGGGCGGCCCAGGGTCCTTTCTGCACGGCTCGGGGCCGGAGATCTCTCAGGCCAGCGGCCGTGATTCCTGGGAGGATCGACGGATGATGATGCGACGCAATTTCCTGATGGCTCTCTTTGCGCTGCCGGTCGCCACGCT
>NZ_JAUYFA010000079.1 GCF_030691135.1 Phreatobacter sp.
CGACCGACTTCATCCTCAAGCCGATCGATCCCGCCGAGTTCAAGGCGCGTGTCCGCAACCTCATGCACCTCGCCGACGCGCAGACCAAGCTGAGGGATCAGGCTGCCTGGTTGTCGCTCGAGGTGGAGAAGGCCCTGGCTATGGCGCGGGGCCGCGAGGCCGAGATCGTCGCGCGCCTCGCCCGCGCCGCCGAATTGCGCGACCCCGAGACCGGGGAGCATCTCGAGCGCATGTCGCGCTATTCCGAGAAGATCGCACGGGCCATGGGGCTGGACGACGAATTCTGCCAGCGGTTGCGCATCGCCGCGCCCATGCACGACATCGGCAAGATCGGCGTCCCCGATTCCATTCTCCTGAAACCGGGGCCGCTCACCCCGGATGAGCGGAGTGAGATGGAGAAGCATGCCCAGCAGGGCGGTGAAATCCTCGAGCGCTCGTCGTCGGAGCTCATCCGGCTCGCTGGCGAGATCGCCATCTCGCATCACGAGCGCTATGATGGCTCCGGCTATCCCTTCCGCCTATCCGGAGAAGCCATTCCGATATCGGGTCGGATCACTGCGCTCGCCGACGTTTTCGATGCGCTCACCTCGGTGCGGCCCTACAAGGCGGCATGGCCGACCGAACAGGCACGCGCCTATATTCTCGCCGAGCGCGGCCGCCATTTCGATCCTCGATGCGTCGATGCCATGATCGCAGTCTGGCCGGACATCCTCGCCATTCACTCCGATCGTTGCGACATCGTGGCGGCAACGCGAGTCTGAGCGACACGTCGCGGCCGAGCGGCACATCACCCCTGCGGCGCGACGGTCGAACGCCAAGTCTCCTTGGCCGGGTGAGGCCACTGATGACCGTCATCGAGGTCGATGATCAGCCTGTCACGGCGTCTGCAAAAGGCTTGGCCTGAATAGCCCCTAGTTTTCTAGACGCCCTCGGTTAGCGTCTTGTGCTGCCGTTCGAACTCGACGGGCGACAGCATCCCGTTGCGAGCGTGTTTGCGCGTGGGGTTGTAGAACATCTCGATGTAGTCGAACACGTCCTGCCGTGCCTCGGCTCTTGTCTGATAGACCTTTTTGCGGATCCGTTCACGCTTGAGCAGATTGAAGAAGCTCTCCGCCACTGCGTTGTCATGGCATTTGCCGCGGCGGCTCATCGCCGCCGCGCGCTCGGTGTCTCGCCATAGGCCCTCTCGATGCCGGCCTCGGAATCCTTGTTTCGCGTCATCCGGCCAAAGGTCCCATTCTGTTGCCTTTTCGGAACGCATGTGGTCGCCCCCTGTTCAATAGCGACCAACGCCGATAAGGCTGTGTGTCAGCCGACGGGCCTTCCGGCATCGCCATCAGCCTCAGAAGTTTCCAGCATGAGCAACGCCGATCATGATGTCGTCGTCATCGGCGGGGGGCAGGCGGGCCTTGCGGTCGCCTATTACCTGCGGCGGGCCGCGATCGACTTCCTCGTCCTCGACGCAGCCGAGCACGCTGGCGGCGCCTGGCTTCATGCGTGGGATTCGCTGCGCCTGTTTTCGCCTGCCGGCTATAGCGGGCTTCCCGGTTGGCCTATGCCTCCGAGCGAGACGGAGGGGTTTCCCACCCGCAACGAGGTGGTCGACTATCTGACGCGCTACGAGCAGCGCTACCAGTTTCCGATCGAGCGGCCCTGCCTCGTCGAAGCGGTGGAGCGCGACGGTGACAGGCTCGTGGTCCGTCTGAAAGATCACCGGACCATCACGGCCCGCGCCGTGGTCAGTGCCACCGGCACCTGGGGCGTGCCGTTCATCCCCGCCTACCCGGGCGGCGACCTGTTCGGCGGTGTTCAAGTCCACTCCGCTGACTACCGCAATCCGGACCCTTTCGAAGGCAAACGCGTTCTGATCGTCGGCGGCGGCAATTCCGGGGCTCAGATCCTCGCAGAGGTCAGCAGGGTCGCGGAGACCATCTGGGTCACAATCAGTGATCCTGTCCTTCTGCCCGACGAGGTCGACGGGCGCGTCCTCTTCGCGCGCGCGAGCGCGCGTGTGCGAGGGGACTTCGACGGGGCCGCGACGACGACGCTCGGCGACATCGTGGTGGTGCCACCCGTGAAGGAGGCCAGAGACCGCGGCGTGCTCACGTCCGTTCGCCCCTTCGCCCGCTTTACGAACGTCGGCGTTGTCTGGCAGGACGGATCGGAGACCGAAGTTGATGCAGTTCTATGGTGCACCGGCTTCCGGCCTGCGACGGCGCATCTCCGGTCGCTCGACATCGTCGAACCCGACGGCCGCGTCGAGGTCGTTGATCAGCGGGCTGTCAAAGAGCCGCTGCTATGGCTGGCGGGCTATGGAAACTGGACCGGTGCGGCTTCGGCTACGCTGATCGGTGCAGGTCGCACGGCGCGGGAACTGGTTCCAAGGATGCTTGAGGCGCTGGGGCTGGCGACGCCGAACCAATGAAGCCTATGTCGGGTTCCGTCGCGCCTACGACGTCGTCCGGTGCGCCGCCGGCTCCGCGTCATCCCGCCGTGCCACGGAGTGGCGAGGAGACGCGTAACCCTAGCAGCGCCTAGAACGACAAAATTTCAGCACGGGTTTGCAGGTGATCGCCTCGCCCCGGTCCAGACAGCACATTGAAACCGGACAGCCTGCCGAAGGTGACCGGGCCTTCCTCGCCTTCGACCACGATGTTGCGTCCGATCGCCATGGCGTAGCGGACGCCCGGTTTCGGGTTGAGCACGGGACGGGTGGGTCCAAGCCCGTACTTGAGGAAATGCGAAACGTCCCAATGATGGGGGGCACCATCCGCCTGCACCGCCATCCAGCAGTGACCCGGCATCGAGATCCGCGCCCCTTCTTCGAAAAAAAGGCCGCTGACGTAGGCCGCTGATATCCCCGCAGCGCGGAAGGCCGCCACGCCGTAGCTGTGCGTGTCGATGCAGGTTCCCAGGTGCACGCCGCAGGTGAGGGGCGGCATGGCCTCCAGATCGTCCGCAAGCCCGATGTCGCGGACGCCATAGGTGAACCGCTCCTCGATGTGGCGGATGATGTGCTCGACCCGCTCCGGCGGGGGCAGGGTTGACGGCGCCACGTCTTCGATCAGCGTCGTGAGTTCGGCGGAGGGCGTTTCGTGCGGCCCTCCGTTCGGGGCGAAGGTCCAGTCCGGAAAGGCAGTGCCAGGCTCCTCGAAGACCAGCCTGACTTCGCCCGGTTCGCCGGCGCGCGGGCGCAGGCGCACCACCTCTTGGCCGCTGTTCAGGGCCCGGGCGTGCTGGACATCGAAGCCTGTGATGTCGATGTCGCGCAGAACTTGCTCGGGTGTACCGATCGGGATCGCCAGCACGATTTCTGCGCCCTCGTCGACGGGCTGTCCGAGTGTGAGCCTGATCACGGCCATTGTGTCTTCCCGGGCGGATGCGCAGTCAATTCACAGGAGGTCCCAGCGCGCCTCGAGGGTCCCGATCGAGGCCGGTGACAGCCTGACGTGACATGCCGATGACGGAAGCAGGGCGCAGCTGGCGGCATCAGACATGCATCATCGGTCCTTTGCCGAGGAGCGCTGGCTGACGCCTGCGTCCTGCAACGCCAACGTCACCGCAAGCCACGTTCGGTGCGCAACCCGACCTTCTCTTCGGACGACCCGTGGCTCCGCCACGCCATCCAGCGTAACGCGCGCCTCCAGTCGCCGTGGGAGCGATGCAGAAAGCCGGATTTTGCTCGTCGCCAAACCTGCTGAAACCGAATGTTTATTCTCCGCGCGATAGCATCTGCCATCATCTGGAGCGTGATTCGATGGGGCAGTTCAGGACGGGTGCTGCCCGACTTTCGGCCGGGCATCATTGCCTTGCTGCCGTGTTCATCACTCTCTACGGCTATCATGTCTGCAGCATCATCAGCGCCCTGGACCTGATCACCTGGGCGGTGACGCTGGTGCCGGTGCTCCTGATGCAATGGACAATGCGCTGGCTTGCGGTTTCCGTCGCGCCCTCGACAAGATCCGCTAGTTCACCGAATTGGGCATTCTCGCTCGAATTGCTGGCTTTTGCTCTTGGCGGCATCCTGATTGGGGTGATCAACACCAAAGTTCACGGTGTGCCGGTAACGAACGGTGTCAAGGTGGCTTTATCGTTCCTGGCGCTCGGCCTGTTCGCGGCATTGGACCAAGCCATTCTCGGCACGCGCGAGCGCCTGAAGCAAGGCGGTCTCTCAGAGCCGGTCGAAACCGTACGCCTGTCTTTGGCCACCCAATTGGCATGGCTGCTCGGGTCGATGATTGCCCTTGTTGTTGCCATCGCGGGCGCCTTGATGCTCCGCCTGCTCGACGAACCCGGGCCAGACACCGGACAGACGCTGGCGATCGAGCTTGCCGTGCTGTTCGCCAGCTTTAGTGCCTATTCGGCTTACGTGTTGTCGCGTGCGCATCAGGTATTTTCTCTTGCATTGGCTGAACAGCTTTCCGCGCTCGGTGGCATGACGTCCGGAGGCGCCAGTCGCCGCGCGCGCATCGCGATGCGCGACGAGATCGGGATGATTTCGACGCGCGTCAATTGGATGCTCGACGCGCTTCAAACGGCGGAGCAGCAACGGATCATCGCCCACGCCGCGATGTTGCGCGGCCTGATTGGTCTCGCCGGGACACGAGACAACGAAACGGGCCAACATCTGGCGAGGACGCAGAAATATGTGGAGACGATTGCCGCCGAACTGGCGAAGCAGCCACATTATCTGGCGGTCCTGACGCCTGAGGTAATCAAGCTCTGTGTCGCGGCAGCGCCACTCCATGACATCGGAAAGGTGGCAATTCCCGACGCCATCCTGCTGAAGTCGGGTAAACTGACGCACGAAGAGTTCGCCATGATGCAAACGCATGTCGGCGAGGGCGTGCGTGTGATCGACGCGATCATCGCCGAGGCCGGGGAATCGCCGTTTCTTCTGACGGCTCGAGAGATGGTCGGAGGCCACCATGAAAAATTCGATGGCTCGGGCTATCCTCTTGGTTTGAAGGCAGAAAGCATTCCGCTATCTGCGCGTCTAATGGCCGTTGCCGACGTCTATGACGCACTGCGTACGCAGCGCGTCTATAAGCCCGCTGTCGATCGAAACACCGCGCGGCAGATCATCATCGACGGTGCAGGCAAGCATTTCGATCCGGACATCGTCAGTGCGTTTCTGGTTGTTGAGCCTGTGATCGCCCGACTGTCCGAGACGATGGCTGATGCAGCTCAAATCCGCGCACCGGAGAAGGCAAATTTTTCGATCATTCATTGAGCTTGGTTGAGGCCGACAGAGGGCACCAAGCTCGTTGTCGAAATGCGCGATCAGCCGGTGTTTTTCACAGGCGGGCTCTTGCTGCGCGAGAGGTAGTTCGCCGTTGCGTAAGTCTCGATCCCCGAAACCACGCTGACCGCGATTACAGCGCGCCGGTCTTGCGGGACCCCTCATAGCCGGCCTCACACCCTGTGACGCCCGCTCGGCAAGCGTTCGACGGCTTCTGACGCTGAAGGGCAAGCCTCGTGGGCTCAGCATGACCCCGCCCGAACGGGCAGCACCAACGAAGCCGACGCAAAATTCTGGCGTGGCGATCGCAGCGGCTGAACCGGTCCGATGCGCCAAATCAATGTGGTGGCGTCGCTTCTCTGTAGGGTTCGCAGATCGCCTGCCGAGGTCGGTCCATGCCCGTCGCATCGTCTTCACGCCGCACGTTTCTGATAGCCTTCGCGTCGAGTGCCGTCATGACGGCTGCTGCCGCCGCCGGTGAACGCGTAGCCGATTCAACCGCGGTCGCGGAGCGGGTGCGGCGCCTCCTGAACACGGCCAGCAAGGGCCGCGAATGGACGACCGGCCGCGGCGTCAGGCGCTGGCCGATCATCATCGCCGGGGAACAGCAGGGTACGCTCTGGGAGGACGTGGACCCGCGGACGCTCGGGATCGGCGATCACTGGGAAGCCGGGTCAGGACTGCGCGTCGAACTCGTCCATAACAGCCGCGTCGTCGGCATGCTGCGGCTCAACCATGAGTGAGCGCCAACAAAGGCGGATCCCGCGATGAAGGGCTGGCGCACCACCCTCGGCATCGCGATCATTCTCGCCGCCCTGGTCGGCGCGGTCGGCGTTTATTGGTACGTCTATCTGTCTCCGATCGTCCTTCGCATGGCGGTGGCGCCGGCTGGCAGCGAAGCGGCGCATTTTTTCGCGACCTTCGCCAAGGTGAGCGAGGCGGAGAAGCAGCGCGTTCGGCTCGTCCTCGCGCCACTGACCAATCTTGCCGAATCCTCGGCAGCCATCGATGCCGGCGACGTCGACCTCGCCATCGCCCGGGCCGACTACCGGCTGCCGTCCACCGGCCTTGCCGTCGCCAACCTTCACCAGAACATCGCTGTGCTTGCCGTCTGCAATCCGGTGGCGGCGCAACCCGCCCTTCCGCGCCGCGGCGCCCCACAAGCTGCGGCGCAGGCAACTTCGATCCGGGGCTTCGCCGATCTGAAGGGCCGCCGCATCGGCATCCTCGGCAGGGGGCCGGCCAACCGGGCTCTCTTCGCGACACTCGCCGCCTATCACGGACTGCCCACGAGCAGCGTCACCATCGTCCCGTTCACCGATGTGGGCGATATCGCGGCGCAGACCAAGGTTCAGCCGGTCGACGGGCTCTTCATGGCGCCGCCGCGGGGGGACCAGCTCGTCGGAGCGGCCCTTGCTTCGATGACCTGCCCACCGGACCGCAGCATCGACGTCGTTCCTCTGGCGGAAGGCAGCGTCTTCCAGGCCCGCAACAGGATCTTCTCCTCGGTCGATCTCGTCGCGGGAGAATTCGGGGCCAATCCGGCACTGCCCGCCGAGGCCATGGCGACGCTCGCCTTTCCCTCCCTCATTGTCGCGCGGCGCGGCCTTCCCAACGACGTTGTGGAGGAGTTCGTCAAACAGCTCTTCAACACTCGCCATGGGCTCATGTCGCAGTTTCCGGCCGCGGCACGGATCGAGGCCTTGCCGACGGACCGCGGCTCGCCCTTCACCCTCCATCCCGGCGCTGCCGTCTATTACGACGGGGAGACCAAAAGCTTCTTCGAGCGCTACGAAACGCTGATCTACATCCTGCTTTTCGGCTTCAGCGGTATCCTCTCCGGCCTCATCTGGCTCTGGCGCTCCCTGTTTCCCACCCGCCGCCTCCTCGTTCACGAGGAGCACCACGCCTTCGAGAGCCTGATCGAGCGGGCCCGCCACGCCGCGACCGCCGGAGAGCTCGACGGCCTCGTCATCGAGATGGACGGACTGCTCGCGATCCTGTCGCGCAACATGCTCGAGGGCCGCATCGATATCGAACTGAAGCCGGCGTTCGACATCCTCAGCGAAAGGCTCGAAACAGCGATCGGCCAGCGGCGCACCGTGCTGACGCAGTCTGTGCCGGTGGAGACAATCCCTGCCGCCAGCCCGCCGTGTCCCGGGCCGACACCGGTCCGCGAAGGCTCTTGACCTTCCCACCGTTGGAAGGATCACATTCCGATCGATGAATACATGTTGGGGCGTCCCGTGTCGAACAAAACGAAATGGCTGGCAGCCTTGTTGGTGGCGGCCTGTGGCCTCGGGGGCTGGGTCTGGACCATGCGGCTCCAGCCCCTGGAACTCGCGGTTGCCAGAGAAGTGCAGAGTGTGCCGGTCGAGCTTTTCGGGTTGGGAACAGTCGAGGCGCATGTCGTCGCGCGCTTCGGGTTCAAGCAGGCCGGAACCCTCGTCGATCTCGCTGCCGATCATGGTGATGTCGTCGCCACAGGGGCCGTTCTCGCCCGCATCGACAGCCGCGAACAGCGGGCGCGGACGATGAAGTCCAGCTCAGGCGTCGCCAGCGCCGAGGCGGCGGTTCTGGTGGCACAGGCGGCGGCCAGCCGCAGCGGCGTCGTCCATGCCCAACGCCAGCAAACCAACCAGCGGCGCCAGGCGTTGCTTGCCCGCGGCACCATCTCCGTCGAACAGGCTGAAGAGGCGCAACTCACGGAAGCCACCGCGAAGGCGGATCTGACGGTCGGCGAGGCGGAAGTCGTCGCAGCGCGTGCGAGGCTCGAGGATGCCAAGGCCCAGCATGCCCTGGAAGACGCGGTCCTCAGCCAGCATGAGCTGCGGGCGCCCTTTGCCGGTGTGGTCATTGCGCGGGCCAAGGAACTCGGCGCTGTAGCCGGCGCGGGCGAAACCATCTTCACGCTCGTCGATCCCGCGACCTACTGGATCCTCGCCTATCTCGACGAGGCCCGGACCGGGGCCATCGCACTCGGGCAGTCCGCCAAGGTGCGCCTGCGATCGCAGCCCGGGCGGGAATTTTCGGGACGTGTCGTGCGGATCGGCCTCGAGGCCGATCGGGTCAACGAGGAGCGGCGCGTCTATGTGACCTGCGAGAACTGTCCGGCCAACGGTTACGTTCTCGGTGAGCAGGCGGAAGTCGTCATCCGCACCGGCGAGATGGAGCGGGTGACCCTCGTGCCTGAAGTCGCGATCGACGGACTGACGCATGGCCGTGGCTCCGTCTGGATCATCGCCGACGGAAAACTCGTCCGCCGCGAACTCGGCTTCGGACGCAGAACGCTCGATGGTCGCCACGAGGTGCTGGATCTCCCGACGGGGGAACGCATCGTCGTCGAGCGACACCCGCGCATGGTTGAAGGCCGGGCTGCGACCGCGGGCGTGCGGCGATGAATCTGGCTCTTCGCGACATCCGGCACAATGCCGGCCGCTTCCTCCTGACCTGCCTGGGGCTCAGCCTGCTCCTCGGCGTGGTCCTGTCGATGATCGGCATCTATCGTGGTCTCGTGGCCGACGCGCTCGGCATTGCCCGGGCGCCGGCGGCGGCGCTCTGGGTCGTCGAAGCGAAGAGCCGCGGCCCCTTCGCCGAGGCCTCCCGCATTCCCGGCGATACCCGCGAGGCCGTCGCGCGCATTGCCGGTGTCGAGGCCGCAGGCTCGGTCACCTACCAGTCGGTGGAGGCGCGACACCGGGCAAATCCGTTGCGGCTTTACGTGATCGGTTTCGAGCCCGGTCGCCCGGGCGGCCCGCGGGTGCTGGCGGAGGGACGCCAGATCACCCGGCCGCGCTTCGAGATGATCGCCGACAAGCGCAGCGGCCTCACCCTCGGCGATGTCGTGAGCATGGGGCGAAGCCAGTTCCGCATCGTCGGACTGACCACCGGCCAGGTGGCGTCCGGCGGCGATCCGGTGGTCTATGTGACGCTGCGGGACGCCCAGAGGCTGCAGTTCGACCTGGCGCCTGCCGCACAGAGGCGCGAGCAGGCGCGTGGCGCCACACCGGGATCCTCCGACATCGTCAATGCCGTCGTCGCCACGCTGATCCCCAATGCCTCCGGCACGATCGTCGCCGAGACCATGCGTCGGTGGAAACATCTGAACGCGCTCGATCAGGTGGAACAGGAGGCCATCCTCACCCGATCGGTGGTGGAGATGGCGCGGCGGCAGATCGGGCTCTTCACCTCGATCCTGCTGGTCGTTTCAGCCGTCATCATTGCGCTGATCATCTACACGCTGACGATCGACAAGCTGCGCGAGATCGCGACCCTCAAGCTCATCGGCGCACCCGACCGGGTCATCGTCGGCCTCATCGTCCAGCAGGCCATCGCCATGGGCGTCATCGGCTTCGCCTTTGGCGTCTTGCTTATCCTTGCCATCAAGGACCATTTTCCGCGCCGCGTGGTGATCGAACCGACCGATGTCGGCATTCTCGCCCTGATCGTCCTCACCGTTTGCCTCGTCGCGAGCAGCCTCGGTGTCCGCCTCGCCTTGAAAGTCGATGCGGCCAAGGCTCTGGGAGGGTGACATGAACCAGCCTCTGGTGTCGGTTCGTGCCGTATCCAAACATTTCGGCGAGGGTCCGGCTCGCGTCGATGCCCTGCGCGACGTGTCGCTCGACGTCATGGCGGGGGAGGTGGTCGGCCTCAAGGGGCCGAGCGGGTCGGGCAAAACCACGCTTCTCAACGTCATCGGCTGTATCCAGGAGCCGTCATCGGGCCAGGTCGTGCTCGGCGGCGAGACGATCTACGACGGCGGTTGGAAGACGCGTGACCTCAGGCGGATGCGTCTTGAGCGCATCGGCTTCATCTTTCAGTCCCACAACCTGTTGCCGTTCCTGTCCGTGGTCGAGAACGTGGCGCTGGTTCTCCTCCTGGCCGACCGGAGCCGGGCGGCAGCCACGGCGCGTGCCGATGAACTGCTCGACTATCTGGAGGTCGCCCAACGGCGCAACGCCATGCCATCCGTTCTGTCGGGTGGCGAGGCCCAAAGGGTGGCCATCGCGCGAGCACTCGCAAACCACCCGCGGATCATCCTCGCGGACGAACCGACGGCAGCCCTGGATTCCGACCGGGCGCGGATCGTCATGGACCTCCTCCGCCGGGTCGCCGTGGAGAACGAGGCGGCGATCGTCACGGTGACCCATGACGAGAAGATCTTCTCCCGGTTCGATCGGCTCATCTCGCTGCGGGACGGACGGCTCGACGACAGTCCGCACCAGGTCGCGCTCGCCGAACAGTCGCGCTGACCAGTGGCTGACGGGCTGCCGACCCTTCGGTGATCTTCTGTTACAGTGTTGAGACGCCCGCGATATGTTGCGCCGGTATTTTGCCGTGAGCGATCACAGGATTTGCCTTTCGTGGATGCGCCCGCCGGCTCGGTCATGGACTGCCCGTCTATCCTCGTCGTCGATGACGACGGCGAGATCCTCGTGCTCGTCGCCAAGTTTCTGCGGGGCCATGGCTTTCGCGTTCACACCGCGCGCAACGGCGTCGAAATGACCGAGGCCCTCGGCCGGACGCCGGTCGACCTCGTCGTCCTCGACCTGATGCTTCCGGGCACCAACGGTCTCGACCTGTGCCGCGATCTGCGCCGTACCTCCTCCGTCCCGGTGGTGATGCTGACCGCCAAGGGCGACGATATCGACCGCATCATCGGGCTGGAGGTGGGCGCCGACGACTACCTGCCGAAGCCTTTCAATCCCAGGGAACTGCTCGCGCGCGTCAATGCCGTGCTGCGCCGCTCGCGCGGGCAGGCGGCACCTGCGGGCCGTGCGGGACGTGGCTTCATCTTCGACGGATGGCGCGTCGACACCCTGAAGCGGGAGCTGAGCAATCCCTCCGGCGTCGTCGTCGACCTCTCGACCGGCGAGTACGATCTCCTCGTCGCCTTCCTCGAAGCGCCGCAGCGTGTCCTGTCCCGCGATTTCCTGCTGGACGCCGCGCGCAACCGCATCGCCGAGGCCTTCGATCGCACCATCGACGTCCAGGTCAGTCGCCTCCGCCGCAAGATCGGCGGTCCGCTCGACCTCATCAAGACTGTCCGCGGTGCCGGCTACATGTTCACGTCCGATGTCGCCCGTTTCTGATCCCCCGCCGCCATCCCTGCTTGGCCGCCTGCTGGCGCGCTTCGACAGCCTGACGGCCAGGACCGTGTTCGTCGTGCTCCTGGGCATTGGCATCGTGCATGTCGTCAGCCTCTGGACCTACCAAATCAGCCTCGACCGCGAGGTCGCCCTGTCCAGCGATGCGCGTCTGGCCGACCGCCTCCTCGCCATCAAGCGGGCGGTGATGCGCGTCCCGCCGGAGGAGCGCGAGGCGGTCGCGCACGACATGTCGGGGGGAACCGTCGACGCCCACTGGAGCCGGGCGGAACATGCCGTGGCCGGGGGCCCCGACGCCGCGCGGTGGGAGAGCCTCGGCCAGAGGCTGCGCGAGGTTCTGCCCGAGCTTGCCGAGGAAGGTCTCGTCATCGGCGCCAACCGCCGCGGCGCCGATGATCCGCACCTGGCTTTGATCTCGATACGCCTGCCGGACCAGAGCTGGGTGAACATCGGTCTCGTCGCACCACCGATCCGGTCCACGCATGCGCATGGAGCCCTGCTCTCCACTTCGCTCATGGCATTCGGCGCGCTCGTCGTGTCGATCTTGCTCGTCGGCTGGCTGACCCGGCCGATGTCCGCCTTCGCCGAGGCCGCCAAGGGCTTTTACCGCACGAAATCGGTGACGCCTCTGCCCGAGACGGGTCCCCGCGAGGTGCGTGACCTCGCCGCCGCCTTCAACGACATGCAGCGGCGGATCGCCTCGTTGATCGATGACCGGACCCAGGCCCTCGCTGCCGTTTCCCATGACCTCAAGACGCCGATCACCCGGTTGCGCTTCAGGGTCGAGGACATCGCCGATTCCGGTACGCGGGCGGCCATCGCCGCCGATCTCGACGACATGGAGAGGATGATCGACCAGACGCTCGCCTATCTTCGCGGCGACCGCGCCGAAGAGGAGATGCGCAGCGTCGATGTCGTCGCGATCCTCCAGACCATCACCGACGACTTCGCGGATCGCGGTCGCCCCATCGGCCTCGGCGGCTTGCCTTCCGCCGTCATGGCCGGGAGGCACCTCGCACTGAAACGCGCCCTCGGAAATCTGGTCGAAAATGCCGTCAAATATGCCGGGACCGTCGACGTCGCGGTGCACCGGGACGGCGACCGCTTCGTCGTGTCGATCCTCGACGATGGACCCGGCATTGCGCCGGCCGATGTCGACAGGGCCATGTCGCCCTTCGTGCGTCTCGAGCCCTCGCGCAACCAGAGCACTGGCGGGTTCGGCCTCGGCCTTCCCATCGCCAAGGCGATCATCGAGGGCCACGGTGGCACGTTGAGCCTTCTGCAGAGGTCGGAAGGCGGCCTCGCCGTCACCATCGTCCTGCCCGAGGGTGGCCCGGTCTCCTGATACAATCTGTAACTGTCGCGTCATGCGAGGTGGTGGCTCCGCGCGTAGGGGGGTCGTCATGAAAGCTTCCGTGACGCCCCGCACCATCCTCCTGGCCCTGATCCTGGCCGTCGCATCCCTTGTCGTCATGCTCCTTGCCGCGCCTTCGATCGCCCACGAGGGCCACGACCACGGCGCACCGCCGCCGCCCGTCTCCACCACCATCGCGCCGCGCGCCGATGCCTCGTCCGAGGATTTCGAGATCGTCCTGGTCGCCCGCGACGGCCGGCTGCAGATCTTTCTCGATACGTTCCGCGGCAACGAGCCCGTGCACGACGCCACCATCGAGATCGACGGGCCGCAGGGCACGGTCAAGGCCGAGCCGGACGGTGCGGGGGGTTATGGCGTTGCGGCGCCCTGGCTAGAGCAGCCCGGCGACTACGCGCTCGCGATCACCGTCCAGGCGCGGGGAATGGTCGACATCCTCACCGCGTCGCTCGTCATCCCCGCGCCGATCGCCGCGCCGCCGGTGGCGGCGGGGCGCTGGGGCGCCATCATCGACAGTGCGCTCGCGGCGGACCTGCGCACCCGCATCGCGGACGGAGGCATGACGATCTACGGCGCCCTGGCCGCCGCTTTCGCTGCCGGCTTCCTCGTGGCGCTTCTGCTGCGCCGCCGCCCCGCGACTGCCGCTGCCGCCCTGGCCCTTGCTCTGGCGGCCTCGGACAGCGGCCTGGCCGCCCCTCTGCCTGTCGCCGCGCCGGGATCTGCGGCCGCCGTGGCGGCGCGCGACATCGCCCAGCGCTTCCCTGACGGCGCGCTCTTTGTACCGAAGTCGACGCAGAGGATTCTCGGCATCCGCACGCTCTTCACCGAAGTGCGCACCTATGCGCGCAGTGTCGAACTGCCCGGTCGCGTCATTCCCGACCCGAACCGCGCCGGCTATGTCCAGGCCTCCGTCGCCGGTCGCCTCGTTCCGCCTCCCGGCGGCTTCCCGCGCCTTGGAGCACGCGTCGCCGCCGGCGATCTCCTGGCGCTGGTCCAGCCGGCGATCAACTCCGCCGACTCCACGGCGCAGCAACTGCAGGCACGCGAACTCGAACAGCAGATGGCCCTCGGCGAGCGTCGCCTGGAACGGCTCAGGCAGATCCAGTCCGTGGTGGCGCGGGCGCAGATCGAGGATGCGGAACTGGAACTGGCGGGACTTCGCCTGCGCCGCGCCAATCTCGACCGGGCGCCGCGTGAACCGGAGCGCCTCGTCGCCCCCGTCAGCGGCGTCGTCGCCTCGGTTCAGGCGATCGCCGGGCAGATCGCCGATCCCGTCACGGCGATCTATCTCATCATCGATCCCGACTCCCTCTGGGTGGAGGCGCTGTCCTTCGAAGTGCGCGCGCTCGCCGCCGAGGCCTCCGGCCGACTGGCGGATGGTGGTGCGCTCAGTCTCGTCTACCGCGGCAGTGGCCTCGCCGACCGCAACCAGGCCGTCCCCATTCAGTTCAGCATCGAGGGGAAGGCGGGCGCCCTGCGCCCCGGCCAGTTGCTCACCGTTCTCGCGCGCTCCACCGCGGAACGTCGTGGCATCGCTCTTCCACGCACCGCCGTCGTGCGCGGCGCCAACGGCCAGTCCATCGTCTATGCCCATGCGAACGCCGAACGCTTCGTGCCGATGGAGATCCGTGTCGAGCCACTCGACGGCAACCATGTTCTCGCGATCTCCGGGATCGAACCGGGCCGGCGCATCGTTGTGCAGGGCGCCGAACTCCTGAACCAGGTCCGGTAGGGCGCACCATGTTCAACGCCCTCGTCACCCAGTCCCTGAAGAACCGGCTCTTCGTCCTCGCCGTCGCGGCCATGCTGGTGATCTACGGCGCGATCACCGCGTCACGTCTCCCCGTTGACGTCTTCCCGGACCTCAACCGCCCGACGGTCACGATCATGACGGAGGCGGACGGTCTCGCGCCCCCCGAAGTCGAGCAGCTCGTCACCTATCCGATCGAGACGCAGATGAACGGCTTGCCGGGTGTGTCGCGCGTGCGCTCCACCTCCGGGATCGGCCTGTCCATCATCTATGTCGAATTCGACTGGGGCACGGATATCTTCCGCAACCGCCAGCAGATCGCCGAGAGGCTGTCACTGATCCAGCCGCAATTGCCTGCGGGCGTCGTGCCCCAGATGGGCCCGATCAACTCGATCATGGGCCAGATCATGCTGGTGGCGGTGACCGGGCCCGACACCGTCGCGCCGATGGACCTCCGGGAGCTCGCCGACTTCACCATCCGGCCACGGCTCCTCGCCATTCCCGGCATCGCTCAGGTGATCCCCATCGGCGGAGAGGTGCGGCAGTTCCGTGTGTCGCCGAATTCCGCCGCCATGCGCGCTTTCGGCGTCGGCCTCGAACAGGTCGAGCGCGCTCTCGCCCAGTTCGGGACCAATACGGGCGGGGGCTTCGCCGATCAGTATGGCCGCGAGTTCCTCATCCGCAACATCGGGCGCAGCCGCAGCCTCGAGGACCTGCGCGGCGTCGTGGTGGCGAGCGTCTCCGGCCAGCCAGTGCTCCTCGGCCAGGTCGCCGAGGTCGGCTATGCCGCGAGGATGAAACGGGGCGAGGGCGGCTATCAGGGGCGGCCCGCCGTCATCGTGTCGATCGAGAAGCAGCCGGGCATCGACACCATCCGCCTCACCGCGACCATCGAGCAGGCGCTGCGCGAGATCACCGCGACCCTGCCGAGCGGCATCCGGGCCGACCAGGTCCTGTTCCGCCAGGCCACCTTCATCCAGACCTCCATCGACAACGTCATGAAGGTGCTCGTCGAGGCCATCGTCGTCGTCGCCATCGTCCTTTTCGTCTTCCTCCTCAACGTGCGGACGACCATCATCTCGCTCACTGCCATCCCCGTCTCCATCCTGATGACGGCCATCGTGTTCCAGGTGATGGGTCTGTCGATCAACACCATGACGCTCGGGGGCCTCGCCATCGCCATCGGCGAACTCGTGGATGACGCGGTCGTCGACGTCGAGAACATCCTGCGGCGGCTTCGCGAGAACCGCGAGGCCGGAGATCCCCGCTCCGCCTTCACCGTGGTCGTTGCGGCGAGCCAGGAGGTCCGCTCGGGCATCGTCTACGCGACCATGGTCATCGTTCTGGTCTTCGTGCCGCTTTTCGCCCTGACCGGCATCGAGGGGCGGCTCTTCGCACCACTCGGTCTGGCCTACATCATCTCGATCCTCTCGAGCCTGATCGTCGCGGTCACGCTGACGCCGGTCATGGCCTACTATCTTCTGCCGGGCATGCGCCGGCTCGACGCACGCGAGAGCTGGCTGATCCGCCGGTTGAAGGCCGGCAACGAGGCGCTGCTCACGCTGGCCTTCGGCCGACCACGCCTGCTGATGGCGACCGTCCTCGTGGGGGTCGTCGGCGCCGGCGCACTGGCGGCCCAGTTGCCGCGCGCGTTCCTGCCGCCCTTCAACGAGGGCACGCTGACCATCAACATGCTGTTCAACCCCGGCATATCGCTGGCCGAAAGCCACCGTGTCGGTCTCATCGCCGAGCGCCTGATCCTGGAGGTTCCGGAGGTCGAACGGGTGGGGCGGCGCACCGGCCGCGCCGAACTCGACGAGCATGCCGAGGGCGTTCATGCGTCGGAGGTCGAGGTCGCCCTGAAACCTGGCCGGCCGAAGGACGTGATCATCGCGGACATACGCTCCCGGCTCGCCGTCTTGCCGGTGGCGACCAATATCGGGCAGCCGATCTCCCATCGGCTCGATCACATGCTCTCAGGCGTGCGCGCGCAGATCGCCCTGAAGATCTTTGGGGAGGACCTCGACACCCTGCGCGCGCTGGCCGAGGCGATGAGGCAGAAACTGGCAGCGATCCCCGGCATCGTCGATCTCCAGGTCGAGCGGCAGGTGCGCGTGCCCCAGCTCGAGGTCATCGTCGACTACCGCCGTGCGGCGCTCTACGGAATCCAGCCGGCCGCCGTTACGGAACAGCTCGAGCGCCTCTCCAACGGCCGCGTCGTGTCGCGCATCGTCGACGGCAACCGCCGCTTCGACGTGGTGCTTCGGCTCGACGACGTCCAGCGCACCACGCAAGGCATCGCCGACCTGCTGATCCAGACGCCCGCGGGCTGGGTCCCGGTCCGCCAGTTCGCCGATGTCGTGGAGACCGACGGTCCGAACCAGATCCTGCGTGAGAACGGCCGTCGCCGGGTGGTGGTCCTCGCCAATGCCGACGGCGGTGCCGACATGGCCGCAGTGATCGCGAAGGTGCGCGAGGTCATCGCCGCGACGACCCTGCCCCCCGGCTTCTTCGCCAGTCTGGAAGGAACGTTCCAGGCGCAGGAAGACTCGATGAGGACCATCGGCCTGCTCTCGCTGGTCTCCTTCGCGATGATCTTCGCCATTCTCTTCGCGCGCTACCGCTCGGTGGTTTTCGTTGCCATCATCATGACCAGCGTGCCGCTGGCCCTGATCGGTTCGGTGGTGGCCCTGTGGATCGCCGGCCAGCCGCTGTCTGTGGCCTCGATGATCGGCTTCATCACCCTGACCGGCATCGCGACGCGGAACGGCATCCTGAAGATCAGCCACACGATCAACCTGGCGATCCATGAGGGCATGCCCTTCGGCCGCGACCTGATCGTCCGCGGCAGCCTCGAACGGCTCACGCCCGTGTTGATGACGGCGCTCTCCGCCGGTGTCGCGCTGATCCCGCTGATGATCGACCCGACCGCGCCGGGCAAGGAGATCCTGCATCCCGTGGCCGTCACCATCTTCGGCGGTCTCGTCAGCGCCACCCTGCTCGACACGGTCCTGACGCCGACCCTGTTCCTGCGCTACGGCCGCGCGTCCTTGGAGCGTCTCGTCGCTGACGCGCGCACCGGTCGCGACGAGGCTGGCACTGCAACGAAGCCCGCTGAGGCCTACTAGACCCTCGAGGAGACAATCCGATGCCCAACTGGACCGCCCTCTTCCTTGCCCTGTCCTTGACCGCCAGTGCCGCTGTTGCCCATGAGGCCCGCCAGGGCCCCAACGGCGGCAAGCTGGTGGATGCAGGAAGCCAGTACCATGCCGAACTGGTGGCGAAGGGCACGACCGAAGTGGTCGTTCACATGAGCGACGCCACCGACAAGCCCATCCCGGCGGAAGGGTTCCGTGCCAACGCCATTCTCGTCGTGAACGGGCAGACCATACGCTTTGCACTTCAGCCGGCCGGCGGATCACGCTTGGTCGGAACGGCGCCGGTTCCCGTACCCGCCGGCGTTCGCGGCGCGGTGCAGATCACCTCGCCGCAGGGCGCGACGGCTCAGGCGCGCTTCTAGGCCATCAGGCATCATCTCCCGAAAGGATAGCGACATGTCATCCCGTATCTCTGCTGTGGGTCTTGCCGGCACCCTGCTCCTCGCCACCATCGTCATCGCTCCTGCCCAGCAACACGGTCATGGTCATCATGGCCACGGCCATCATGGCCAGGGATCGTCAGGTCAGGGCCATCAGAGCAGTGGCGCCGCTCCGTCGGCCCCTCACCAGCACGGCGGCGCCACGACCGGGCCCACTGCCGGCGAGCACCCGTCCGTCGCCGCTTTCAGGGCCGCCAACGACCGGATGCACCGCGATATGGACATCCGCTTCACCGGCAATGCCGACGCGGATTTCGTCCGCGGCATGATTCCCCATCACCAGGGGGCCATCGACATGGCGAAGGTCGTGCTTGAGCACGGCAAGGACGAACAGGTCCGCAAATGGGCGGCCGACATCATCCGCGAGCAGGAGCGTGAGATCGCCGAGATGCGGGGATGGCTGACGAGGCATGGCCACAATTGACGCGGTGGATGGCCAAGGGGCACGACCCTGCCGCCGTAAGCCCGTCGCCGACGACCTGTCGGCGGCAGCCGAGGGGTCTGACAGCCGTTTCTGGTCAAGGCTGCAACTGGCGCATCGCTGCAGCCAACCTGCCTCCGGCATACCCCCGGTGGTTCATTCAAGAGATACGGTCGTTGAATTGAAGGAAGCCCGCGGACCGCGCCTGCAGACTATGCCTTCATGAAAAGGTGCTTGTAGCCGAAGAGTGCTGTCGAGCCGCCTGTATGCAGAAAGACGACGTCCTCGTTGTCGCCAAACTTGCCCTTGCGGATCGCATCGATCATTCCGGCCATCGCCTTGCCGCTGTAGACCGGATCCAGCAGGATTCCTTCCGTTCGCGCCACCAAAGTCAGCGCGTCCACCATGCCTGGGGTCGGCAGGCCATAGCCGGGGCCAACATGGCCATCATCCGCGAAGACATGCTCGCGTTTGACCACGCCACTTTGCCCGAGATGATCGGCCGTGCGGCAGGCGAGATCAAAGACGATCTCTTCCTGCTTCTGGCGCGGGTGGCGAACCGAAACGCCGTAAACCGCAATGGGACTTCTCATGGCCGCAAAGCCGGCAACAAGGCCGGCTTGGGTACCGGAACTGCCCGTCCCGTGGACGAGGCGCGTCACGTTGACTCCGAGGTGGTTCGCCTGGGCCATCAGTTCCATCGCGCAGGCCACATAGCCGAGAGCGCCGATCGGGTTCGAGCCACCACCGGGAATGACATAGGGCTTGGCGCCCTTTGCCCTAAAATCGTCCGCCGCCGCCGCGCAAGCGGCGGCAACATCGCTGCCGCCGGCCACATAACTGCGAGAGCAACCGAACAGTTCATCGAGCAGGATATTGCCGTTCTCTTCGTAGTCCGTGTCGGTGTCTGTCACGCGCCGTTCGAGGACGGCATGGCACTGCAAGCCGAACCGCGCGGCTGCGGCCGCGGTCATGCGCACATGGTTCGATTGCACCGCGCCTGGCGTGATCAGCAGGTCGCACCCCTTCGCGAGCGCATCGGCCACGAGGAATTCAAGCTTGCGGGCCTTGTTGCCCCCCTGCGCCAGACCCGTGCAATCGTCGCGCTTGATCCAGAGACGAGGACCACCAATCGCCTGCCGCAGCCGGTCGAGCGGCTCCAACGGGGTGGGCGCATGCGACAGGCTGACACGCGGGAAAGGTTGGAGGAGCATCGGGAGCCACCCTGTTGGAAATGCAATTCGCCGAGGCTAGCGCCGCGACCTCCCCATTAGAAATTCCGATTGCACAAGGCTTATGCAGAAAATGCATGATCCTTAGGCAGGTCGGTGATCGCGCGCCAGACATGCTCGACCACCGAGCGTTCTCGCTCTGCCCGCCGGTAGGCCCTGATCTCGACGGGCAGGTCATATTCGCCGTGAGGCGCGCAAAGAGCTATCCGCCCTGATGCCAGTTCCGAGGCGATAGCCGATCGCGGCAGCCACGCGACCCCTTCCCCGGCCAAGGCCATACCCTTGAGCGCCTCGACCAGTGAGCTCTCGAAGGATGGACGCGCCCGTCGGATCAGGTCCCAGGTCTCCAGGGCAGATCCCACGAGGCGACCCAGATAGGAATTGTTGGAATAGGCCAGAAGCGGAAAGGGCTCATCGATCGCCGCATCGATTGTATGGCGCGCCGCTCCGTCGCCGCCGATGGCCGAAACCGGGGTGACAACATCCCCGCCAATGTTTGCCGCCTCGAACCGCGGCATTCCGAACATCGAGGGAACTGTGCTGGTGTTGAAGGCCAGAACCAGATCGCAGGCACCTTCCATCAAGGCCTGGCCGCAATCATGAAGGTCCGCGGTCATCATTTTCACATTGAGTTCGCCCGCGCCTTCAGCCTGGCGCAGGGCCGCGATCCAGGTCGGAGCGAAATGGATTGCGAGGGTATGGGTCGCGCAGATCCGGATCGTTCGGGCATCCCGCTTGACCAGGCCACGGAATTCCGCCCGCTCCCGCTGCAGGACACGAACCACGTCGAGGGCGGTCTGATAGAAGGAATGTCCCGCCGGCGTCAGCGTTGTCGGAAAACGGGAGCGATCGATCAGGTCCGTGCCCAGCCAATGCTCGAGGGCGCGAATGCGCCGGCTGAAGGCAGATTGGCTGATGTTCCGCTCCTCCGCCGACCGCGAGAAATTACCGCTCGAAGCGAGGCTGATGAAATCCTCCAGCCAGCCAATTTCCATGTGGTCCTCGCCATTCTCCGGGTGCGGCGAAGGCTCGCCGCCCGCTTCCCGTCATGCGCATCGTGCATAACGTATCGAAAATGAGCAATGGCAGGATCCAGGAGCCTGCCGCAAGCTTGCAGCCTCAGGATAACTGTCCCGTTGTTTTGGCGGGCGTTCAGGTTCGCTAGGAGGATTGTGATGCGCCTTGTCAGACGTCTTGCTCTCATTGCCGGGATTGGCTTGACCGTGTTCAGCCTGGCCAGTGAGCCGGCTCTCGCCCAGAGGCGAGGCGGCACGCTGGTTCAGATCACGCAGCCCGAGCCACCCTCACTGGGATCCTACATCTCGACCGCCAATCCCGTCGGCCAGGTTGCATCCAAGATCTATGACGGCCTTCTCGAATATGACTTCGACCTGAAGCCGATCCCGAGCCTTGCCGAGTCCTGGACGGTATCGGACGACGGCAAGACGGTGACATTCCGGCTGCGATCGGGCGTGAAATTCCACGATGGTCAACCCATGACCAGCGCCGACGTCCAGTTCACCTTCATGGAGGTGCTGAAGAAGGTCCATCCGCGCGGGATCAACACCTTCGCCGAAGTCACGGCGATCGACACGCCCGACGCCCAGACCGTGGTGTTTCGCCTGAACCGGCCCGCTCCCTACATGATGGCGGCGCTCTCGGGCTATGAATCGCCGATCCTGCCGAAACATGTCTTCAGCCAGGGCGACATCCGCACCCACCAGAACGCCAACAGGCCCATCGGTACGGGTCCGTTCAAGTTCGTCGAATGGCGCCGCGGCGAGTTCGTCCGTCTCGACCGCAATGCGGATTACTGGAAACCGGGTCTGCCCTATCTCGACCGGATCGTGGTGCGTTTCATCGGCGACACGGGCACCCGCGCTGCCGCGCTCGAAAGGGGCGAGGCACATATCGCCGGCTTCGGGGCCGTGCCCTACAACGACGTGAAAAAGCTTGAGGCGCTCCCCAACATCCAGATCGTCACGCGGGGCTACGAAATGCTGTCACCGGTTGTTGAACTGATGTTCAACACCCGCCGAGCGCCTTTCGACAACGTCAAGGTCCGGCAGGCGATCTCCTATGCGATCGACCGCAAATTCGTCATCGACAATATCTGGTTCGGATTCGGCAAGCCGACCAATGGTCCGATCAGCTCGAACTTCGCGCCGACCGGCCTCTACAGCGCCGATGTGACGAATTACAACGTGCCCGACGGCATCGAGCGTGCGAACAGGCTGCTCGATGAGGCGGGCTTCCCGCGCAGGGCCGATGGCTTCCGGTTCGAGATCACCCACGACATCACGCCTTACGGCGAGGAATGGCGGCGGTTCGGCGAGTATACCCAGCAGGCCCTGGCCCGCATCGGGATCAAGGCGAACCTGCGCTACGAAGATGTCGCGACCTGGTTGAAGCGCATCTATACCGATTACGACTACGAGGTTTCCTCCAACCATCTGTTCAATCTGGCTGACCCGGTCCTCGGGGTGCACAGGGCCTTCCATTCGCGCTTCATCCGGCCGGGTACCGTGTTCGTGAATGGTGTGCGCTGGAGCGATCCGCGGGCCGATGAACTCATGGACCGGGCAACGATCGAAACCGATCCGAAGAAGCGGGCCGAACTCTATGCGGAGGTCCAGAGGATCGTCGTCGCCGCCGCCCCGCTCGCCTGGACGCACGAAATCAGCTTCGCCACGGTGCTGGACAGGCGGTTCCGCGACGTGATCGTCAGCCCGCTCGGTCTCTTCTCGTCGTTTGACCGTGCCTGGCGCGAATAGGCACCAGGAAACGCAAGGCGGCGCCTTACGAGGCGCCGCAGGGGCGGGAGAGGCTCACCATGCGGGGAATGCGACTGGTTCGGTTCATCCTGACCCGACTGCTTCAGGCCATCCCCGTCGTGCTTGGCGTTGTGGTGCTGAATTTCCTGCTGCTGCAGCTGGCACCGGGCGATGCCGCCACGGTTCTCGCAGGCGAGGCCGGAGGCGCGCCGCCGGAATATGTCGAGCAGCTGCGCGCCCGTTTTGGCCTCGACAAGCCGGTACTGGTCCAGCTCGGGCTCTACCTCAAGAACATCGTCTTGCTGGATCTGGGGTTCTCGTTTCGCAACAATGCCCCGGTGCTGGAGCTGATCCTTGGCCGTCTCTGGCCAACCCTGCTCCTCATGGGGGCGACGCTCGTCATCTCTGTCGGCGGTGGCGTGATCCTCGGCGTGGTCGCCGCGCTCGGTGTCCGGACCTGGCGCGATCATCTGATCTCCATCGCCGCCGTCATCGCCTATGCCACGCCGCTCTTCTGGATCGGGCTCATGCTGATCCTGGTCTTTTCCATTCGCCTCAACTGGTTCCCGACCTCGGGCATGGAGGATGTGGTTGCGTTCCATGAAGGCTGGGCGCGCGTGGTCGACATTGCGCATCACCTTGTCCTGCCGACCATCACGCTGTCGCTGTTTTACCTCGCGCTCTACACGCGGCTGATGCGGGCGACGGTGCTTGAGCAAAGGGGCGCCGAATATGCCACCACGGCGCGGGCGAAGGGCCTCACTGAACGCGCTATTACCCTGCGCCACGTCTTGCGAAACGCCCTGCTTCCGGTGGTCACGATGGCCGGTGTTCAGGTCGGTGCCCTGCTGGGCGGTTCGGTCGTCGTTGAAACGGTGTTCGCCTGGCCTGGCCTTGGTCAGCTTGCCTACCAGTCGCTGTTCGCCCGCGACTTCAACCTGCTCCTGGGGATCTTCTTCCTCTCCGCCTGCCTCGTTGTGATCGTGAACATCATTGTCGACGTGATCTACGTCCTCCTTGATCCCCGGATCCGGGTCGGAGGACAGTCATGAGTACGTCGTTCTGGACGCGCTTCCTCGGGAATCCACGCGTCCTGCTGGGGTCGATCTGGCTGGTGCTCGTCGTGATCGGCGCCCTTGCGGCGCCGTTGATTGCGCCGCTCGACCCCTTCGCGATTTCCGGCCGTCCCTTCGTGCGTCCGCTCGACGGCTTCGTGTTCGGGACGGATTCGCTCGGCCGAAGTGTCTGGTCTGGTCTCGTTCATGGCGCACGCACGACCCTGCTCATCGCGGTCATCGCGACGCTGGCGGCCGTCGCCTTCGGTGGACTGCTCGGAGCCTTGTCCGGCTTCTATGCCGGGCGCGTCGACAACCTGCTGATGCGCCTCACCGAGTTTTTCCAGACGATCCCCTCCTTCATCTTCGCCATCCTGCTGGTCGCGGTTCTCTCTCCCTCGACCACCAGCGTCGTCGTGGCGATCGCGACTGTCAGTTGGCCGCCGATCGCGCGCATCGTGCGCGCGGAGGTCATGTCGCTGCGTTCACGGGAGTTCATTCAGGCGGCCATCACGCTGGGAGAGCGCGATGGCGTCATCCTGTTCCGGCAGATCCTCCCCAACGCCCTCTCGCCGCTGATCGTCACCGGTTCCCTTCTGGTTGCGACGGCCATCCTGACCGAATCCGCTCTCTCTTTTCTGGGCCTGGGCGCCCCCAATTTCATGAGCTGGGGCTTCATGATCGGGGCAGGGCGGAGCTTCCTGCGCGACTCGTGGTGGCTTGTCGCCATTCCCGGCATTGCGATCCTGCTGACGGTGCTCAGCATCAATCTGGTGGGTGAAGGCCTGAATGACGCCCTCAACCCGAGGCTGCGCACGCTATGACGGGATCCTTCATTGAAGCACCGGTGGCTGGCGCCACCGATCCTGTCCTGGAAATCCGCGATCTGTCCGTTGCTCTGCCGCCCTGGGCGGACCGGCCCCTGGCCGTGAAGTCCTTGTCGTTGACGGTCGGCCGGGGAGAAACGCTCTGCGTCGTCGGCGAATCCGGCTCCGGGAAATCCGTGATGGCGCGGTCGATTCTCCGAATCCTGCCCGAGCCGCAATTGCGGATCGCCAGCGGCCAGATCTTGCTCGATGGCGAGGATCTGGCCCAGGCCGAAGCGCGTCGCATGCGCCAGATCCGTGGCGGACAGATTGCCATGGTTTTCCAGGAACCCATGGTGTCCCTCAATCCGCTGATGACGGTGGGACGTCAGATCGACGAGATCCTCGAAGTTCATACCGATTGGAGGAAGGCCGAGCGTCGCCGGCGCGTCATCGCAACCTTCGACGATGTGCGGCTTCCGGATCCCAAGTCTATTGTCGACGCCTACCCGCATGAACTGTCGGGCGGCCAACGCCAACGCGTGATGATCGCGATGAGCCTCGTGCTCGAGCCCAAACTCATCGTCGCCGACGAACCGACGACCGCGCTGGATGTCACCACCGAAGCCCAGGTCCTGACCCTGCTCAAGGACCTGCAGACGAAGCACGGTACAGCGCTGATGTTCATCACCCACAATTTTGGCGTGGTGGCAGAGATCGCGGACCGCGTGGCCGTCATGCGGTTCGGCGAGCTGGTGGAATACGGGACCGTCGGCGAGGTCCTGAACAGGCCGCAACACCCCTATACGAAGGCCCTGATCGATGCCGTGCCGAGCCTGGTGCCGCGCAAGCGCCCGGTTCCCGCGGCGGATCTGCCTGCGGAGCCAATCCTGACCGTACGCGGGCTCGAGAAGACCTTTGGTCGGCCAAGTGTCGGCCTGCCATGGCTGACACGGCTCCTCCCCCTGATGGGGCAAGGCCGGCGTGCTGCGGTGAAGGCGGTCAACAAGGTCGATCTCGACATCCGTCGCGGCAGTGCGGTGGCTCTTGTCGGGGAATCCGGGTCGGGCAAGTCCACCCTGGCGCGCTGCCTCATCGGCCTCGAACAGGCCGATGCCGGTTCGGCCCTGGTCGGCGGAAACGAGATTGTCGGCATGAGCCGCAGCGCCTGGCGTCCGCTGCGATCGCGGGTCCAGATGGTGTTTCAGGATCCCTTTGCCTCGCTCAACCCACGCACGCGGGTCGGCGACATCATCGCCCGCGGTGCCATTCTCCAGGGCCAAAGCCCGGATGCTGCGATGGCACAGGCACAGCAACTGCTGGAACTGGTGGGGCTCGAGGCCAAGGCCGCCGACCGCTACCCGCATGAGTTCTCGGGCGGCCAGCGGCAGCGCATCGGAATTGCCAGGGCATTGGCGGTCAAGCCGGACATCCTGATTGCCGACGAGCCGGTTTCCGCCCTCGACGTTTCAGTTCAAAAGCAGGTCCTCGACCTGCTCGATGACCTCAGGCGTCAGTTTGGCCTGACGATGCTGTTCATCACCCACGATCTGCGCGTTGCCGCCCATGTGTGTGAGGAGATCGTGGTGCTGAAAAGCGGAGCGATCGTCGAGCGGGGCATGACGGCCGACATCTTCGCCAATCCCCAGCATGAGTACACGCGGACATTGCTCTCTTCCGTACCCGGCCGGAACTGGCAGCTGACGGGGCGGCGCGATCAGCCTCAGACCATCACGTGACCTGTGCACTGGCCGGCTCTCGCGCCTGTGGTGCTTGACGACATGACAGCCGTCATCAGCCTGGATGTCCGCCGCCCACATGTTCGGCAAAGGTGAGAAGCAGAGCGTCGCGTCCTGAGGTCGCGTCACGAAGCGTGGTGTAACCGGCGGCGGTCATTGAGCGGTCTTCGAACGGCGGAGAAGGCGCTGGCCACGGTGAACACGCGTTGCACCACGTCTCGGAAATTGCTCTGCATTGTTGTAGTCCGAGCGGCAAATAGTGCAGTTCCAGTGCCAAATGATGCTGGCCCAAATGACGGGCCCCCACATGAAGGCTGGTTTTGAGGAAAAAAAGAGCCCTTGGCGTTTTGCCGAGGCACCGATGATCGATTAGACAAGTCACTTCAAAAATATAATCTATCATATAGTTAAATTTATTTAGCCTTCCATTTCGCAGTAAAAATTTAGGTGCCGGCGCGCGCTCTAGTCACACGGGCCTCAACCTCCACTTGATATGAGGGCTGAGTAACATCTCTCGCTCAGGATTGTCTCATCGGGGTTTTTTGGCAGATGATGCCGCGGCATCGGCCTCGCACGAGGCGAATGTACCGCGGAGGTTGGCTAGGCTGACGGGTAAGCTGCCGCCAGCACTGATCCGGAGATCATCATGGCCGACACCCCCTCAGTTCTCAGCTTCGATGTCGTGGGGACGTTGATCGACTTCGAGACAGGCATGCTGAACTATCTAAGGCACGCCTGCCGCAACGAACTCGCCGCCATCGACGACGATATGTTTCTTGCCGCCTATCGCACTAGTCGAAAGAACCCCGACGTTATCAAGTATCCCGACGACCTTGTGCGGGTCTATTTCGAGCTGGCGCCGCACTTTGGCCTGCCGCAAGACAGCGCCATCGCCGAAGGCTTCCGTGCGTCGGTCAAGGATTGGCCTGCCTTTGCCGACTCCGTGGTCGCGCTGAAGCGTTTGAAGAGCCGCTGCAAGCTGGTTGCCATGACCAATGCCCAGCGCTGGGCACTCGACCATTTCGCCGCCACTCTGGGCGAGCCCTTCGACGACACCGTCACCGTCGACGAGGCGGGTTGCGAAAAGCCGGATCCGCGCTTCTTCGCCTTCACGTTGGGACGTCTGAGCCGTGATGGCCATGGCCTGCACGACGTGATGCACGTCGCGCAAAGCCAGTATCACGACATCGGCGTGGCCCGGCAACTCGGGTACACCGTCTGCTGGATCGAGCGCCGGGCCGGCAAGGCGGATTCCGGCGGTACGATCGATTCCACGCTCACGCAGCCGGACTACCGGTTCACCAGTTTGGCGGGTCTCGCCGACGCCTTCGAGGCCGGTGAGATCCGGATGAAATGACCGGCCGGTCTCAGGCCGACACCGTGTAGAACTTCACCACGGGGATCGTGTTCTTCCAGGCATAGGGAGCTCCCTGCGGCACGAACAGCGTGTCGCCAGCCCGGAAGCTGACTGTCGTGCCGTCGCGATGGGTGAGGGTCACTTCGCCCTCGATCAGGTGCATCAGCTCATGGATGCGGTGGGGCACGAAGGAGCGCTCGCACGGTGTCATGACGTCCCAGACGCCCGCTCGCATGGCGCCGGGCCCGGTGAACTGGTTGAGGGCATGGCAGGAGGGCTTCGGTCCGATGAGAACCTCCGCCGCCGGCCCGTTGGAGCCGGGGCGCGGCAGCGCCGGATCGAGGCGTACGAGCGCCGTGTCGCCCGCTGCGGGCCGTGCGGGTTCTGCCGTGAAAAACCAGACGGCTTCGTCCTCACCGGTGACCTCGCCCGAGAAGCCCGCCGGCATGACGAAGGCCGATCCGGCCGCGAAGGTCTCGCCACCGACGCTGATACGACCGCGGCCGACGACAGCGGCCTCGGACCGCCCTAGCCGGTCGACGTTCACCCGGCCCGACAGCGATACGGATCCGGCGAGAAATCCGGCGCTGTCCGCGAATGCGGTTCGCCGGGCCCCGGCAAAGGGATCCCCTGCAGCCGGTTCAACGATCGTGGCGGGGGCAAGCGGCACGCCGTCGCGGCCAAGGTGGAGGACATGCAGGGTCACGGGGGGCCTCGTCTCAAGGAGTGGGGGCGTCGCCGGCCGCCCATCGGGCGAGGCTGGCCATGGTCTCCCGGCCCTCGACCATCGCGACGACACGCTCGCCGATCAGGGGGCCGAATTTGAACATCTGACCGTCGCACTGGGTGATGACCAGGGTGCGGCCACGCTTGTCGAACAGGAACCGGCGGGACGGATCGAGCGCATAGTAGCCGACCTGCATGCGCAGCGGCCGATAGGCGTCGGGGTCCTTGAGATAGGGCCTGAACGCGCCGAGGATCACCGCGCTTTCGCTGGCGAGATCCGCCTCGAAACCGTCGATATCGGGCATGGCCTGCCGCCTGTGGGCGGAATAGCCGATCTTCAGCCCGGCCCCGCGCAGGTCGGGGAGCGTATAGCCCGTATGATCCCCGAGAACCGCGATCGCCGGTGCTCTCCGCCAGCTCTCGGCATAGGCCGGGGGCGGTTCGACATAGACCAGCGCCTGCCGGTAGACGGGAAGGCTGCCGAACCTGTCTGGCATCAGCCGCGGCAGCCAGGCGCCTGCCGCCACAAGGACGAAATCGCCGGTCCGCGTCGACCCATCGGCGAGAGTGACCCGTCCCTCTGCCTCGTCGAGACCGACGACGCGGGTGCCCGCCTCGATCCGCGCGCCTGCCGCCGTCAGCCAGCGGACCAGGTCGGTGATGATGTCGGCGGCGAAGAGCGGGCCGCCGGGGAAGGCCGTGACGCCCCAGGCGCCCCGCGGCAGCGTCAGGTGTGGGCAGAGCGCCTCGACCGCGTCCCGGTCGAGCACGTCATGCGGCAGGCCGATGGCGCGGAAGGTCGCGAGGGTCTTCGCGGCATAGTCGCCTGGTTCAAGCGAGATGGCGATGGCGCCGGTGCTCTCGAAATGGGTGGTCCCGAGGTCGGCCCAGAGCCGATCCCACGCGCCGAAGGCCTCCGTTACCATGCGCGTATAACCGGCGGCAGTGCCATAGGGGTAGCGGATCATCCGGTGGCGGTCGAACGAGGCCGATTGCGGATTGGGCACGGGACCCTGTTCCAGGATCGTCGCCTGGTGCCCGGCGAGCATGGCGGAACGGGCGACGGACAGGCCGACGATCCCGGCGCCGATGATGAGAAAATGCGCCATGCGGCGGCTCCGGACGGGGTCAGGCGGGCGCGCTGGCGAAGCGCGCGATGGAGAAGGGCTCGATCGGTGTGGTGGTCTGGCCTGTGCTGATCAGTTCGGCCATCACGTCGCCGACACCAGGGCCGAGCTGGAAGCCGTGCCCGCAGAAGCCGAAGGCGTAGTAGAGATCCGGCACCTTGGCCGAGGGCCCCATGATCGGAATATCATCCGGCAGGTAGCTTTCGACACCGCTCCACACCCGGATGATATTGAGCCGGGCGAGGGCCGGCACGACCCGCGTGATCTGCGTGAACTGCAGCAGCGTGTTCTCCGGCTTCACCGAGGCTCGCTGGGTGTCGGCGCTCGCCGGGCCCCGCGCCGCGCCGCCGATGACGATGTTGCCGCGCTTGACCTGGCGAAAATAGACGGTCTCCTCGAGCTTCGTCGTGGAGACGCCGAGGACCGGTTCCAGCGCATAGGGAATGGGCTCGGTGACCGCCATCTGCGGGCCGTGGGTGACGAGCGGAACCGGTTCCCCGAACTGCTCCGACAGCCGGTTGCCCCAGGCGCCCGCGGCGATCATCAATTGCTCCGCCCGGAACACCCGTCCATCAGCGGCTTCGACGCGAAACATCCCCGCATCGCGTTCGACTGCGACGATCTCCGTCCGCTCGAAGACCGACGCCCCCTCGCGCCGGGCCGCCCGACCGAACGCGGGTGCCGCAAGGCGCGGGTTGGCATGGCCGTCATGGGGTGCGTAGGAGCCGGCACGCACCTCGGGGCCGAGAAAGGGAAAGCGCTCCCTCAGCCGGTTGCCGCCGATGATCTGCAGATCCAGTCCGTAGGGCAGGGCGTCGCGCGCATAGGTCTCGATCCGCGCCGTCATCTCGTCGTCGTAGGTGACCCGCAGATGGCCTGAGGCGAGGAATTCGGCATCCTCGCCGATCAGCTCGTTGAGGCGGCCCCAGATGTCCCTGGAGCGATTGGCCAGCGGAAGCTGTGGCAGGAAGCGGCCCTGCCGCCGCACATTGCCGAAATTCGTGCCGCTCGCCTGTTGTCCGATCAGGGCCCGCTCGATCAGCGCCACCGACTTGCCGCGCCGGCGCAGAAAGAAGGCGGCGGCGGCCCCCATGATGCCGCCACCGACGACGATCACGTCCGTGCGGAACGGCTCGCTCATGGCGCGGCCCTCCGGGTGCGGATGGCGAGCGGCTTGACCGGCGCCTGTCCGCGCAGCCGCCCGACGACCGCCGGGGAGAGCTGTGTGGCGGCGGCGACGACCTCGGCCGCCGCATGGCCGCAATAGCGTCCCTGGCAGCGGCCCATGCCGACCCGGCTCAAAGCCTTGGCCCGGTTCATCTCGTCGGCCCCCTTGTCGTGAACGACGGCGCGCAGCTCTCCGGCGGTGATGCCTTCGCAGCGGCAGACCACCGTCTCCTCTGCGAGGCCCGCTGCCAGATGATGCGGCCACGGGAAGGCTTCGGAAATACCTGCGCGGAAGCGCTCCATGGCCCGGCGCTGCTGCCGCAGCCGCGAAATCTGCTCGGTGGGTGCCGAGCGTCCCCGGTCCGCCAGCACGGCGAGGGCGGCGAGCTGGCCGGCGATTTCGGCACCGTCGGCCCCCTGGATGCGAACGCCGTCTCCGGCGAGATAGATCCCGGGCACCGAACTGCGGCCGTCCTCGTCAATGACCGGCCAGAACTGCCGTGTCGCGGCATCAAAGGTAAAATCACAGCCGGCGAGATCCGCCAGCTGTGTTTCCGGGCGCAGGTGATAGCCCAGCGCCACGGCATCGCAGGCCAGCCGCAGGTCACGCCCTGAGACGAGCCGCACGCCGACGCCGCTGACACCGCCGTCCGCGTCACCGAAGATCTCGACCGGTGTCACGCCGCGACGAACCATGGTGCCGGCCAGGAGATGGCTGGCGGCAAGGCCCACGCCCTTGGCGAGCACGTCGGGACGGCTGACCAGTTTCGGAAGGGCCCTGATCTGGTGCCACAGGCGCGATGTGTCCAGAAGGGCGACGACTTGGGCTCCAGCCTTGCGATACTGCGCCGCCACGAGCTGCATCAGCGGCCCGGTGCCGAGGAAGACGACCCGCCGGCCGATGGCGCAGCCCTGGGATTTGAGGGCAATCTGCGCCGCGCCGAGGCTGTAGACGCCGGCATGTTGCCAGCCCTTGACCGGCATGAGCCGGTCGGTCGCACCGGCGGCGACGATCATGGCATCGAAGGGCAAGGCTTCCGCGCTGCCGTCGTGAACGACATGCAGGTGGCCATCGGCGACGTTCCACGCGAGATGACCCGGTCGGTAGTCGATCTTTGGTCGCAGATCGTCGAAGGTGGCATGCAGGGCTTCGGCGCGCGCGGCCTCGGTCCCGTAGAGCTCAGCGGATGAACGGGCGAAACCCTCCGGCTGGCGACGGTAGATCTGGCCGCCGTCACGGCGCCCCTCGTCGACGACCGTGGGACGGAGCCCGGCGGCGACGAGCGTTTCTGCGGCCCGGACACCGGCCGGGCCGGCGCCAACGATGATCACACGCGGTTCGGCCATGGCATGTCCGGAGGTTGGGTCAGAACGGAGAGGCCGGCCCGGACGGGCGTGTCACAGGCCCGCAGGCGATCGCCGTCATGGGTCCACATCCAGCAATCCTGGCATGCCGCCATGAGACAGAAGCCGGCGCGCGCCTCCGGGCCGAATTCCGAGTGCCGCAGGTGCCCCGCGCGGGTCAGGACGGCGACGAGCAGGCTGTCCCCCTCCAGGGCCTCGACTGAGGCTCCGTCGACGGCGATCGTCACGGTCGGCCTGTCGGTCTCGGCCAGTCGCACGAAGCGCGGCTGCAACGGGCTCATGGGGCGGCTGTTCCTCTCATGGGCGGCTTATGAAGTTGCCACCAGACGACGGTAGGACGAACCGGGTGAGCGATGGTTTCGGCGCACGGCGACGCGGCGGACGACTTTGCCGAATTGGACTTGCTGGCGGCATGTTCTGCGGTTCGTCGCGGACCTATCCTGCATGCGGAAAGAGGCGGTCGATGGGGTAGTGCGCTTTGACGAAGGGCGATTTTATGACGATGTAACTGAAGTATTTTTCGATTCCGACCCCCCGCTCAAGTAGATTCTCCATAATGTCTTGGTAATTGTTGACCCCTTTTGTGACAAACTTGAGAAGATAGTCATAGCCTCCGCTGACCAGATGGCATTCGAGGATCTCCGGGATGTTGCGGATAGCGCCCTCGAAGCGGGCAAAGTCGTCATATCGGTGGTCCGACAATGTCACTTCCGTAAAGACGAAGAGGACGTCACCGAGCTTGCGCAGCTGAATCTGCGCGCCGTAGCCCACGATATAGCCCGACGTCTCCAGCCGCTTGACCCGCGTCAGGCAGGGACTCGGCGACAGCCCGACCGCATCGGCCAGTTCCACATTGGTGATACGTCCATTTTTCTGGAGCTCTGCCAGTATCTTGAGATCAATTCGGTCCAGCTTCGACGATGTCGACATCGTCACCTACCCTTCGAAAGCAGGGTGTTGATTTTGGGTGCAGCATAAAATGCTGCGACCATCCTGCGCCCGGTCGTCGGCCGCGGCAAGAGCAGAGTACCTTTCATCCCCGGATCGCGGCGCGGATGTCCGGCTCGGCCAGGGTGTCGTCAAGAGTCTTGCGCAGGCGCCCCAGCAGCAGGTCCATTTCCTCCGGCGTACAGGACAGGGCCGGCGCGAGACCGATGGTGCCATCCGGGAAGGCACGGAAGATGATGCCGTTTCGATAGCCATGGGACGCGAGCTTTTCGGCGAGCTTCGCATCGGCGGCAAAGGCGGTCTTGCGCTGCTTGTCGCTGACCAGTTCAAGCGCTCCCAGCATTCCGCGGGCGCGGGACTCGCCGACCAGCGGGTGTGCGGCAAGTCGGCTCAAGCCGAACTCGAACTGGCGCCCGACGATCTGGCCGTTGGCGAGGATGCCGCTCTCATAGAGGCGGATGACCTCCAGTCCGACAGCCGCGCTCACCGGATGCCCGGAATAGGTATAGCCGTGGCCGATCGTCGTCTCGGGGGGAGCGCCGTCGGCAATGCCCGCATAAACCTCTTCCGAGAGCAGGACTGCGCCCATCGGCACGTAGCCGGCCGTCAGGCCCTTGGCGATGGTCATCACATCAGGCGTCACGCCTTCCCCGTCGCAGGCGAACATCGGCCCGGTGCGACCGAAGCCTGTGATCACCTCGTCCGCCAGGAACAGGATGTCGAGTTCGCGCGCCGTCTCGCGCATCGCCCTCAGCCAGCCGACCGGGGGGACGATGACGCCTCCCGACCCCTGGATGGGCTCGCAGAAGAACGCAGCGACATTGTCCGCTCCCAGTTCCTCGACCTTCGTTCTCAGCGCCGCGACGCTCGATGCGATGACGGAGGCGTCATCGGCGCCGGCGGGATTGCGATAGGGGTAGGGGGAGGGGATGTGATGCTGATTGGCTTGTGGCAGGTCGAAATTGCGGTGGAAGACCGCCAGGGCCGTCATGCCGGCGCCGGTCGACGAGGATCCGTGATAACCCTTCTCAAGCGCGATGAACTGCTTCTTGGAAGGGCGGCCGGTTGCGTTGTGGTAGTGGGTGATCAGACGAATGGCGCTGTCGACCGCGTCAGATCCGCCCTGGCTGAAGAACACCCGCGACAGTCCCGGCGGTGATATTTCGGCGAGCTTGGCCGCCAGGCGGATCGCCGGTTCTGAGGCGAAGCCGAAATAGCCGGTCGCATAGGGGAGCTTGCGCATCTGGGCGGCCGCAGCCTCGACGACGCTCTCGTGGCCGTAGCCGATATTGACACACCAGAGCCCGGCGAAGGCGTCGATCAGTTCGTGTCCGGTCGAATCGCGCAGGAACATGCCCCGTGCGCTTTCGAGAACGGTGGCGCCCTTCGCCTCATGCGCCCGATAGGCACTGACGGGATGGACATAGTGCTCGCGGTCGAGCGCGATGAGAGAATTGGCGAGCATCGGCATCCTCCTCGGAAACTGTTCCGATGATGGTCGCGGGTCGGCGGTCATTTGCTGTCGAACCGAAGGGCGCGCCCGGCGGCGCATATCGTTGTTCGGCATGGCGCGGCAGAAAGTACCGTCGCCGCTCAGCCGAGCGCCTGACTGACCAGTCCGAAGGTCCGGTACGGTCCGGGCGTCGGTAGCGCCGCGCCGCGCACCATGGTCAGCACCGGACTGACGCGTGCCAGTCCCAGGCCGTCGAGCCAGTCGGACAGACCGGATTCGCCGGGGACGTCGACCCTCAGGAACATCCCGGCATTGAGGCCGACCCAATGGGCGATGAGCGCCCTTGCCGCTGCTGTGTCACGGGCGGCGACCGGCCCGATGACGTGGCCGCGGCCGAAACGGCGGAAAAAGGCGAAGCCGACGGTCTCGCCGCCGTCGTCCAGCACGACGGCGTCACCCTGGCTCATCATTTCGGCGATCACCTTCTCGCGCCGCGCGCCAAGAGCCATCGCGTCGAGCGTGATGAGGCGCTCGGCATCGTTGCGACCGAGCGGCCGGATGCGCTCTCCCGCGCGCAACGCGACCAGCGGCGCGCCGAACGCGGCGCCCTGATGCTGGATGATGGTGCTGGCGCCGCTAAAGCCCAGTTGCCGGTAAAGCGTCTCGCCGGCATCGGTCGCGTTCAGGATGATGCAGGGCTCCTCCAGCCGATCAATGACCGCCTTCATCATCCGTCGCCCGATCCCCGCCCGCTGGATGGTCGGGTCGACGATCACCAGCCCGATGCGGGCCTGCCGGCCCTCATAGCGCCACCACATGGCGGTGCCCACCATCCGGTCGCCGGAATAGGCGGCGAGACCCTCGCCGACCGTCAGCGCGAATTGCCAGTCCTCCAGCCGATGCGGCCAGCCGACGGTGCGGGACAGCGCGTGGGCGACCGCCAGATCGCTCTCGCTCATCGGGCACAGGTCGAACTGAATAGCGGGTTGGCTGTCGCTCAACGGCTTCGCTCCCTCGTGTGGCATCCCGTCTGCCTCAGCGTGCATCCGGGTCCGGGCCATGGTGCCCCTGTCGGTGTCGGGGCGAGCAGTCTAGGCGCAGCGGGGAAGAATTTTGTCGCGTTTGCCAGCCCGCAAACGGTGCATTCCACGGCGCGGCCGCCCCGCCTCCGTCTGATCCGGCAGGGAGAAGTCTTCTAGCATGGGCGCATCGGCTTCGGGCCGGTCGCCACGTGGAGGGGTGCCATGGCAGGATTCGACCCCGATGCGGTGAATGTGCCCCCGGGCCACTTCATCGATGCCGTGCATCGCGGCGGCCGCACCGGGCTGCCCGTCGTCCGGCCGTCCGACGGCAGGATCTACGCCACGCTGCCGGATGGCGATGCCGCGCTGGTGGACGAGGCGGTGACCAGCGCCCGGCGGGCCTTCACCACCTCGGGGTGGCCGCAACTGGCCCCGCGCGCCCGCGCGCGAATCCTGAACCTTTGGGCCGACGCCATCGCGGCGGACGCTTCCGCCCTCGCCCGGCTTGAGGCCGTCGGCTCGACCCGCCCGATCCGCGATGTTCTGGCCTGGGACATTCCCTACACTGTCGACGTCATCCGCTTCTTCGCCGAACTCTGCGACAAGGATGGTGGTGCGGTCGCGGCGACGGCGTCCGACCATCTCGGCCTGATGATCCACGAGCCCTTCGGCGTCGTCGGGGCCATCGCCCCGTGGAACTTCCCGCTCGTCATGGCGATATGGAAACTGGCGCCGGCTCTCGCCGCGGGCAATGCCGTCGTGCTGAAGCCTTCGGAGATGACGCCCTTCAGCGTGGTCCGGCTCGCCGAACTTGCCGTGGGGGCGGGCCTGCCGCCTGGCCTGTTCAACGTGGTCCAGGGGCGCGGTGCGACAGTCGGCGAGGCCATCTGCCAGCATCCCCTCGTCGGCAAGGTCAGCTTTACCGGCTCCACGCGCACGGGCGCGCGCATCATGGCCAATTGCGCCCTCCATGGCACCAAGCCGGTCACCCTGGAGCTGGGCGGCAAGAGCCCGCAGGTCGTCTTCGCCGATGTCGCTGATCCCGCAGTGACGGCCGTCACGGTGGCGCGGGCGATCGCCGGCAATGCCGGGCAGGTCTGCGTCGCTGGATCCCGGCTCATCGTCGAGGAGCGTTTGGCGGCCGAGATGACGGAACGGATCGCCGCCCATTTCGCGACCCTTGTCGCCGGCCCGACCTGGGACGCGGACACGACCCTGCCGCCGATCATCTCCGAAGGCCAGTGTGGTCGCATCGAGTCCCTGGTCGGCGAGGCCTTGACGGCGGGCGGCCGGCTGCTGGCGGGCGGCCATCGCCTGCGCCAGCCGCAGGACGGCGCCTTCTTCGCGCCGACGATGATCGATCGATTACCTGCTGACGCCGACATCCTGCGCGAGGAGGTTTTCGGGCCGGTCCTCACCGTCCAGACCTTCCGCGACGAGGCCGAGGCGTTCGCGCTCGCCGGGCACCCTACCTATGGCCTGGCGGCAGGCATCCACACCGCCAATCTCGACCGCGCCATGCGGGCGATCCGCGCCATAGAGGCCGGTACAATCTGGGTCAACCGCTACGGGCGCTCCTCCGACCACATCATTCCCACCGGTGGCTTCGGGCAGTCGGGAATTGGCAAGGATCTCGGCCGACAGGCCTTCGATGCCAACCGCCGGACCAAGTCCGTCCTTATGGCCTTCTCGGCCTGAGCACCTACAGAAAACTGCCGGGCGGCGCCCGTACAACAGCAGAATCTGCCATGTGGCCCATGCAAAGCTTCCGTGAAATCCAGCCGGGTCATGCCAGCCTTGATGACACGGCACGAGCTCGGAATGCAGGGGATCAAGACGCGCCATGACCGCCTTCCGGCCCAAATTCATCACCTTCGACTGCTACGGGACGCTGACCCGGTTTCGCATGAGCGAGATGGCCCGCGAAATGTTCGCCGACCGGGTTCCTGCCGATCGGATTGATGATTTCATTCGCGATTTTTCGACCTATCGCCTCGACGAAATTCTCGGCCCCTGGAAGCCCTACCGGGATGTCCTGGTGAATGCCATCCAGCGCACGGGCAAGCTTTGGGGGTTCCCGGTGTCCGAGGCAGAGGGCGAGAAATTCTATCTCGCGGTGCCGACCTGGGGACCGCATGCCGATGTCCCGGCCGGGCTCTCCAAGGTTGCCGCCAAGATTCCCCTGGTCATTCTGTCCAACGCCTCGAATGACCAGATCCAGCACAATGTCGACAAGCTCGGCGCGCCCTTTCATGCCGTCTACACGGCGCAGATGGCGCAGGCCTACAAGCCGCGCATGCAGGCCTTCGAGTTCATGCTCGACCAGCTCGGCTGCTCGCCCGAGCACATTCTCCATGTCTCATCGTCCTATCGCTACGACCTGATGACGGCCCATGACATGCGCTTCGGCATGCGCGCCTTCGTCAACCGCCAGCACGAGCCGCTGACGCCCTATTACGGTGCGCACGAGATCGCCGATATCGGCGGGCTCGCCGGTCTGGTCGGACTGTGAGGTTGGCGATGACCGGACGCCTACCGACACGGACCAGGTCATCATGAACCCCGCCTCCTATTGGCTCGACACGGCACTGCCCTTCAACGGTTCCTCGCCAGAGCCCGTCTCCGGTCGCTTTGACGTGGTCGTCATCGGCGGGGGCTTCACCGGTCTTTCCGCCGCCAGGACCCTGGCGCGGCTCGGCGTCTCGGTCGCGCTGCTCGAGGCCGGAAGGGTCGCCTCGGAGGCCTCGGGGCGCAATGGCGGGCACTGCAACAACGGCCTTGCCCACGATTTCTCGGCAACGGCCGCGGCGCATGGCATCGATCGGGCGCGGGAAATGTACCGCGCCTTCGATGCCGGTGTGGACCTTGTGGAGGAGATCGTCCGCAGTGAGGAGATCGACTGCCATTTCGTCCGCTCGGGCAAGCTCAAGCTGGCGGCGAAACCGGCGCATTTCGATTCCATGCGCCGGGCGCGCGACGTCCTGGCGCGCGAGGTCGACGACGACACTGCGATCATCGAGCGTGGTGACCTGAGAACCGAGATCGGCAGTGACGGTTATCATGGCGGACTTCTCTACCGCCGGTCGGCCATGCTGCATGTCGGCAAGTTCGGCCAGGGGCTGGCAGGTGTGGCGGCGCGCGCCGGTGCGACCATCTTCGAGGATGCGGCCGTGACCGCGATCGAGGAACTGGCCGGGCAGTACCGTATCGGCACGATCCGCGGCACCGTTGTCGCCGACAAGGTGATCCTCGCCACCGGCGCGAGCCAGCACGGTCCTTTCAGCTGGTTCCGCCGCCGCCTCGTCCCCATCGGCAGCTTCATCATCGTCACCGAGCCCCTCGGCGAGAACCTTGCCCGCGACATCATGCCGGGCGGGCGCACCTGCACCACCACGCAGAACATCGGCAACTACTTCCGTCTCACACCCGACAATCGCCTCGTCTGGGGTGGTCGGGCACGGTTCGCCATGTCCAGCCCGAGGTCTGACCTCAAGAGCGGCGAGATCCTGCAAAGGCAGTTGCGGGCTGTCTTCCCGCAGATTGCAGATTGCCGCATCGACTATTGCTGGGGCGGCCTCGTCGACATGACGCAGGATCGACTGCCGCGCTCCGGCACCCATCGCGGCATGCATTTCGCCATGGGCTTCTCGGGTCACGGCGTCCAGATGTCGACCTATATGGGCGACCTCATGGCCCGCGAAGCCATCGGGCAGGATGTGGCCAACCCTTGGCGCGACCTCGATTGGTCCGCCGTTCCGTTCCACTTCGGCAAGCCGTGGTTCCTGCCCTTCGTGGGGCTGTACTACCGCGCCAAGGATCGCTGGTCCTGAGCCAGGGAGGGAGGTGGCAACGACGGCCTGAGACGGCAAAACGGCAAGATCCCCATCGGCGAGAGAGGGCAAAGGCTCCGCGCCGCCGGGGGACGATCCAGAGATCTGCAGAGTGACGACCACCAAGACCAGGGGAACTCAACAATGACCGGACAGTCCTTCGATCCGCTTTCGCTCCTGTCGCTGACGGAGCGCCAACGCCTCATGCAGGCCGTGCGCACCGGCGCCTCTCGCCGCGACGTCCTCGCCCTTCTCGGTGCGATCGGCATCGGTGCCGGCTTCGGCGGGAGCCTGATCGGCGCCGCCACGACGGCCCATGCCCAGACCCCGAAAAAGGGCGGCAAGATCCGTGTTGCCGGTTTTGGTACATCGACCGCGGATACGCTCGATCCCGCAAAGCAGTCCTATTCGACGGACTATTGCCGTTGTTCGATGTTCTACAACGGCCTCGTCGACCTCGATGCCACGCTGACGCCGCAGATGTCGCTGGCGGAATCCATGACCAGCGACAAGGCGACGGTCTGGACCATCAAGCTGCGCAAGGGGGTGCAGTTCCACGACGGCAAGGAGTTCAAGGCCGAAGACGTCGTCTTCTCCCTGCAGCGCCATCTCGATCCGGCAACGGGGTCGCGGGCCCGCGCCCTCGCCGCCCAGATGAAGGAGATCGTCGCCTCCGGCACCCATGAGGTGACGATCACACTGACCGGTCCCAATGCTGATTTCCCCGTCGTGCTCGGTACGCATCACTTCCTGATCGCTGCGGCCGGTACGACCGACTTTACCAAGGGAATCGGCACCGGCCCCTACAAGTGCAAGGAGTTCACGCCCGGCGTGCGGTCCATCGCCGTGCGCAACGAGAACTACTGGAAGCAGGGCGGCGGACCCTATGTCGATGAGATCGAGTTCTTCGGCATTCCCGACGTCGGAGCCCGCGTCAACGCGCTGATGGCCGGCGATGTCCATCTGATCGGCAACGTAAACCCGGCCTCGGCCCGTCTGGTTCTCGCGCGCAATGATCTGGCGATCATGGAGACCAAGTCAGGCAATTATACCAATCTGGTCATGCGCCTTGACCAGTCGCCTGGCAACAACGCCGATTTCGTCCTCGGCATGAAGCTGCTGATGAACCGCAACGTCATTCGTCGCAACGTCTTCCAGAACTATGCGGAGGTGGCGAACGACCAGCCGATCCCGCCGATGAACCGCTACCATGCGAAAGACATTCCGCAGCGTCCCTTTGATCCGGAAAAGGCCAAGTTCCATCTGAACAAGGCCGGGGCGATCGGCTCGACCATTCCCGTGGTTACCTCCGTCGCCGCGACCGGTTCGGTCGAGATGGGCTTGCTGCTGCAGCAGGCGGCCCAGGCCATCGGTGTCAAGATCGACCTGAAGCAGGTGCCGGCCGACGGCTACTGGTCAAATTTCTGGATGAAGGTTCCGGTTGGCTATGGAAACATCAACCCGCGCCCCTCGGCCGATGTGCTATTCAGCCTGTTCTTCGCCTCCACGGCGGCCTGGAACGAGAGCGGCTGGAAGAACGAGAAGTTCGACCAGTTGCTGCTGGCCGCACGCGCCGAGACGGACGGGGCCAAGCGCAAGCAGATGTACACCGACATGCAGGTGATGGTGCACGAGAGCTCCGGCATCGGCATTCCAGTCTTCATCAGCGGTCTCGACGCCCATTCGGCCAAGCTGAAAGGCTTGACGCCGATGGGAACGGGCTCGCTCATGGGCTTCGCCTTCGCCGAGCATGTCTGGCTCGACGCCTGATCCAGTCATGGCGCCTCCGCTTCGCGGGGGCGCCTCTCGAGAGGATGAAAGGAGCAGGCGATGAGGGCGACGATAGGCTGGCTTCTGCTGAGCCGCTTCCTGCTGTCGCTGGCAACGCTCCTCTTCGTCGCCACGGCGGTCTTCGTCATCACCAATCTACTGCCGGGTGACGTTGCGCAGGAACTGCTTGGCTAGGCCGCGACGCCCGAGGCGGTCGCCGGCCTGCGCAAGGCGCTAGGCCTCGATGTGCCGCCCTTCCAGCGCTATCTCGCCTGGCTCGGAAAGCTGATGACCGGCGATGCCGGCCTGTCTCTGGTCAACGGCCAGCCGGTCGCTGCGCTCATCGGGTCGCGTCTGGGCAACTCCCTCATTCTCGCCGGTGTGACTGCGCTCGTCGCTGTTCCGCTCGCATTGACGCTCGGGATCACCTCAGCGGTCTGGCGGGGGTCCCTCTACGACCGGGTGGTAGGGGCTTCGACGGTGATGGTCGTCTCGGTACCGGAGTTCCTGGTGGCATCGGCGGCGGTTCTGATCTTCGCGGTTCACCTGCAATGGGTGCCGGCGCTGTCCCAGCTCGGCCGGATCAATGGCCTCTTCGATGCCATCCGCGTTTTCGCGCTGCCGGTCATGACGCTGACCTTTGTCGTCGTCGCCCAGATGGCGCGCATGACCCGCGCCGCTCTCGTCGACGTACTGTCGTCGTCCTATGTTGAGATGGCGCGTCTGAAGGGCGCCAGCCAAATGCGCATCGTCTTGTGGCATGCCTTGCCCAATGCCATCGGGCCCATCGCCAATGCGATCGCCTTCTCGCTGTCCTTCCTGCTCGGCGGGGTCATCATCGTAGAGACCATCTTCAACTATCCGGGCATCGCCAAGCTGATGGTCGACGGCGTGTCGACGCGCGACCTGCCGCTGGTCCAGGCCTGCGCCATGCTGTTCTGTGCCGCCTATCTCGTCCTCGTCACCGCAGCCGACGTGGCCGCCATCCTCGCCAATCCACGTCTGAGGCAGGGCTGAGCATGGCCGCCATCGCCGACAGTCGCCCCCGCCGACGACGTAACCTCACCCGCATCATCGCTCCGCTGGTCGTCCTCGTCTGGCTGCTCGTCGCGGTCTTCGGCCCGGCGATTTCCCCATATGATCCCGCTGGCATCCAAGACGCCGACTTGTTCGAGGGCTTCAGCGCCAAGTTTCTCCTGGGGACAGATTTTTTTGGCCGCGACATGCTCTCCCGCATCATTGCCGGCACTCGCCTGACTCTCGGGATAGCGATTGTCGCGACGAGTCTGGCGGTCACGACCGGCCTGATGCTCGGCCTTGCTGCCTCGGCGATCGGCGGCTTCTTCGACTCCGCCCTCAGCCGCTTTCTCGATGCGCTGATTTCCATTCCCTCGAAGATGTTCGGTCTCGTCGTCGTCACAGCCGTCGGCTCGTCGGTGCCGGTGCTGATCTTGACGCTCGCGATCATCTATGTGCCGGGCTGCTACCGCATTGTCCGGTCCGTGGCGGTGAATGTCGCGGCCCTCGATTTTGTCGTGGCTGCGCGCGCACGCGGGGAGGGCACGTTCTACATCATGACCAGGGAGATCCTGCCCAACATGGTGAGCCCGGTCCTCGCCGATTTCGGCCTGCGCTTCATCTATGTCGTGCTGCTGCTGTCGAGCCTCAGCTTCCTCGGCCTCGGGGTGCAGCCCCCGCAGGCCGACTGGGGCTCGCTGGTGCGCGAGAACATCAGTGGCCTTGCCTACGGCGCTCCCGCCGTCGTCTTGCCGGCGCTCGCCATTGCCTCCCTGACCATCGCCGTGAACCTGTCGATCGATTCCTTCTTCAGCGGCCGCGTGCGCGAGGGAGTGCATTGAGGTGACAGCCCTCGTCAGCATTCAGGACCTGTGGGTGACGGCGCGCGGCGCCAACGGGACGGAGACCGAGATCGTCAAGGGCGTCAGCCTCGAGGTCGCGCGTGGCGAGGTGCTCGGGCTCATCGGCGAGTCGGGCTCTGGCAAGACGACGATCGCGCTCGCCACCATGGGATACGCCCGCTACGGCTGCCGCATATCAGGCGGCACGATCCGGGTCGGCGAGGCAGAGATCACGGCGCTGGGCGAGAAGGCCTTGCGGGCGATCCGCGGCCGGCGCATCGCCTATATTGCCCAGAGCGCGGCGGCCTCCTTCAATCCCTCCCGCACGATCATGGCGCAGGTCATCGAAAGCGCGCTGATCCACGGCACCGCCAGCGAAGCCGAGGCGCGCGCCAAGGCCGTCGACCTGTTCCGCGCCCTCGCCATTCCCGCGCCGGACACCATCGGCAACCGCTATCCGCATCAGGTCTCCGGTGGCCAGTTGCAGCGCCTCATGGCGGCCATGGCACTGATCACGGACCCCGATGTCGTCATCTTCGACGAGCCGACGACGGCGCTGGACGTGACGACGCAGATCGAGGTGCTCAAGGCCTTCAAGGCGGCGATCCGCGACCGGACGACCACCGGCATCTATGTCACCCACGATCTCGCGGTCATCGCCCAGATTGCCGATCGCATCGTCGTGCTCCGCAACGGCGAGGTCCGCGAGACCGGGCCGATCGATGACCTGCTGAAGCAGCCGAAGAACGACTACACCAGAAGCCTTCTCGCCGCCGCCGAGCCGGCGCCGCGGCTGCGGGACGAGGATGCCAAGTCCAAGGAGCCGCCACTTCTCACCGTAGCTGGGCTGACGGCCGGCTATGGCGGCCTGACAGACACAGGGGAGCCGCGCATCCCGATCCTCAAGGACGTCGCTCTGACGATCGCGCGCGGTGCCTCGCTCGGCATCATCGGCGAGTCCGGTTGCGGCAAGTCGACCCTTGCCCGTGTCATCGCCGGCCTCGCCCCGCAAACTCGCGGCACCGTGGTGCTGGCGGGCGAAACCCTGCCGCCGGCCCTCGCCCAGCGCAGCAAGGATCAACTCCGGCGCATTCAGCTGGTCTTCCAGTCGGCGGACACAGCCCTCAATCCGACCATGTCGATCGAGGAGATCATCGGGCGTCCGCTGACCTTCTATTTCGGGCTACGCGGCGAGGAGCGCCGCGCCCAGGTCCGCCGGATGCTGGATCTCACACACCTGCCCTCCGATGTTCTGGGCCGACGTCCAGGTGACCTGTCCGGCGGCCAGAAGCAGCGCGTCAACCTCGCCCGGGCGCTGGCAGCCAAACCCGACGTGCTGCTCTGCGATGAGGTTACCTCTGCGCTCGACACGGTGGTGGCGGCCGCCATCCTCGACCTCATCGTGGAACTGCGACGCGAACTCGGCCTGACGACCATGTTCATCAGCCATGACCTCAAGACGGTCCGAGCCATCTGCGACGACGTCCTCGTGCTCTATGCCGGCCGGCAGGTCGAGACCATGGGCGCCGCAGCGATCCCCGAGACGGATCATCACCCCTATACCCGGCTACTGCTGGCGTCGGTTCCTGCCCTGCGGCGGGGATGGCTGGAGGAAGAGGCCCTGGCCGCGCGCGAAGGCAAGGTCGACCTCTCCCTGGCCGAGGGCTGCGTCTTCCATCCCCGCTGCCCCGACCGGATCGCGGGCACCTGCGAGATCGGCCAGCCGCCGATCCGCACAACGGCGGCGGGCGGGGTGATCGCCTGCCACCTTCCGGCAGGTTGAGGGTCAGGCCGACAGGCCGTAGCGTTGCGTCAGGTCGGCGAAGATCGCCCGCATCTGGTCCGACACGGGTGAAGCCTGTGATGACGCTGCCACCGCCGCGAAGACGCGGTGTTTCAGGAAGAAGCGCCAGGTCACGGGCTGCCGGGCCAGGAAAGCGGTCAGCAGATCGTAGCGCTCGCGTGTCCAGATCGTTTCGAAAGCGATGCGCTCGGGGCTGAACACGACGGCCTCTTCCGGTGGCGCGACCCGGGAACTGCGGATCGCCGTCGTGGCTGCGACATCGACCGCCCGGTCCGCGATGACCACGCCATAATCGCTACGGGCACTCTCCCGGGAGACAGCGCCGCGGACGACGTCGGTCAGCACCTCTTCAGGGGGGCGTCGGAAGGGGGCGCCCCATCCACCGGCCCCCGGTCCGACGACCCGGATGACGTCGCCCGGTGCGCAGGCGACGAGATCAGTGTTGCCGAGCGAAACCGCGTCCGCGCGGCCCGGATTGCGCAGGAACAGCGAGATCCGGCCCGGCGATCCGCCGCGCAGGCCCCAGCTCCCCATCACCGAGCGGTTGCGGTTTCGGGCCGTGACGACCGTCTCGGGGGCGGCCACCTCGAATTCCATGACCGCGGAGAGGCCACCGCGATAGCGCCCCGGGGCACCGGTATCGGGCTCGAGGCCGTAGCGCAGGAAGCGGATTGGCACCTCCGCCTCGCTGATCTCGATCGGCGTGTTGCGGAGAAAGCCGGTCGCTCCGCCAGCGCCGTCCGAGCCGTCGGCGAAGGGCGTCGCCCCGCCGCCGCCGCCGACCGGACCGATCGAGGCCATGACCGGGCGTCCGGCACGTCCCTGCGTCTTGATGTTCATGATGGCATTGCCGCCCGGAGAGGCGGTCGGAATGAGATCGGGCAGCGCCTGGGCGAAGGCGCCGACGGTGACGATCTGCGTCATGGCGCAGGTCAGGGAGCGCATGCCGACAGCGGCCGGCTTCTGGCAGTTGACGACGCTGCCCTCGGGAAGGATCGCGCGTGCCGGGCGCAGCGTCCCGGCATTCAGCAGGAGGCTGTTGTCCAGCGTCCACAGCACATAGGTCAGCCCCACCATCACGAGCGGGTGTCGCTCGCGGTCGCCGGTCGGCATGTTGAGGGATGAACCGAGCTGGGGGTCGGAGCCGGTGTAGTCGAGCACGACCTCGTCGCCGCGCACCGACAGCGTCAGCGCCACCCGGCACGGTTGGCCGCCGACCGAATCCTCGTCCGCATAATCGGCGAAGAAATAGTCGCCGTCCGGGATCCGCCGGATGATGGCGCGGGCCTGGCGATCGGCATAGTCCAGGATGGCGTCGACACCCGCCATGAACCCCTCGAATCCGAAGCGGCCAACAATCTCGGCCATCTTCCGTTCGCCGACATTGACCGAGGCGATCTGGGCCTGGATGTCACCGATGTTCTGGTCGGGTGCGCGCACGTTGGAGCGGATCGCAGCGAGGACGAAGGTGTTCAGCTGGCCGTTCTCGACCAGCTTGACCGGGGGGATGCGCAGGCCCTCCTGCTCGATCTCGGTCAGCGAGCGCGACAGCGAGGCCGGGACGGCGCCGCCGACATCCGTGTTGTGGATATGGCCGACGACGAAACAGGCGAGGCGCCCCGCGTGGAAGACCGGCTTCCAGATGTGGATGTCCGGCGTATGGGTGGCGACATGGCCCTCGTAGACATCGTTGGTGATGCAGATGTCGCCGTCGCGATAGGTCTCGAAACAGGCGAGGAGCGGGCCGTAGTCGATCCCTGAATACCAGGGGGCGCCGAAGCTGCGGGGGTTGGCAAAGGCGAGGCCCTCGCGGCTGACGACCTGACAGGAGAAATCCTCGGTCTCCTTCACGAAGGCAGAATGGGCTGTACGCATCAGCGTAAAGGCCATGGCATCGGCAGCCGCGGCGCAGAAATTGGCGAAGACCTTCAGATGGCGAGGATCGAAGGCCATCAGCGCCGGTCCCTGGTGATGACGAGATTGCCGAAGCGGTCGACCTCTGTGGCGAAACCGGGAGGTATCACGGTCGTCGTGTCGTCCTGCGCGATGATGGCAGGGCTCGGCAGGCGATGTCCGGGCCTGATGTCGCCCCGGACGAAGACCGGAACCTGGTGGGGTCGGCCGTCAAAATGCGCGGCGACCGTCAGGGTCGGCTGGAGCGGACCGGTCGCGCCATCCGGCTTGACCAGGGAAGGCTTGGGAGTCGCTGCCATGATGACGACCCGCAGATTGACGACCTGCACGGCGCCTTCTGTGTCGGCATGCCCATAGATCCGCGCATGTTCGCCATGGAAGGCAGAGCGCAACGTGTCGAGGTCAGGAAAATCCACCCAAGTGGATTCAATGGGCGTCTCGATCTCGAAGCTTTGACCGGCGTAGCGCATGTCAGCCGACAGGCGAAGTGCACCTGGTCCCTGGTGGCCCTGCTGTTCCAGCCAGGCCCTGGCCCGCCCGACCAGAGTGCCGAAGACCCCGGCAACCTCCTCCATCGCCTCCGCCGTCGCCTCGCGGTAGAGCGTGGCGATGAAGTCGTTCTTCAGGTCGGCGATGAGCCCGCCAAAGGCCGAGACCACGCCGGGCGCCGGTGGCACGACAATGCCCTTGAGATCCAGTTCGCGGGCCAGGAAACAGGCAAGCACGGGACCGGCGCCGCCGAAGGCGAAGAGATGAAACTCGCGCGGATCGATGGCAAAGCGCGAGATCAAACCCGAGACCTCGGCGAACATACCGGACACGGCGATGGCAAGGACATCCGCAGCGACCAATTCGACCGGAGAGTCCAGCCGCTCCGCCAGTGGCGCGAAGGCGGCGCGGGCTGCCGCATGGTCGACGCTGACCGCCCCATAGCCGAGCGGGAGATGACCGATCAGGTTCTGCACGGCCATGGCATCCGTGATGGTGGGGGCCACCCCGCCGCGGCCATAGCAGGCCGGGCCCGGTGTCGAGCCGGCGCTCTTCGGCCCGACCTGGAGCACGCCGTGGCCGTCGAGGCGCTGAACCGCATGCGTGAACGCGGTCAGGCCATCACCGTCCGGATGGCAGGTAAACCTTGCGCAAGGGGCTCTTTACTCAACATTTGATCCGGGCGACAAAGCCGAGCGGGTGCATCATGAAGGCCATGCCGGTTATGTTTCGGCTCTTCGTGGCGATGGCGGCCTGCGGGCTTCTGGTCCCCGTGGCGCGATCCCAGGGCCAGGACGCGCTTCTCGCGCCCTGCATCGACCCGCACCGTCAGGCGTCCGAGCGAGCGAGGTTGTGTCGGGCGCTTGGCGAAGCGGTCGGATCAGGCCCGGCGCTTAGGCACAGTGCCCAGGAGGCGCAGGCCAGGGCTCTGATGGAGATGGCCGACTGGAGCGGCCTTTGGCGCTCGCCGCCCAACTGCTAGATGTGGATTCTGAGGAGGTTGTTCATCGCCCGTGAGGGCCTGAATTGGTCGTTGCGATACGAAGCACCGCAGGGCACGAGGATGAACAATCCCGACAAGAATGCGCGAGCGACACCGCTTGGTCGAGCCGAGATGATCATGGCGCGTTGAGGGGTTCAGGGACGGCAGAGCAGATGGGGAAGGGCGTCCCTGACCTGCGCCTCGATATCCTTGAGGCTCTTGGCTGTTTCATAGGAGAGGCCCGACAGCGGAAATGATTTCGCTGTGTAGGCGTCAGCCATATCGCGATAGGCCACCGAGGCCGCCTTGAACGCGTCCGTCATGCGTTTGACTTCGAGGCATGCGGCAGTCGCCGGCAATCTTGTCCGATAGGCCAGCATCTCGAAGTAGGTGACGAAATCGACCGATGAAGTGAGGGCTCCCTGTTCGATCCGAACCGGCAGGGCAAAGATGTCCTGGTCGATCATCATGCCGGTCTCGGCCAGCAGCAACGTGCGGACCGGCGGGATCAACGCGTGGCGGGCCGGGTCTTCGGCACGCGTCTCGACCATGTGGGCCGTCAGCTTGGCGTCTCCCAGCATCAGCTCCTGGCTGGCCAGCAGGGTGAGCTTCAACGTCATGCTCCCCTCGTGCGTCTCGGGAACAGCGGCTGGCTCGGGTCTTGCAGCCATTGCATCGATCGCGGTCAAGATCGGCGTGAAATCCCGCCGGACAATGGCGATGGGCACCCCGAGCTTCAGCGCGTCAATCGTCGGCGATGGGGAATAATCAAGGCGGAGGGTATGAAGCCACACTGGCGCTGACAGCCGATTCGGCAGAAATTCCCGATCCATCAGGATTGGCGTCAGCGTTGGCAGTGCGGGTCTGCCGGAGCCCGGACGGCCATGACCCCGCATGACGACGCGCACGTTAGGCGCGATCCAGTAGGTTCCTGCAATGGGCTCGCCCGCTGCGTCGAAGACGATGGCATAGGAGCCAGCCGAGCCCGTCGCCCATGCGGGCTGCGGATCGCTGAAGAGAATGTGGCAAAGCGCAAGCGCAAGCTTGATCGCCACCTGCCACAAAGAGCATGTCCAGTCGTCCCGCGTATTCTGCTTCTTCCGGGTTGCCGGCGGCGGACAAGCCCTCCACGCATCGTTCGGTCGCTGCTGTCCCTGTCGCAAGCTGCTCATCTCGCGTTCACCCCATCGCGGACCCTGATGAAGCGGGCAATGAATTCCTGCCGGTCGGTCTGAAACTGGGCGACCATGAACACGGCGGCGTTTCCCATAAAATGCGGGAAAGCCGCACCAGCCACAGCCACGCTCTGGCCGGGCGGCGTGCGGAGAAAAACGACGGTGGCGACCGGGCCTGCCAGCCTCGGCTCCACTTTCTGTGACTGGATCGTTGCGCCTTGATAGCGCTCGCGCAACAGCGCCGCCATTTGCGGCAGGTGGCGCTGGGGATCGGATCGGTCGCGCGGACCCATCGGGAACGGCGAGACCATGGCGAAGGGCGGGTCGGTCGCCACGTCCATCAGGTCGCCCAGCCTCCGCCTGACGCCGCAACAAACCACGTCCAGCCGCGATGGCGGATTTGGGATGCCCCGCCCCAACATCTTCTTCCATTACCGTCACTCCTTTCTGTGCAGACAGACGGATCGGGCCGAGCCCGCTCATGCATGCGTCCCGTGCGGTCAGGGAAGCCTGGTTGCACTCGCACCACGCAGCCCTGTCGACACGGATGGCGGTCGCCCGGCTGGTCTTCGCACGCGCGGCACGAACCGGCGGGGACCGGGTTGTCAGTGCGTCTGCGATCAGCGCGCGGTCGCGGCTGATATCACGTCACCACTGGCAGGCGCTCCGCAAGACCTCGAAGGCCGCGCGCAGGCGTGGCACATCGTCGGGTTGGATGGCGTCGTCGATCGTGTCGAGACAACTTTCACTGTAGGTCAGCTTAGGGGTCTGCTCGAGAATGATGCTGCGCGAGCAGAACATCTCTTTCGCCGCCAGGACAAGCTGCGCTCCTCCCGCAGCTTGCGGTGTCGGAGTGAAGGTCGCCCGCGCAAGTCTGCGAAGGTCGATCGTCGCATGGTAAGCGGTTGTCACGGCGATCTTCGGGTCCATCACCGGCGTCGGGGCCTCGATGAAGAAGGCATCGAACAGGCAGGGGGCCGCCCTGCTCGCCGAAATGCTGAGGATCGTCCGCTCCGGATCTCCGGGGATCATGTTGCCGCGATAGGTCACGCGACCCGGGCTCACGCTTTTGGGCATTGCCGTGGTGACACCGGAAAACAGCAGGTGCGCGACGGCCTCGGGCGGGGTGAGCGGCTCGGCGCTCACGGTCCGTGCGGGCGGCAGTCCCATCAGGATCGCGATGCCGAGGGCGGCCGCTGTCGGGTCAGGGCTCATGATGGTCATTCCTCGCGGATGGCCTGCCGGAGATCGTCGCAGGCCGAGGCCGGCATGGAGCTGAGCCGGAACGTCCGATCCGATGGCCCGAGCCTGAATTCGCTGCCCTTGTCGACGCTGACCCTGTCGCCCGTACGCAGCCGCAGCCTCGACGACAAACGTGCGAGAACTCCGCCTTCGGCGGCCCTGATGTCGACGCTCCCGCCATCATTGCCTTCCTCCGCGTTCATGTGGTCCTCGCCTGTCACGCGGCAGCGCGCGCCCGGCTGGCCACTATTGGTGACCTCCCCTCGCGAATTCAGCCTCTCGCCGCCGAACGGATGCTCGCACCATGCAATGGCGCGTCTGGTCTGCGCGTCGCCCCGGCGGGTTAATTCGACACGCAAGACATCTGCCGGCGGCGAGCCGACGCTGCCGGGGATGGTCTCCCGGCTCACCGAAATCCGAATGCGACTGACGGTCTGGGAAGGGTTGCGAGCCAGATGCGCGGCGTCATAGGTCCGCTCGAAGCAGGCCCTGGCGTTTGATCCGTGACCGAGCACGCCGGAAACGGCCGAAGCAGGTGACGCGCCGATGATGGTCGCCATGGCGGCAAGGACTGCAGCACGCACGAGCTACGTCTCCACGCGGTTGGCACAACTTTGTGTCACATGCGGAATGATGTCAATTTACTGTCGCAGCACGGTCCGAGCTGGGGCGCTCTTCGGTCGTGTTCCATGGGATGATGGAGCCGGGAATGGCCCTCGATCGGACTGCGAATGGCGACGAAGGTGCTGCTGCGGTGATCAGGAGTGACTCTTGGTGGGGGTATCGGTCGACATTGCTGAAATCCGGGACTTGAATGGCGCCGCACAAAGGCCGCTCCAGCGCGCAATGAAACTGTGCCAGATGGGCGGGAACCCGCATGACGGTCGATGTAGAGGCCCAAACCATCCCCTGGCGCTTCGCCGAGGCACCGATGAGGAATCGGGTGGCCGATAAAAAACATATAAATATCAATTACTTAAGATCAATTCAACCGCTTGCTTTGCAGGAATGCTGTAGATGTCGCCGCGCGACCTCCCGCGCTCCGGCATCTTGATACTACCGCGCCCGCTCGGTGAGTCTGTCGCCTGCTCAAACCCAACACAATGTCCTGGACGCGGCAGCCGGAGAGTTTGCTGTGCGTCGCGGGCCGAGCCGAGGATTGGGTTATCTATCTCGCCACCCTGCGTCCAGCAAACCCAAGGTGGTTCACTTGCGTGGACGAGTAGCTGAAGGCGATTCTGTTGTGCGACGCTCATCAGCTTCCGACAAGGAGGCGATTTGCGCCACGGTCACCGGCTTGACCGGCGCGCGAAGGCGCATGTGTCCGATGTCGCCGGGCGACAGTCCCGTTTCCTCGGCAATGATCGCGACGGTGGTCAGTCCGCACATCCGCGACTGGCATGGCCCCATACCCGCCCGCGTGAAGGCCTTGACCTGGTTCGGCCCCATTGCCCCGCGGCGAACAGCCTTGCGGATGTCCCCCGCCGTCACCTCCTCGCACCGACAGACGATCACGTCGTCGGGCGGACTGAGATGCGATTGTCGCGGTGCATAGAGCGCGTCGAGGAAGGCGCGGCCGCGCAAGCTGACGGCGAGACGGTGTCGCCATCGCCCTTCTATCGGATCGTCATCTCCCGCTGTTCCCCGCAGCATGCGCAAGACGCCGAACGCCGCGAGCGCCCCTTCGGCCTCGGCGGCCTGGGCGCCGCCGATCCCGCCGGAATCGCCGGCAATGAACAGACCGGGCACATCGGTCTTGCCGCTCGCGTCACGGACGGGCTCGAAAGCCAGCCGCGCCGCGTTCCAGCGGTGCTGGGCGCCAGTGGACCATGTCAGATTGATCTGCGGGACCACGCCATGGTGCAGAAGCAGAACATGCGCGGGAATCGTTCTTTCCGTGGCGCCCTTGCGGTAGGTGACAGCCGACAAGCGCGTGTCCCCGATGGCGGAGACTGCCTCCACGCCGCGAATGATGCGCGTCGCCGCAAGCGCCTTGCCGAGGAGGCCGAGCCCCTTGAAGGCGTAGCGGCTGGTCAGGAAGCCGGGGACATGGGGCAAGGCCCGTCGCCAGTTCCCGGGGGCTGCAGTATCCAGGAGCGTGTCGATGGCAACGCCCAGTGCGCCATATTGCGCTGCCAGCAGGTAGAGCAGGGGACCGGTGCCGGCGAGTACCACCGGCCCGTCCGGCACAACCCCGTCGGCCTTCAGCATGGTCTGGGCGGCTCCTGCGGTCATGACGCCCGGCAGTGTCCAGCCGTCGATGGGGAACGGTCGCTCCTGGGCTCCCGTTGCCGCGATGACCGCCCTGGCCCTGACGACGACCGCCTTGTCATGGCCGGTTGCGACACTGACGCAGAACGAGCCATCCGCCTCCCGCTCGATCTGGATGACGGTCGCGCCGAAGAGCGCCTCCACCCCGGAAGCGCGGAACGCTGCCGCGAGGACTGCACCCGCGGCATAGTCTGAGCCGAGCTTGGCCGTTCCTGCGAAGGCGCCGCTCTCGGATCCGCGATAGACTTGGCCGCCCGGTTCCCGGCCCTCGTCCACCAGCATCACCGACAGCCCGACGGCCGCCGCCTCCACGGATGCGCGCAGCCCGGCGGGCCCGGCGCCGACGATCACGAGGTCAAGACGAGTCATGCTCATTCCGGGACCGTGTCTGCGAGAGCCGGCAGGCGTGTGCCGGTCTGGACCGCCATGCCGTCCCTGACACGGACCAGGCAGGCCTGGCGGTTCGCTGCGCCATCGATGGTGACCAGACAATCGAAGCAGACGCCCATGCCGCAGAACGGGCCGCGCTCCCGACCGAGGCGCGCCGAGCGACGCAATCCCGCAAAGCCGGCGAGAAGCAGCGCTGTCGACAGCGTTTCACCGGCCGCGACGCTGAATGGTCGGCCGTCGATCGTCACCGTGACATGGCCAGCAGGCTCAACCAGGCGACGGAACATCGGCGAACCTCCCCGCAGCGAAGGGTGTGAGGTCAGGCAACCAGTCACCCGAGCCGATCATGCCGGCGACATGCGAGGCATGGACGGCTGCCAGCGTAACGCCGCTGTGGCAGGTGACGAGATAGGCGCCAGGATGGGTGACCGAACGCTCATAGATGGGATAGCCGTCCGGGGTCATGACCCGCAGCGCCCCCCAGCTCCGCACCACCTGGGCCTGAGCCAGAAGCGGAAAAATGCGGATCGCATTGGCGGCGATGCCGGCCAGAACGTCATGCCGGGTGCCGTTGTCGAAGCCGACCTCCTCCTTGCTGTCGCCGATCATGACGCCCCCCTCATCGGTCTGCCGGATGGTGCCGAGCGGGTAGTCCAGAAAGTGCGCGAGCTTTTCGGTGACGAGGATTTGCCCACGCTGCGGCCGGACAGGGGCATGGATCCCCACCATCGGGCCGAGGCGGGCATTGCCCAGTCCGGCGGCCAGCACGACCTTCCCGGCCCGTATCTCGCCGGTTGCGCCGGTGATGCTGAACCCGTCCGGGAGACGATCGATCGCCTCGACGGTCGCGTTCGGGCGGTAGATCGCGCCAAGGCTCGCAGCGGCGGCATGGAGCGCGTTGAAGAGCCGGAGGGCATTGACGTGGCCGTCATGCGGACAAAAGGTGCCTCCGACGACATCAGGGCCGATGGCCGGCAAGAGGCGCTTCATCCCGCCTGCATCAAGGCGCTCGAAATCCGCGCAATCCTGCCCGCGATTGTGCAGGCGCCGCAGGTCATTGCAGCGCGTGTCGAGATCGTCCTCGGTCAGCGAGGCCATGAGCCCGCCCCGTTGCTCGTACGACAGCGCCGTATCGGTGGCGGCCTCGATCTCGGCAGCGAAGAATGGCCATGCTCGGGCGGAAGCAAGGCTCCAGCGGGCGTAGTCCGGATTGTCGAGGCCCTTTCCCTGGACCCAGACGAGACCGAAATTGCCACGGGACGCCCGGTGCGCGATGTCGCCCTCGTCGAGGATCGTGACGGCCAGGCCGGTCTTCGCCAGCCCATAGGCGAGCGACAGGCCGACGACGCCCCCACCGATCACCGCGACGTCGCAATCGTTGCCCGATCGCTCAGGCGCCAGGCTCATGACTTGTCCTCGCCGATGAACAGCCGCTGGAGTCCGTAGAACCGGTCGATCACCAGCATGGCAAGCACTGTGAAGAGGATCAGCAGAGCCGACACGGCGCAGATCAGCGGGTCGATGGAGTCCTGGATATAGGTAAACATGCGAACGGGTAGCGTGGTGGTGGTGGCGGAGGCGATGAAGACGGTCATCGTGACCTCGTCGAAACTCTGGATGAAGGCGAGGGCAAAGCCGCTGGCCATACCCGGAATGATCAGCGGGATGACGATCCGCCGGTAGGTGGTGATCCTGTCCGCGCCAAGGGCGGTTGCGGCGTCCTCGATGCGCTTGTCCATGCCCGTCGCGGCAGCGAGCACCATGCGCATCGCGAAGGGAAACACCACCACGACATGGCCGATGATCAGTCCCGCCATCGTGCCGGAAATCCCGAGCAGCGAATAGAACCTGAGAAAGGCGATGCCGAGCACCAGGTGCGGGATCATCAGCGGCGCCATGAAGAAGGCGTTCAGCGCCTCGCGCCCGGTGAACCGGTAACGGGCGATCGCCAGCGCGGCCGGCACGGCGAACAGGACAGCGATCAGGGAGGCGGCCGTTGCCACGAACAGGCTGGTGCGGAAGGCTGCGATGAAGTCCGGATACTGCGCGATGCGTTCGAACCAGCGCAGGGAAAAGCGGGTGGTCGGGATCGAGAGAAAGCCCTCCGGCGTGAAAGCCACCAGGCAGACCAGAACCATCGGCGCCAGGAGAAAGACGACGAAGGCAGCATGGAAAACGAGGGCGAGGGGACCGTTCCTCATGACGCGAAGACCTGGGAGTAACGCCGTTCGATGAACCGGTTCCACCCCACGACGATGGCGACGATTCCCACCAGAAGGAGAACGGCGATGGCCGCTCCGAGGGGCCAGTTCAGCGTATTGAGAAATTCGTCATAGGCGAGGGTCGAGGCCACCTTCAGCCGCCTTCCCCCGATGATCGCCGGGGTCGCGAAGGCGCTCGCCGCGAGCGAGAAGACGATGATGCCGCCTGACAGGATGCCAGGCATGGCCTGCGGCAGCACGATGCGCAGGAAAATCGTGATCTGCGAGGCACCCAGCGACTGCGCGGCACGTTCGGTTGCCGGATCCATCCGAGCGAGGGAGGCCCAGACGGAGAGAACCATGAAGGGCACGAGAACATGGACCAGCGCGATGACGACGCCGGTCTCGGTGAACATCAGCGAGACCGGACTGGACGTCAGGCCCAGCCGGTGAAGCGCCAGCGGAATGAGCCCGTTGCCGCCCAGGAGCAGCGCCCAGCCGAGCGTCCTGGCGACCACCGAGACCAGCAGGGGGCCGATGACGACGAGGATGAAGGACGAGCGCCACGGCTCCCGCATCCGGCGCAGGATGTAGGCCTCGGGCGCACCGATGAGCACGCAGATGAGCGTCACCCAGAGGGCGATGCGCAGCGTCCTGAGAAAGATCTCCGCGAAGAAGCTGTCGGACAGGATCTCGGCATAGTTCTGGACCGTCAGGGTCGGGACGATGCCTTGGGTGCTGCTCCAGCCGTTGAAGGACAGCAGCAGCGTCATGGCGAGGGGCGTCGCCACGATACCAACAAAGAGCAGGGTGGCGGGTGCGACCAGGAGCCAGCCTTGGCGTGCTTGGGCGTTCATGGGGTGGATCCTGCCAAGGACAGCGAGGCGTCGCGGGCGCGGAACGCGAGGACGACCGTCTCGCCTTCGCCCGGTAAGGGACGTCCGTCGTTCGGCCGGATGACCAGGCACAGGCCGCCCGGCGTCTCCACATGGAGGAGCCAATGGTTGCCCTGGAAGACCCGGGTCAGCACCCGCCCGGGCAAACCGTCGCCATCGGTCGTGAAATCGACCTTTTCCGGCCGGATGGAGATGGTCGCCGGCCGCTCACCCGGCATCATGACATGGCCTGCCACCGCAAGCCCCCGCGGGGTCGGCTCGGCGCTGAACGTGTTGGTCCTGCCGAGGAAGGTCGCGACGAAGGCCGAGCCTGGGCGTTCGTAGACGTCGAATGGCGAGCCGATCTGCTCGACCCTGCCCTGGTTCATCACCACGATCCGGTCGGACAGGGCGAGGGCCTCCTGCTGGTCATGGGTGACGAGAACCGTCGTGGTGCCGGACTGTCGCTGGATCTGCCGCAGTTCCAGCTGCATTTCCTCACGCTGCTTGGCATCGAGGTTGGAGAGCGGCTCGTCGAGCAAGAGGATCGCGGGCCGGATGACCAGTGCTCGTGCCAGTGCGACACGCTGCTGCTGGCCGCCCGACATCTGACGGGGATAGCGGCCACCCTTGTCGGCCAGGCCGACCATCGCCAGGGCCTGTTCCACCCGCTGCCGGATCTCGGCTTTGCCGACCCTGCGCATTTCCAAGCCGAAAGCGACATTGGCAGCCACCGTCATGTGCGGGAACAGCGCATAGCTCTGGAAGACGATGCCGAGGCCGCGCTTCTCAGGCGCAAGCCGCGACAGATCGATCCCGTCGAGGGCGATCGCGCCTTGGGTCGGCTCGACGAAGCCCGCGATCATCTGCAGCGTCGTGGTCTTGCCGCAGCCGGAAGGGCCGAGCAGCGAAATGAATTCGCCCTTCTCGACACCGAGGTCGAGACGATCGACCGCGACAGCGGGACCATAGGCTTTCCGGATGTTTTCGAGCGCGAGATAGGGCATCACGCCCTCCAGGTCAGTGGGGCGCGCCGATGCGCGCCCTGCCTTTGCGAGTGGGGCTCCCGGCCAAGGCCGGGCCCCGGATGAAGCTCAGCGTTCGATCTCGCGAACCCAGCGGCGATTCCAGTCGTCACGCACGGGGTTGATGATGTTCCAGTCTGCCGCAACCAGCCGGGCCGCCAGTTCTCCCACCGGCATGATTCCCGGGCGGGCGACAGTCGCCTCCTTGTTGACCGGCGCAAGGCCTGCCTCATTGGCGAGGAGCGATTGCGTTTCCGCCGACAAGATCGTCTGCACGAAGGCATGGGCCTTGGCGGATATCTGCCGCTTGGCCACCGGACAGATCGCCATCATGACCACCGGCGAGCCCTCCTTCGGATAGACGAATTCGACGGGAACGCCGGCATCGATCAAGGGCTGGACCCGCGCCGTGCCCCAGACGCCGAAGATCGCCTGGCCCGTCTGGAACAGTTCGGCATGTTTGGCCGGTGAGGGCTCAAAGGCGAGGATGTTGGGGCCGACATGCCGGCGCATGACATCGAAGCCAGGGTTGATGTTGCTCTCGCCCCCGCCGTGCAGCCGCGCCAGCATGACCACGGTGAGCAGGCCGTAGCCGTTGTTCAGCGGCGGCATGACGACCCGACCCCGATATTTGGGATCCATCAGGTCATTCCAGGAGGTGGGCGCCGCCCAGCCGTTCTCCCTGAAGACCCTCGTATTGTACATCAGGCCTGTCGCGATCAGGCCCATGCCCGAGGCACGGCCGCCCGGCAGCCTGGCGACATCGTGGAGCCTCGACTGGTCGACGCCCTCGAGGGGCGCACAGAATCCGAGAGACACGGCCCGCATCATCGGACCGTCGTCGATGATCGCGACATCGATCTCCTGATTGTCCCTCTGGGCCTGAAGCTTGGCCAGGTTGTCGGTGGAGTTCCCCGCGACATAGACGACGCGCACGTTGTGGGCCCGCTCGAATGGCGCAATGACCCGCTCGCGCAGAACCTTCTCGATCGACCCCCCCGATCCGGCCACGACCAGTGTTTCCTGGGCATGTCCGACGCCTGCTGAAAGAAGCATCGTCGCCGACGCGCCGAGCGCCAGCAGAAACCTCGATTGCATGGATCCCTCCTCAACCCCTGAAGGCGGGTTTGCCTTCGTGATTGCGAGGGTGGTTGCATTCTTTCAATAATATCAAATTCAAAATTCCCCACCTATCATGTTCGAATGTGATGGAGATTGGCTGTGCTCGATCGTCAGTTGGAGGCCTTCCGCGCTGTCATGATGACAGGCGGCATGACGGCCGGGGCTGAAGTGCTCCGTGTCACCCAGCCGGCCGTCAGCCGGCTGATCCGCGACCTCGAATACAATCTGAAGATCCGTCTGTTCGAGCGCAGGGGGAACCAGTTGAGCCCAACCCCGGAGGCGGTCGCCCTTCTCGCCGAGGTCGAACGGTCCTATCTCGGCCTCGAACATGTGAAGGCCTTCGCCGCGGATCTGAGGTCGGCAAGAGCAGGATCATTGCGGGTTGCTGCCTTACCAGCGCTGGCCCTCGGATTTCTTCCGTTCCTGATGGCCCGCTTCCGGGCGACACGCCCGGGCCTGGCGATCCAGATTGACGGCATTCCCTCTCATCTGGTTCTCGACCGAGTCGCAGGAGGCCAGTTCGACTTCGGCTTCGTGGCCGTGCCGGCTGAGCGCTCCTCTTTGACCATGGCGCCGATGATGGCCCCGATCGTCGCCGTCATTCCCGCTGACCGGCGCCTCGCCCAACTGGCTGAGATCCGCGCTCCCGATCTGGCGGGGGAAGATGTCATCCTGTTGGGGCGGGGCAGCTACCAGCGGCACATCATCGAGGTGGCCTTGGCCGGCATCTCCATTCGTTCCACAGTGGAGACGCCGCTCTCCGCCATCGCCTGCGCACTCGCCAGCGAAGGGGTCGGCGTTGCCCTCGTCGAAGCCTATACGGCGCGGGCCTTCGTTGACCGCGGTGTCGTGGTCCTGCCTTTCCGTCCCGCCATTGATGCAGGTTTTTCGATCGTCACGGCACGGCAGCGGGCATTGTCACAGGCCGCCAGAGACTTTCTGGACGTTGTCGAGGCTGGGTCGGTAGACTACCTGCGCCCTCTCCTGGGAGCCATTCGGGGGTGACGTTCGGGGAACTGGTAGACATCGTCAGCCTTCGTACGTCGGCGGCGCTGACCTCGGTGAACACCAGGCTCAATGCGCGGTGAGACTTCGGCGGGCATTATTGTGATTTGCGGTGCGAATGATGCTGAATAGTGCAATTCCAGTGCCGAATGATGCTCGGCGAAATGACGAGATCCCGCATGAAGGCTGGTTTTGAGGCCAAAAAAGAGCCCCTGACGCTTTGCCGTGGCACCGATGATGGATGGGACGCACCGCTTCGAAAATGATCGAAGAATCAGATGGTTGAGTGGCGTTCAGTCATTCATGCTGTAGGAGTGTTGTAGGTGCAGCCGCGCGCTCCCTCCCGCACTCCGGCATCTTGAGCCTACCGCGACCGCTCGGTGAATCTGCCGCC
>NZ_JAUYFA010000015.1 GCF_030691135.1 Phreatobacter sp.
CGGCTTCATCATCGGCATCTGGGCGGAGGGCTTCGAGCAACTCCAGTTCGTGCCGATGCTGGTGGTGACGCCCCTTACGTTCCTGGGCGGCAGCTTCTATTCGATCGACATGCTGCCGCCCTTATGGCGGACGATCAGCCTGTTCAACCCGGTCGTCTATCTGGTGAGCGGCTTCCGCTGGAGCTTCTTCGGGACGGCCGACGTGCATATCGGCGTCAGCGTCGCGATGACGCTGATCTTTCTCGCCCTCTGCCTGGCCGGGATCGCCTGGATCTTCAGGACGGGCTACCGGCTCAAGGCCTGACCCGCCGGGATCAGGACCGCGCGATGGCGGCGAGCCTCTTCTCGTCGAGGACGCGCACGGCCTCCGGCACGATGAGGATGATGCCATCGCGGGCGAGCTTGGTCAGCGTCCGGCTCACCGTCTCGATGGTGAGGCCGAGATAGTCGGCCATGTCGATCCGCTGCATGGGGAGCTGGATCGTCACCGAAGGGCCCTTGATGCGGGCCCAGCGCTCGCGCATGGCGATCAGGAAGGCGGCGACGCGCTCCTCGGCCGAGCGGCGGCCGATCAGCGTCATCTGTTCCTGGGCGATCACCAGTTCATGGGTGGCGAATTCGTGCAGGCGGCGCAGGAAATGCGGCTTGGCGGTGATGAGATTGTCGAAGTCCCGGCGGTCGAACCGGCAGAGCCCGACAGGGTCCACGGCATCGGCCGAGAAACCATAGCGGTTGTGCAGGGCGAGGCCGAGAAAATCGCCCGGCATGGCGAAGCCGATGATCTGGCGGCGGCCGTCGGAGAGCAGCTTGTAGAGACGGACCACGCCTTCCGTGACGGAGAAGACGGATTCGGCCGTCTCGCCCTGGTGGATGAAGGTCGTCTTGGCATCGGCACGGGTGTGGTGGACAATGCTGTCCAGTTCCGGCAATTCCTCGGCCCCGAGCGCCGCGCAGACCGCAAGAGATCGGACCTTGCAGGTATCACAGTAGTTTTCGCCGGGCTTCCGACCGCAAGCGTGGCCGTGCGGCTTTGCAACTTCAATGATTTCGGTCATGGCAGTGACCCTGATTGGGGGAACAAGGCACTATTGGAGTATGCATATTCAGACACCTATACACCCGATTTGATTTAGAGCAAGGACGGATCGCGGTCGGTCTCTCAGGCTCCGGCATTCCATGCATGGCGGGAGCCTCAGCCTTGATGTTCAAAGGCCGCATCATCGACGCTCACGAGGCCATGACCGTCTTCGGTCTGGTGCGTCTCTGCTACCCCGACATCAAGATCGACGCTTGGCGGCAGCACCTCGCCGGCCTCGGCACCGGCAAGCGCCGCCGATCGGGCTGCGTGGTGGTCGACGACCGGCGTGGCTACATCCATGCGGCATGCCTCTTCCGCATCGCGGCGGACCCGCGCTCCGGCCGGCGCCTCGAATTGTCCTACCTGTCGAAGGCGGAACTGCCGGCGAGCACCGCGACCGATACGCTGTTCGATTTCATCGACAACCTCGCCCGTAACGAGGGCTGCTCCACCATCCTGATCGATGATAGCGGTCGTGTCGCGCCGGAGCGGCTGGCGGCCTGGGCGGACATTGACCTAGCGCTGACGGCTCACAACTTCCGGCCTGGCTCGGTCGGCTTCGTCAAGACGGTGCCTGCCGCCTCCTGATCCGTCGGCAGGCGCGCCGATTCGGGAATCGCATCGTCGTCCATGATGGCGCGCCATGCGGCACCGTCGAGATCGTCATATTGCCCCGTCTTCAGCGACCAGAGGAAGGCGGCGAGCCCGAGGCCTCCGAGCCCCAGCGCCAGCGGCACCAGAAAGACCAGAACGTCCATGGCTCATGTCCTCACAACCGGCCGCGCCGCGCCCGGAGGGCGTTGGCGGTGACGATCACCGACGAGCCCGACATGGCGAGAGCGGCGATCAGGGGCGTGACCATGCCGGCAATGGCGATGGGCACGGCGATGGCGTTGTAGACGACGGCGATCCAGAGGTTTTCCTTCATCAGCCGCAGGGCCGTGCGCGAGACCGCCAGCGCATGGGCGACGGGGGCCAGCCTATCGCCGAGGAAAACCGCATCGGCTGCCGCCTGCGTCAGGTGGACGGCAGTGACAGGCGACATGGAGACATGGGCCCGGGCGAGGGCGGGGGCGTCATTGAGCCCGTCGCCGACCATCAGAACCCGGCGCCCGGCGGCCTTCAGGACGTCGAGGCGGGCGATCTTGTCGGCGGGCTTCATGTCGCCGCTGGCGGTGGCGATGCCGAGCGTGTGCGCCACCGTGGCGACGGCGGCTGGCCGGTCGCCGGAAAGGATCTCGATGTCGAGCCCGGCCGCCCTCAGGGTGGCGACCACCGCCACCGCATCCGGCCGCAGGACCTGACGGACCGCGAAGACGTGGCGGAGATCGCCATAGCGGAAGGCGATGAGGGACGCGTCGGGATGGCGTTCGGCGACCGCGGCGCCTTCGGCCGCGGCATCGCAGAAGGCGAGACTGCCGAGCCTGACCTCGGTCCCGTCGACCATGGCGCTGACGCCCTTGCCGGGTTCCTCGGAAGCATCCGCCAGAGGCCTGGCCGCCGGGAAGGCCGCCGCGACGGCGCGGGCGAGGGGATGGTGCGAGGAGATGGCGAGCCCGCCGGCCAGCGCCCTTGCCTCGTCCGACAGACCGTCGGGCCAGTCGAGGGCCGGTTCGGGCAAGGTCAGCGTGCCCGTCTTGTCGAAGACGACGGTGTCGACCGCGGCGAGCCGTTCCAGCGCGTCGCCCGACTGGAGCAGCACATGGGCCTTGAACAGGGCGCCGGCGGCGACGACCTGGACGGCGGGAATGGCGAGGCCGAGGGCGCAGGGGCAGGTGATGATCAGCACGGTGATGGCGATGATCAGGGCCGGCTGCCAGGCGAGGCCGGCGAGGATCCAGCCGGCGAGCGTCGCGATGGCGGCGATGTGCACGACCGGCGAATAGAGCGCGGCGGCCCGGTCGGCGAGGCGCCGGTAGGACGAGCGGGCCTCCAGCGCGGTTTCCAGCAGGCGGCCGACCTCGTCGAGCAGCGTGCCGCGAGCGGCGGCCCTGACCTCGACCGTCAGCATGCCGCTGGTGTTCAGCGTGCCGGCATAGATCGCGTCGCCCGGCCCGACCTCCTGCGGCAAGGTCTCGCCGGTGACGAGGCTCTGGTCGAGCGCCGAGCGCCCGGCGACGATGAGACCGTCGACGGCGACGCGCTCGCCCGGCCGGACCATGACCCTGTCGCCGGCCAGGATGGCGGCGATCGGCATCTGCCGCAGCGCGCCGTCCGGCATGATCTTGACCGCCGTCTCGGCCTTGAGGGCGGCGATGTTGGCGGCGACGGTGCGCGTCTTGCGGCGCATCAGCTGCTCGAAGTAGCGGCCGATGAGCAGGAAGAAGAGCAGCATCACCGCGCTGTCGAAATAGGCGTGGGTGGCGTGGTTCGCGGTCTCCACCAGCGACATGCCCACCGCCAGCAGGACGCCGAGCGAGATCGGCACGTCCATGTTGAGCTGGCGGGCGGCGAGCGCCATGCGCGCCGAGCGGAAGAACGGTCTGCCGGCATAGGCGACGGCGGGCACGGCGATGAGCGCCGAGAGCCAGTGGAAGAAGTCGCGCTGCTCCTGGGTGATGTCGGTGACGTTGCCCGACCAGACCGACACCGACAGCAGCATGATGTTCATCATGGCGAAGCCGGCGACGCCGAGGCATTGCAGCAGGAAGCGCGCCTCGCGGGCCTCCTCGCCCTCGACCGCCTTCGGGTCGAAGGGGAAGGCGCGGAAGCCCATGGCGGTGAGGCGTTCGACGATGCGCTGCGGCGTCGTGGCGGCCTCGCGCCATTCCACCGTCAGACGGCGATGGGTGAGGTTGACACGGGCGGCATCGACGCCGGGCTCGCGGGCGAGCCCCTGTTCGATGACCGGCATGCAGGCGGCGCAGGTGATGCCGTCGACGGCGAAGTCCATGCGCGCGCGACCCTCGCCGAGCGGTTCGACATAGAGCGAGAGGTCGGTCCCACCGGAAAGGGGGGGCGGCGGCAGGGCCAGGTCTGCGGATGTCGGCGCCGTGCCGGTCCGGTCGGCCGCGCGCAGGGTGCTCATCGTGTCGCTCACGGCAACATGACGCGGTTGCGCGAGCGGTAGAGCACAGCTCCGTCGCGCTCGACCTCGATGACGAGGTCCTGGGCCCCGGCCATGACGCCTTCGGCGGTGCCGATATAGAGGCCCGGGCCGCTCCGCGTCACGTCGAAGCCGCGGTCGTTGGTGCGGTGCGCCGGGTGCATCAGCCGTGCCTTGACGGTGATCCGCTCGACGGGCGCGCCCGTCGGTTCGCGCACCGAAACGGTCATGGCCGCGATGCCGGCCGGGTCGCGGTCGACCCGCGCGTCGACCGCCCAGGCGCGGGCGGTCCGTTCGCGGGCGGCCGTCAGGTCCTGATTGAACCGCTGGCTCGCACGGTACGAGCTGTCGGTGGTGGTGCCCGGCATGGTGTCGAGAGCCAGGGTCATCATCAGCGCATTGACGCTGAAGACGACGCCGAAGAAGGCGGCGAAGCCGAAAAACACCATGCGGCCGGTGAGGCGGCGCTCGCGGGGCAGGGCGGGGGAGGCGGGATTGGACATCGGGGGGGTCCTCAGGTCAGCGGGAAACGAAATGGTCGACGACACTCGCCTTGTCGCCGGTTCCGAGCTCGGTGATGCGGAAAGTGATGCGGCGGGACGCCGGCAGGTCCGCGGGCTTCGCGGCGGTGACGTGGACGATCAGTTCGCGGGTCGAATCGGGGCCGATGTCGATCACCGGCCAGTCTCCCGACGTCGTCGTGATGCCGACGGCGCTGAGCCGGGCGAGAGGCAGATCGTCGACGGCGAGCACGAAGATGCGGTGGAGCGGCCGCTTGTTGAGGATGCGCACCGTGTAGCTGTTGCGGACGGAGCCATCCGACAGCTGGACGAAGAGCGGGTTGCGGTCGTGCAGCACCGACAGTTCGGTGAAGGAGCGCGTCATCAGCCCGTAGAGCATGACGAGGCCAACGGCCGCGATCATGGCGGCATAGAGCACCGTGCGGGTGCGGATGATCGGATAGACCTCCTCCTGCCCCTGCCGGCGCCGGTCCATGTTGACGTCGTTGTCGTAGGCGATGAGGCCGAGCGGCCGGTTTACCTTGGCCATGACCGTGTTGCAGGCGTCGATGCACAGGCCGCACTGGATGCAGCCGAGCTGCGCGCCGTCGCGGATGTCGACACCGGTGGGGCAGACGACCACGCACTGGTGGCAGTCGATGCAGTCTCCGGCGGGCTGTTCCGCCTCGCGCGCCCTGGCGGCGGCCTTGGTCGACATGCGCGGCTCGCCGCGATCGTAGCGGTAGGTCACGTTGAGGGCATATTCGTCGGTCAGCGCCGCCTGGATGCGGGGCCAGGGACACATGTAAAGGCAGACCTGCTCCTTCAGGAGCCCGGCCAGCGCATAGGTCGTGAAGGTCAGGATGCCGATCCACATATAGGCGACCATCGGGGCCTGGAAGGTGGCGAGATCCTTCACCAGGGTGGGAGCATCGGCGAAATAGAGCACCCAGGCGCCGCCGGTCCACCAGGCGATCATCAGCCAGAGAAAGTGCTTGAGGACCTTGCGGCCGGCCTTGGCCACCGACATCGGCTTGGCATCGGCGATCATGCGCTCGCGGCGGTCGCCCTCCACCCAGCGCTCGACGACGGTGAAAAGGTCGGTCCAGACGGTCTGCGGGCAGAGATAGCCGCACCAGACCCGGCCGGCGACCGCGTTCATCAGGAAGAGGATCAGGGCCGACATCACCAGCAGGCCGGTGAAATAGTAGATTTCCTGCGGCCAGATCTCGATAAAGAAGAAGTAGAAGCGGTTGTTGGCGATATCGACGAGGACAGCCTGGTCCGGCTGGTTCGGACCGCGGTACCAGCGCAGGAACGGCAGGAAGTAATAGACGCCGAGGCAGGCGAAGAGGACGACCCATTTGATCGTCCGAAGGCGACCCTTGACGCTCTGCTGATAGATTTCGCGCCGGCTCTCGTAGAGCGGTTCGTCATCCGCGCTTGGAATGACCGGGTCGGTCTCCGCGGCGGCGGATTTGCGAGCGGCTTGAGCGAGAAGGTCCGACATGGGGTGTCCGGGGGCAAAATCGTGCCATCCGAGGCGGCACGCCGGGACCATCGGCCAATTGCGGGCGGTCAGCCTTGACCTGCCTCAACAGCGGCCCCGAAAAGACGACGGTGCGCGCCGCTGCCACGGCGCGCACCCCCCCATTCCGCGCTCGGTTGAGGCGGGCTTACTGCCCGCCGCCCAGCGCGTGGACATAGACGGCGAGAGCCTTCACCGTCGTTTCGTCGAGACGGGTGGTCCAGCCGGGCATGACGCCGCCGCGGCCGAGGGTGATCGTCTCGATGATGGTCTTCTCGTCGGAGCCGTAGACCCAGTTTCGGCCCGTCAGGTTGGGAGCGCCCAGGTCGCGATTGCCGCGGCCATCCTCGCCATGGCAGGCGGAGCAGTTGGCGATGAAGAGTTCCTTCCCCTTGGCGAGATCGGCGCCCGGACGGGTGGTTTGCCCGGACATCGAGAGGACGTAGTTGGCGACGGTGACGATCTCGTCGGTCTTCAGCACGCCGTTCGGCCCGCCGAGCGGCGGCATGTTGCCCTGACGAGCGCGGTCGTCGCCGTTGCGGATGCCATAAGCGATGGTCTGGTGGATGTCCTGGATGCCGCCGCCCCAGAGCCAGGAATCGTCGCGCAGGTTCGGGAAGCCGCGCGAACCGGCGGCCCCGAGGCCGTGGCAGGGCGCGCAGTTGTCGCCGAAGGCCGCCTTGCCCTGGGCGAGGGCGAAGGTCAGCAGGGTCGGGTTTTTCGTGATGTCCTCCAGCGGCGTGCTGGCCAGCGCCGTGGAGCGCTCGGCCCGCAGGGCCTTCAAGGCGTCGAGGTCACGCACGACCTCCTGCCGTGAGGAATAGCCGAAGGCACCCTTGGTGTAGTTCGTGACCAGCGGCCAGGCGGGATAGACCACCCAGTAGCCGATCGACCAGACGATGGTGGCGTAGAAGATGTAGAGCCACCATTTCGGCAGGGGCGAATTCAGCTCCTTGATGCCGTCCCATTCATGACCGGTCGTGGTGCGGCCGGTGGCCGGGTCGATTTCGGGTTGAACGGCCATGGTGTCACTCCTCCCTCAGCGGGATCTGGGCGGCCTCGTCGAAGCGCTTCTTGTTGCGCGGCCAGAAGGCGTAGACGGCAATCGCGAGGAACATGCCGACGAAATAGAGAAGCCCGGCGGTCTGGGCGAAGTTGGCGAGGGTCGTGTAGGTGCTCATCATCCTTCTCCCGGCTCAGCGCATGTTCGCGCGGGCGTCATAGGTCCGGAAATCCACCATCGTCCCGAGCACCTGGAGATAGGCGACGAGGGCGTCCATCTCGGTGACGGTGCCGTTGCCGGCGGCCGCGGGATTGCCGCCGAAGGCGCGGGCGGTGGCGCCGGGATAGCGAACCTGCAGGGCCTGGACGTTGGGACTGTCAGGATTGACCTGCGCGCGCAGGTCGGTCAGGGCGTTCTGGATCTGCTCGTCCGTGTAGGGGACGCCGCCGAGGCGGTTGCTCCTCAGGTGACCCTCCACCTGCTCCGGCCGGATCTCGGCACGGGAGAGGAAGGCGTAGCCCGGCATGATCGACTGCGGCACCACCGAGCGGGGATTGGCGAGGTGGGCGACGTGCCACTCGTCCGAATACTTGCCGCCGACGCGGGCGAGGTCGGGCCCGGTGCGCTTGGAGCCCCACTGGAAGGGCTTGTCGTACATGCTCTCGGCCGCGAGCGAATAGTGGCCGTAGCGCTCCACCTCGTCGCGCAGCGGGCGGATCATCTGGCTGTGGCAGTTGTAGCAGCCCTCACGGACGTAGATGCTGCGCCCGGCCAGTTCCAGCGGGGTGTAGGGGCGAACGCCCTCCACCTTCTCGATGGTGCTCTTCAGATAGAAGAGCGGGGCGATCTCGACGAGGCCGCCGATGGCGACCACGACCAGGATGCCGACCGTCAGGACGATCGAGTTCTTCTCGAAGATGGCGTGCTTGTTCCAGAGCGACATAATCCGTCCTCCTCACTGGGCCGGAACGAGGGCAGGGGCGGATTCGGGCTCTGCAACCTCGCCCTGGCGCACCGTCATGATCAGGTTGTAGGCCATGATCAGCGCGCCGACGACGAAGAGGGCGCCACCGAGAGCACGGATCACGTAGTAGGGGTGCATCGCGTCGACGGTCTCGATGAAGGAATATTCGAGGAAGCCGAGTGCGGTGTAGGCGCGCCACATCAGGCCCTGCATGATGCCGGCGACCCACATGGCGGAGATGTAGAAGACGATGCCGAGGGTCGAGACCCAGAAGTGCCATTCGACCAGGCGGTTCGAATAGAGCTGCTTCCTGTTCCACAGCCACGGGACGAGGCAGTAGATGGCGCCGAAGGAGATGTAGGCGACCCAGCCGAGCGCGCCGGAATGGACGTGGCCGATGGTCCAGTCGGTGTAATGCGACAGGGAGTTCACCGCCTTGATGGACATGAGCGGACCCTCGAAGGTCGACATGCCGTAGAAGGCGAGCGAGACGACCATCATGCGCAGCACCGGATCGGTGCGCAGCTTGTCCCAGGCGCCCGAGAGCGTCATCAGGCCGTTGATCATGCCGCCCCAGGAGGGCATCCACAGCATGATCGAGAAGGTCATGCCCAGCGTCTGCGCCCAGTCGGGCAGGGCGGTGTAGTGCAGGTGGTGCGGGCCGGCCCAGATGTAGAGGAAGATCAGGGCCCAGAAGTGGACGATAGACAGCCGGTAGGAATAGATCGGCCGCTCCGCCCGCTTCGGCACGAAGTAGTACATGATGGCGAGGAAGCCGGCGGTCAGGAAGAAGCCGACCGCGTTGTGGCCGTACCACCACTGGAACATGGCGTCTTGGACGCCGGACCAGACGATGTAGCTCTTCGGCGAATAGATGGAGACCGGGACCGCGGCGTTGTTGCCGAGATGCAGCACGGCGATGGTGACGATGAAGGCGAGATAGAACCAGTTCGCCACGAAGATGTGCGGTTCCTTGCGCTTCCACAGGGTGGCGAGGAAGACCAGCAGATAAGTGACCCAGACGACCGTCAGGAAGAGGTCGGCATACCATTCGGGCTCGGCGTATTCCTTGCCCTGGGTGATGCCGAGCAGGTAGCCCGTGCCGGCGATGACGATGAAGAAGTTGTAGCCGAGGATGACGAACCAGGGAGCGATCTCGCCGGCCAGGCGGGCGCGGGAGGTCTTCTGCACCACGTAGAAGGACGTCGCCAGCAGCACGTTGCCGCCGAAGGCGAAGATGACCGCCGAGGTGTGGAGCGGGCGCAGGCGGCCGAAATTTGTCCAGGGCAGATCGAAGTTGAGGACCGGGTAGGCGAGCTGCAGCGCGATGATCAGGCCGACCGTGAAGCCGGCGATGCCCCAGAACACCGCCGCCACGGTCGCGAACTGGACCGGCGCCATGTTGTAGTTCGGCTTGCCGTTGATCTCCTGCGGGATCACCGCGGGGCGCGCCAGGTAGCGGTTGCCGAGGGCGAAGATCGCCGCCACCGAAGCGGCCGCGAACAGGTAGACGTGGAAGGAGTAGGCCGGGTCGACCGAGCCTGATGCGATGAACAGGCACAGCATGGCGGTGGCCGCGAAGGCCGCCATGCTGGTGACCTCCGGAACTGACATTGTCTTCTGGGCTTGACCCTGGCTCATCTCGTGCCCCTCGTCCTGCTGGCGGCAGACGGTCCGCCGGAACAGGCGACCCCGTATTGCAGAGCACCAATGGCAGGCGCAGCGGGGGTGACATTGATGTGCATCAAGACGGCGCGGCGCGGCGCGGCGGCCGTCGGCGGTCGTTGATGTCGATCAACGCGCGCGCGTCCACATCAGTGAAGGTTCAGGATGTTGGCGGATATGGTGCCGCCCTCGTCCGGAGGTCCGCCCCCCATGACGTCCTCGACGCATAAGGCAGCCGCGAGCGCTGCTGCATCCGCTCCCCGCGACGCGGTCTTTCCGGCCTCGATGGGCAATATCGCGCTCGCCGAGAAAAGCGTGCCCCGCTACACTTCCTATCCGACCGCGCCGCATTTCACCCCGGCCGTGACGGCGGCGACCTATCGCCGATGGCTCGGCGAATTGTCGCCCTGCACGAGCCTGTCGCTCTATCTGCATGTCCCCTTTTGTGCCGCGATGTGCGCCTATTGCGGCTGCCACACGAAGGTGACGCGGCGGGCCGAGCCCGTCGCCACCTATCGCGATCATCTGATCGCCGAGATCGACCTCGTCGCCGGGCTGACGCCGGCCCGCCAGGTCCGCCACCTGCACTGGGGCGGCGGAACGCCTTCCATGCTGGGCGAAGCCGGCCTCACCGCCATCGCCGAGCGGCTGGCGCGCCGCTTCAGGATCGGCGCCGATGCCGAACACGCCATCGAACTCGACCCGCGCCAGCTTGACCGCAACCTCGCCGCGGTGCTGAAGCGGGTGGGCGTGACGCGCGCCAGTCTCGGCGTGCAGGACCTCAATGCCCACGTCCAGCAGGCGATCGGCCGGGTACAGCCACACGCCGTCGTCGCCGCGGCGGTCGAGACGCTGCACGCGGCGGGGATCGACGCCCTGAGCTTCGACCTGATGTACGGCCTGCCGCATCAGAGCCTTTCCGACCTGATACGGACGATCGAACTGGCCGCGGCGATGCAGCCGAGCCGCATCTCGCTCTTCGGCTATGCCCATGTGCCGTGGTTCAAGACCCACCAGCGCCTGATCGACGAACAGGCCCTGCCGGATGCGGTCGAACGGTTCCGGCAGCAGACGGTGGCACGTGAAGCGCTCCAGGCCCTCGGTTATGAGGCGATCGGCCTCGACCATTTCGCCCGCCCCGACGACGCGATGGCGGTGGCGGCGCGGGATCAGAAGCTGAAGCGCAACTTCCAGGGCTATACCACCGACGACGCGCAGGCGCTGATCGGCTTCGGCGCCTCGGCCATCGGCCGGCTGCCGCAGGGGTTCGTGCAGAACGCCCCGGACACCGCCGGTTACCACCGCGCGATCGATGCCCGCGAGCCGGCCACGGTGCGGGGCCTCGCCCTGTCGCTGGAGGACCGCGTGCGGGCCGATGCGATCGAACGGCTGATGTGCGACTTCTCCGCCGATCTCGAGGCGGTCGCGAGCCGCCACGGCGTCTCGCGCGACTTCTTCGATCGGGATCTGGAGGAGTTGCGGACGCTGGAGAGCGAAGGCCTCGTCTCGCGCTCGGCGCGCACGGTCGTCGTCAGCGATGCCGGTCGGCCGCTGGTGCGGGTCGTCGCCTCGCTGTTCGACGCCCACCTCGCCAAGGCCGGCCGCCATTCCAGCGCGGTCTGATCCGACGGTTCCGCCATGACCCCCTCGTCCCTGACCCTCTTCGCCGGCATCCTGATGGGATTGGCCTCCAGCCTGCACTGCGCGGGCATGTGCGGCAGCATCGGCTCGGCCTTGATGCTGACCGTTCATCCCGACGGCGATGCGCGGCAGCGGGCGCGCACGCTCCTCGTGACGCAGTTCGGCCGCGTCCTCGCCTATGCGGTCGCCGGCGGCATTCTCGGCACGTTCGGGTCGGGGATCGCCGGCGCCTTCGACCAGACGGCGGCCTACCGGGTCCTGCAATGGGCGAGTGCCGTGACGCTCGGATGGATCGGGCTGTCCACCGCCGGTCTCATTCCCTCGCTGGTCGCCTTCGACCGCCTGGCGGCCCCGGTCGGCCATGCGATGATGACCATGACCTCCCGCCACCCCGGTTTCGGCGTCGGCGGGCCGATGGCGCTCGGAATCGTCTGGGGGTTCATGCCCTGCGCCATGGTCTATGGCGCCCTGTTCACCGCCATGCTGGCCGGGACGGGCGCCGGCGGCGCGGCGCTGATGCTCGGTTTCGGGCTCGGCACCGTGCCGGCCGTGATGGCCAGCGCCATGGGGGTCGCGACGCTGAAGACCCTCGGCCGCAATCCGGCGGCGTCGATGGCGTTGGGCCTCGCGATCACCGCCTTCGCCGTCGCCTCGGTGCTGATCGGACCCGAGGGCGGCATTCTCTGCCTGCCGGCCCTCCGCTAGCCCGGCAGCCTGCTTCATTTCGCCTGTTTGCGCCGCAGCCGGGGATAGTCGACAGTGCCGGCCATGGAGCCGCTTGTCGATCCCCGCCGCGGTGATGCCGAAGACGACGCGTCGAGCCCGGCGACCCGTTCCTTCATCAAGCTTGCAGGCTCGCTTTTCGCCGAGATCAGCCTGCCCAAGCTCATCTTCGCATGGACGAGCCTCATCCTGGTGCCGGGCCTGCTCCTCGGTGCGGCGCCGCTGGTCGTCACCGGCTGGGTCGACACGCTGTCGGGCCGGATCACCGCCCTCGCCGGGTTCAGCTCCGTGCTGCTGCTGCTGCTGGTGGCCGTCGTCGGCTGGGTCGGCTGGCGTCCGCTGTTCCGCTCGGCAGAGCGCAGTTTCTGGTCGCTCAACGCCCTGGCCATCCAGCCGGGCTATGCGACGAGCCGCGAGGCGCTGCGCCATGTCGTCGAGCGCCTCTCGCCGTCGGCGACCCTGCCGGCGGGTCGGGCGCGGCTGAGGTCGCTCTCCGCCATCGGTGCTGCCGCCCTGATTGCGGTCGCCGCCATCGGTGTCATCCTGCTTGTCTGGCCCTCGACCCGCTGGACGGCCGATTTCATCGACTTCGCGCGGCCCAATCGGCTCGTCCGGCCGGCGCTCGCCAATGCGGTCGTTCTGGTGGCGGTCTACATGGCGATCGCCTCGATCAGCTGGGGTTATGCCGATTCGACCATGGCGCCGCCCGTCGATCTCGAGGGCTTCGACCTGCCGGCCGCGGGCGGGCGGTCATGGCGGGTCGCCCATCTCTCCGATCTGCACGTCGTCGGTGAGCGCTACGGCTTCCGCATCGAGTGCGGACGCAGGGGGCCGCGCGGCAACGGGCGGCTGGTGCGGATCCTGGAACGGTTGGCGGCGCTCCATGCCGCGGAGCCCCTCGACCTGATCATGGTGACCGGCGACACGACCGATGCCGGTCGTTCGGCGGAATGGGCGGAGTTCCTCGACCTCGTCTCGCGCCATCCCGAACTCGCCGCGCGGATGCTGCTGCTGCCGGGCAACCATGACCTCAACATCGTCGACCGTGCCAATCCAGCCCGGCTCGACGTGCCGTTCAGCCCGGCCAAGCAGTTGCGGCGGCTGCGCACCCTTTCCGCCATGGTGACGCTCCAGGGCGACAGGGTGCGCCTCCTCAACCGGGATCGCGGCGTTCTCGGCCAGACCCTGGCGGCGGCGGCGGGGCGCAAGCAGGACCTCATCCATTCGCTGGCGGAGACGGCCTCCCTCGGATCCGCTGTCCAGTTCGCCACCTTCTGGGACAATCTCTTCCCGCTGGTCATGCCGCCGGCGACCGATGACGGCCTCGGCGTCATCCTGCTGAACTCGAACGCCGAGACGCATTTTTCCTTCACCAATGCGCTGGGGCTCGTGTCGCATGAGCAGGAGGCCGCGCTGGCGGCGACCATCCGGCAATATCCGCGGGCGTCGTGGATCGTCGCACTGCACCACCACCTCATCGAGTATCCCAGGCCCGCCCGCGCCTTCTTCGAGCGGGTGGGCACGGCGCTGGTCAACGGCAGCTGGTTCGTTCGCCAGCTCGATCCGCTCGGGGACCGGCTGGTCGTCATGCACGGCCATCGCCATGTCGACTGGATCGGCCAATGCGGCGCGGTGCGGATCGTCTCGGCCCCGTCGCCGGTCATGGTCACCGACGAGGCGGCTCCGAGCGTCTTCTACCTGCACGGGCTTTCATCGGGTGCGGGCGCGGGTCCGCGTTTGCGGCTCGCCGAACCGGAGCAGATCATCGTCCAGCCGGAGGCGCCGTCCCTGGCCTCGGATTGGCGCGACGCTGTCGGGACCCGCCGGGCGGGCCGTCGCTAGGGCGCCGAGGACCACGCCGACCAGAATGGCTGTGGAGCACCTTCGCCCGCCGAGGCCTAACCCTTTCGTGATAGCGCCGATGGGGCTAGTGATTGACCCGGCCATCGCGGTCCTGTTCAGTAAAATGCAGTTTTTCCAAGCGTTTCCGAGATCATGACACGGCCAGGCACCGCTCACTCACGCAGCTGGCGCGGCCGGGCAGCCCTGGCCGTAGCGCTGCGGTCGCGCTCGCTGCCCCTGGTGCCGGTCGCCGTTGCTCTCATTCTCGGTCTCACGGGCTGTGCGGTCGGGCCCGACTACCAGGCTCCGTCGCTCGCCCTCACCGCCAATCACGCCAATGCACGCCATGCGCGGCCGATCCGGCCGGGCGAACTGACGGACTGGTGGAAACGCTTCGGCGACCCGACGCTGAACCAGCTCATCGAGGAGGCCGTGGCAGCCAATCTCGACGTCGCGGCCGCCACGGCGCGCATCCGCGCAGCGCGGGCGACACGCGTACAGGCTGCAGCGGCCTTCTTCCCGCAGGTCAATGGCGGGGCCTCATCGTCGCATGCGCGGTCGAGCGCCTCCGCCTCCGGCGTGAACTTCACGTCCAACCTCTATCAGGCGGGCTTCGACGCGAGCTGGGAGCTTGATCTTTTCGGGGAGACCCGGCGAAGCCTCGAAGCGGCGGATCGGGGAGTGGAAGCGGCGGAGGAGAGCCTGCGCACGACGCTTCTGACTCTCGTCGGCGACGTCGCCCAGAACTATGTCGAGGCGAAGGGGTTCCTCGCCCGCGCCGGGTTCGCGCAGCGGACGGTGGCGATCCAGCGGCAGACCGCGGCACTGACCCGCGCCAGGTTCGACGCCGGCGCCGCTTCCGCCGTCGACGTCGCCAGGGCGACCGCCCTGGCCAGCAGCACCAGCGCCAATATCCCGACGCTCGAGACCGCCTTCTCCGCCTCCGCCCACCGGATCGGTGTCCTGATTGGCCGGGAGCCGGCGGCGGTCGTCGCCCGGCTGCGGCGCGGCACCGGCATTCCCGCGCCGCGGCACAATCTGCCGCCGGGGGTTCCTGCCGACGTGCTGCTGCAGCGGCCCGACGTGCGCCTCGCCGAGCGGCTTCTCGCCCAGTCCACCGCGCGGATCGGGCAGGCGGAGGCTGCGCTCTATCCCAGCATCTCGCTCACCGGCTCGCTGCGTACCAGCGGCATCCGGATCGGCGATCTCGGCAACGGCTCGTCGCTCGCCTGGTCCTATGGGCCGTCGGTGACGATCCCGGTGTTCAACGCCGGGCGGCTCAGGGCGGCGGTCGAGGTCGCGGAAGCGCAGCGCGACCAGTCCTATGCGGGCTTCCACCAGGCGGTGCTCTTCGCGCTCGAAGATGTCGAGAACGCCCTCGTCGGCCTCGCGCAGCAGCGCATCCGCTACCAGAGCCTGGCGACCGCCGTGCGCAATTTCCGCGAGGCCGGGCGCCTCGCCCGCATTGTCTACGGGCAGGGGGCGTCGAGCTTCCTCGAGGTGCTCGACGCCGAGCGCTCGCTCTACGATTCAGAGGATTCGTTGCTGCAAAGTCAGGTCCTGATCGCCACCCGGTTCATTGCGTTGGGCAAGGCGCTCGGCGGCGGGCCGGGCGGCGTCATCGACGTGTCGCGGCCGCTCGTCGTCGACGGCGACAGGGGCCCAAGGCTCGCCCGCTGAGGCCGATGGGCTTCAGACGAACTGCACGGAGACGCTGCCGAGCGGTCCGAAGTCGGCGTGGAGCGTGTCGCCCTTGGCCGCCCAGACCGGCCGGGTGAAGGAGCCCGACAGCATGAGGTGGCCGGGCTGCAGCACGGTGCCGAAGCGGCCGACCTTGTTGGCGAGCCAGGCGATGGCCATGGCCGGATGGCCGAGCACGCCGGCAGCGATGCCGGTCTCCTCGATCTCGGCATTGCGATAGAAGATCGCGCCGACCCAGCGCAGGTCCACCGCGTCGGGACGGACCGGGCGGCCGCCGAGGACGATGCCGGCGGCGGCGCCGTTGTCGGCCACGGTGTCCTGGATCTTGCGCGGGTTCTGGATGCGGGCGTCGATGATCTCGATGGAGGGCACGACCCATTCGGTGGCGCGCAGCACGTCGACGAGGCCGATACCGGGGCCCTTGAGCGGCTCCTTCAGGATGAAGGTGAGCTCCGGCTCGACGCGCGGTACGCAATAGTCCTCGAAGCGGACCTTGGCGCCGTCGTTGAGCAGCATCGAATCGAGGAGGTGGCCGTAATCGGGCTCGTCGATCTGCGACGAGGCCTGCATCGCCTTCGAGGTGAGGCCGATCTTGTGGCCGATCAGGCGGGCGCCGCGCGCGATCTTGGTCTCGGTTACCAGCGAGGAGATGGCATAGGAATCCTCGATCTGGATATCCGGCCAGGTCTCGGTGAGCTGGGGTGCCGGCGTGCGGCTCTCCTCGGCGGCGAGCAGGATGTCAGCCGCCTTGCGGCGGTCGGCGTCGGACAGCATGGGTGGCGGTTCCTGTGGTGATGCGGTTGCCGTCAGGCTTTGTCGGGGAAGAGGCCGGTGAGGACCTCTCCAGCGAGATTGAAGGCCGCGACACCGCGGAACAGCGCCGCGACGGCGGCGGCGGCGTGAAGCTCTTCCAGTGTCGCGCCGGCCTTGATCGCCGCCTTGGCGTGGTTGGTGGCGGCTTCCGAGGTCTGGGTCAGCAGGATGGCGAAGGCCATGAGCTGGACGGTCTTCTGGTCGAGAGCCTCCGGCGTCAGGGCGGTGATGCGCCAGTCCTCGATGGCAGCGACGACCTCGGGGGCGACGGCCATGCCGAGCTTCAGCCGCTTGGCGATGCGCGGCGGCGTGAAGCCGATCATGTCCTCGTAGCGCTTTTCCAGCTCGGCGAGGGTCGGAAGGTCGTCGCGCGTCTTGGCCATGAAGTCTCTCGATGGGGGAGGGAAGGCGGCGTCGCGCCGTTACTGGGGCGGGACGCCGGCGGCCTTGACGATGGCCGTCCACTTGTCGGTCTCGGCCTTGAGGTAGCGGCCGAAATCCTCGCCGAAGACGGTGCCCGGCTCGGCGCCGAGTTCCGCGAAGCGGGCGATGATCGCGGGCTCCTTGAGGACCGCGGCGGTGGTCTCGACCAGCACCTTCAGGGTCGCCGGGGGCGTCGCCGCCGGGGCGACGAGGCCGAACCAGGACGAGGCCTCGAAGCCCGGGACGCCGGCTTCCACCATGGTCGGCAGTTCCGGATAGAGCGCGGAGCGGGTCGCGCCGGCCACGGCGATCGCGCGGATCTTGCCGCCGGCGACCTGCGGGCGAACCGCCGGCATGTTGTCGAACATGAAGGGGATGTGCCCGGCCACGAGGTCGTTCATGGCAGGGGCCGCGCCGCGGTAGGGGACGTGCTGGATGTTGATGCCGGCCAGTGACTTGAAGAGCTCGCCCGCCAGGTGGTTGGTGGAACCGGCACCCGAGGAGCCGAAGTGGAGCTTGCCCGGCTCGGCCTTGGCGAGGGCGATCAGTTCGGCGACCGTGTTGGCGCGCACCTGCGGGTTGACCGCGAGGACGATCGGCACGGAGGCGGTCAGCGCAATCGGCGCGAAATCCTTCAGCGGATCGTAATTCATGCGCTGGAAGAGCGAGGGATTGATGGCGAGCGGCCCGGGAGCGGCGAGCAGCAGCGTGTAGCCGTCGGCATCGGCGCGGGCGACGGCCTCGCCGCCGATATTGCCGCCGGCGCCGCCGCGGTTCTCGATGACCACGGGGTGCTTCCAGATCTCCGAGAGACGCTGGCCGATGATGCGGGCGATGACGTCGTTCGAGCCGCCGGCCGGGAAGGGCACCACGATGCGCACGGCGCGGTCGGGGAAGGCGGCGGCGGGAAGAGCAGCGAGGGCCAGGGCGAAAAGCCCGGCCGTCAGGGTCATGAACCAGCGGGACATGGTGTTCTCCGGATGAAAATATCGATTATTTATAGATCATCGATTTTTATGGTACACCATCGGTTCAGCCGGTCAATGGGACAGGCCGGGGACAGGGCGGGGCGGTTATCGCTCTGTTAATGACGTAGAGGTAGCCCATGAACGCCCCTGGCGAGAGCGCGCCGGTGCCGAGATCCTGTGAAGGACCCGACCGTCATCCACGCCGCCCGGCCTTCGTCATGCCGCGCGGCGCCTGCGACACCCATGTCCATGTCTTCGGTCCGGCGGCGGAGTTCCCGTTCAGCCCGGCGCGCAGCTACACGCCCGAGGACTGCACGGTGGAGGATCTCTTCGCCCTCCACGCGGTGCTCGGCATCGACCGCGTCGTCATCGTCCATGGCGGGGCCCATGGCACCGACAACAGGGCGACGCTCGCCGCTCTCGCGCGGGCGCCCGCGCGCATGCGAGGCGTCGCCGTCATCCCCTCCGGCCTACCGCAGGCGGAGATCGAGGACATGCACCGGCGCGGCATGCGCGGCTGCCGCATGTCGACCGTGGTCAGCGGCGGCGCCTCGTTCGAGCACCTGCCGCGGCTCGCGGCGGAGACGCGCGATTTCGGCTGGCACCTCGTGCTGCATTTCCACCGCGCCGACGAGCTCCTGGACGTCGAGGCCGAACTCACGGCCTGCGGCAGCCCCTTCGTGCTCGACCATCTCGCCCGCATCACTGCGGCGGAGGGGGTCGGTTCGCAGCCCTTCGCCGCCGTCCTGCGCCTTCTCGACACCGATCGCTGCTGGGTGAAGCTCGCCAGCCTCTACAGGCTGTCGTCAGAACCCTATCCGCACCGGGACATGCTGCCGCTCATCCACCGCGTCGTGGCTCACCGGCCGGACCGCATCCTGTGGGGCAGCAACTGGCCGCATCCGATCTGCCCGGTGCCGATGCCGAACGACGGCGACCTCGTCGATCTCGTCCCGCTCTGGATTCCGGACGCGGATCACCGCAGGCTGGCGCTGGTCGACAATCCGGCCGCGATCTACGGATTCGCGGCCGTCGATGACTGAGAGGCCAGAACGATGAGCCTGCGCGATGCGACGTCCGCTTCCCCGGCCACCTTGACGACGACGCTGGCGGGACGGCTGCGCGACGCCATTCTGCGCGGCGATCTGGAACCCGGCTCGAAGCTGGTGCTCGACCGTATCCGGGTGGGCTATGGCGTCAGCCTCAGCCCGCTGCGCGAGGCGCTGTGCCGGCTGGAGAGCGAGGGCCTTGTCGAGGCCGAGGACCAGCGCGGCTATCGCGTCTCACCGGTCTCGGCCGACAACCTCACCGAGGTGATCCGCCTCAGGGTGGAGCTCGAGGGCATGGCGGTTCGGGAGGCCATCCTGCATGGCGACGCGGCCTGGGAAGGGCGCGTCGTCTCGGCGTTGCACCAGCTCAGCCGCTGCGTGCACGGGGCGCGCTCGGCCGAGGAGCAGGAGGTCTGGGAAGCACGGCACCGCGCTTTCCATGCCGAACTGATCTCGGCCTGCCGGATGCCGCTGCTGCAGCAGTTCTGCGAGACCCTGCATGACCAGTCCGACCGCTACCGTCGCATCTTCCTGAAGGACCACGCGCCCGACAGGGACGTGCCGGCCGAGCATGCGGCCATCGCGGGGGCGATGATCGAGCGGCGGGCCGACGATGCGGCGAAGCTTCTGCGCGAACATGTCGAGCGCACCGGCCGCAACATCCAGGCGGCCCTGCGCGGCGCCGCCTGAGCGGCGTCAGGCGGCCGAAGGCTTCAGCCCGAAGGCGTGCCGCAGCAACTGCCAACCGGCCGGCGCGGCAGACCCGTCGGGATAGGCGCCGCCGGCCTGCGCCGTCAGTGTGGCGACGAGGCTCTCCTTGACGCCGAAGACCGCATCGCTTTCGAGCCAGGGATCGCCCGGCATGAACAGATGCGTCACCAGCGTCTCGTGGCCGGGAGCGGCAATGCGAAAATGGATATGGGCGGGGCGCATCGGATGGCGCTTCGTCGCCTCCAGCAACTGGCCGACCGGGCCGTCATGGGGGATCGGATAGCTTGACGGCACGATCGTTCGGAAGCCGAACCGGCCGTTGGCATCGGTGAGAAAGCGGGCGCGGAGCGAGGGCTCCTCGGTGCCCTTCTGGGCATCGTAGAACCCCTCGTCGTCAGAGTGCCAGATGTCGACCGCCGCCCCGGCGATCGGCGCGCCGTCGGACGAGGCGACCTTCCCCTCGACGAAGAGGCGCTCGCCCGGCTCATCCGCCGCGATGTCGGCGCCATTGGGGGTCACGCGGTGCTCGCCGAGATAGAAGGGGCCGAGCACCGTCGTCTCGGTGGCGCCGTCCGGCATGCGGTGATTGATGGCGTCGACCAGCATGGAGATGCCGAGCACGTCGGACAGCAGGATGAATTCCTGCCGCTTGTCGTCGCACATGTCACCGGTGCGGGTGAGGAAGCCGATGGCGGCAATCCATTCCGCCTCGGTGAGCTCCACCTCCTTGACGAAGGCATGGGCATGGCGGACCAGCGCCTGGACCACCTGTTTCAGCCGCGGATCCGGACAGTCGGCGAAGCGGTCGACCACCGCGTCGGTGAGATTGTGTTCGTTGAAGCTGAGCATGGCGGCCTGCTAGCGAACGAGGAGTGTGGACAACGGCGGGAAAATCGCAATGAAGAACAGGGCGATTCCCATTACCGTCACATAGGGCATGGACCCGGCGAAGATGGTCTCGATCCTGACGCTGGGATCTCCCAGTGTCGCCTTGACCGTGAAGACCGAGATGCCAAAGGGCGGCGTCAGCAGCCCCATTTCCACGGCAATGATGGTGACGATGCCGAAATGGATGAGGTCGAAGCCCATGGCCGAGGCGATGGGCGCGCCGATCGGCACCATGATGAGCAGGATCGAGGTGGAATCGAGGATCATGCCCATCAAGAGGATGACGACGACGAAGACGAAGAGGAAGCCGTAGGGCCCGAGGCCGAGATGCTGGACGAAGTCGCCGATGGCATTGGGCACGCCCGCCATGGAGAGCATGCGGGAATAGAGGCTGGCGGCGATGAGGAGGAAGAGGATCGAGGCCGAAACGATGCCCGCCTCCTTCAGCACCCGCCAGAATTTCGGCCAGTCGAGCCGGCGGCGGACGAGGGCGATGATCAGGGCGCCGGCGGCCCCCACGGCGCCGGCCTCGGTCGGCGTGAAGAAGCCTGTGTAGAGCCCGCCGAGGATCAGTACGACGAGGCAGGCGATCGGCACGGACTTGGCCAGCATCTCGGCGGTGCCCATGGCCGGCACGTCGTCGACATCGGACTTGCTGGCATCGACGAAGATCTTGTGCGGCCAGACCGTGGCGTAGACCCAGATCATCGCGGTGAAGCCGAGGGCGATGATGATGCCGGGAATGACACCGGCGACGAACATCTTGCCGATCGAGACCTCGGAGAGCACGCCATAGACGATCATCAGCAAGCTCGGGGGGATGAGCATCCCGAGGATCGATGAGCCCGCCACGGTGCCGGCGGCGAAGCGCATCGTGTAGCCATGCCGGACCATTTCCGGCACCGCCACCTTGGTGAAGACGGCCGCCGAGGCGATGGAGACGCCGGTCACCGCCGCGAAGACAGCGTTGGCCGCCACGGTGGCCATGCCGAGGCCGCCGCGGATGCGGCGCAGCAGCGCCTGCGCCACCTCGAACGTGTCCTTGCCGACATCGGATATCGACACAAGCAGCCCCATCAGCACGAAGAGCGGGATGGTGGCGAAGAGATAGTCCTGGATGCCGGAATAGGTGGCGAGCGCGGTGAAGCGGAAGGCGAGATCGACGTTTTCCCTGATCAGCCAGACGCCTATCGCGCCGGTGCCGATGAGCGACAGGCCGATGGGCAGGCCGAGGACGATGAGCGCCACCATGGCGCCGATGAGCACGAATCCGAGTGTGACGTCTTCCATGGGATCAGCCTTCGGCCGGTTTGCGCCGGCCGCCGATCTCGGCGACGAACAGCATGACATAGGCGATCGCACCGGCGGTGCCGCCGAGAACGATGAGGGCGCGGAAGGGCCAGGTCGGCACCGTGAACACGCCCTGGACGCCGAAGAACTCGCGCGCGGCGAGGGAATTCCACACTCCCGGCCAGCCCGCCCAGGCGACGAAGGCCATGACCGCCGCGCCGATGAGCAGAAATAGCGCCTCAATCGCCCAGGCGAGGCCGGGAGCGCGCCGCGAGAGGATGCCATCGATGAGGAAGTCGGCTCGCGTCATGCGCCTGGCATAGACGGTTGCGCCAATCTGGAGGAACACGATGCCGACGATGGAATGGGCGGCGATCTCGGCGACACCGGTGATCGGCATGGAGAGGAAGGACCGCCCGATCACGTCGGCGCAGATGAGAAGCATCAGACCGAAGGTCCAGACCGTACCGACGGCGGCCATTGCGTCGAGCAGGAACCGGACGGGATCGAAGGGCTGTGGCGCCGCCCCGCGCTCGAGTGCCGACATGTCGATGTCGTCGGACATGGTCTGTCTCCGGATGTCTGCAAGGAAAAATGCGCGCGGGCGCCGGGAGGGTCCCGGCGCCCGCCATTGTGCTCAGGATCAGGCCGAGGCTTCGCGGTCCCAGTCGCGGCCGGGCGTCTGGCCAGCGGCACGGATGGCGGCGAAATAGGCACGCAGAACGTCGCGAGAGGCGGGGCCCGAGGTGTCGGCCCAGGTCTTGGCGATGTTCGGCAGGCCGGTGATCCAACGCTTGCGCTCGGCATCGGAGAGTGTCGTGATGATGGAGCCCTTGGCGACCATCTCCTTCTCGGCCGCATCGATGCGCGAGGACACGTCCGCAATGTGCCTCTGCGTGGTGATCTTGCCGGCATCTGCGACGGCTTTCTGGAAGGCGGCCGGCCAGCGGTCATGACGCTGCTTGTTGGCGGCGATGCCACCGACATACATGGCGCCAGTGTCGCATTTGGTCACGTATTTCGCGACCTCGTAGACGCGGGTCGGCAGGATGCCGACGAAGAAGGAGAGCGCGCCTTCCGACACGCCGGTCTGGATGTCGGTGTAGTAGGTGGTCAGCGCGCCGTCGACCGGGGTGGCGCCGGTGCCGGTCAGCCAGTTCGCCGAGGTGCCCGGGGCCGAGATCTTGCGGTTCCGCAGGTCGTCGAGGGTGCGGATCGGGAAGGTCGACCAGATGTGGTAGGTGTCGGTGATGAACGAGGAGAGCGGCACCATGTTGAGGCCGTTCCAGTTCTGCTTGATGGCTGGAACCGTCTCGTTCAGCGTGTCGAAGGTGCGGGCGATGAGGCCGTGGTCGCCGGTGGTGAAGGGCGTGAAATAGCTGACGTTCTGGAGCGGCATGGTGGAGCCCTCCCAGAGCGTGCCGACATAGCCGATGTCGGTGATGTTGTCGCGCACCGCCTCCATCGTGTCCTGGAATCTGTAGAGCGTGCCGCCATAGGCCTCGCGCCAGTTGACGCGCAGCTGGTTGCCGTTGTCGCGCAGGTGCTTCTCGACCTCCGGCTGGAAGACGTTCTTCATCATCGAGACCCAGAAATTCTGGACAGGATGGCTCGCCGCGATCGTGACATTGAGGGTCTGCTGGGCCGAGGCCCGGATGGAGAAGACGGGCAGTGTGGCCGCGCCGGCAGCGCCGGCCATGAATGTGCGCCTGGTGGTCGTCATCGTCGTTCCTTCCTTGGGGTCGAGGATCGCTGCGATCCTCTGTTTCCTGCTGTTTTAGGTGGCCGGTTGGTCCGGCCTTTCGGTATCGGGGGGCAGGCTAACACCGGCCCCCCAGGCTCATGCAATGGTTCCTAGCGCCCTCAGGATCCGGTCCGGGGTGAAGGGCTGGGCGAGAACCCGCGCGCCGAGGGGTGAGAGGGCGTCGTTGATGGCGTTCATGATGGCGGCGGGGGCGCCGGCCGTACCGGCCTCGCCCGCGCCCTTGGCACCGAGGAGGGATTCCTTCGTCGGCGTCTCGACGTGGCCGACATGCATGTCGGGCATCTCGGCTGCCATCGGCACGAGATAGTCGGCGAGGGTGGTGGTGAGGAGCTGGCCGTCCTCGTTGTAGATGCAGTGTTCGTAAAGCGCGCCGCCGATGCCCTGGACGATGCCGCCGCGCACCTGCTCGTCGACGAGCATGGGGTTAATGACGCGGCCGCAATCCTCGACGCACCAGTGCTCAAGGAGCTTCACCATGCCGGTCTCGACATCGACCTCCAGCCAGCTTGCCTGGATGCCGTTGGTGAAGGCGAAGGGGTATTCCTTGGTGATGAAATGGCGCGTCTGGACGAGCTCGCGCGCCAGATCCTTCGGCAGCGTGTCGCCGCGGTAGTAGACGATGCGGCCGAGCTCAGCGAGCGGCATGCGCACCTGGCCGGTGGCCTTGTCCACCACCTCGCCCATGACGATGTCGAGGCTCGCGGCCTGCGCCTGCAGCATGGCGCCGGCGACCTCAAGGATCTGCTCCTTCAGGGCGATGGCCGATTGCAGGGCCGCCTCGCCGCCGATGCCGGCGCCGCGGCAGGCCCAGGTGCCGCCGCCATAGGGCGTCGTCTGGGTATCGCCGGTGACAACCTTGACCTTGGAGACCGGCACGCCGACGCCGTGGGCGACGATCTGGGCGAGGATGGCCTCGGTGCCCTGACCCTGTTCGGTGACGCCAGACAGCGCGACGAGAGAGCCGTCGGGGTCCATGCGCACCGTGCAGCCGTCCTGCGCCGAGATCTTGGCGCCGCCGATCCCGTACATGAAGGGCGAGGGATTGGTCAGCTCGATGAAGCTGGCGAAGCCGAGGCCGCGATAGACGCCGCGCTTGCGCTGCTCGGCCTGGTCGGCGCGGATTTTCTCGACCGGCACCATCTCCAGAAGCTTGTCGAGGGACGCGTGGTGCGACAGGCCCTCGAACTTCATGCCAGCCGGCGAGGTGCAGGGATAGGCGTCGTCGCGGATGAGGTTCTTCCGGCGGATGGCGACCGGGTCGATGCCGAGCGCCTCGGCGGCGAGGTCGACGAGGCCCTCGGTCACGGTCGTGGCGATGGGGTGGCCGACGGCCCGGTACTGAGAGGTCGGCGCCTTGTTCTGCAGCACCACCGTCGTGGTGCAGCGGTAATTGTCGAAGGCATAGGGGCCGCCGCAGAGGTTGACGACCTGGTTGCCCTCCACGGCGCTGGTGCGGGGATAGACCGAATAGGGGCCGATGCCGGTGAGGTCGTCGATGTCGAAGGCCAGGAAGCGCCCCTCGGCATCGACCGCGAGGCGGCCCTTGATGCGATGGTCGCGGGCATGGATGTCGCTGCCGAAGGCCTCGAAGCGGTCGGCGATGAATTTCACCGGCCGTCCCATGATCTTCGACATGCAGGCGACGGCCATCTCGTCGGGATAGACGTGGACCTTGATGCCATAGGATCCGCCGACATCCTTGCAGATGACGCGCACGTCGCCCTCGGCCATGCGCAACTGCGTGGCGAAGACGTTCTGCATCATGTGCGGCGCCTGGGTCGAATGGTGGACCGTCAGCGTCCCGTCGGCGCGGTTGTAGTCGGCGATGATGGAGCGCGGCTCCAGCGTCACGCCGGTATGGCGGCCGGTGTGGAAGGTGGCTTCCACGACCTTGTGGGCGCCGGCGATGGCGGCCTCGACATTGCCGGTCTCGGCGGTGCGGGTGAAGACGAGGTTGTCGCCGAGCTCGGGATGGATGACGACCGCGCCAGGGGCGAGCGCCGTTTCCATGTCGACCTGGGCCGGCAGCGCATCGAAAGCCACGGCCAGCGCCGCGACGCCGTCCTCGGCCGCAGCGCGGGTCTCGGCGACGACGGCGACGACCGCCTCGCCCTGCCACGTCGCGCGCTCCAGCGGCAGCGGATATTGCGGCGCCGATTTCATGCCCTTGAGATGGGCGAGCACGGCCACCCATGGATCGCAGACCTTGGCGAGGTCGGCGCCGGTGAAGACCCTGACGACGCCGGGAACCGCCAGCGCCGCCGCCGTGTCGATCGAGACGATGCGGGCATGGGCATGGGGCGAGCGCAGGAAGGCTGCGTGGACCAGCCGCGGCAGGGTGACGTCGTCGGTATAGGTGGCGCGGCCCTCGACCAGCTTGCGGGCATTGGGGCGCGGCACGGAACGGCCGATATAGGAGTTCGGCAGGTCCTCGCGAGAGAGCCCGAGGGACTTCGGCGTGACGATCTCGTTCATCAGGCGGCCTCGCTTTTGCGACGCGATTTCAGCACGTCCTCGACCGCGTCGACGATGGCCTGGTAGCCGGTGCAGCGGCAGTAGTTGCCGGAGATGTGCTCGCGGATCTCCTCGCGGGAGGCGTTCGGCGCTTGGGTGAGGATGTCGGCGGCGGTGACGAGCATGCCCGGGGTGCAATAGCCGCACTGGGCGGCGTTGCGGGCGACGAAGGCCTCCTGCAGGTCACGGATCTCGCCGCTGTCCGACAGGCCCTCGATGGTCTCGACCACGGAGCCGTCGAGGCTCGCCGCCATGACGAGGCAGCCGCGCACCGGGTCGCCGTCGAGGCGCACGGTGCAGGCGCCGCAGACCCCGTGCTCGCAAGCGGTATGGGCGCCGGTGAGCCCGAGTTCCGTGCGCAGGAAGTCGATGAGATGGAGGCGCGTGTCGACGCTGCGGGAGACCCGCTCGCCGTTGACGGTCAGGGTGATGTCGATGCGGCGGTTCATGCGGCCTGCTCCGCCGATGCGAGGAAGGTGTCGAGGGCGCGGGCGGTGATGACGCGGGCGAGGTGCCGCTTCAGTTCGGGCCCGCCGTGCAGATCCCCCGGCGGATCGAGATCGTCGGCCAGCGCGCCTTGCGCCGCGGCGATGGTGGCACGCGTGAGCGGAGCCCCGATGAGGGCGGCGGAGGCGCCCGTCGCGATCTCGGCGCCGGAACCGACGCCGAAGAAGACGAGCCGCGCGGCGTCGACTGTGCCGTCCGCCCGCATCGCCAGGACGGCGGCGAGGCCGGCCATGGCGTAGTCGCCGGAGCGGCGCGTCACCTCGACGATGGTCTGGCGGCTTGCCGGTGTCGCCACCGGCACTTCCACGGCCGTGATGATCTCGCCGGGCTGGAGATCGGTCGTGAACAGGCCCTGGAAGAAGTCGGCGGCGGGCACGCGGCGCTCGCCGCCCCGCGAGGCGACGACGATCGTGGCATCGAGGGCCACCACGCAGGCCGGCAGTTCGGCGGCCGGGTCGGCGAGCGCCAGGCTGCCGCCGATCGTGCCGCGGTTGCGGATGGCGGGATGGGCGATGAGCGGGGCGGCCTCGGCAAGGATCGGGGCATGGGCGGCGACGAGCGGGTCGCGGCCGAGTTCGGCATGGCGCGTCAGCGAGCCGATGCGCAGCGTCGCGCCCGCCACCGACACGCCGCGGAGCGCCGCGATCCGCGTGATGTCGATGAGGCCCGAGGGCTCCGACAGGCGGAACGACAGCGTCGCGAGCAGGCTCTGCCCGCCCGCCAGGATCTGGGCCTCGGGTCCGGCGGCGTCGAGCACCTGCCAGAGTTCATCGAGGCTTTCGACGCGGGCATAGCCCATCGCCGGCCACTTCATGGTACGTCTCCTCGTCGAGGCCGGCTGTGTTGCCTTGCGGCGCAGCGGTCCGTATTCTTTAATTGGTCAAATGATCAACGACGGGCGGGGCGTGAGTCAAGGGGCTTCCGCCGGCCGTTCGACCCGGGGGAGACGCATGGCGGACGGCATGGCCCTGACCGCGCGACGCAAGCGGCTGGCGCCCGAGGCGCGGCGCGAGCAGATCGTCGACGCGGCCGTCTGCTATTTCGCGGAGGTCGGCCTCGCCGGTACGACGCGGGATCTCGCCAAGCGGGCGGGAATCACCCAGGCGCTGCTTTACCAGTATTTCGGCAGCAAGGCGGAGCTGCTCGAGGCGGTGTTCGCCCGTGTCTATCTCGACCGGATGTCGCCGCACTGGCCCGGACTGATTACCGACCGCCGCCGGCCGCTGCGCGAGCGGATACTGACCTTCTACGCGGAATATGCCGGCGCCATCTTCTCCTATGAATGGCTGCGCATCTTCATGGCGGCCGGCCTTGCCGGCGAGGCGCTGAACCGCCGCTATCTCGACCATGTGCGCGACGTGCTGCTGGCGCCGCTGCTGGACGAGATCCGCTTCGCCGCGCGACCCGATGCTCAGCCGGAGATGGAGGACCTGTGGAACCTCCACGGCGGCATCATCTATCTCGGCATCCGCCGGCACATCTACCATCTGCCCACGCCGGACGACGTGATGCCGGTGATCGAGCGTGCCGTCGACCGCTTCCTCGCCGGTTTCGCCATCGGCCAATGATCCGCCGGCTCCACCAGCAGGACCGCCCATGACCGTACTCTTCGCCATCCATGCCGTCGACCGCGCCGGCGCCCTGCCGGTGCGGCTCGCCCATTACGACGCCCACAAGGCCTTCCTGTCCGACACGGCGGCGTTCGGCGTGCGCATCGTCATGTCGGGGCCGCTGATGAGCGACGACGGCAAGGCGATGATCGGCAGCCTGTTCCTCATCGAGGCTCCCGACCGCGCCCATGTCGAGGCTTTCAACCAGGCCGATCCCTTCCACTCCGCCGGTATCTGGCAGAGTGTCACCATCACGCGGTTCCTGCGGCGCCAGGGCTGACGACGGCCGATGGTCAGCTGATCACGGAGGGACTCGTGCGGCCGGTGAACCGCGAGACGTCGGCGACCTGCATGGCGAGAGCCTGGACTTGGGCGAGCGCCTCCGCTGGCAGGCGCCGGTGGTCTTCGCCACGCGGGGCGAAACGCTCCAGATAGACCCGCAGGGTGGCGCCGCGCGTTCCCGTTCCCGACAGGCGATAGACGATGCGGGCCTCGTCCGCGATGATCTGGACGCCCTGCCGGGTGGCCATGGAGCCATCCACCGGATCGGTATAGGCGAAGTCGTTGACCTCGGTGACGGTGAGCCGTCCCGCGAGGTCGGCTGCGAGAAGCGGCATCCGGCGCCGCAGCGTCTCCATGAGATCCTCGGCGGCGGCGGCATCCACCTCCTCGAAGTCGAGCCGCTGATAATAGTCGCGCCCGTGGGCCTGCCAGTGGTCGCGCAGGATCTCGGCGACGGGCTGCCGCCGTTCGGCGAGGATGTTGAGCCACATCATCACCGCCCAGAGGCCGTCCTTCTCGCGGACGTGGTTCGATCCGGTGCCGGCGCTCTCCTCGCCGCAGATCGTGATGAGGCCGGCCTCGAGGAGGCTGGCGAAGAATTTCCATCCCGTCGGGGTGACGTGACAGGGCACACCGAGGGAGGCTGCGACGCGGTCGAGTGCACGGCTCGTCGGCATGGAGCGGGCGACGCCGGCGAGGCCGCCGCGATAGCCGGGGACGAGATGGGCGTTGGCGGCGATGACCGCGAGGCTGTCGCTGGGCGAGACGACCAGGCCGCGGCCGACGATCAGGTTGCGGTCGCCGTCGCCGTCGGAGGCGGCGCCGAAATCGGCCTGGGCGCGGCCGGCGACGAAGTCCACGAGGTCCGCGGCATGGTGCGGATTGGGGTCTGGATGCAGGCCGCCGAAGTCGGGCATCGGGATCTGGTTCATCAGGCTGGCCGCGGGCAGGCCGAGGCGGCGCTGGAACAGCTCGGTGGCGTAGGGGCCGGTCACGGCATGCATCGCGTCGAAGCGCATGGTGAAGCCCGACCGGAAGAGATCGGCGATGCGGTCGAAGTCGAACAGGGTTTCGAGCAGCGCGACATAGTCGGTGACGCCGTCGATCACCTCGATGAGGCAGCCGTCGACCTGGTGGCGGCCGTCACGGTCCAGCGCGATGTCCGGCATGTCGGCGATTGCGTAGTGCGAGGTCGTGCGGGTGCGCCGGTGGATGGCGTCGGACACGGCAATGGGGATGGGACCACCATGGGCGGCGTTGATCTTGATGCCGAAATCGCCGTCCGGGCCACCGGGATTGTGACTCGCCGACAGGATGATGCCGGCCTTCGCCCGGCGTGCGCGGATGAGGGCCGAGGCGGCCGGCGTCGACAGCAGCCCGCCACGGCCGACGACCACATGGCCGACCTTGTGGGCGACGGCCATCTTCAGGATGGTCTGGATGGCCTCGTCGTTGAAATAGCGCCCGTCGCCGCCCACCACCAGCGTCGCGCCGGCGACGTCGAGCTCGGCGAAGACCGCCTGCATGAACAAGGCGACATAGTGGGGCTGCATCGCATGGCCCGTCGGCTTCCTCAGGCCCGACGTGCCGAGGGTCTGGTCGAGATAGGGGCTGGCATCCACGGACAGGATCACATGCATCTCCAAGGTGGCGGCAGGTCTTCGGTCGTCGGCTGCCGCGCCGACGCTGCGCCATAGCACTGCAAGGTCGATGAACCCTAGCTGAAGTCGGGACCTCGACGACAGGACCTTGAGCGGATGCCGATGGGATCGACGGTCGTCCCTGCCGGCTTCAGGCCGCCGGGTGGCCCTCCGCCGCCGCGACGCGGGCGAGATAGACCGTCTGGGTGTAGCGCCGGTCGAGCAGCGGGTTGTGGAAGGTCACCGGCTCGGCCCAGGCCTCGGCGAAGACGCCGGCGAGCCTCTCGACGAAGGTCGGGTCGGGCATGGCGTCGGACCACAGGCCGAAAATGCCGCCGGGCCGGATGTGGCGCGCCACTGCCGCGAGGCCCTCGGGCGTGTAGAAGCCGGTGCTGCGGCCATCGAGGAGTTCGTCGGGGGAGTGGTCGATGTCGACCAGAATGGCGTCGAAGAGCCGGTCGGGCACCTCGGGGTCGAGGCCGGTGCGGCTCGCCGCCAGGGCGAAGAAATCCCCCGCGACGAAGCGGCAGCGCGGATCGCCGTGGAGCGCCGTCCCCATCGGCAGGAGCCCGGCCCGGTGCCAGCCTATCACCGGTTCCAGCATCTCGACGACGACGAGCGAGGCGACGCCCGCATGGTCGAGGACGGCTTTGGCGGTATAGCCGAGGCCGAGGCCGGCGACGGCGACATCGGCTGGGCCGCCGGCCAGGCTGGCGAGGCCGAGATCGGCGAGCGCGATCTCGGAGGCGGTGAAGAGGCTGGACATCAGGAACTCGTCGCCGAGCTTGATCTCATAGACGTCGACATCGAGCCTGTGCTCGCGCCGCCGCCTGAGGCTCAGGGCGCCGATCGGCGTCTCCTGATAGTCCAGTTCCTGGAAAAAGAGGCTCAACCCATGCATCCCGCTGCGCCGCCGTCCATGCGACAGCCGGGCGGACCCTAGGCCCAAAGGGCGGCCAAGGATACCGCGCCGTCCGGTGTCAGGGCTGATCCGTCCCGTCTTCGGCCTTGCGGGCGATGATGAAGGTGCGGGGGTCCCAGCGCTTCGATCCATGGCGCTCCGCTGCGAGGACCGCGTAGCCGGCAACTGCCAGTTCTGCTTCGAGGTCACTGGCGGAGAATGTCGAGACGAAAGGCGCCTTGCCGATAGCGCGCATGAGCGGAATGGCGAGGCGGATCAGCAGGTTCATCTCGGCGAGAGCCGGCGTCTTGGTGATGAGGAGGCCGCCGGCCTTGAGCCGGTGGCGGATGGCGCGCAGGGTCGCGGCACGATCGTGCACCAGATGCAGCAGGTTGAACGCCAGAACGGCATCGTAGCCGCCGTCGACCTCCGGGCTCGTTTCCGCAGTTCCGACCGCGAAGTGGGCGTCGATGCCAGGCACCGCCTGCGCCTTCTCCCGGGCGATCGCGATCATGGCCTCGGATAGATCGGTCGCGACGATGCGGCGGATGCCGGGAGCGATGGCCAGCGCGGTGGTCCCGGTGCCGCAACCGATCTCCAGCACGACGTCCGAGGATGTGAGCAGGCCGCGTGTCCGATCGACGCTCCGCTCGTAGCCGGCCATGTCGGCAATGCGCCCCGCGGCGTATTTTGGGGCGATCTTGTTCCAGAACGCAGCGTCTCGATCGATCAGGGTCATGTTGTCCTCTTCTGGACGGGGCATAGCATATGCGCTTGCGCATCGAATTGCGCAAAAGCGGACAAGTGATATACGGATTTCCATGGTATCGGTGGACTGGAACCAGCTACGCGCCTTCGCCGCGACGGTCGATTGCGGCACGCTGTCGTCGGCGGCGCGGCGACTTGGGCTGACGCAGCCGACCCTGTCGCGCCAGATCGCTGCGCTCGAAACGAGCCTCGGTGTCGCCCTGTTCGCGCGGGTCGGCAAGCGGCTGGTCCCGACCGAGGCGGGCCTCAGCGTGATGCACCACGCCCGGACGATGGCCTCGGCCGCCGATGCGATGGCCCTGGCGGCTGCGGGACAGGCGCAGGAGGTGGCCGGCAGGGTGACGATCTCGGCCACCGATGCCATCGCCGCTTATCTCCTGCCCGACATTGTCCGCGCGCTGCGGCAGACGGCGCCGCAGATCACGCTGACGATCGTCGCCTCCAATGCGCTCAGCGATCTGAGGCGGCGGGAGGCCGATATCGCCATCCGTCACGTGCGGCCGCTGGAGCCCGACCTGATCGCCCGGCTGATTGGCGAGATGCCGGCCCATGTCTATGCGGCGGCGGCGTGGCTGGAAGGCCGCGATCGGCCCGCGACGCTGGCCGAGCTCGGCAAGGCCGGCATGCTGGCTTTCGAGCCGGCCGAGAGCTTCGCCGCCCATCTCGCGACGATCGGCATTCCGGCGCAGGTCGAGGATTTCCCCATCGTGTCCGAGAATGCGGTCGTGCTCTGGGAGATGGTGCGGCAGGGGCTCGGCATCGGGATCATGCTCGAGGCGGTCGCAAAGCTGACGCCGGGCATGGTGCGGCTCGCGCCGGACCATGCCGGCATCCAGGTTCCCATCTGGCTCGTGAGCCACCGCGAACTTCACACCAGCCGTCGCGTGCGCGTCGTCTTCGACACCATGGCCGAGGTCCTCGCGCGCCATGTCCGCAAGGGCCGGTCGGTCCGCCGGTCAGAGGGTCTCTGACCGCAGAGAAAGGCTATCCGTGATTGCCGGCGTGTCGGTGGGGCGGGCGTTGCCCGGGCGCACCTGGTCGTCGATCCCGCCCGGTGGGGGTGCCGGGCGGGATCGGGACGGCGACGCCTCAACTGTGTCCGTGCGAACCCGGCGCCGCGTGGCCGCGGGTCTTCCAGAGCGAGAAGACCACGCCGCCTGCGATGAGCGACAGGGTGACGCCGAGCGAGATCGCGGGATCGAGTTTGCCGACGATCTGGTTCCAGAAGATCTTGCCGCCGATGAAGATCAGGACGATGGCAAGGGCATATTTCAGATATTCGAAGCGGTGGACCATGGCGGCCAGGGCGAAGTAGAGCGCGCGCAGGCCGAGGATCGCCATGATGTTGGCGGTGAAGACGATGTAGGTGTCGGTGGTGATCGCGAAGATGGCGGGCACCGAGTCGACCGCGAAGACGAGGTCGGCGATGTTGATGACGACCAGCGCCAGGAACAGCGGCGTGGCGAAACGCACCATCTTGCCGGTCACCGGGTCGGGCTGGGTGACGAAGAAGCTGGAGCCGTGCAGTTCCTTGGTGATGCGCATGCGCTTCGACAGGAAGCGGATGACGGGGTTGGCGGAGACGTCCTGCTCGCTCTCGCCCATCATGAGCATCTTGATGCCGGTGGCGATCAGGAACGCGCCGAAGATGTAGAGCACCCACTCGTACTGCTGCACGAGCGCCGCGCCGAGGGCGATCATGATGCCGCGCAGCACCAGGACGGCGAGAATGCCCCAGAGCAGGGCGCGGTACTGGTACTTCGCCGGGATGGCGAAATAGCCGAAGATGATGGAGATGACGAAGACATTGTCGATCGACAGGGCCTTCTCCAGCGCATAGCCGGTGAAATACTCGATGCCCGAGGTCGGCCCCATGGACCACCAGATCCAGACGCCGAACACCACGGCGATGGCGATGTAGAAGGCCGACAGGATGAGGCTTTCGCCGACGCCCAGTTCCTTGTCGGTCTTGTGGAGCACGCCGAGGTCGAAGACCAGCAGGGCGCCGACCAGAATGAGGAAGATCAGCCAGAGCCATGTGGCCTTGCCGAGAAAGTCGCCGGTCAGAAACGAGACGAGCAGTTCCATTGTGAACCCTTGCGTGGTCGCGCCGCGCGGCCACCGCGCGGGTGGCCGGGACGTCGGAGATATCGGTTGTCTTCTCTGCTCCCCGTGATCCCGGCCGTCACTTGGTCCGGGGTCTCGGCGAGCCATTCAATCTGCCGGGTGGGGGTTCAGGCCCCCGCCGGCAGGTGTCGTGTCGATGCATGCGTCGGTCTATCGCCCGTTCCGTGTCTCAGTGGGAGAGCAGCACAGGCAGCGGCGGCTGCGAGACGATGGTCTTCGTCGCGCCGCCGAGAATGAAGTCGCGCAGGCGCGAATGGCCATAGGCGCCCATGACGAGGAGGCCGAGCCCATGGGTCGCGGCGTAGTCGCCGAGTGCCTGGCCGATCGGCCGCCCGGCGGCGTCCTCCTCGTCGAGGATCGCCGTGATCCCGTGGCGGGCGAGGTGGCGCGCCAGTTCCGCGGCGGAGCGGTGCGTCGGGATCGTCTTCTCCCGGGTGACGGTGACGATGCGCACGGTCCTGGCGCGCGCCAGGATCGGCAGGGCATCGGCGACGGCACGTGCCGCCGGGCGGCTGAAGTCCCAGGCGATGCCGACGGCATCGAAGGCGGCGGGGGTGACGGCCGCCGCCGCGGCCGGAAAGACCAGGGTCGGGCGGCCGGAGCCGAAGATGACGCTCTCGACGACGTGGTGCTGGAGGCCGGATTCCTCACCGACCGGGATCACCGTCATGTCGCGCATCCGGGCGAGTTCGGTGACCAGGGTCGCGAGCTGCGAGCTCGGGCAGGATTCGACGACATGGTCATGGGCGACGCCGCGCCGGCTGGCTGCGGCCTCGAAGACGGCGATCGTGGCCTTGGCGCCGGCCTCGCTCTTCTCCCGCTCGGCGGCGATCATGCCCGGCAGATCGAGCAGGCTCTTCGCCAGCACATTGCCGACATGCGGCAGTTCGATGTGCACGGCGAGTGCCGCGATCGACGCGTCGAGTGCGGCGGCGATGCCCACCGCCCCCTCGATGGCGGCGACCGGTGTCGCCTCCGGGTAGCTGTTCAACGGGAACAAGAGGTCCTTGAAAGCCATCTCATCGTCCTTGTTTTGACCTGAACGTCCCGCCTGAGGCGTCGGGCCGCACCCCGGGAGGGCCGGGAGCGGGCGGAATATGGGCTTGATCGATCATCGAAAAAAGCAGATTGTTTGCGCTGATATGATCGAAAAAAACTGCGAATGACAAAGGGCTGCCGGTGCTCAATTACAAGCAACTGAACTATTTCTGGCAGGTCGCCAAGGCCGGCAGCATCGCAAGGGCCGCCGCCCAGCTGCGCCTCGCGCCACAGACGATCAGCGCCCAGATCGGCACGCTGGAGGAGGCGCTGGGCGCCAAGCTGTTCCGCCGCGTCGGGCGTGGCCTCGAACTCACCGCCGCCGGCGATCTGACGCTGTCCTATGCCGACGAGATCTTCCAGATCGGGCGCGAGCTGGAGGCCAACCTGCGCAACCAGACCAACAGCAAGGATGTCCTGTTCAGGGTGGGGGTGGCGGACGTGGTGCCGAAGTCGATCGCCTATCGACTGCTGGCACCGGCCCTCGCCGGCGGGGCCCGCGTCCGCCTGATCTGCCGGGAGGACAAGCTGGACCGGCTGTTCACGGAAATTGCCACCCACAAGGTCGATCTGGTGATCGCCGACCGGCCGCTGCCGCATGCCCTCGGCGTCAAGGGGCAGAGCTACTCGCTCGGGCGCACCGCTCTCGCCTTCTTCGCGACGGCCGAGCTTGCCGCCCGCTACCACCCTGGTTTTCCACGCTCGCTGCACGGCGCCCCCATGCTGCTCCCCGGCGACGGCTCCACCATGCTGATGGGGCTGACGCGCTGGTTCAGCGACCATCAGATCGAGCCGCACATTGTCGGTGAATTCGATGACAGCGCGTTGATGAAGGCCTTCGGCAAGGCCGGCACCGGGATTTTTCCCGCGCCGGCGATTCTGGCGGACGAGATCCAGGAACAGTTCTCCGCTTCGATGATCGGCCTCGCAGAGGGCATCGCGACCCAGTACTACGCCATCTCGGTCGAGCGGAAGCTGAGCCACCCTGCGGTTGTCGCCATCAGCGAGGCGGCGCGGGCCGAGGAGGCCCGCTGAGCCTCCTCCGGCGGGGTCGGATCAGGCCTTGCCGATCAGACGCCGACGGATCGTGGCGTCACAGGTCCGGTGCCAGTGGTGCGCCAGCCCGGTCTCGAACAGGAAGTCCTGGCCGGGGAAGCGCAGGTTCTGGGTGGCTGTGCCGGTGATCGCGTGGACCTCGCCGAAGGGCCGGTCAACCGCCTCCCAGACATTCGCCTTGGAGCCGTTGGTGAGCATGATCGGCCGGTCGAGGTGATCGGCGTGGACATGCAGCAGCTGCGGCGAGGCGGTGTCGACATCGGCGACGATGGCCAGCGGCATGCCATCGAACCAGACGTACTCGCGCACAGTCGTGCCGTTCGATCCGGCGACACTGGAGATGCTGCGAGAGGAGACCGACAGGTGACGGCGCCATGCGCCGCTCACGCCGGAAGGCTTCTTCTGCTCCAGAGCCCGAGTGCCGCGAGTGCTACCGCCGAGACCACGATCAAAGCGAGCGTCGCGTCGGGCACATAGTAGGTGGTGTAGATTTCCCACCCCATAAGACGCAGCGCCTGCGAGGCGGCGGTCGGCGTGCCCATCAGGTGACCGCCGATGGAGCCGGTGATGGCAAGCAGGAGGCCGCCCAAGCAGCCGAGACCCAGCATGACCCATCGGGTCACACCTTCCCATATCGCCGGTCCCTGCAGCCAGCGGGTGACGAGCAGCAGAGTCCAGTAGGCGACCGTCCAGGCGGCAGCGAGCACGTGGTTGCGCCCGAGAGGGCTGGAGAAGGTGGCCTCCATGGGCCAGACCAGCAGGCCGACGGCAAAGGCGGCGACAGCCGACAGGACACCGAGAGACAGCAGCGGCACCAGGGCCCGGTCGGTGGCAAGCGCCAGCGGCCCGTCGGAGAATGCCCTGAGGGCGATCACCAGTGTTGCGGTCACCAGAAGCGCGATCGGAAAGTGGACGACGACGGCGTGATAGGGACCCATGGTCATGCACCTTTGCGGCCGAGAAGCGTGTTGAGGGCGAAGCCGAAGCCGGCGATCAGGAGGATGCCGGCGAGCAGGGTGAGGGCCCACTGGCGCTGGATGGGACCGTTGAACTCCATCTCGATCCCGTAATGGGCCAGCTGGTCCTCGCTGTGACGGTAGCGCACCGGCACCCCGGCCCTGACATTGCTGGCCCCAGCATGGCGGGTGCTGTTGATCAGCGCCCAGTTCACTTGGCCGGGATAGAACAGCGTGGCGTTGAGCGGCGGCTGCTGCCAGCCGGGCGTGTCACCTTAGAAGCGGGTGGCCTGGATGGTGGCATCGCGTCCGAGCCCGAGGGTCACCGGCAGCGACACGTAGTGCCAGCGGCCGCCGGTCGCCTCGCGATGAATGGCGAAGGCGAGCTGGTAGAGGCCGCGCTCGACGAAGATCTTGTCGTCGCGCGGATTGCCCGTATCCATGCGACGGCTGAGCGTCACCTCCCAGAAGCCGTCGGTCCAGCGCGCCCGGCCACTGACCGCGATGTCGGCCCGCGATCCCTGGCTCGTCCGCAGGATGCGCCGCGGGATGGTATCGCCGTCGCGCCACGCGAGAGCGGGATCGAAGGGCACCGCCTCGTCCTCGCGCAGGGCGTAGACGTCGTCCTGCCCGATCCGGCCCTGGACGATGGCGTCGAAGTTGAGTGCCGAGCGCTCGACCCGGGCCGGATTGAACATGAGCCGCGGCTGTCGCTTGGCGGAATCCCAATTGGTGGTGTACGCGCCGCGGCCGGCGTCGCTCAGCCTGCCTGCCGCCACCATCTGGTCGTCGGCCACGCCCATCGGGTTCGAACGATTGGCGCGCCAGTGCCAGAGATCGAGAAAGTAGCCTGCCGAGATCAGCGCCTGCTGCTCGGCCTCAGGCAGGGTCGAGGCCCAGTCGTTGATGTTCGAGCGGGTCCCCGGAAGGTATTTGGTGCCCTCGTCGAGCCCAAGCCGCTGGCCGAGATAGGGATGCGCTTGCACCTCGCGGCCGGGCACTTCATTGGCGGTTCCGGCAAGCCGGTGGCCGATCGCGACATAGCCTCCATACCGGCCGAATTCCGGCACGCGGCCATCATCGACCATCATCGCGACGCGGTCCTCATGCAGCCCGTCGGGCTGGGGACCGGCAACGGTGGCACCGCGCACGACCCAGGCCTTGCCGTCATACCGTAGCACGTCGTGGAAGATGCCCGGGCGGGGCGATGGCCAGCGATAGCGGAAGAAGATGGTGGTGCCGTTGTAGGCCGCCTGCACCTGCAGGGGCACGGTCAGCGCCTGCGGAATGGAGATATGGCGCGCGGGGTCGTTGTGCACGACGCCCCTGCCGTGGGTGAGCCAGGACACGCCGAGGACTCCTATGAACAGGGCCACTGCGGCATAGATCGCTGTTCGTCTCATGTCTCTCTCCCCGCAGCATGCGCCAGTGACGCAGCCGTTGTTCTCATCGTTGGTCAGCGGCAAGTATTCGGCCGGCCATATCGCCCGCGAGGGGCACTACAACGATCGCGAATGCCAAGCGCCGATCAGGCTCGCGGGCGCCTTTCACAGGAGTTCCGGAGGCCAATTGGCTCAGTCCGGCCGGAAAGCATCCGACACGACGCCCTTCTGCGCCGGAACACGAGATTTTGGCAGTCACTCAATGTGAATTGCACAATTGATCCTGAGCACCTGTCTCCCACTGATGTGGATCAAGCTGCTCTCTCCACCCCGGTGCTCGGCGCCAATGCCGGCTTGACCGGCGTGAGCCGCGCCAATCGCGATGGAAGGCCTGCTGGCTCAAGAGCCGCGGAGGTCACAGTCGGGGTCAGCGACCCACAACATCGGTCCTGGGCCTTGCCCGTCGGGTTGTGACGGGGTGAGATGGAGGAGGCCGCAAGCCAGCCGCTGTGGAGACAGCCCAGAATGTCCGTTTCCGGGCGGCGCTCCGATGACCGCAATGCGGGCGCGAAGCGGACGTATCACGTTGAGCGTGCCAAGCTCGGCACAAATGCGGCCCGTCGGCAATGAGATCGACCTATGCAGGCTTCCGAAAGTCAGAGCAGGTACTCGCCGTGTTACCCCGGTGTTACCCTGAGGGCCGTCGATCTGCTGCAAAATCCCGTAAGTCTTTGAAAAAAATGGCGCGCCCGAAAGGATTCGAACCTCTGACCCCCAGATTCGTAGTCTTGCTAAACTAGTTGCGGCGCATTGCGTAACGTTGACATATCAGCGATTTAAGTCCATTGGTCTTTCGCCTAGATGCTTGTGAATGGGGCGCTTGTGGTAGCTAAATGGTAGCTATCCCAGATCAGAGGGCGAAGGCAATGCCGACCGTGAAGCTGACGAAATCCGCTGTCGACGATCTGCCGACCGGTGGCGTTCTTTGGGATCAAGCCGTGCGCGGCTTCGGCGTCAGGCGGCAATCGCGCGATCCGGTCTTCGTGTTGAAGGCCCGCGTGAACGGCCGTCAGCGCTTCCTCACTATCGGTCGGCACGGTTCGCCTTGGACCGTGGACACAGCCCGGAACGAGGCCAAGCGTCTGCTTGGCGAAATTGCTGGCGGCCGTGATCCGGCTGAACGACGCGCTGACGAAAAGAGCGCTCCGACCGTTGGTCAGCTTGCCGACGATTTTTTGAAGGAGCACGCCACCGCCAAGCGGAAGGCCTCGACGGCGGACTACTACAGGATGATTGTCGAGACGCACATCAAGCCGGCGTTCGGCCACCTGAAGGCCAACGCTCTGACTTCGGCTGAAGTCGAGAAATGGCACGCGGGCGCGAAGCGGAAGCCGACCGCCAACCGAGTGGTAGCGGTCCTGTCGAGCATCTATTCATGGGCTGCGAAGACGAAGCGTCTCCCCGATGGGCCAAACCCGGCGCGCCCGGTCGAGCGGTATCGAGAGGAAGCCCGCGAGCGCTACCTGACGTCTGACGAACTCGCGCGCTTGGGCGACGCCATCCGTGAAGCCGAGACGGTCGGCACCCCATGGAATGTGCGCGAGACGACGAAGGCGAAGGCCACAGCCAAGCATCTGCCCAGGGAGGGCAATCAGCGGACGAAGATCGCGCCTGCCGCAGCCGCCGCGCTGCGGCTCTTGATCCTGACCGGCGCACGGCTTCGCGAAATCCTGCATCTCGAATGGCGACATGTCGATCTGGAGCGCGGCATTCTGTTCCTGCCGGACTCCAAGACCGGCCGAAAGGCGCTGGTGTTGAACGGGGCGGCCGTCCAGCTTCTGACCGACCTTCCGCGCCTTGGCCGCTATGTGATCGCGGGCGCGAGCGTCGGGACAGAAGATGAGCAACCGCGATCCGACCTGAAGCGGCCATGGGCGCTTGTGGCAACGCGGGCGAGGCTGGAGAACGTTCGGCTTCACGATCTGCGACACACCTTCGCGTCGGTCGCGGCGGCCGCGAACATCGGGCTCCCGGTCATCGGCAAGCTGCTTGGTCATTCGCAGACAAGCACGACCGAACGCTATGCGCATCTCGCGGTCGACCCGGTGCGGGCCGCCACAGATCTCGTCGGGCAGAAGCTCGCGGCGGCGATTGGTGGACGCTGATGGTGGGTGTGCCGCCCTTCACGCTGGAGCAGCGCGCAAAGGCCACATGCGCCTTCGCAGACGCAATCATGGTCGAGATAAGCACCCTGCCGCCGATCACGAATGAACAGCTTGACCGAATGCTGCGGATCGCTGCTGCTGTGATCGAAGCTGGCCGCGTGGATGGTGCCAGCCCGGATGATCTAATCCCGCACTTCGCAATGGTGTTCGCATTGGTGCGATATCGGCCGAATGAGAGATCTGGCAGGCGTGGCCGGCCTCCAAAGGAATCTCGGGGCTGGTTCGCACTGACCGTGGCCGGTGAAGAAACATGGACGACGCGCGAGCGGCGCTTCATGGCCCGGCTCAATCGACAACGTAACGCTGGTGATCGCGGTCCGCTTCCGCAATCGACCTTCGATATGTCCGTTTATGACGCCGAGGGTCTGTTGCAGATGCTCGGCTACATGAGCGCCAAAGGCACCGGGAAGCAGACTGCGGCCTATGCGGCAACGGAGAAACCATTTCGCTCGCACGGCCGGGATGGCGGCGAACACCCACCCGAAGTCAGGCGGCTGGTCGACGCTTTCAACCGCTTCAGCCTGCGTGGGTTTTCTGAAGACCTGCCAAAAATGCTGCTGCATCGGCTTATCGCCGCCGCGCTCGATACCGGCGACATGGACGAAGCCCGCGCGCTTGCGGCGAAGCTCTAGCTGCTCCACTGTTTGCTATTATCGAAAAACAAACAGCCGCCCCGGCGAGCCAGAGATGGCCGGGATGGCTTAAGCGGCGAGGTGTGAAGGTCTGACCGCCAGTCACGCGGGCGCCGCTGGAAGACCGGCCCCGCGATCTTTGGGCAGTGCTACCGGCCGGGCCGGAAGCCGAGCCGCTTCGCCTCGCTCGCGGCCATGAGGATCGTGTCGGCGCTCATAATCGCGACGTTGAAGCTGGCGTCCAGCGCCGGGGACTTGTCCGCCAGATATTCGAGATAGGCCACCCCGAGCTTCAGGTTGTCGCGCCCGCCGGGCATCCGGTGGAACAGCTCGCGGACTTCGACCAAGTGCCGGTCAACGGCCGCGTCGCCAGCCTTCAGAGCGTCGGTGATCCGCTTGTCCTGCGTAATGCCTTGCACCGCAGATTGGACGAGCCGGGCGTCTAGGCCGGCGGCGCTGGCGACTTGGCCGAATGCGTCGCGCTCGGCTTGGTCCGCAAACACGTCCGACCGGAGGGCCGTGTACTCGGCCGGCGGGGTCTGGCCGGCAGGCGGCGCGTCATTCGCGTTCGGGTCCATGCGCTTCGCCGTGGCCTCCCCGTCCAAGGCGGATTGTGCCTGGCGCTGGCGCGCATCGTCCGCGCCGCGCCCGCCAAGTGCGTCCCAGCCCGAGCCGCCGGTCTCGATCTCGCGGTTGACAGCTTCCGCGAGCCTGATGCGCTGGTCATGGGTGATGCCGGGCGCGTTGCCGCGCCGGGCAAGCTCCTGCATCGCGCCGAGGCTATCGGCGGAGGGGCCGGCCGGCGCGCCGCCATTGGTCGGGATCGGGGCTTCGCTCATGTCGTGACGGTCCTGTGATTGCTGGCGAGGAAGGACAGGGCGTTGATTTGCGGCGACGGCTTCATCCGGGCGGGCGCGACGCCTTCGCAGCGGAAGGCGATGCGCTTGGTCCCGTCCTGAAGAATGGCGAAGCGCGTGGCGGGCATGTCGGGACGGAGCACGATCAAGGCCACATCCGGCGGAAGCTTCACCTGAAGCGGGGCCATGTCCGCCCCGTGCTTGATCTGTCGAAGGTTGGCGTAGAGCCGGCCTTCCGGCGCTGGCGCGACCGATACGGCTTCTTCGTCGTCGTTCAGGTGGAGATGGCCATGGCCGGACAAGGCCAACGCTTCGCCGGCCGCAAGCGCCAGTTCGAAAGCCGCGCCGGGGCGGGCGTGTTCCGCTGCATAGAGTGCGGCTTCGGCGGGCGTCATCGGCTTGCGCCCCAATCGTGCTTGTCGAGGGGCGACGTGTTCGGCCACGCCAGCTTGAGCTTGCGCCGGTCGATGGTGTCGACGGTCAGTCGTTCGGCATTGAGCGGGCGTGGGATCACGAGCACGGCGTCCATGGGAAGCTGCTTGCGCGCGATCCGGTCGACCGCTTCGCCGGTGTCGCGATCGGCGGTCGCGCCGGGGCGAAGCAGCGTCACCACGAGGTTGCGCCGGGGCGGCGGGTTCACGGTCCAGCCATGCGGAGTTTCCTCGACCTTCAGCGCGCCGCCGGCCGTGATTGTCATCTGGTCGCCCTGGCTGATGGCCAGCGTCGCGGCCGTGGCATCGGACGCTAAAGCATCCAGCACGGCGAAGGCGTTATCCGGCGCGCCGCTGGCGAGCGAACCTGAAGGCGCATTGTCGAAGCGGTGGAAGCCCATAACGGCTCATCCTTCAGGGTAGCTTGATGAAGACGCGCGACCCGGCCGCGAGGGCATCGCGGTAGACCGCGCCGGACGCGATCAGGTGGCCATTGTTGAGCGGGTTGGTGATGTTGTGGCCGGGCCGCAGAATGGCCACGCGCATCGCGCCAGCGTTGGCGGTGATCTCGATTTGCGCGCCGCCTGATGGGATGGCCGCCGTTACGGCCGGAACCTCAACCCATGCGGCGGTTTCAGTCGGGGTCTGCGACGTGAGCACTGTCCCGGCCGCACTGGCGGGTCCAGTCGATTGCAGCAAGCGAACTTGGCTCATTGGGTTCAATCCTCCCATTCGGTCGGCTTGGGGGGCGTTACGGCGGCCTTGGCGGCGTCCGTCACGGGCAGGCCGAAGCGCTCAACGAGGGCGGCCAAGGTCTGCCGGTAGTCGGACGGCTCGAACAGCGGCCGGGCGACGACGCCCGTCTTGGCGAGCAGCCAGGTCGCGGTCGCCTTCAGGGACTGTTCCCCGAGCAGGTCGTGACCGAAGACCTGATTGCGCAGATCGGCGGGCGTCGCGACCGAGGCGTTGACGATGGCCTGCTTCAGCGCGGCGAGATTTTCAGCAAAGGCGGCTGCGGCTTCGTCCGCCTTGCTCGCGGCGACTGTAGCGTCTGCCAATGCCTTCGCCGCTGCCTTCAGGCGCTGCGCTTCGACCGCGATCCGCTTGGCCTCATCCAGCTTCGCAGCATCGGCTTCCACGGTCGCCAGTGCGGACCGCACGGCAGCTAACTCAGCTTCGAGCCGGACCACGATCCCTGTGGCCTGATCCTTCGTCGCAAGGTTCGCCTTGGACGCTTCAAGGGTCGCGGCGGCGATGGCCCGGTTTCGGTTCGCGGTGGCGTCCGCCATCTCGCGAGCAAGCTTATCGATCTGCCCTTGCAGGGCGGCTTGCTGCATAGCCAGCGTGTGCCGGCTGTCTTCGGGACGGGTTTTGGCGGCGGCGCTCATGTTGATGACCCTCCAGCTGGTCATCAATTTACTCCAACATTTCAGTCTATCCAAACGGTAAAACGTCTATTTACTGCATATAATTCTATGCGTCTGCGTAGACGTTATTAGATGTTGCTAGAAGATGTGAGGCTGCGACATAAGATCAGCGCTTCGGTTGATGGCGTTTTGGCGGATGGCCATGGGCTTGAGGCGAGCGGCTGATGCGCCTGGTTTGACAGGGGCGGACAGGTCGCCGGTTCGGGGTGCGCCGGATGGCGAAGGCTGGGGCGCTGGTTCGGCTGGGCCGCGCGAAAAGCAAGGCGGAAAGCTTCACCGGAATCGAAAATCGACCCCGGTATGTGAACGAAGACCCGCGCTGCGCTGATGGCGACGCCGTGGGGAGGGCCGGGTGCCTGTCGCGCGCATTGGCGGCGGGCGGTTCTCGCACCACTATCGGGCGGGCTTCGGCGGAGGCTGGCGACGTGACGCGACGGCGAGCCTGCCGAAGCCCATCCGCGAGCGCGGCGATGGCTGAAGCAGGCCAGCGCCAGCCCGGCGGCATGGCGGTTGACGGGGCTAGGACGCGCCGTGGCGGGCGCAACCGTGGCAGGCTGTTCCACTTACCGATCGAATGCCATGCGCCCGCCACGCGCCGCTCCTGCGAAGCTGGCGAGCGATGGGGCAAGCGGGCGGATAGCCATGGCTGGAACGAAAGCGCGGCGATCAAATGGTTCGTTATGGGTGTGCTTCGAACGAACTGGCATCACACCCGGCGCAATCGGTTCGATATGGCCGACTTGACAATTCAAAACGAACCGATAAAAAGCGAACTATTCTAATCGTACTGAGAGGTTCGCCATGTTCGTTCGCGCCTATCTCCGCGCCTCCACCGATGAGCAGGACGCCAGCCGGGCGCGAGCCGACCTTGACCGCTTCGCATCCGAGCGCGGCTTGGCCGTCGCGGCGTGGTACGTCGAGAACGAAAGTGGCGCGAAACTGAAGCGCCCCGAACTGTTCCGGCTACTTTCGGACGCCAAGCCCGGCGACGTGCTCTTGATCGAACAGGTGGACCGGCTGTCGCGTCTGAACGCGGCGGATTGGGAGCGGCTGAAGCGCGAGCTACGCGAACGTCAAGTGCGCGTGGTGGCGCTGGACCTGCCGACCTCTTGGATGATGGCCGGCAAGGATCATGACGCCTTCACGGCGCGCATGTTCGACGCCATCAACGGCATGATGCTGGACATGCTCGCGGCCGTGGCGCGCAAGGACTACGAAGACCGCAGACGGCGGCAATCGCAGGGCATCGCCAAGGCCAAGGCGAACGGCTCCTATCGCGGCCGGAAGGAAGACGCCGACCGCAACGCGGGCATCATGGCCATGCTGAAGCGTGGCGTGCCGTGGTCGCAGATCGTGGCGTCAACCGGCGCGTCGCGGTCGACACTGGCGCGGCTGGCGAAGCGCGCCGTGACGTCAGCCGCTCGGTGACGATAGCGAAAATCGTTGCATGAACGCGACGCGACGGAACGATTTACGCTTTTTTCGCTTATTACGGATATTACACTTGTGACGCTTGTCGGTGCGGTTTATATGCGGTGCAACGAAGCACAAAAAGAGGGAGACAGAATATGGCGAACTCAGCCCTTGCAGCCGATCTCACTCATCGGCTTCCGACACGCGAAGAAATCGAGAGCGCCGCTGAAGCAGCGACGGCGCTTGCTCAAGCTAGGGAAGGCGATGGCCGGCTTGTCATCGCCAGCGCGGACGGTCGCGAGCTCCGCCTTGCGCCGGCCATCAGCGACATTCTAGTTGACCTATTGGGCCATGTGGCGCGCGGCGACATGGTGACGCTTGTTCCTACGAGTGCGATGCTGACGACACAGCAGGCGGCCGACATTCTGAACGTTTCGCGACCCTACCTCAGCAGTTTGTTGAAGAAGGGCGACATTCCGTTCATCCCGGTCGGCTCGCACCGTCGTGTCATGCATGCGGACTTGGTGGCCTACAAGGAACGGCGCGACGCAGTACGAAACGCTGCACTCGATGAGCTGGCGCGCCTCGGACAGGAGTTCGACGCGAGTTGAAGCATATCGCCGATCGCTTTGTTGTCTTTCTGGATGCGAACGTCCTGTTTCCCTTCAGGAAACGGGACGTTCTCTTGCGCTTCTGCCAAGCCGGTCTGTTTCGCGCTCGTTGGATCCCAGAGATACTAGACGAGTGGACGCGAAACCTTTTAGCGGAGAAGCCGCAATTGGCAGCAAGCATTCAGTCGCAGCTTGAGGCAATGCAGCGCGCTTTTCCAGAAGCGTGCGTGACTGGCTATGAGCCTCTAGTTGAAGGGCTAAAACTCCCCGATGCTAACGATCGGCACGTTCTAGCAGCCGCGATCCGCTGCGGCGCTCAACACATCATCACTGAGAACCTGAAAGACTTCCCGGACGACGTGCTAAGCGAATTCGCGGTTGAAGCCATAGACGCCGATGAATTTCTTTCCCGAACGTTCGACCTCTATCCGGCGGCAGCGCTCGAAGCGTTGAAGACGATGCGCCAGACCTATCAAACCCCGCCCTTCACACAGTCTGAGTTCGTCTTCGATCTGACAGCCAAAGGAATGCCGAAGCTCGCCTCGCGCCTTCGGCCGGCGCGTTCGCTTCTGTGAGCGCGCCGCTTACTCTGTTGCCAAATCACTCGCTTCGACAGCTCTCCAATAGGCAAGCCGCGCATCGCGTTCCTCCAGCGCATACCGACGCGCTGCAATGAAAACCATCTTCTCGAATTCGGCCAGCTGTCCGACCTCGCGTTCGTCGAACTCGGCAAGCTGCACGTCGGTGGGCCATACATACATCAATTGCTTCAGCGTCGGCCGCAGAATGGTTCCCGACAGATAGCCCCGCCGATTTTTCAGATACTCGGCGCGCGCTTTCTCTTTGTCAGCGTCGTAGCGATCCAGCGCCGCATTGATCGCTTGTGCATATGCCAGCCAGGCAGAATTCCGAACCTCTGATGTGCGATCGTCAAATTGCGGATCGTGAAGCAATGAACAGGTCGCATCGAACAGGGACAATGGAGGCATGCCGGTAACCGCGTTGTTTCGGGATCGGGCCGAAGGCTAAGTCGATTCTCGATTGAGTGGGATAAGCGCCGCATCTGCTATCCCACGCTTTAGCCGTGCGTCGTGGCAAATTTCTCCGCTCCAGCCGTTCCGGAAAGGCGCACGGTGGGAAGGCCGGGCCGACGAAGGGCTATCACAGTTCGCGCCAGGAGATGGATCGGCGGGGGCGCTGAAGCTCACGCCGGGCGCGGATCGCGCATCAGACCGTCGGCCATCTTCGGTTGAGAAAACCGCCTTTGCGCATTGTGCCCGAAGGCCCCTCCCAATTCGATCAATCCGACCGAACCGCCATCGCGCTCGCGCGCGAGGGCTATCAACCCGCGACCCGTGATCAAGCGTCCCGTCCGAGCGCCGACGCGCTGATACGCCATCGGTCAAGCTTCCTTCACGGCCATGGGGTTCGGCGACTACCCACCGGCGAAATCCTGATGATCCTGATACGCGCACACGGACACAAAACCATTTGTACGCTTTCTCTCCTTATCTGCCTTTCACTCCCGGCATCCGCTCACGCCCGCGTATCAGGATCATCAGAACGCAGCGCCGAAGACGTTCATGGCCGCCCATGCAGAGGCCCGCCCGGCATGGCCGGATGGGGCGCCAAGCGTGAAGCTTCCTTGCCTGCTAGTCCTTTGCGCGGCGCGGGCCGTTCATCAGCCGTGCCAGTTCCTGCTTGCGCCGTTCCTCATCCTCGCGGCGCTTGGCGAACTGGACCGCAACGGCCGCGCTCACGCGCCACGCGCGGTTTTCCGGCCCGGCCGCTTCCGGCTCCAGCCATCCGCCCGCGACCAACGGTCCAAGCGCGCGGCCGATGTCGAAGGTGGAGAGCCCGCGAAGGCACGCGACGTTCGCCATGGCTTCGCCGGCCGTGAAGCGCCCGCCGTTGCGGGTAAGAACCCATGAACCGATCTTGCGCAGCCGGTCGGTTCCCGCAACGTGCTCCGCGAAGCCGTAGAACTCGAAAGCGTGCGGCATGATGAAGTCTGCGAACAGGCGTTCGACGCGCGCCGCCGTCTCGGCAGGCACGCGGTCCGCCATCCAGCCATCGGGCTCAAGCCCGTCCGCGACGTGGAAAAGCAGTGCGAAGGTGCCGAACAGCCCGTCGAGCTTCCCGACGAATTGGGCGAACCCCGGCAACGCCGTCTCTGCCGCCCCTTGTAGGTCATGCGTTCGCTGGCGGAACCGCTCCATGACCGCTAGCGCCTTGTTATCGAAGGTGAACTCCATTGGCGCGACCGACGCCGCTTGCTCCACCATGGCCGCGAAGCCGTCCGGCGGCACGGGCCGGTCATCGGCCACTCGTCCTGGCCCGACGAAAACCGGAACGAAGCGCTGCAACAGGCCGTCCGATTGGAGCCCCTGAAGCTCGGCAAGCCGGTCCGGCTGAATGCCGCCGATGATCGAAACCGACAGGTTCGCGACGCTGATGGTTCCGCGCCCCACGCGGTCCACCATGAAGGGCGATCCGTTGAACGCCTCCAGCCAGAACGCCCGATCCGCCATGGACGCGCGCCCGCTGGCGTATTTCTCCATGCCGCCGATCCAGCCGGCGATTTCATCCCGCTTCACCAAGACGCCGCGATCCTGCCGCGCAAGGATCGCCGCGAGCGCCTCGCTTGTCGTGTCGCCAGCGATGAAGCGTTCCGGTTCAGGCGGCTTCGGTTGGCCGTCCGGGACGCGGGCGCACTCGGCTTCCCACGCCCGGCGGCGGCGCGCCTGAAGATGCTCCAGCGGCGCGAGCGCCGCGTTGATGATCGGCGTCTTCTTGCTGGACGGCGGCCCCGCCAAGAGCGTCCAGAGGCGCGGGCTCCCGCGCCAGCCGCCGTGCCGCATCAGGCGGAGCGACATGCGATGGTCGACCGCGCCGGACAGCGCCGCGAGCGCCGCCATGGCGAGCGCGTTGGTGCACGCGCCCATGACGCGGCCTTGCCCGATCGCGAACCGCTCAATTGTCGGCGGCAAGATACCGGCCGGAACGTCCGGCACGATGAAGTCACGCCACGGATCGAATAGGGGCGCGGGCTGCGGCGTATCAACCGTCACCGTGTCGCCGAAGCCGGCCGCGAGCGCTTCCATCGACTTCACGGCGGGCGGGTTTTGGCCATAGGTGAAGGCATTGGCGACCTTGGCGGCAAGCCCGGCGTCATCCCAAGGCGGGGAGCATCGCGCGTTCCAGTGCTCGCGCATGAGGTCCAGCGCGGTCGGTTCCGTCAGTCCCATGTCGCGCAGCACACACGCCACCTTGTAGGTGGCCGCGTCGCCACCTTGCCCTTCGACGGCCGGCGGTGCGTTCGCGAGCCAATCGCGGGCGCGGGCCAGATCGGCGGGCGCGTCCTGTTCGGCGGCCGGCGGCGCGTCGCTGCGCTCGCGCGGCTGGCCGCATCGCAGGATCAGGCTTTCCGGGGCGACGGCGGCGGGCAGATTGGCCGCGATCTCATAGGGGCCGGCATAGCCCTTCTTGCCGCCGGGGTCTGCAAAGTATGAGCCTGGGCCGACGACGTAGCCCCCGCCCGAACGGATATCGACGCCCGGCGCGATCCGGTCGACCGATTGCGCTACGTCCGGCCCGGTAAGATACAGGTGCAACCCGCCACCGGGCGTCTTGACGGTGAATGTCTCGGGTAAGCCAAGCGTCTTCAGTGCCTCAAGACCTCCCTTCGCCGCGTCCACGTCTACCACTATCAGGCCAGCGCCTGCCGCGACGCCGTAGTTCATCGCCGGATCGGCTGCGAACCAAGCGCGGATCGTTGCAGCATCAGTTGTGGCGCGCGTGACGCCAGCGACGCCCTTGGGCGGCTCCTTTGATCCGGGCAGGAGCGGAAAGACCCGGAAGCCGTGAGCCGCCATTTCGAGCGCCAGCGCAAGCCGTCTAGTCGTATCGTCGGCGCGGTCGTTGCGAGGGGCGATCCCCGATGGGGCTTCATCCCATAGGCTCGCGTCCTGATAGCCGGCAGCGACGCCTAGCGCGCTTTCGGGAAAGACCCGATCAAGGAAGTTCTCAGCAGCCATGACGACCGCCTTTGCGGCCAGCGGCGACTTGCGAGGCTGACGGCGGGCCGGTCGGTCGATGGGCAGGGGCGACAACGGATCCGGCTGGCGCATCTTCGGGAGTGGTCGACGCGGCTGGCGGCCGGGTGGTGCCGGGCTCACTGACGACGACCTGAAGCTCGCCGAGCAGGGGGTCGTGGATGACTGTGACAATCGACTTGCCGTTGAACTGGCGTGCATGGTTCGGCATGTTGAGGGCTCCTAGGGCGTGACCTGCCAGTCGCGCCGGTGTGATTGAAAATGTCTGTGAGAGTCGCGGCCTCGCCTTACCCGGCGGGGCCGTCGTCATCTTCGTCCGCCACGCCATGAACCGGCCGCGCCCCGAACCGGAGCAACGCTTCATCCGATGCTGCGTAGAGCGCTTCGCCCGGAGCGACAGGACGGCCGCCGCCAGAGACTGGCGCAACCCATATGCGCCGGTAGCGCTTCCCGCCCGCACGCCATACGACAGCCCAAAGCCGCCCGGTCAGGTGTTCAAGCTTCCGGGCCATCGTTGGTCTGTTCGGGTTCTGGATCGCCTTTAGGCCGCGCGTCCTTAGGTTCGGCCGGCGGCGAAACTGGCGCGAGCAACACAGAAGGCCAGTCCGGTCGGGTGTCACGAACGGCTGCAAGCCTTTGCAACGCGACCGCTTGCATGATGGTCGGCTTAGGCGGCGTGCGCATCGGCCGCCTTCCGGGCGGCTTCGGCCGTGTTCGAGGAAGTGCGGGCAGCAAGCCAGCGTTCGATAGCGTCGACTTCGTAAAGTACAATCGTGCTGGACGGCTTCGTGAACGGCGGGCCGTCACCACGGCAGCGCCATTGGGCGAGTGCGGATTCGGAAATGCCGTAGCGCTCGGCCACGGCGCTCGGCCGCAAGTATCTCGGATTGGACGAAATTGACATGGGCATGGGGCAGTTCTCCGGCTTGCCGCGTGTTCCGCGGTGAAGCCGTAGCTTGCACGCATCTGCGTCGAGCAGAGAGGACGGGGGTTTTGTTCGGAAATTCACCCGCTGACGATGCACGGCGCTGCCGGGCGCTGACAATCCGGCGGTTGCTAAATGGTAGCTAGCCGTCAGCTACCAAACCAAGTCGCCGTTATAAGTCATTGTTTTTGAAGGGTTAAATGGCGCGCCCGAAAGGATTCGAACCTCTGACCCCCAGATTCGTAGTCTGGTGCTCTATCCAGCTGAGCTACGGGCGCGCGCCGCATCCGAGGAACAATGTGCCTCTCGAACGGAGGCGGTCGGATACGCTGTTTCGAAACCGATTGCAAGAGGGCCGGGGGCTGGATCGCGCCACGTCCGGGCAGGTCGGAAACCTGTGATCAGGCGCGCTTGCGCTGCGCGCGTCTGGCGCTCGCGAGGTCGATGGGCCGGTCGGGGATGGTGATGCGGAAGGTGGCGCCGAGGGTCCCCTCGGCCAGGATGATCGTGCCGCCATGGGCGCGCACCAGTTCGGCGGCGATGGCGAGGCCGAGGCCGGTGCCGCCCGGACGGGTGGAGCCCTGGAAGGCCTCGAACAGGTGCTGGCGGGCGCGGTCGGGCACGCCGGGGCCGGTATCGGAGACCTCGATGACCGCCACCGCCCCCTCGCGCCGGCCGGCGATGCGGATCTGGTCGCGGGCGGGATCGTTGGGGGCGCGCGATTCGAGCGCCTGGTGGGCGTTGCGGGCGAGGTTCAGGAGGACGCGGAAGAGGTGGTCGGGATCGGCGTCGAGGCTGATGCCCTCCTCGACCGCGTTGACGAAGGCGATGCGCGCCTCCTCGCCGAGCCCCATGGTCTCGCGGACCTCCTCGGCGAGCGGCGCCAGTTCCACCGGGCGGCGCTGGGGCGGGGCCTCGTGGGCGCGGCCGTAGGACAGCGTCGACTGGCAGAAGGCGATGGCGCGGTCGAGCGCCTGGATCATCTTCGGCGCGAAGCGCTGCACGGTGGGGTCGGGGACATTGGCGAGCCGGTCGGAAAAGAGCTGCGCCGAGGCCAGCAGGTTCCGCAGGTCGTGGTTGATCTTGGAGACGGCGAGCCCGAGGGCGGCGAGCCGCGAGCGCTGCGCCAGCATGTCGTGCAGCGAATGCTGCATGGACTGGAGCTCGTATTCGGCGACGCCGACCTCGTCCTTGCGGCCGGTCGGAACGATGGCCCGGCTGATGTCCTCCGGGTTCTCGCGGAAGGCGATCATCGTGTCGGTGAGCCGCCGCATCGGGCGCACGAACATCAGGTGCAGCGTCACATAGACCAGCGCCGCCGACAGGGCCGAGATGAACAGCGAGTAGATGAGCAGCGTCTTGGAAAAGGTCAGCATGGCGTGACGCAACGGCGTCTCGTCCATGACGATCTCGACGAAATCACCGACGGCGCGGGCTTCCCCCATGACGCGCATGGTGCGCCCGTCATGGGCGAAGAGCGTCGCGAAAGCCTCGGGGATCGACCTGAAGATCGGCTGGGTGCGCATGTCGATGGTGACGTCGACGCTGGGCATCTCCTCCGAGGCGGCGAGGAGGCGGCGGGCCTGGCCGGTCTTCAGGGCCACCGCCCTGGCGCCGGCGCTGTCGAGCAGTTCGCGCACCAGGGCTTCCGGCACCATGCCGCTCGGCGCGGCCTCGAGGACGAGGGCGGCGGTGCGCCCGGCGGCCAGGCGGTCGTCCAGCCAGGAATTGCGGAAATTGGCGACGGCCGGCACGTAGATGAGGACTTCGGCGATGAGAATGAACAGCGTCGTCAGGATCAGCAGCTTGCCAGAGAGGCCAACGCCGCGCGAAGGCACGGGCGCCGCGACGTCCAGCTCCGCCGGGTCGATGGCCATCGGGCGCGGCGGTTGCGCCATGTCCTGGGTCCGGCGATCCTCCGTCCTGTCGTCCATCCGGTGTTCCGTCAGTCCCGTCTCAGCCGAGCCAGCGTAGCAGACGGATGTTCCGCCTGATCGAGGGATTCGACAACCGGTCACCGAAATAGGCGATCGCGGCCCGTTTGCCCAAGTCTGTTACGCTCGGATAGGACAACTGGATGGCGGCAAGATTGTGAACCGTCAGTCCCTCGCCGATGGCGAGTGCGATGGGCGCGGCGATTGCACCCGCATCCCGCCCCATGATCGCGGCGCCGAGGATGCGCCCCTTGGCCGAGACGATCAGCTTCACATGGCCCTCCGCCGGGCCGTCGATAAGGGCCGCCGCACTCGCGCCGGCGGGCACGCGCAGGACGCGGCAGCCGGGGTCGCGGCGCCGCGCCTCGGTCTCGCCGAGGCCCATCTCGACGATGGCGGGCGTGGTGTGGGCGACGCGCATGGGCACGAGGTCGCCGGCGCGCACGGCCCTGCGGAGAAGGATGTTCTGTGCCACCAGCGCGCCCTGCCGTTCGGACAGGCCGGCCTCCGCCGCCGGGTCGCTCGTCTCGCCGAGGGCGAAGATGCGGCGGTTCGCGGTGAGGAGCGCCCCGTCGACCGGAATGCCCGCCGGCCCGTGGGCGATGCCGGCGGCATCGAGGCCGAGTGACGCGATGGACGGCAGCCGCCCCGCCGAGACCAGGACGTGCGAGACGACCAGCGCGCCGTCCTCGCTCCCCCGGCTGGCCTGGACGGCGATCCCGTCCGAATGGAGCGCCACGCTGGTGACGCGCGCCTGTTCGAAGAGCGTGACGTCGTCGGCATCGAGCCGGTCCCGCAGCGCGGCGGCCATGTCCGCGTCGAAGTCCGGCAGCAGGCCGTCGGCGGCGAAGAGCGTGACGCGGGCGCCGAGCCGCCGGAAGCCCTGGGCGAGGGCGGCGGCGGCGGCATCGCCGCCGATGACCGCGAGATGGGCCGGCACCGCGTCGAGCTCCCAGATCGTGTCCGTGGTCAGCACGGGGATGTCGGACAGGCCGGGGATCGTCGGCATCTGCGTTTGCGAGCCGGTGGCGACGACGAAGCGGCGGGCGGTGACGGCGCGGCCCCCTGCCTCGACGGTGCGCGGCCCCGTGAAGGTCGCCGCGCCCTCGATGACGCGGATGCCGGCCGCGGCGAGGCGGTGCGAGGCTTCATCCACCGCGTGATGGCGAACGGCCGCCGCGACGCGGCGCTGCACCTCGGGCCAGTCGCACGCGGCCGCGGTCGAGGTCGCTTCCCGCAGCACCGCCAGGCGCAGCGCCAGCCCCTGCAGGGTCAGGCTCGCCGCGGGCGGCCGGATCACCGCCGCGGGCACTCCGAAGGCGGCCAGGGACAGCGCCACGGCGAGGCCGCCCGGATCATCGCCGACGATGCAGGCATCCACGGTTTCGACGGGCAGGAGGGAGGCGGCTGTGCTCATGGCGCAGTTGTGGGATGCCTGACGGGCGGTGTCGAGAGGCCCACCCTCCTGACCGCCGCCGCAGGCTGTGTGCCGTCATGGTGCCGTCGTCGTTCCTTGTGCGTAGCGTCACGCTGGATGTGCAGAAGGTCGGCGTCCTCTCATCCCGGAGTTTCCATGCGCGCTCTCGTCCTGCTGGCCGGCCTTCTGGTCGCCAGTCCAGCCTTCGCCGATGCGGAGTTTCCCGCGTCCCTCGCCGGCCACGCCATTCTCCCGGCGGAGACCTTCATCGCGCCGCCGGCCGATGCGCCGTCCGACCTGCAGGTCTCCGGCAAGTTCACCGGAGATGCCCGGGCCGATAATCCCGGCACGATCATGGGCCGCTCCGCCGGCCGCCCCACCGGCGTTTCGGTGCCCTTCCGCGGCCAGCCGGTGCAGGGCCATTCCGGCATCCGCCGCATGGCGGACGGCACCTACTGGGTGCTGACCGACAACGGCTTCGGCAACAAGCGCAACTCGCCCGACGCGATGCTCTTCCTCAGCCACTACCGCATCGACTTCGAGAAGGGCACGTTCGAGCGCATCGCCACGGTGTTCCTCTCCGACCCCGACAAGAAGGTGCCGTTCCGCATCGCCAACGAGGCGACCGACCGGCGCTACCTGACCGGCGCCGACTTCGATCCCGAGAGCTTCCAGATCATCAACGGCAAGATCTGGATCGGCGAGGAGTTCGGACCCTTCCTCATCCGCGCCGACATGACCGGCAAGATCGAGGCGATCTTCGAGACCATGATCGACGGCCAGGTCGCGCGTTCGCCCGATCATCCGGCGATGGTCTCGCCGGGCATCCCGAGCGCGTCGATGGACTTCCGCGTCCGCCGCACAAAGGGTTTCGAGGGCATGGCGGCCTCGCCGGACGGCCGCTTCCTCTACCCGCTGCTGGAAGGCGCGCTGTGGGACCCGGCCACCCGGGCCCTCGAGCAGGTCGACGGTCGCGAATATCTGCGCATCCTCGAGTTCGACGTCGCCGCCGGCCGCTATACCGGCCGCCACTGGAAATATGTTCTCGACGCCAACGGCCTGTCGATCGGCGATTTCAACATGATCGACGCCACGACCGCGCTGATCATCGAGCGTGACGACAACGAGGGCGTCCCCGAGCGGGCCTGCCCCGCCGGCCAGCGTGCCGAAAACTGCTTCCATGCCCTGCCGCGCATCAAGCGCGTCTGGAAGATCGAGATGACGGGCGCCAATGCCGGCGGCGCGGTGCGCAAGATCGGCTTCATCGACCTGCTGAAGATCCGCGATCCGAACAACCGTTCGCGCGTGCCGCTGTCCAACGGTCACTTCCAGTTCCCGTTCTTCACGATCGAGAACGTCGACGTCGTCGATGCCGACCACATCATCGTCGGCAACGACAACAACCTGCCCTTCTCGTCCAGCCGCGACCCCAACAAGGCTGACGGCAACGAGATGGTGCTGCTGCGCGTGCCGGAACTCCTGCGCGCCCGCTGATCGCGGCGACCTCATCCGACAGTCAGGGCCCGGCTTCGGCCGGGCCTTTGCGTTTCAGGTGGAGAGCGGCGCGCTCTTCGTCATCCGCGTGATGTTGCGGCGGACGGCGAAGATGCGGCCCCAGGCGTCGCCCTTGAGATCCTGGCGATAGCCCTGGTAGCCGAGGAGGTCGTCCCAGGCGAATTCCTCGTCGTGGAGGAGATCGAAATCAGCGGCCAGCGTGGCGCGGATCTGCTCGCGGTTCCTGCGGTTCTGGAACTCGAGGAGAACCAGCGACGTCCGCGACAGGTCGAGATGGGCCAGCACTTCGCCCTCGCCGCCCTCGATGTCGATCTTGACCACGTCGGCGGAGGGCAGCGAGGTGGGGTCGACCACGTCGACCTCATAGGTCTCCACCAGCGTGCCTTCGGCGAAGGTGTCGCCGGAATAGGCGGCGAGGCCCGACTCGCCGTCGCCGGCGAAGCGGCTGTGGAACGTCGCCTTGGTCTGGCCGCCGGGAAACAGTGCGGCGTTGACGATGGTGATGTCGCGGCGGCCGGCCGTGTTCTGCTTCAGGAACTCGAAGGTTCCCGGGTGCGGCTCGTAGGAGCGCACGTGGCTGCCGGGCCAGCGGGCCGACGACCAGAGCGCGAAGGAGCCGACATTGGCGCCGATGTCGAGGATATCCAGCCCGACGCCGTCGTAGTCGGCCTCGTATTCGCCCTCCAGGACATGGCGGATCGCCGCCACCATGGGTTCGGGGCAGGCGACGGACATGGGAATGCGGGCGATGTAGCGGCTCACGGGTGGCTCCCTGACGGTGAGGTCGTGGGCGGTCTACCATGTTTTGGTGACGGCGTAGCGGGGGCGCTCGTCAGAGCCTGTCGATGGGCGACAGGGTGCTCGTCATGACCGCCAGCAGTCGCTCGGTTGCGGCCTGCAGCGCGCCGTCGTTGACGATCACCACGTCGGGCTCGACCGCCGCCGCGACCCGGCGCTCAACGCGGGCGGTGGGGTCGCCGTCGGTGGAGCGCGCGCGCGCGGCGACACGGGCGAGCAGAACGTCGGCCGGCGCCGTTATCTCCACGACGGTGACATTGCGATAGCGCCGGCGGGCCACGGCCACCACCTCGCGCGAGACGTTGCAGACCGCCGTGCGGCCGCCATAGAGCGCGTGGTCGATCACGGCGGGGATGCCGTAGTGATGACCATGGGCTGTCCAGGTGAGGGCGAAGCCGCCCGCCTCGGCGATGCGCCGGAACATGGTCTCGTCCGCCTCGACATTGTCCTCGGTCTCGGATGGCGGACGGGTGACGATGCGGCGCGGAAAGAGAAAGCTCTCGTCGCCGGCGAGACGCTGGCGGACGGCGGCCAGCAGCGTGTCCTTGCCCGCCCCGCTCGGGCCGACCACGAGCACGAGCCGCCCCGGCCCGATGGGGCGCTGCTGGGCGATCGGTCCTTCTTCCCCGCGCAGCCCCGGCGCCATGTCAGGCGATCCTTCGGCCCGTGCGCCAGACCTCGCGCACGACGGGCTGTGTGCCCACCATTGCGACGCGGACGAGATCGGCGCGTTTGGTGGCGGCGATCTCGCCCCGGTCGGTCATGCCGGTGGCGAGCGCGGGCTTCAGCGTCACGGTCTGGATGGCGCCGGCGAGGCCCCCGACGGCGGGCACGTCGCGCAGGCCGAAGGCACCGTGGATCAGGCTGATCGGCACGTAGTCGGACGACAGGATGTCGAGGACGCCGGCCGCCGCAAGGTCGACCGCCGAGACATTGCCGGAATGCGAGCCGCCGCGCACCACGTTGGGCGCGCCCATCAGCACGGAAATGCCCGCCGCGTGGGAGGCGCGCGCCGCCTCGACCGTGGTCGGAAACTCGGCGATGGAGACGCGGTCGGCGACGGATTCCGCCACGTGGTCCTCGAAGGTGTCGTCATGGCTGGCGAGCGCGATGCCGGCCCGGTGGGCAAGGGCCACCAGCCCGCGCTTGTTGGGCTCGCCGATCTCGGCGGCGCGCGCACGGCGGTTGGCGAAGAGCTGGTCGAGGTCGGCCTCCGACAGGCCCGTCTTGCCGCGGTAATAGGTGCGCAGCTTCTCCTCGTCGCGGAACTGCCGCTGGCCCGGCGTGTGGTCCATCAGCGACATCAGGCGAACGTCGAAGCGGGCGAGATAGCTTTCCGCCTCCTCGACAACGCCCCGCGAGGGAATCTCGCAGCGCAGATGGGTGTGATGGTCGGAGCGCAGCAGGCCGGTGCCCTTGGCCATTTCGATCGCCTCGGAGAGGTCGAGCAGACCGTCCGCCGTTGTCGGACGATCGTCGTCGGAGCCGATGCGCAGGCTGTCGAAGACGGTGGTGATGCCGGAGGAGGCGATCTGCGCGTCATAGGCGAAGACGGCCGAGAGCGGATCCCAGTGGACCTTGGGGCGCGGCTGGTAGTGCGGCTCGAGATGGTCGGTGTGCAGCTCGACGAGGCCGGGGATGAGGAGGTCGTCGCCGAGGTCGACGGCATCGTCGCGCTGGTGGTCGGTCTCGACGGCGACGATGATGCCGTCCTCAACCACCACGGTCGCCGCCGTCTCGCGATCGGCGAGCACGACGCGGCGGGAGAACAGTTTCAGCGATCCGATATCGTCCGGGGTGGTCATGGTCGTCCTCATGCGGCGCTCGCGGCGTAGCGCGTGACGTCGACAATACGCGTGGCGACCCGCTCGCGGACGTCGTCGTCGTGGAAAATGCCGACGATGGCGGTGCCGGCCGCCTTCTTGGCCTCGATCAGCTCGACAACGGCTGCGCGATTCCTGGCGTCGAGGGAAGCGGTCGGCTCGTCGAGAAGCAGGATGGGGTGATCGGCGATGAAGCCGCGGGCGATGTTGACCCGCTGCTGCTCGCCGCCAGAAAAGGTCGCCGGCGGCAGGGACCACAGGCGCTCGGGCACGTTCAGGAGGGTCAGGAGCCGGCGGGCGCGGGCCTCGGCCTCGTCGCGCCCGAGGCCGAAGGCGGTCGCCGCCTCGGCGACGACGGCGATCGCCGGGACGCGCGGGATGACGCGCAGGAACTGCGAGACATAGCCGATGGTGGTGCGGCGCAGCGCCATGACCCGGCGCGGTGCGGCGGTCGCGACATCGACGGTCACGCCCCCGTCGGCGACCCGGATGGCGCCGCCGTCGGCGCGATAATTGCCGTAGATCAGCGTGAGCACTGCGAACAATATCGCGGTGATAGAGAGCAGTGCGCCGCTAAGACAAAAGCCCGGATCGATAACATGCTCCGCTTGTCGCCATGCCATGGTAAAGCCAGCCATGCCCATGACCATGGCGAAGAATGAGACTGGAAAGAATTGTAGGCGGTTATTCGTCGTCATCTTCTTTCATACCCTTGGGCTTTT
>NZ_JAUYFA010000016.1 GCF_030691135.1 Phreatobacter sp.
CGAGGCCTTAAAGGAGGCCAACCATACCAGCCTCGCCGAGATCGTGCGTCGCGCGGCCGACGTCGTCACCTAGGAGAAGCTCGCCCGCAACGACCGGGCGCTCGACGAGCGGCTCGCCCGCCTCGACCGCCTGGCGCTGGAGGCGCGCCGCCCGGGTCTCGCCCCGGAGCGCCTGGAGCTGCGAACGGGCGCGACCGAGCATAAAGCCGCCTTCGAGGCCTATATCCGCTGCGGAGTGACCTCTGGCCTCAGGACGCTGGAAACCCGCGCCATGTCGGTCGGCTCCGGCCCGGACGGCGGCTATCTCGCCCCGCCGGAGATCGAGACGACGGTGACGCAGCGCCTCGCGGCCCTGTCGCCGATCCGCGCCATTGCCGGGATCCGCCAGGTCTCGGGCGCCACCTTCAAGCGGCCCTTCGCCCGCAGCGGCCCCGCCACCGGCTGGGTCGGCGAGGCGGCGGCGCGCGCCCAGACCGACAGTCCTGTGCTGGCCGAGCAGGTCTTCCCGGCCATGGAGCTCTATGCCATGCCGGCGGCGACCCAGACCCTCATCGACGATGCGGCGGTGGACCTCGAGAGCTGGATCGCCGGCGAGGTCGAGACAGTCTTCGCCGAGCAGGAGGGGGCGGCCTTCGTCGCCGGCAATGGCGTCAACAAGCCGACCGGCTTCCTCACCCAGACCCTCGTCGCCAACGGCGCCTGGGAATGGGGCAAGATCGGCTTCGTCGCCACCGGCGCGGCCGCGGCCTTCCCCGAGGACGATCCGGCCGACGTGCTCTTCGACCTGATCTATGCCCTCAAGGCCGGCTTCCGGCAGAACGGCCGCTTCGTCATGAACCGCAAGACCCAGGCGGTGGTGCGCAAGATGAAGGACGGCGCCGGGCACTATGTCTGGTCGCCGCCGGCCCAGGCGGGCGGCGCCGCCGGCCTCTTCACCTTCCCCGTCACCGAGGCCGAGGACATGCCGGATATCGGCGCCGGCACCACGCCCATCGCCTTCGGCGACTTCCGCCGCGGCTATCTCGTGGTCGACCGGCTGGGACTGCGCATCCTGCGCGACCCCTATTCGGCCAAGCCCTATGTGCTGTTCTACACGACCAAGCGCGTCGGCGGCGGCGTGGCGGACTACGACGCCATCAAGCTCCTGAAGGTGGCGGCGGCCTGATCGTCCGTCGCCTCAGTTCCCGCCGCCGTCGATCCGGGCCCAGGGCGGCAGGCCCTGGCGCTCGGGGGCGCGCGGCGGCGGCAGGGTGGCGATGCGGGGATTGGCGGGGGCGAGGTTTTCGCCGGTCGCCACCGCGTTGCGGATCCAGGGCGCGATGGGCACGACCGGCATGGCCACCGTCAGCGAGCCGCAGCCGCGCGTCTCCGGCGGACCCGAGACGAGGCTGACGACGCCGACGACACTGCCGCCGGCCAGCGCCGGCCCGCCGGAATCGCCCTGGCAGGCCGAGGGGCCGAAGCCGCGGGCGATCATCTGCACGTCGCCGAGGGCGGTGTAGCCGGAGGGCGAGCGCTGCAGCACCGGCAGCGTGACGCGACGCAGTTCGCCGGCACTCCTCATGCTGTCGAGCTGCTGGCGGCCGAAGCCGGCGATGGTGACGCGGCTGCCGGGAGCGGGATCGCGCCCGCCGAGCCGCGCCGGCCCGAAGCCGGCCGGCGGCAGGTCGCGCATGGTGAGGACCGCGACATCGATCGGCGCGGTGCCGCCGCTGGGGCTGCGCACGCCGGGATGGCCCGAGGCGGCCACCACGGGCGTCAGCGCGATGATCCGCCCCTGACGGATGAAGGCGACGACGGCGAGCCGCGCGCCGGCGACGCAATGGGCGGCGGTCAGCACGCTGCGGCGGCCGATGATCGTGCCGGTGCAGCCGTTGGCGTCGCCGGTGACGATCAGCACGGAGGAGCGCGCCAGCGCATCGCCCGGCCCGACGGCGCTGCCGCCGATAATGGCCTCAGCCGGTGTTGCGGCGAGCCCGGCCGCCAGTGCGGCGGCGGTCAGAAGGGAACGTGCGGGGGGCACGAAGCGCATCAGGAACCTCCAAGGCCGCGAACGGCTTCCTCGATCCAACGCCGGTGGGGAGCCACCGGCACAGTGCCCGTCAGGGCGCCGCAGCGGGCGGCCCCCCTGCCGGTCGTCCAGCTCACGATACCCGATACGACGGAACGCCCCGCTTCGGATGCATAGACCGGCCCGCCGGAATCCCCGGTGCAGGCGCCGAGCGCCGCGCCGGCCGGGCCGGTGAGCCGCACCTGGAAGCTCGAGGGCCGCCCGGTCACGGTCAGGGCGGCGGATCGCAAGACGCCGGCGCTGCGGGCATCGCCCTCCGCCGCCGGGCCGAAGCCGA
>NZ_JAUYFA010000020.1 GCF_030691135.1 Phreatobacter sp.
TCATGAGGCCTCCGAAGCGGGCCGATGAAGGGGGTCGTCGAAAAGGCGCCAGCGACAGAGACCGGCACCGGACGTGTCAGAGGGCATTTGGCGAGGCGCGCTTGAAGGCCCCACCCGTACCCTCCCCGCTGACGCAGGGAGGGGGACACTGGCGTCGCGTGCGTTCGAGGTCGTCGCGCCACGCCCAACCCGCGGGCAACGCTTGGCCCAGACGCCTCAAGGGAGCGTTCGAGCCCCTGCCGGGGGACGGCGATGCCCGATCCCCCTCCCCTCGCCAGAGGGGAGGGTCGGGGTGGGGCATTCTCGACAATCTCAACGAGCAGAGGCGAAACCGCCCCTACAGCCCCCGCACCCGCGCTTCCGCCCTTGGCTTGAGCGCCAGATGCGTCACCGCCCAGACCAGCGCATCGAGCCGGTCGGGGCTCCGCCCGTTCGACAGGCCGTCCGGGCCGAAATCGGCGAGCTCGTCCTCCAGCGCCGGAAAGCGCCCGGCATGGCGGACACGGCCCTGCGCATAGAGGGCGGCGACCGGCTCGGCGCGCAGGTGCTTGGAGCGCGCCGCCCTGACCGGCGTCACCGGCACGTCGGGCGCCACCTCGCCGATCACCGCCGCCACCATGTCACCGCCCTGGTTGATCTCGACGACGAGGGCGTCGGCCTCGAGGCGGCGGAACAGCACCGCCGCCCTCCCCGCCCATTCATGGGGTTTGAGCCCCTCGGCGCTGGCATCGGCCAGCACGAAGACCGTGCCCTCGGCGTCCGTGCCGCAGGCGACGATGCCGCAGGCATCCGCCCCCTTGCGGTGCGAAGCCGGCGGATCGACAGCGACCGCGATGCGCTTCAGCGCCGGTGCCGCGCCCACCCGCTGCGCCTCGATGGCGGCGCGGGAAAAGAGCGCGCCCTCGCGGTCGTCGATCAGCTCGCCGTCGAGTTCCTGCCGGCCGAGCCGCGTGCCGCCATAGCGCGCCACCAGCGCCCTGACGATGCCCGGCGCGAGGTTGGCGGCATTGGCCGCGGTGGCCGAGCGGGTGACGACCGTCTCGCCATCCGCCAGCAGGCGGCGCATGAGCGGCGTCGCCCGCGGTGTGGTGGTGACCATGATGCGCGGCCGTTCGCCGAGGCGCAGTGCGAAGCTCAGCATGTCCCAGGTCGCCTCGGCCTGCACCCATTTGCCGGTCTCGTCGGCCCAGGCGGCGTCGAATTGCGGCCCGCGCAGAGCCTCCGGGTCCTCCGAGGAGAAGCCGTGGGCGATAGCGCCGTTGGGCCAGACGAGGCGGCGGCGCGAGGGCTCGAAGCGCGGGCGCTCGGCCGGAAAGCCGCAGGCCCTCAGCCCCGAGACCCCCTCGACCATGACCTCGCGGACCTGGTCGATGGTCTCGCCGATCAGGGCGATGCGGCCGGCTTTCGGGCCGAAGCCGTCGCGGCCATGGACGATGCCATGGACCCATTCGGCCCCGGCGCGGGTCTTGCCGGCACCGCGGCCGCCGATGAAGGCCCAGACGCGCCAGCGGGCGGGCGGCGGCATCTGTTCGGGACGGGCAAAAGCCGGCCAGAAGGCGCGGAGCCGGGCGATCTTCTCAGGCTCGAGGGCCGCGATCCTGTCCGGGCTTGCCCGGAGCAAGTTCCGCCGCAAGCGCCTCAGCCCAGGCGTCGGCGTCCACAGGCGCGGTGACAGCGGGGGCATCGGCATCTCCGGCAGGGTCGCGGCCGGCAAGGGCCTTGCGGTCGAGGGTCGCCAGACGGTCGAGGGTCGCGGCCAGCGCGCCGAGGCGGCGGGCGGCCGTGGCGGAGGGGCCGCCGAGGCTCGCCTCGACGGCTTCGATCTCGCGCTCGGCGGCGGCAAAGAGGCGGCGCACCAGGCGTGGCCGCTCCGGGCATTCGGCAAGGCCCGGACAGGGCTTGCCGGCATGGGACTGATGATCGGGGCCGGCGGGGACCGAAGATGCGGCAGCTTGGACGACGATTTGGGCGACGGGCCGACGGGAGGGCGCGGCGGTCTGCTGCGCCGGTGCGGCGCGACCGGCGGCGGGCGCGGCCGCGGCGGCCGTCTCCGGGCTCGAAAGAGGGGCTTGGGGCGGCAAGAAGGCCTCCATCGGCAGGCCGGGTTAGCGGGGCGGAAACGACGACGCCCGGCCGGGGTTTCCCCCCGCCGGGCGCAGTTTTCGAACATGACCAGAAACTAGCCGACCAGCGCATCGCTGTCAAGGCTTATTTTCTCAGTGTTAGTTTTATTTTCCGCGAAACTCAGGCCTTGTCGATGATCGCCTTGACGGCGTCCTTGGCCTCGCCCTTGGCCTGCTGGGCTTCGCCCTTCAGCTCCTGGAGCTTGCCCTTGGCCTGCATTTCCTGGTTGTCGAGGGCCTTGCCGACGCCCTGCTTGACGTTGCCGGAGGCCTCGTTGGCCATGCCCTTGATCTTGTCGCCGGTGCTACCCATCAGAATTCTCCTCGGTGGATCGAATTGACGAGGGAACAACGGCGGACGGCGGCGACGGTTCCGTCACGGCGGCGTGATGGGGCGGCCCCCTACCCTTCCAGCTTCACCGCCCTGAGCCGCAGCGCATTGCCGATGACGCTGACCGAGGACAGCGACATGGCGGCGGCGGCGATCATCGGCGAGAGCAGCAGGCCGAAGGCCGGATAGAGCAGGCCCGCCGCCACCGGCACGCCAAGGGCATTGTAGGCGAAGGCGAAGACGAGGTTCTGGCGGATATTGCCCATGGTCGCCTCGGAGAGCCGCCGGGCCCGGACGAGGCCGAGGAGATCGCCCTTCACCAGGGTGATGCCGGCGCTCTCCATGGCGACATCGGTGCCGGTCCCCATGGCGATGCCGACATCGGCGGCGGCCAGAGCCGGGGCGTCGTTGACGCCGTCGCCGGCCATGGCGACGACACGGCCCTCGGCCCGGTAGCGGGCGACGACCGCCGCCTTGCCGTCGGGCAGGACGTCGGCCTCCACCGCGGCGATACCGAGCTGGCGGGCCACAGCCTCGGCAGTGACGCGGTTGTCGCCGGTCAGCATGACGATGCGGATGCCCTCCGCCGCCAGCGCCTTGAGGGCGGCGGGCGTCGTCGCCTTCACCGGATCGGCGATGGCCATGATCCCCGCCAGCTTGCCGTTGACGGCGGCGAAGATGACGGTGGCGCCGTCACGGCGCAGCTCGTCGGCGAGCGGCGCCAGGGCCGAGACATCGACGGCGAGATCGGCGAGGAAGGCGGCGGAGCCGAGGGTGACGCGTTTCCTCTCCACCATGCCATAGGCGCCCTTGCCGGCGGGGGAGTCGAAGCCCAGAACCCGCGGCACGGCGAGGCCGCGCGCCTCCGCCTCCCGGACGATGGCCTCTGCCAGCGGGTGCTCGGAGGGCTTCTCGACGGCGGCAGCGAGGCGCAGCACCTCGTCCTCGGCGAAGCCTTCCGCCGCAACCACGGCGGTCACCGCCGGCCGGCCCTCGGTCAGCGTGCCGGTCTTGTCGATGATCAGCGTGTCCACCGCCTCCATCCGCTCCAGCGCCGCGGCGTCGCGGATCAGCACGCCGGCCTCGGCGCCGCGGCCGACGCCGACCATGATCGACATGGGCGTGGCGAGGCCGAGGGCGCAGGGGCAGGCGATGATCAGCACCGAGACGGCGGCGACCAGGGCGAAGGCGAGCTGCGGCGGCGGGCCGAACAGCGCCCAGGCGGCGAAGGCCGCGACGGCGATGGCCATGACCACCGGCACGAACCAGCCGGCAACCCTGTCGGCGAGGCGCTGGATGGGGGCCCGCGACCGCTGGGCATGGGCGACCATCTGGACGATCTGCGCCAGCATCGTGTCGCGGCCGACCTTCTCGGCGGCGATCACGAGGCCGCCGGAGCGGTTGAGCGTGCCACCGATGGCGCGGTCGCCGGGCTCCTTGGTGACGGGCATGCTCTCGCCGGTCACCATGCTCTCGTCCACCGCCGAGCGGCCCTCGATCACCTTGCCGTCCACCGGCACCTTCTCGCCAGGACGGACCCTGAGGCGGTCACCCACCTCAACCTCGTCCAGCGGCACCTCGGCCTCGCTGCCATCGGCACTGATGCGCCGGGCGGTCTTCGGGGCGAGGTCGAGCAGGGCGCGGATGGCGCCGGAGGTAGCGTCGCGGGCCCGCAGTTCCAGCACCTGGCCGAGCAGGACGAGGACGGTGATCACCGCCGCCGCCTCGAAATAGACCGCGACCTCGCCGTGATGGCCGCGGAAGGCGGGCGGGAAGAGGCCGGGGCTGAGCGTCGCCACCACCGAATAGGTCCAGGCGACGCCGGTGCCGATGGCGATCAGGGTGAACATGTTGAGGTGGCCGGTGACCACCGACTGCCAGCCGCGGACGAAGAAGGGCCAGCCGGCCCAGAGCACGACAGGGGTGGCGAGGACGAGCTGTACCCAGCTCGACCAGCCCGCCGGCAGCGGCGCCCAGCCGAAGAGATGGCCGCCCATCTCCAGCACGAAGACCGGCAGGGCGAGCGCGAGGCCGGCCCAGAAGCGCCGGGTCATGTCGATCAGCTCTTCATTGGGGCCGGCTTCGGCCGTCACCATCATCGGCTCCAGCGCCATGCCGCAGATCGGGCAGGTGCCGGGGCCGATCTGCTGGATCTCCAGGTGCATCGGACAGGTGAACATCGTGCCTTCCGGCACGGGCTCCGGCGGCGGAGCGCTGGCCGGATCGAGATAGCGCTTGGGGTCGGCGCGGAACTTGGTCACGCAGCCGGCCGAGCAGAAGAAGTGCTCGACGCCGTGGAGCGCCGTCTTGTGCGGCGTGGTGGCGATGTCGACCGTCATGCCGCAGACCGGGTCGATCACCTTGCCGTCGGTCGGTGCGGCGGGACGGGCCTCGGCATGGTCATGGTTATGGGCCGCCTGGGCGTGATCGCGTCCGCCGCAGCAGCCGCCCGACGCCTTGTTGTCCTGAGCCGTCATGACGGGTCTCCTGTGGCACTTGCGGCGTGGTGTAATCCTTCCCATCATGGGAGGGTCAAGCGCCGCCTGCCTGTCCCGGTTCAACCCGCTGGCGACTGCATTGATCCCTGCGTCCTTCGCGGCACCAGGGACGCACGCCCCCCGCTGCCGGCCAGCAAAGGACATTCCGATGAACATCGGCCAGGCTTCCGCCGCTTCCGGCGTCTCCGCCAAGATGATCCGCTACTACGAATCCATCGCCCTGCTGCCGGCCGCCGGCCGCCGCGACAGCGGCTATCGCGACTATGGAACCGAGGACGTTCACCGCCTGAGCTTCGTCCGGCGGGCCCGCGATCTCGGCTTCTCCATCCCGCAGATCCGCTCGCTGCTGGCGCTCTGGACCGATACCGACCGCTCCAACGACGACGTGCGCGCCATCGCCAGGGAGCACCTCGCCGAAATGGAGGACCAGGCCCGCAAGCTGCAGGAGATGATCACCATCCTCACGGCGCTGGTCGGCTCCTGCGAAAAGGGCCGGCGCAGCGCCTGCCCGATCATCGAGGAGCTCGGCGACCACAAGCCGGCCCCTGTGGCACGGGCCAGGGCGACGCGCCGGGCGGCATGAGGGCCAGGCCTGGGTGCAGGGTGCCGCCTCACCTCTCCCCGGCGGGGCAGGCACCGCTTCACCTCTCCCCGGCGGGGAGAGGTCGACGAGCGCAGCGAGGCGGGTGAGGGGGAGAGTGGTTTCCCGGAAAGGTGCTGCCCCCTCACCCGGCCTGCGGCCGACCTCTCCCCGCCGGGGAGAGGTGAAGAGCCGG
>NZ_JAUYFA010000034.1 GCF_030691135.1 Phreatobacter sp.
GCGGCGGGTGGCGCTTGTCGCGCGGCGGGCTGCGCGGCTGTGGGCGCTGGCCGATACGGCTCGTATTGCGGCACGGCGGCCGGCACCGGACGGCTGTCGGTGGAGCCTTCCATGATGGGCTGCTTGGTCATGGGAATGCGAAGGGTTCCCGCCGGCAATGTCTCGGTCGGTTGCCCGGTCCGGGTCTCCGGCCGGTTGATGCGGCCGTTATCGTCGATGGGCGTCGCCGGGATCAGCGCGCGGGCGCCGCCGCCACCGGTCAGGGAGGACTGGCGTCGCGCCTCGTCGGACAGCGGCCATCCCGCCTTTTCCGCCACGACCTGCACGCATTCGATCAGCGCCGTGTTGGAGGCCACGCGCCGATGCGCCTTCATGTCGCCGTCGCGGTAGGCGTTGAGGATGCGGAATTCCATCGGGTCCATGCCGCAGGCTTCGGCGCCCTTGTCCATGTGGACCTCGAGCGCGAAATCGACCGCGGTGATTCCGAAACCGCGCATGGCGGTCGAGGGGCAGCGGTTGGTGTAGGCGACATAGATGTCGGCGCTGACATTGGGGATCGTGTAGGGCCCCGGCAGATGCGCGGTGCATTTGATCGCGGCGTAGCTCGACAGCCGCGTATAGGCGCCGGCGTCGAAATAGCTGCGGATGCGGCGGGCGACGATGCGGCCGTCGCGCATGATGCCGTCCTTGATGTAGATGCGCTCGGCACCGCGCGGCGAGCCGTAGAGCATCTCCTCCTCGCGATCGAGGACATAACGGACCGGCTGGCCGGTCATCATGGCGCCGAGGATCGACAGGGGTTCGGTGAGGGAATCGACCTTGCCGCCGAAGCCGCCGCCGACCGTGCCTCCGACGAAATGCAGGCGGTTGGACTCCAGCTTGAGGATCTTGGCCGCCGTGCCCAGCGAGAAGAACAGGCCCTGCGCGCAGGAATGCACGACGAAGCGGTCGTTCTGCTCGGGCGCTGCGATCGAGCCGTTGGTCTCGGTCGGCGCGTGTTCGATGGGCGACATCTGATAGCGGTCGTCGACGATGAACTCGGCACCGGCGAAGGCCTTCTCGACGTCGCCGAAACGCAGCTTCGAATGATCGTAGCGGTCGTGATACTCGAAGTAATTGTTCGGATAGGTCTCGTTGACGACGGGCGCGCCGGGCTTCAGCGCCTCCTCGACGTCGAAGACATGAGTCAACACCTCGTAGTCGACGCGCACGAGCGCCCGCGCGGCCATCGCCTGCTGCTCGGATTCGGCGATGATCGCCACCACCGGTTCGCCCTTGTAGGAGACCTTGCCGACGGCCAGCGTCGGCTCGTCGTCCTTGCCGAAATTGATCAGGCTCAGGAGGGTGTTCTTGTTCAGCGGCACGTCGGCGCCGCGCAGGATGCGCTTTACGCCCGGCGCCCGCTCGGCGGCGGTGGTGTCGATGGAGCGGATGCGGGCGTGGTGATGGGGGCTGCGCACCACCTTCAGATGGAGCAGCCCCTCGAAGGCGTGATCGTCGAAGAAGGGCGAGCGGCCGGTGACGTGGCCGGGCATGTCCTGGCGCTGGGCGCCCTTGCCGACAATGTTGAGATTGTCGTCGCGCTCGGCGGCGAACAGATCCTTGCGGAATTCCAGCATCGTCGCCTCCGTCAATATGCGCGCGTCGCCTGGCCGCCGCGGGCGGCGGCCAGGATGGCCTCGATAATGGCGTCGTAGCCGGTGCAGCGGCAGATGTTGCCGGAGATGCCGTCGATCACCTCCGCACGGGTCGGGTTCGGGTTCGCCGTGAGAAGGGCTTTGGCCGCCGTCAGCATCCCCGGCGTGCAGAAGCCGCACTGGGCCGCGAAATGGTCCATGAAGGCTTGTTGGAGCGGATGCAGGACGGGGCCCTCGGCCATGCCGGAGACGGTCTCGACATGCTTGCCCTCGCAGGTGGCGGCCAGTGTCAGGCAGGACAGCTGCAAGTCGCCGTCGACCAGCACGGTGCAGGTGCCGCAGGTTCCCTGGCCGCAGCCGTATTTGGGGCCGAAATCGTTGAGGCCGCGGCGAAGCAGCGTCAGGAGATTATCGGAGGGGCCGACGAAGGCGGCGCGGTCAGAGCCGTTGAGACGGAACTGGACGGGAATCTTGGCCATGGGTGCCTCCTCAGTCCTGGCCCGACAGGAGCCGGGCCAAATGCACCGGCAGGACCTCGCGCCGGTACCATTCGCTGGCGATGGCATCAGTGACAGGCCGAATGCCCTCCGCTGCCGCGGCCCGGGCGGCGGTGATGGCGGCGGCATCGAGCGCCTTGCCCTCCAGCACGCGCTCCACCGCCTTCGCGCGCATCGGCACCGGCGCCATGGCGCCGAATGCGACCCGCGCGCCGCTCACCCGGCCGCCCGACATGGGCAGGTGCGCCGCAATCGTCAGGACGGCGAGGCCCTTGGGCTTGACCCGGCTCACCTTGCGGAAACGGAAGTCGGCGGCATTCTGGGGCGGGGCGAACTGGACCGCCGTCACGAGCCCCTGGCCGCCACGCGAGCGGCCGGCGAGGAACTCCTCCAGGGGAACGGCGCGCGGGGCACCAAGGCCCTGCATGACCATGACCTGCGCATCGAGGGCCAGCAACGCGACCGTGAAGTCGCCATAGGGAGTCTCGGCGAAGAGGTTGCCGCCGATACTGGCCATGTTGCGCACGGCCGGTCCGCCGATGGCCTGCGCCGGAGCATGCAGGTAGGCGAGCTCGCGGCGCTTCAGGATCGCGGCCATGGTGACGCCGGCACCGAGTTCGACCCGGCCCGACAGTGAGATCTGGCGGTAGGCCGGATCGACGATGCGCAGGATCAGCCCGTCGGTGAGCCGCCCCTCGTTGATGTCGCGCATGATCAGCGTTCCGCCCGACAGGAGCCGCGCGCTGCGGTCGCCCGCGATGAGGCCTGCAGCGTCCGAAAGCGTCGATGCGGTGCGGAACTCGAAGGGCATGGTCAGGGCGCTCCACCTTGGAGTTCGGGGAGTTGGCGGACAGCCTCCATCCCGGCGGAGTAGACGTCGTTGCCGACCGTCTCCGCCAGTTCCGCCTCGCGGCCCGGGGGCGTGGTGAAGCGGCTTTCCCAGTGCCAGAAGCTGCGGTTGCCGTCGGTCACCGGGAGCAGCCGGATATGGGCGACGTAGTTGAACAGTGGGATCGGCGTGTCGAGAAGGCAGTAGCTGCAGGTCATTTCCAGGTCCGACAGTGACAGCAGCTGTTCGCGCAGCTCGCTGCCGTCCTGCAGGGTGAACCTGCGGACGCAGCCGATCCGGTCCGAGGCATGACCACGCTCGATCGCGCTGGCGGCGACGATCGGGTGATACTGGTCGTGGCCGTTGAAGTCGCGCAGGACAGCCCAGAGGGCGTCGACCGGCGCGTTGATGATGGTGCTGCGGACGACCTTGGGCACATCACCCTCCGAACGCGCGCTTGAGCGAGTCGAACCCCGCCTGGAACACGTTGGTGCCGATGTTCGAGACGAGGTCCTGCTCCCGCTCCGGCGCGCAGTCGAACTCGGCGGACCATTCGACGAAGGTGCGATCCTGATCGGTGATCGGGGTCAGCCGCAGCGTCGCCACGTATTCCGTCAGCGGCATGGGGCTGTCGAGGATCGAATAGGTGCAGAACATGTCGAAGTCGGACAGGCCCAAAAGCTTCTCGCGCAGCTTGTCGCCGTTGCGCAGCGAGAAGGCCCTGACACAGCCCACCTTGTCGGCGGGCTCGCCGTTCTCGATCCGGCTCTCCGCCACGGCGGGGACCCAGTTGGGCAGACCGTTGAAGTCGCGCACCCGGGCCCAGACCCGGGCTGCGGGGGCATTGACGACACTGGAGACATAGACGCGGGCCATGATCGTCTGCCTTACTTCTTCTCGCCGTCATCTTTGGGCTTGGGCGGCTGGGCATCCTTGGCCACCCGCTGCATGTCGGACGCCTCGCGCATGAGCCCGCCCATCTTGGCGAGGCTGCCGCCCTCGATGCCGATCTCCTTGAGCACCTGGTCGATCAGCGGCGCCTGGACGCGGTAGCGCAGGGCCGAATCGATCACCTCGTCGGTCGGCGTGCGCGACGATCCTCCCCCGCCACTGCCAGTGCCCTGCAGGCCGTCGACATGGAGGATGCGGATGCCCTCGATCTTCTCCATGGGCTTGACGCTTTCGCGCACGATGCCCTCGATCCGGTCGAGCAGACGGCGACGGAACAGCCCGTAACGGGCGCCGTCGGTGAGCACGTTCTCCGCCTCGTAGAGGAGCTTCTGGGCCTCGGCGTCGACGGCCTTGCGCAGTTTGTCGGCCTCGGCGGCGATGCGCACCTCCTCGGCGGCCCTCTCGGCGTTGATCACCTCGACGGTCTTGCGGCGCTTGGCAGTCTCGCTCTCCTTCACCGTCTGGACGAGTTCGGCCGCCTCGACGGCCTTGGCTCTGGCCATCTCGGCCTTCACGGCCGCCGCGCTCTCCTCGAGAGACTTGGCGTAGAGGGTGATCGCCTTGTCCATGGCGGCGTCTTCCACGTCGCGCTCGCGCTGGATCTCGAGCTTGCGCAGGTCGCGCTGGCGACCGACACGGGCCTCGTCCAGACCACGGTCGGAGGCGATACGGGCGCGCTCCACCTCTTCGTTGGAGGCAATCTGCGATTCCTGCAGCGCTTGGGCGCGGGCGACCTCGAGTTGCTCGATGGCCCGGCGCCGTTCCAGCCGTGCCGCTTCCAGCGCCTGCTCGCGCGCGACATCAGCCTTCTCGACCTCCTGCTTGGCGATGATCTCGGTCTGCCGAAGTGTCTTGTCGGCACCCGTGCGCTCGGCGCGCTTGGCGGCCATGACGATGGCGCGGTCCTCTTCGGCCACCTCCACCGCCTTCTTCTGTTCGATTTGCAGCACTTCGCGGGTCTGCGACGAGGAGATCCGGTCCTCCTCGATCTTGAGCTCCGCTGCGATGCGCTGCCGCTCGACCGCGTCGCGGCGCTTGATCTCCGCCGCCTCGAGCTGTTCGGTGCTGTTGATCTCCAGTTGCCGGGTGGCGAGTGCGGAGGCGATACGTTCGGCCGCGGTCGCCTTCTCCTGAGCGATCCGGATGGCCTCGATCGCCTCGCGCGCCGCGATCTCGGCTTCCTCGATCGTGCGGTTGCGAGCGATCTCCAGCTTGCGCCTGCCCTCGTCGGAGGCGATGCGATCGGCGGTGAGCGCGATGTCCTGGGCGATCCGGGCCTTCTCCACCGCTTCGCGGGCTGCGATCTCAGCCTCGTCGAGCGCCTTGTTGCGTGCGATCTCGAGGTTCTTGATCTCCTTCTCGCGATCGATGCGGTCGGCGCTCACCTGCGCCTCCTGCGCGATCTTCGAGCGCTCGACCGCCTCCCTCGCGCCGATCTCGGCCTGCTCCAGCGATTTGGTGCGCTCGATTTCCTGGTGGCGGATTTCGCGGTCCGACGCGATGCGGGCGGCCTGGATAGCCTGATCATTGGCGATCCTGGCGGTCTCGATCTCCTCGCGAGCGGCGATCTCGGCTCCCTCGACGGCTTTGGTCCTGGCGATTTCCTGCTGGCGAATGTCGCGGTCGGAGGCGATGCGCGCCTCGCTGATCGCCCGCTCATTGGCGATCTTGGCCTTCTCGATCTCCTCACGGGAGACGATCTGGGCCTGTTCCGCCTCGGTGTCGCGGGCGGCGCGCTCACGGGCGATCTCGGTCCGCTGCACAGCACGCCTGATTTCGATCTCCCGCTGCTGTTCGAGCCGTGCCGATTCGCTTTCCCGCTCGATGTCGAGCGCCTGGCGCTCGGCCTCCAGATTGCGGGAGCGGATCTTGATCATCGACTCCTGTTCGATGTCGTTGCGGAGTTTCCGCTTTTCCTCGATCTCCTCGATGATGCGGGTCAGACCCTCGGCGTCGAAGCGGTTGGACGGGTTGAAGTACTGGAGGTCTGTCTGGTCGAGGTCGGTGATTGCCACCGATTCCAGGACGAGGCCGTTCTGGTTGAGGGCCTCGGCCGCGGCCTCCTTTACGCGCTGGACATAGACGCCGCGCTGCTCGTGCATCTCCTCCATCGACATCGCCGCGGCGACGGTTCGCAGCGACGAGATGAACTTGCCCGACAGCAGGGTGTTCAGCTGGTCTGGCTGCAGCGTGCGCCGGCCGAGCGTGGCGGCGGCGATGGCCACCGAGGGCTTGTCCGGCCTGACCCGCACATAGAACTCGGCGTCGATGTCGACCCGCATCCGGTCGCGGGTGATCAGGGCGGTGTCCTTGCTGCGCGTCACCGCCATCTGCAGGACGTTCATGTTGACCGGGGTGACGTCGTGGATGATCGGCAGGACGAAGGCGCCGCCGTTGATCACCACCTTCTCGCCGGAGAGGCCGGTGCGGACGAACGACACTTCCTTCGACGATCGCCGGTAGAGCCAGTTGACGAGATAGACGATGATCGCAATGGCGATCACGGCGACGATCAGCCAGAGGATCAGGGCTCCGATGAGCTGTCCGGTCATGTCATGTTCCTCCCGACGTTTCTGTGCTGGTCTCGTCGTGTTGGGTGGGCCGTGTCAGCGGCTGATGGCCTTGAAGGCGCGGGTTTGATCGCGGATCGCCACCTCGACCGGGAGGCGCTCCATCGAGGAGGCTCCGTAGAAGCCGTGGCAGTGACGCGTGTTCCTGAGAATGAACTCGGCATCGGCGGGCGTGGCGACAGGGCCGCCGTGGACTAGGATGACGGCGTCCGGCTTCACCTCCAGGGCCGCGGCCGCCCAGGCGTCGACGATGGCGGGGCAGTCCTTCAGCTTCAGCGCGGTTTCCGCGCCGATCGAACCGCCGGTCGTCAGGCCGAGATGGCAGACGATGATGTCGGCGCCGGCGCCCGCCATCCGCCGGGCATCGTCCTGCGAAAAGACGTAAGGCGTCGTCAGCATGTCCTTGGCGTTGGCGAGGGCGATCATGTCGACCTCGAGGCCGTAGCCCATGCCCGTCTCTTCGAGATTGGCCCGGAAGACGCCATCGATCAGTCCGACGGTGGGGAAGTTCTGCACGCCGGCAAAGCCGATGCGCTTCACCTCGTCGAGGAACACGTCCATCTGGCGGAACGGGTCGGTGGCGCAGACGCCGGCGATGACCGGCGTCTTCGTCACCACCGGCAGGACCTCGCCCGCCATCTCCATGACGATCTGGTTGGCGTCGCCATAGGGCATCAGCCCCGACAGCGACCCGCGGCCGGCCATGCGGAAACGGCCGGAATTGTAGATAACGATCAGGTCGATGCCGCCGGCCTCTTCGCATTTGGCTGACAGGCCGGTTCCGGCGCCGCCGCCGACGATCGGCTCGCCACGGGCGACCATGGCCCGGTAGCGGTCGAGGAGTTCGGACCTGGAGAAACGCGGCATGGGTCAGGTCCTTCTGCGCGCGGCGCCGCGGCGGCCCTGGTGCAGCGCGAGGAACTCACGGACCAGGGCCTGGGCGAAGGCGGGATCGTTGATGTGATGCGGCAGCCGGATCAGCTGCCGGTTCGTCGTGATGCGGACGGTCTCGGCGAGGGCCTTGAAGAGAGCGGCATCGGCTTCCGGATCGAAGAACGGCTTGCCCGGCGCATCGAGAGACGAGACCCCGCCTTCGGGAATGAGGAACCGCACCGGCCCCTCCATGAGGTTCAGCTTTTCGCCGATCCAGCGCCCGATGCGGAGATTTTCGTCGACGGTGGTCCGCATCAGCGTGACCTGTGGATTGTGGGGATAGAGATTTCGGCCGCGATAGTGCTGCGGGACCGTGTCCGGCGCGGCGAAATTGACCATGTCGAGGGCGCCGACCGAGCCGACATAGGGAAGCCTGGTGCGGATGATCGCGCCGAAACGGTCTTCGGTCGCCGGCAGGATGCCGCCCATCAGCATGTCGCAGACCTCGGTCGTCGAGACGTCGATGACGCCCTGTAGCAGCCGTGAGTCCACCAGCTTTTCCATCGAGCGCCCGCCGACGCCGGTGGCATGGAACACGAGCGGTTCCCATTCGGCGCCGATGAGCTTGGCGACCTGCTGGACGCAGGGCGTCGTCACCCCGAACATCGTCAGGCCGACGAGGGGCCGGTCGCGCAGCGGATCCGGCCGGGGGCTCGCCAGATGGGCCTTGGCCATGGCGGCCATGGCATGCGCCGCGTTGCCGAGGACGGCGCGCGAGATGCGGTTCAGCCCCTGAACGTCGGTGACCGAATGCATCATCGTGATGTCGGTGGAGCCGACATAGTGCGCGACATTGCCGGCGGCCATGGTCGAGACCATGATCTTGGGCACACCGATCGGCAGCATCTGCATGGCGGCGGTCGCGATCGCCGTGCCGCCCGAGCCGCCCGCCGAGATCAGGCCGAGCACGTCCTGCTGCCCGGCGGTCCAGGTCGCGAAAGCCTCCGTCATCGCCGCGACCGCGGCGCCGCGATCGCCGGAAGCGAGGCCGGGGAGTGCGCGCGGGGATGCGAGCGCCACCTCCTGCGCCGATACGTCGGCCCCGTGATTGCGTCCCTGGGTCGAGACGTCGACCAGCCGGGTGCGCAGCCCCGCCGCCTTGATGATGTCGCGGACGAACCGCATCTCCTCGCCCTTGGTGTCGAGCGTCCCGGCGATGATGACATGGGGCTCGCTCGGTCCACGGGCGGCCAGGGCAGAAGTGTCGCCGATCACGCGGCCGTCGATGGTGGCGAGCGTCGGGCGCGAGACTGTGCGGGCCGAGGCTTCGATCTGGGCTGCCGGCACATCCTTCGACCAGCGTGTCGGGGTGACGGGATTGGCCATGTAGATCCGGATCGGCCCCTGGCCGACCGGCGCCGGCACAGCACCCTGCGGCACGCCCGGCCCCGCCTCCTGACCTCCTGCGTCGGTATCGTCATGGCCGTGTCGGCCGACGCCAAGCAGACGCTGCTGCAGGTCGCGGTCCGCTGCCAGCGTCGCCGATGCGATGACGCGGTTGATCCGCCCGTTGACCATGATCGCCACCGGGTCGGACATCTGGGTGGCGACACCGATGTTCTGCTCGATGACGAGGATGGACACGTCGCCGTCGGCGGCGAGACGGACCAGCGTCTCCTCGACATGGGCGACGATGACGGGGGCCAGCCCCTCCGTCGGCTCGTCCATGATCAGGAGGCGCGGGTTCATCAGCAGTGCGCGGCTGATGGCCAGCATCTGCTGCTCGCCGCCGGACAGCTGCGCGCCGCCGTTGTTGCGCCGCTCCGCCAGCCGCGGGAACACCTCGTAGATTCGCTCCGGCGTCCATCGCCCCTTCGGCTTGGACATCAGCCGCAGGTGCTCGTGCACGGTCAGCGAGCGCCACAGCCGGCGGCCCTGCGGCACGTAGCCGACGCCGAGCCTGGCGATATCGGCCGGCGCCAGGCCGCCAATCTCCTCGCCCATGAACCGGATCGAGCCCGATGACATCGGCACAAGGCCCATGATGGCCTTGCACATGGTGGTCTTGCCCATGCCGTTGCGGCCGACCACGGAGAGCACGCCCGACTGAAGCGTCAGGTCGACGCCCTGAACGGCATGGCTGCGGCCGTAGAAAACATTGACGCCCTGCAACTGCAGGACCGGAGTTCCGGCCTTCGCAGGGACGGGGAAGCGCTCAGCCATGCCCGCCTCCCAGATAGAGTTCCTGGACCTCCGGATCGTCCTCGATCTCGCTCGGCTTGCCCTCCTTGAAGACCCGTCCGTTGTGCATCATCGTCACGCTCTCGACGACGCGCAGCGCCACGTCCATGTCGTGCTCGATGACGATGTAGCCGATATGGGCTGGCAGGGAGGTCAGGATGGTGACCAGATCGCGGCGCTCGGTCGGCGACAGGCCGGCCGCCGGCTCGTCGAACAGGATGAAGCGGGGAGCGCCCGACATCGCCAGGGCGATCTCGAGCTGCCGCTGCTGGCCATAGGCGAGCTCGCCGACCAGGCGGTCCTTCACCGCCGTGAGGTGAACAGCCTCCACCAGCATCTCGGCGGCATGGACGAGGGCATCGTCGCTGCGCGGCCGCAGGAGCGAATAGCGGTTCCGCGAGACGCCGCGGCAGGCCAGGTAGACATTGTCGAGGACACTGAGGCCGGCAAAGAGCGAGGAGATCTGGTAGGTGCGGCGCAGGCCGCGGCGGATGCGCTCATAGGGCGGGAAGGCCGTCACGTCCTCGCCGAAGAAGCGGATGATGCCGGAGGTCACCGGGAAATCGCCGGTGATGCAGTTGAACAGGGTGGTCTTGCCCGCACCGTTGGAGCCGAGCACCGCACGCCGCTCGCCCGGACGCACCGAAATGGTCACATCGGCGATGGCGGCGAGAGCGCCGAACATCTTGGTGATGCCGCGCAGTTCAAGCGCATTGCCCGCGTTCATCTGCCCCGGGCGCTCGTTGACGGTGGAGAGGCTCATCGCGGCTGCCCCGTCAGGGGATCGACCCGTCGGCCGGTCCGGGCGCGCCAGCGGTCCCAGAGGCCGAGCACGCCGTCGGGCGAGAACAGCACCACGGCCAGGAAGCCGATGCCGATGATCAGCTTGAAGCGCTCGGCCGAGAAGCCGAAGGCGCCGAGGATGTCGGGCGAGAAGGTCTGGAGCATGACGTAGATGAAGGCGCCGACGAAGGCGCCGAGCGGGCGACGCATGCCGCCGACGACCGCCACGACCAGCACGTCGATGGCGGAGGATATGCCGATCGTTCCGGGTGCGATCTGGGCATTCTGCCAGACCAGCAGGATCCCGCCCATGGAGGCGAAGATGCTGGCGAAGGCATGGGCGGCGACACGGTGGGCGGTGACGTTGAATCCGAGGGCCGCCATGCGCCGGGGATTGTCGCGCACGCCCTGCAGCGCGAGGCCGAAGGGCGAGCGGGAGACATAGACGACGGTGCCGTAGCACAGCGCGGCACACCCCAGGCACAGATAGTAGAATGCCGTGGGATCGCGCCAGTCGACGCCGAAAAGCCGGGGCGGCAGAACCAGGTTGAAGCCTGAATAGCCGTTGAAGATCGTGTAGTTCTGGCGGGTGAAATAGAAGAACGCCGCGGCGATCGCCAGGGTGATCATGATCGTGTAGATGCCCTCGGTCCTGACCGCGAGTGCACCCGACAGGGTGGCGAAGATCGCCGCGATCAGGAAGGCCGCCGGCAGCACGATCCACCAGGACAGGCCGAGGCTGATCGACGTCGTTCCCGACGGACCGAGGATGGCCACCATGTAGCCGGCGAGGCCGGCAATGCTCATCTGCAGCAGGCTGACCATGCCGCCATAGCCGGCGAGGAAGGTCAGGCTGACCGCGATCATGCCGAGGATGAAGGTCCAGCCCATCACCTGGAACAGCCAGAAATTGTTGGCCACGAGAGGCATCGCGAGGAGAACCAGGGCGGCGGCCCACCAGGCCGGCGGTATCCGCTCGATCCATGATGTCGGCCCGGCGGTTTTGGTGATGCCCGCGCTTGCCCGGGGCCCGGCCTGATCAGCCAGCGACATCGCTCACCGCCCCGCGCCCAGAAGGCCCTGTGGCCGGAAAGCCAGGACCGCCGCCATGATCAGGAAGGTGAAGACCACCGAATAGGTCGGCGCATAGACCAGACCCATCTGTTCGGTGACGCCGATGATGATCGCGCCGATGGCGGCGCCGACGATCGAGCCCATGCCGCCGACGATCACCACGACCAGACTGGCGAGGAGAAACCGCGTGTCCTCACCCGGCGACAGGGACTGGAATGTGCCTCCGATGATCCCGGCCATCCCGGCCAGGCCGGCGCCGAAGACGAAGACCGCGAGAAAGACCAGCTGGATGCGCACACCGGAGGCGGCGAGCATCTCGCGATCGTCGACGCCGGCACGGATCACCATGCCGAGCGAGGTGCGGTTCAGCACCAGCCACATGGCCAGGCCGATGACGATCGCGGCGACGAGGATCCAGACGCGCACCGCGGGATAGCGGATGTAGATGGCTTCGCCGCTGGTCGGATTGATCGACGAGATGATGGGCAGTTCGAGCGGGCCGCGCAGCAGGGCCGGCGCGAGCGTCGTGTAGGATTGGCCGCCCCAGTACCAGAGCATCAGATCCGCCAGCACGATCGACAGGCCGATGCTGACCAGCGTCTGGCGCAGTTCCTCGCCTTCCATATGGGAGAAGATGAAGCGCTGCATCATGAGGCCGACGAGACCGACGACGACGAAGACGACGGGAAAGGCGAGGAGCCAGGACCCCGAATAGGTGGCGACCTCGTAGCCGATGTAGCCGCCGAGCAGGAACAGCGAGCCATGGGCGAGGTTGACGGTCCGCATGAGCCCGAAGATCAGCGTGAACCCCGAGGCGACGAGGAAATAGAGCGCACCGAGCGTCACACCGCCGAGCAGGGCGTTCAGAAAGACCCGCTTGCGTCCGACCGCCGCCTCGAGCTCCGCAGGCCATGGCGCGAGGACGAGCCACAGGAAGGCCACCACCAGAAGCGCGATCACCAGAGTCCAGAGAGGATGGTTCTTGGCGAACTTTTCCATCACACCGTCGACACATGAAAGCCCGCGGCACCGTCGCCGCCAGCCCGACGAAGGCTAGGCCGACCTGCGACAGTCGGCTTTACCGAGGGTCTTTTCTTTCGCGGCCATCACCGGGGTCATTGCGCATGGGTCAGGACACTGCGCCGATAGGTGCTCGGCGGCACGACGCCGTTGGCGATGAAGAAACGGGAGAAGCTGGCAGGCGTCGAGAAGCCGAGGTCGAGGCCGATATCGGCGACGGTCTCCTTGCCGAGCGCCAGCCGCTCGATCGCCCGTTCCATGCGCAGCGCGTTCACATAGATGGTCGGTGGCAGGCCGATCTGTTCGCGGAACAGCTTGAAGAAGTGGGGCCGCGACAGGCCGGCGGCGCGTGACAGGCGCGCCAGATCGACGGGCTCGCCGAGCGCCGCGTCGAGAAGCCGGAGCGCCCGCCGGATGCGGAAGTCGCGCAGCGGTCTTTCCCGGCCGATGAAATGCTGCCCCTCCGCCGTCCACTGCCAGGTCTGGTCGAAGCAGGCCTGTGTCAGTGCGCTCAGGCGATCCTCGAAGTCGCCGTCGCTGCCGCGCCTGGCCGACAGGAGCTGGCTGGTATCGGCCAACAGGCGCGCCAGCCTGTCTGAGACTTCGACGCCGACGCGCCCGAAGCGCAGGATTTCCGAGGCCTGGCAGCTCGCATGGACGAACCAGCCCGGGCGGATGTAGAGCACCAGGGCCAGCACGTTGTCGCCCGCGACGAGCGGCCGGTAGAAATGCGGCTGCCACGGACTGACCGCCACGGCCTGGCCGGACGACAGCGGATAGGGCCGTCCGTCGACCACGACCTCGGCCGGCGGCCCGTGGATATGGAAGATCAGATGACCTTCCCGATGCGCATGCGGCGCCATGGCCTTGTCCATCACGTAGAGGCAGACGCGACCAAACACGCCGTGCGCGACAGCGTGAGCAACACTCACAACGCTCCTCCCTGATGAACGGGCTTGTCTTGTTTTTGTCGCAGCCCTTTTTTCTTGAGCTTAACGCGCGCTTCCGCACTGGCAACGGGCGATTCGCCGCGCCTGCCGGTGTTTCTCGCGGCCGTCCGCATCGCCATGCTGGCCTGGCGGCGGCGGCTCACCATGCAGCCTCCAGGATGCGCTCGCAGTCGCCCCGGGTGAGGAGGCGCGGATTGGCGAAAGCGGAGGGATCATCGGCCGCCCTGACGGCGACCTGGGCGAAGCGGTTGGGGTCGGTCGCCGTTTCCCGCAGGGCCGCGGGCAGGCCGAGGGCACGGGCGAAGGCGGCGAGCTGGATGTCGAGGCCCGTGACCGCGCCGCCCTGGCCCATGGTGTCCGAGAGCGCGCCATAGCGATCGCCGACGGCCCGGGCGTTGAACCCGACGAAGGCGGCAAGGACGGGCACGTGCAACTCGCCGGGCATCGCCCTTCCCACCAGGTCATCCTCGAGCGGATGGGCGAGGGCATCGACGCCGCCGATGCTCTTTTCCATGGCGAGACCGGCGGTCAGGGCTCCTGCGAGCGCCTCGCGCCGTGCCTCTGCATTGTCTGACGAGGCGACGGCCAACGGCAGCCACCGGGCGAGGCGGCGGACCGCCTCCAGGGCCAGCCCGTCGGCCGGCGGATTGAAGGACGGGCTGGCATAGGCCTCGATGGCGTGGACCAGGATTTCCATCCCCGCCGCCGCCAGCCGTCGCGGCGGAACGTGGGCCAGCGCCGTCGGGTCGGCGATGACCCGGTCGGGCCGCGGGCACGACACCGGCTCGCCGTCGCGCGGACGGACCTGCCGGCCGAGGCCGAGGTCGAAAAGGCTGACCGGGATCGCGATGACGGCGCAGATACCGCCGCGCCGGACAGCCGCGTCGGCGACGAGGCGCGCCTGACCGATGGCCCCGGCACCGCCGATGGCGATGATGGTCGCGGCTTCGGCGCACTTCAGTTCCTCCGCCACCCGCGCGATCTCACCGCGCAGCGGCGCGCCGGCACTGACGGTGGTCGTCGCCAGCCGAATGCGCGGCAAGGCGTCCCGGACGCGGGCGAGCGCTTCCGCCGCTCCGGGTTCGGTGTCGATGAGCACCAGCGCTTTGCCGAGCCGCGAAGCTTCTTCGGGCAGGGCATCGTCGATGGCCCCATCCGCGAACTGGGTTCGCGTGAGATAGCCGATCAACGTCATCCGGGCCGCCTTGTCGCCCTGGGTGTCGCCAGGACAATCCGCGAGAGGAACCTGATGGGAAAGAGGCCGGCAACGGGGTGCCGGCCTCTCCCAAAGTGTTCCCGTGGGTCAGCCGCCGGCGCGCAACCGGGCGCAGTCGACGACGTTGCGGGAGGGCAGTCCGATCGCCCGGTACTGTTCGGCGGTCATGCCGAGCGTCTGGGTGACGTTGTCGGTCCTGGCGACCATCTTGTTCGTCAGGTTGCCGTCGGTTCCTTCGACGACCTCGTTGATGAAGACGGTGCCTGTTGCCTGGCGGTTCTCGTTGAGGGTGATCCGGCCGATGGGGCTGTCGAGCTGGATCTTGTTCAGCGCTTCCTTGAAGCGCGCCTGACCGTTGCTGAGGTCACCGCCGACCGCTTCCAGACCCCGGATCGCGGCGAGGGTGGCGATGTAGTAGCCGAGACCGAAGAGCGAGGGCGTCGGGAAGCGCTGGTTGGCCGGGAAGCTGTCCTGATAGAGCTTCACATAGGCCTGCCAGGCCGCGTCGGGGTTGTCGACGGCGAAGGGGCCGGAGGTCGGCGTGCCGGTCAGCACTTCCTTGGCGCGGCCGCGGGCGGTCAGCACCGTCTGGTCGGCCATGATGGTGCCGCCGATGAGCCGCGTGCGCTCGCCGGCCTGCTGGTACTGGTTGAGGAAGTTGATGGCGTCGGTGCCGCCGAGGCCGAGGTAGATCGCGTCGACGTTGTCGGGCAGCTGGGCGATGATGGCGCCGAAGTCGGCCTGTCCGAGGGGATGCCAGAAGCGCTGGACGATGTCGCCACCAGCCCGGCAGAAGTCGATCGCGAAGCCCATGAAGTTGGTGTAGCCGAACGAATAGTCGCCGGCGATGCTCACCACGCGCCGCCAGTTCTTCTGCTTCACCACGTAGCTGCCGAGGCCGAAGCCCCACTGGGCGCCGTCGAGATTGAAGCGGTAGAAATTGGGCGCCGGGTCGACCCAGGTCGTCTCGAGCGCACCGGAAATGCCGTTGATCACCACATTGCCGGGAATCGTCTTGGCGAAATCGCGCATGGCGATGCCCTCGGAGCCCGACAGGGGACCGATGATGATGTCGACGCGATCCTGCTCGATGAGCTTGCGTGCCATGCGGATGGTCGTGTCCGGACGGGTATCCGTCGGGGCGACGACAGTCTCGATCCGGCGACCGCCGATCGTGCCGTTGATCTGCTTGAGCGCCAGTTCGACGTTGCGGACGCCGTCGGCGCCGCCAGCCGCAAAGGCGCCTTCGAGAGCCACCAGAATGCCGATCTTGATGGTGCCGCCGCTCTGGGCGAAAGCCGAGCCTGGCAGCAAGATGGCCACGGCGGCAAAAATGGCGAGAATTGTCCTGCGCATTGGTGATCCTCCCTGTTCGACGTCTCGTCTCGTCTGCAGCTTCCACCGCAGCCGGCGAGGTCTTTGCTCAGTCGTTCATGTCATGCGTTCGATTTTTTGAAGCGCGATCTGACCCGTCACGCGTTCCGGAAAGGCTGGTGCGAGCGCCGCCCTTGGCCCATACCCAAGCGTCTGCTTTTCGCCGGTTTGACGGGTCGGGGAGCGGCCTGGCGTTGCCCGGCGCTGCCGACGTTGCAAAGCCTGCCCCCTCTCGCAGTCCTTCTTCGCTTCCGTTATGGTTCGCCCGCTCATTCGCTGAGGATCTCGCATTGAACCGATCGCTGACCCGCCGCACTGCCCTCCTTGCTGTCCTTGTGGGCGCGGTGGCGCTCGGCGGATGTGGCCGCAGGGGCGGCCTGGAACTCCCCGGCGAGACACCCTCGCCCATCGGCGGGCCGACACCGCCGAACCTGCCGCCGCGGGCCGAGGTCCCGGCCGATCCCGCAAACCCCGCCCAGCGTCAGGCGGAACCGGCGGCGCGCCGCGACTATGACCGCAACCGACCCGTCGGCGGCGGCCAGTTGATCCCCTCCGGGCAGTTCATCCTCGATCCGCTGCTCTAGACCTGCCCGCCGCAAGGCCGCGACACCGAAGCCGAACACCCCCGCCATGCATCATTTCGCCTATCGCGACGGCCGCCTTCACGCCGAGGACGTGCCGCTCGAAACCATCGCGGCCGAGGTCGGCACGCCGTTCTACTGCTATTCCACGGCGACGCTGGAACGGCACTATCGCGTCTTCTCGGAAGCCTTCGCCGGCCTCGACTTCCTCGTCTGCTATGCGATGAAGGCCAATTCCAACCAGGCCGTCATCAAGACCCTGGCGCGGCTCGGCGCCGGTATGGACGTGGTCTCCGGCGGTGAGCTGAAGCGGGCGCTGGCAGCCGGGGTCCCCGGGGACCGGATCATGTTCTCCGGCGTCGGCAAGACCGAGGCCGAGCATGCCGCGGCGCTGGAGGCGGGCGTTTTCTGCATCAATGTCGAGAGCGAGCCGGAGGTCGCGCAGCTCTCCCGCATCGCCACGTCCCTCGGGCGCACAGCGCATGTCTCCTTCCGCGTCAATCCCGACGTCGACGCCAGGACCCACGCCAAGATCTCCACGGGCAAGAAGGGCGACAAGTTCGGTATCCCCATCTCCACCGCCCGCGAGGCCTATGCCCGCGCCGCGAAGCTCCCCGGCATTCACATCGCCGGTGTCGACATGCATATCGGCTCGCAGATCACCGATCTGCAGCCCTTCGACGACGCCTATGCCCTGCTGGCCGAATTCGTCGGAACGCTCCGGGCCGACGGCCATGCCATCGACCATGTCGATGTCGGCGGCGGCCTCGGGATCCCCTATCGCGACGACAACGAACCGCCGCCCGAGCCCACCCGCTATGCCGAGGTGGTGAAGCGCCATACGGCGAGCCTCGGCGCCAGGGTCATCATGGAGCCCGGCCGCATGATGGTCGGCAATGCCGGCATCCTCGTCACCCGCGTTATCTATGTGAAGGAAACCGAGGGCCACACCTTCGTCATCGTCGACGGCGCGATGAACGATCTCATCCGCCCGACGCTCTATGAGGCCCATCACGAGATCCGGCCGGTGCGTCAGCCCGTCCCCGGTGCGCCGAAGCCAAAGGTGGATGTGGTCGGCCCGATCTGCGAGAGCGGCGACTATCTCGCCCTCGGCCGCAAGCTTCCCGAGGTCGGGCCCGGCGACCTCCTCGCGGTGATGACGGCCGGCGCCTATGGCGCGGTCCAGGCAGGAACCTACAACACGCGGCCCTTGTCGCCGGAAGTGCTGGTACGCGGCGCAGACTATGCGGTTGTGCGGCCAAGATTCGACGTCGAGGCGATCATCGCCATGGACAGGCTTCCCGCATGGCTGTGACTCCCCGGCCAAATGCCGAGAGGCCACTGGTGAAGGGTGCCGTACCGCAGGTCTCGGTTGTTGCGCCCTGCTTCAACGAGGCAGAGGGTCTTCGGGAATTCTATCGACGCTGCAGCGCGGCCTGCTCGGACGCGGTTGGCGGGGACCACGAGATCATCCTGGTCGATGATGGCTCGACCGATGCGACCTGGACATTGATCGAGGCCCTTGCCAACGCCGATGAGCGGGTGGTCGGCCTGCGGCTGCTGCGCAACCATGGCCACCAGTTGGCGTCCTCGGCGGGTCTTGCGGCAGCCCTCGGCGAGCGCGTACTGCTGACCGACGCCGACCTGCAGGACCCGCCGGAACTGCTGTCATCCATGATGGTCGAGATGGATCAGGGCGCCGACGTGGTCTATGGCCTTCGCACCGGACGTGATGGGGAAAGCTGGTTCAAGCGGACCTGCGCGAACCTGTTCTACCGGTCCCTGTCCTGGCTCACCGATACCGCCATTCCCCGCGACGCAGGGGACTTCAGACTGATGTCGCGCACTGTTGTCGATGCCTTCCTGCTGATGCCGGAGCAGCACCGGTTCATCCGCGGCATGGTCAGCTGGATCGGCGGCCGCCAGGTCGCAATGCCTTATCGGCGCGAAGGCCGCTACGCGGGAACCACGAAATACCCGTTCCGGAAGATGGTGCGCCTCGCTGTCGACGCGGTGACGAGCTTTTCCACGCGACCACTCAGGATCGCCACGTGGAGTGGCCTGGTATTCGCATTCCTAGCGCTCGGCATGCTCGGCTACAGCCTCGTCCAATGGGCCCGCGGCTCTGTTATTGACGGCTGGACCAGTCTTATGGCCGCAACCTCGCTGTTCGCCGGCGTTCAACTGCTGGTGCTCGGCATCCTCGGGGAATATCTTGGTCGCCTCGTCCAGGAGAGCAAGAACCGACCGCTCTTTCTCGTCGGCGCTGTGAAGCGCGGTGACAAGCTCCATGCCGTCTCGGCCGAGTTCTCACGGCTCCCGCCATCTCAACAGCATGCGATCCGCGACTCCTGGCGCATTGCCGGCGCGCCACCGGACGGACCCTAGCCTTGCGCCGCATCGTCACCTTCGCAGCCGTCGGCGTCGTCAACACGCTGGTCGACATTATGGCGTTCCTGCTGCTCACCCGCTGGTTTGGCGTGGCAGCGCTTCTTGCCAATGTCGCGAGCTTCAGCCTGGGCGCTGCCAACAGCTATGTTCTCAACCGCCTGGTGACCTTTCCAGATGCCGCGGCACCCCTCGGCTCGGCCGGCACCATCCTGCGTTTCGCCGCGGTCACGCTGGTCGCTCTCGGCATGTCCTCGGCGACGCTTGCCGCAGGACTTGCCCTCTCCCTCGATGACATTGCAGCCAAGGCGGCCTCGATCGCCGCGACCTTCGCCGGCTGCTTTGTGCTGAACAGATACGTCGTCTTCCGGCCGGTCAGGCCCTCGGTGAACCGCTGACATGACCGGCACCCGGCGCATCAACTGCACCATCGAGATGCGCATAGCCCTTGCCGCCGCTGTCTTCGCTGTCCTCGCACCGTCGCTCTTCGTCTCGACCCCGCCCCTTGGCGACTTTGCCAATCATGCAGCCCGCCTTTGGCTGCTGGCCGGCGGCGCGAACATGCCGCCGCTCGATACAATCTATGAGGTGCGCTGGAGCCAGGCGACCACCAATGTGGCCGTGGACGCCGTGGCGGTCGCCCTGGGGCGCCTGATCCCCATCTCAATGGTCAGCTCCGCGCTCGTCGCGCTGTCCTTTCTGTTGCCTCCCCTCGGGGCCGCTCTTCTCAACATCGCGATCTTCCGACGGACTCATTGGTGGCAGGTGCTGATCTTCCTGTTCGCCTGGGGTTTCACATCGGTCCATGGCCTGATGAACTTTCACATCGGGCTCGGACTTGCCTTGCTGGCGACGGCTCTCGACGTGCGTCTCGATGGGCTCGGCACCTGGGCCAGGCTCGCGCTGCGGATCGCATGCGCAGGCCTGCTCTTCTCCGTTCACGCCTTTGCCCTGGCGTTCTATCTGGCCCTCATCGGGGCCCTGGTGCTGGGCCGCGATCTGGCCGCGCTGACAAGCGTCAGGGGCTTGTGGTCGAGAAGCCTCGCGGCGGCGGTCGCTGTTCTGCCGCTGCTGGCGCTGCCTGTCGCGATGATGCTCGCATCATCGGCCCTGCCCGGCGCCCATCTCGCAGCCGGCGCGACAGGTGCCCAGGCGCCGCCGGACCAGTTCGGCATCTATTGGGACAATCCCGGCGTCATCGACCGTCTGGGGATCATGCTGATCCCGATCAGGACCTATAGCCACTTCGTCGACCTCTTCTTCCTCCTCTGCCTCGCCGTCCCATTCTTTCTTGCCATGGCGACACGGAGGCTCGCCCTGCATGGCGGCCTCTTTCTCGTCGCACTCATCCTTGTGGCCGCATCGCAGGTCATGCCGTCCGCCGTCAACGGAACGTGGTGGCTTGACAAGCGGCTGCCCAACATGGCGGCGCTCATGATGGTGGCGTCGCTGCAGCCGCTGGTCGCCTCGTTCGGCCGGCGCGGTCGCATGGCGGTGGCAGCAGCCTTGCTCATCCTGTCCGCAAGGGCAGCCTGGATCGCACATGCCTGGAACGCGGTGGGGGCCGACACTCTGGCCGTCGAACGCGTGCTGACGCACGTGCCGCCCGGCGCGGCGCTCCTGTCGATGCAGAACCGTCCCGACCGCCATCAGGCCATATGGCATGGCCCCTTCGGGCGCTTCACCTATGGCGAGCCGGCCTATCGGCATCTCCCAACGCTTGCCATCGTCCAGCGCCGCGCATTCGTGCCGACGCTGTTCACCGCCGCCGGCAAGCAACCGGTGACCGTCCGCCGGCCCTGGAGTGAGATCGCCGTGCCAGAGGGTGACCTTCCCTCACCCTCGGTGCTCCGAGAACCTCGGACCATCGCGTACAACTTTCCCTATCTCGCCTACTGGCGAACACGCTTCGATTATCTCCTGCTGCTCAACGCCGACATGGCGGACGGCAAGGGCCAGTTGCCGGACGATCCCGCGCTGACCCTCGTCGCCGACGAGGGCTTTGCCCGGCTCTACCGGATCGTCAGGTCCGAGCCACCGGCAGTTCGCCGTTTAACGGCGGATTGACCGCAGTGCAGCATTGGGGCTAGGCGAAGCGACTCTGCGCCCGAGGAGCTGTCTCATGCTGCCGCAACGCCTGGTCGACGGCTACGCCGCCTTTCTGGACGGCCGCTTTCCCGAAGTCTCGGAGCGCTATCGCGTTCTTGCCGAAAGCGGCCAGAGCCCGAAGACCATGGTCGTCTCCTGCTGCGACAGCCGCGTCTCGCCGGAGGTGATCTTCGACGTCGGCCCGGGCGAGCTCTTCATCGTCCGCAACGTCGCCAATCTCGTGCCGCCCTATGCACCTGACGAGAGTTATCACGGCACCTCGGCGGCCCTCGAATTCGCCGTCCAGGCGCTGCGGGTCACCGACATCGTCGTGCTCGGTCATGCCCAGTGCGGCGGCATCCGCGCCTCCGTCGCCGAGGATGCCGAGCCGCTCTCGCCCGGCGATTTCATTGGCCGCTGGATGGGCCTCGTCGCCCCGGCCATCGACAAGGTCGGGCCGCGCGGCGCGCGGACGATGCAGGACTATCTGCGCCAGCTCGAATTCGCCTCCGTGGCCATCACCCTCGACAACCTGCGCACTTTCCCCTGCGTGCGCATCCTCGAGCAGCGCGGCAAGCTGAAGCTTCACGGCGCCTTCTTCGGTGTCGCCACCGGCGTGCTGAGCTGGCTCGACGAGACCACCGGCACCTTCCACCCGGTGATGGACCGCCCCGGCCGGATCTTCGCCTGCAGCGCGGTGGGGTGAAGCGAGCCGCGGGTCAGCGCACGAGCGGCAGGACGATCATCGTCACGGCGAAGGTGCCGATACCGGCGGCCCCGACGCGCGGGATCAGGCGCGCATGGCCGGCCCGGCCGGCAACCACCCCCAACGTCCGCCCGATGCCGATCCAGGCGAGCGCCACCAGCGCGCAGAGTCCCGCAAACGCGGCGAGATAGGCAATGACGTCTGGCCTGTCGAACGGCACGACCGCCACCGCAAAGACGATGGCCTTCGGGTTCAGCAATGTCGTCAGGAACACCTGGGCCGGTGTCACCAGGCTCGCGACACGCGCCACCTCGGTTGCGCCCGCCTGCCAGAGCCGCCAGGCGACGACCACGAGATAAAGACCGACCGCAACCCTGAGTCCGAGGCCAAGCGCCGGAATCGCGGCGATGACGGGACCGAGCATCAGTCCAATCGTGAGGATCGACAGCAGATAGGCGGTGTTCTCGGCAAGGATCAGCCTGAAGGCGCTGCGCCATCCTGATGCCGCGCCGGCCGTCGCCAGCAGGGTATTGGTCGGTCCAGGCGTTGCGAGAAGGGTCAGTACCATCAGGGCAAAGAGCAGGGGGTCATGCATGGCCAGCCGGGATCCGCGTGTGGGCCCAAGGCTGATCGGCGATCGACGCTTGGTTCACGCTACCAGAAGGCAGGATCCGCCTTCCGTCCTTGGCCTCGATCAAAGCCTGACGTCGCCATAGCAGGGCGCCTTGCCGGGCGGGCGCTGAGGCCCGCCGGGCAGATTGGTTGGAAGAACGCGAACGGGAGGGCTGCGCTCAGGCCGCGACCTTGGCCCGGGGCTGGATCAGCTTGCGGTTGACCAGCACCTCGGCGATCTGCACCGCGTTCAGCGCCGCGCCCTTGCGCAGGTTGTCCGAGACGCACCAGAAGGCGAGACCGTTCTCGACGGTCGCGTCCTCACGGATGCGCGAAACATAGGTCGCATCCTCGCCGGCGGCGTCGAGCGGCGTCGCATAGCCGCCGTTCTCCTGCTTGTCGATGACGAGGATGCCCGGCGCCGCCCGCAGGATCTCGCGGGCCTCCTCGGCGGTGATCGGCTGCTCGCACTCGATGTTGACCGCCTCGCAATGGCCGATGAACACCGGCACGCGCACGCAGGTCGCGGTGAGCCGGATCTTCGGGTCGAGGATCTTCTTGGTCTCGACCGTCATCTTCCACTCTTCCTTCGTGTAGCCGTCCTCCATGAACACGTCGATGTGCGGGATGACGTTGAAGGCGATGCGGGCCGGAAACTTCTTCGTCTCCGGGTCCTTCATCGAGTAGAGCGCCTTGGTCTGGCGATCGAGCTCGTCCATGCCGTCCTTGCCGGCGCCGGACACCGACTGGTAGGTCGAGACGACCACCCGCTTGATGCCGAAGCGGTCGTGCAGCGGCTTCAGCGCCACCACGAGCTGGGCGGTCGAGCAGTTCGGATTGGCGATGATGTTGCGCTTGGTGAAGCCGGTGATCGCGTCGGCATTCACCTCCGGCACGATCAGCGGCACGTCCGACTCGTAGCGCCAGGCCGAGGAGTTGTCGATGACGACGCAGCCGGCCGCGGCGATCTTCGGCGACCATTCCTTCGACACCGTGCCGCCAGCCGACATCAGGCAGATGTCGGTGTCGGAGAAGTCGTAATTCTCCAGCGCCTTCACCTTCAGCGTCTTGTTGCCGAAGGAGACCTCCTGGCCGAGGGAGCGGCGCGAGGCCAGCGGCACGACCTCGGATACGGGGAAACCGCGCTCATCGAGGATATTGAGCATTTCGCGGCCCACATTGCCCGTGGCGCCGGCGATCGCGACCTTGTAACCCATGACTCTGGCCTCTTTGGCTTGCAACTCTCCCCCCGGGATCGGGCCCGTCTCCGGGTCCCGTGGCGCCCATCTCCCCGTCGGGGGAGCACCCGGTTGCGAGGACGAAGCGTCAGCCTGCCGTGCCGCCTGTGGCGGCCGGCTTGGTTTTCGTCGTCGTTTTGGTGCGACCGAAAGCCATGGCTCGGAGAGGTGTCCTCGGCGAAAGTGCCGTGAGGGCAACGAAAAACACCAGGTGCGGCGAAATGTCAATCGCGCTAAGGCGGACAGGCTGGCAATGGCACGACGGCGCCCAACATTCGCCGGGAATGCCATGCCATGAGGGATGCCCCACCGCCTGCCCGAGAGCCCGATGATCCACACCTTGTCCCGCCGGAACCTCCTGACCATCGCTGCGGCCGCGGGCCTCGCCCCGGCCCTGCCCGGCGGAGCCACGGCCGCCACCGCTCTGCGCTACGGCCCGGCGGCGCCCTTCTCCTATAACGGCCTGAAGCAGATGGCCGAGCAGCGTGCCGGCAAGCCCTATGTCCCGCCGTCGCGGCCGAACCCCCAGGTCGTGCAGCGGATCGACTACGACAATCACGGCAAGCTGCGCTTCGACAAGGACGTGGCGCTCTTTGCCGAGGGGCGGGGCGCCTATCCCGTCACCTTCCAGCATGTCGGCCAGTTTTTCCCGAAGACGGTCCACATGCACGTGGTCCAGGGCGAGGCGGCGCGCGAGATCGTCTATGACCCGCGCTATTTCACCATTCTGCCCGACCATCCCGCTGCCGCGCTGCCGCCCGAGCCTTCCGCCTTTGCCGGCCTGTGGCTGCAGGAGGCGAAATCCGGCCCTTGGAAGACGCAGGAGCCCTGGGCGACCTGGCTCGGCGCCTCCTATTTCCGCGGCGTCGGCGAACTCGGCCAGGTCGGCCTGTCGGCACGCGGCCTCGCCCTCTCTCCCGGCCAGGCGCCCGGCCCGGAGGAGTTCCCCGATTTCGTCGGTTTCTGGATCGCGCCCGCCGAGAGCGAGAGCGATCCCGTCACGCTCTATGCACTGATGGACTCGCCGTCGCTGACCGGCGCCTATCGCTTCCTGTGCCGGCGCACGTCAGGCGTCGTCATGGACATCGAGGCGACGCTGCATTTCCGCCGCCCCGTCACCCATGTCGGCATCGCGCCGCTCACCTCCATGTACTGGTATTCCGAGACGGCGAGCTCGCGCACCATCGACTGGCGCCCGGAAGTCCATGATTCCGACGGCCTCGCCATCTGGACCGGTCAGGGCGAGCGCATCTGGCGTCCGCTCAACAACCCGCCGCGCACCATGACCTCGAGCTTCGTCGACCGGACGCCGCGCGGCTTCGGCCTGCTCCAGCGCGACCGCGAGTTCCTGCACTATCTCGATGGCGTCAAATACGAGAAGCGTCCGTCTGCCTGGGTCGAGCCGCAGGGTGACTGGGGCCGCGGCGCGGTCCAGCTCGTGGAGCTCAACACCGACGACGAGATCCACGACAATATCGTGGCCATGTGGGTGCCGGAGACCCCTGCCGAACCGGGCCGGCCGCTCGAATTCCGCTACCGGCTGCACTGGCTCGCCGACGAGCCCTACCCGACCTCCCTCGCCCGTGTCGTGGCGACGCGTCTCGGGCGCGGCGGCCAGCCGGGTCAGCCGCGGCCGCAGGGCGTGCGCAAGTTCCTGGTCGAGTTCAAGGGCGGGCCGCTCACCAATCTGCCGAAGGGCACGATCCCGAAGCCGGTTCTATGGGCGTCGCGGGGCACCTTCGGGGAGTACCAGTACACGGAAGCCGTGCCGAATGACGTGCCCGGCCATTGGCGCACCCAGTTCGACCTCAGGGTCGAGGGCAACGAACCCGTGGAGATGCGCTGCTATCTCAGGGTCGGTGATCAGGTCGCCTCCGAAAGCTGGCTCTACCAGTACCACCCCGGCGCCTGAGCGGCGCCTCACGCCACGTGGCTGCCCATCATCGCCCGGTTGCGGATGCCGACAAGGACCTCGGCGGCGCTCGGGCTGCGGCGCTGACCTTGCGCTCCGGCGAAAACGCCGGGGAGGGGCGTCGCGGCTGACCGTCCCGGGGCCGGACGGGAGGACAGTCCCTGCATCTGGCTGCGCCTGAGGCAGACGAGCGTCGCCTCGGCCTCGGCGAGCAGCAGGCCCTCGTCCCCCGACCGGCCGGTCGTCCGTTCACGCAGCGCCCGGACCGCCTGTTCCGCCATGACGATACGCCGGCCGCGCTCGCAGCGCGCCAGCCTGAGTTCGGCGTCGGCGATCCGCTGCTTCTGCCGCTCGATCTCGGCCACCAGCACCTTCAGACACTGGGTGCCGACGATGCAATCCGTCGAGATCACCGCGATGTCCGCCGCAGCCTCTTCCGCCATGTCGGCGAAGCCGGCCCTGACAGCCGCGACGGCGCGGCCGTCGAGAGTTTCCATGCGGCTCTTGAGGTTGCGCAGCCGGTGCGCCTCCGACCGTTCGGAGGCTACCGCCGCCGCGAGCTCCCGACGCGCCAGGGCGAGATCGCGGCTGGCGACGCGCGTCTGGTGGTCTATCAGCGCCAGCGCGTTGCGGTCATCGACGCAGCCGGCACCGACGCGGAACTGGCCATGCATGAGCGTGAACATGGACTTGAACATCGGCGACCCCTTCGCTATGAACATTGTTCATGAACGATCTCTAGCAAGGTCGTGAACGGCGTTCAAGTTGTTTTTTGAACGCTGTTCATTTTTCTTCGGAGGCGGTATCGCCATGACGACGGACCTGCCGGCCAAGCGTGCCCGGCTGCGCGACGACCTGATCCTGGCGGCCGAGGCGGCCATCGCTTCCGGCGGGCTCTCCGCCCTGAAGGCGCGCACGCTCGCGGAGGCGGCGGGCTGCGCCGTCGGCGCCATCTACAACGTCTTCCCCGACCTCGATGCGCTGATCTTCGCGGTCAATGCCCGCACGCTGGAACGGCTGGATCAGGTCCTCGCGGCGACGATCCGGCCGGGAACTGATCCCGAAACCGCCATGCGCCGCCTGGCGCTCGCCTATCACGGCTTCTCGCGCACCGAGCGGCGACGCTGGACGGCCGTCTTCGCCCACCAGATCCCGGACGGGTCGTCGCCGCCCGACTGGTATCTCGGCGTCGTCGGCAAGCTATTCCGTCACATCGAGGGGCCACTGGCCGAGCTCTTGCCCGATGCCCCGCCGGAGGTGCGCGGCGGGCTCGCCCGCACCCTGTTCTCGGCCACCCACGGCATCGTCTCGCTGGGGCTCGAGGAGAAACTCGGCCCCGCCCCGGACGAGGTCATCGCCCAGGCGCTGGTGGTGATGACGCGCAGCTGGGTTCTCGGGCTCCCCGGTGCGGTGGCGCCGCGCTGACTATTCGACCCTGACCGTCACCGAGGCGCTGCGGCCCTCGCCGTCCACCACCGAGAGCGTGGTGAAGCCCGGCCCGTCGGGCAGGACATTGGCCTGCCGCTGCGCCCCGAACCGCGCCGCGGGGCGCCCGTCCACCAGCACCGTGAAAGGTGGCCGACCGCCTGTCGTGCGCACCACCAACTGCTCCATCTCGCCCCGCGCCGCGCCGAGATCGACGCGCACGCCGTCCGGCGGGAAGGCGATCTTCAGGTCGCGCGTGTCGCCGCTCTCCTCGCGCGCCGGCCCGAAGCGACGCAGCGGCGCGGGCAATTGCGGATGGGTGAGCGCTGCCGCAGCCGCCGGCCGGGCCGGCATCGCAGCCGGAGACCCGAGGCGGGCGAAGGCATCGAACAGGATCGGCGCCGCGGCGGTGCGACCGGTGATGCCCGGCACCGAGGATCCGTCGGGCCTGCCGACCCAGACGGCGACCGTGCGGCGGCCGTCGAAGCCGACGGCCCAGGCGTCGCGGTAGCCGTAGGAGGTGCCGGTCTTGTAGGCGAGGCGGCCGGTCAGCGCCGCATCGGGGGCCGGCGCTTCGGTCAGGATGTCGCCGATATTCCAGGCCGCCGCCTCGTCGGTCAGCGGTCGACCCGCCGGCTGCGGTGCGCCCAGCCGCTCGACGAGGTCCGCCATCTCGCCACCGCGGGCGAGGCCGGCATAGAGCGCCGCGAGGTCGGCGAGGCGCAGGCCGACACCGCCGAGCCCGACCGCCAGCCCCGGCACTTCACCGCGCGGCAGGACGGGGCGGATACCCGACTGCTGGAGGCGCGAGAAGAAACGCTGCGGTCCAACGGCCTCGAGCAGCGCCACCGCCGGCACATTCAGCGACATCTGCAGCGCCACGCGGGTCGGCACCGTGCCCTGATAGCCACGGTCGAAATTCGTCGGTGCATAGGTGCCGAAGCGTGACGGACGGTCCTCGATGAGCGTCTCGGGATGGGCGAGGCCGGCCTCGTAGGCCATGGCGTAGATGAAGGGCTTCAGCGTCGACCCCGGCGAGCGCACGGCGCGGGTCATGTCGATGGCGCCCTGCCGCTCGTGGTCGAGCGGATCGGCGGCGCCGATGCGCGCGATCACCGCGCCGGAGCGATGGTCGATGGCAATGAGCGCACCCGACAGGCGCGTGCCGAGCGCCCTGACCCGCTCGCGCAGCAGCGCCTCCAGCGCCTCCTGCGCGGGGCGATCATAGGCCATGCGGTGGACCCGGATCGCCGGCATGGCGGCAATCGCCTCGCCGCTGGCGTGCCAGGCGAAGGTCGGCATCGCCCGGCGCGCGACGGGGACGCGTTCGGCCTTGCCGGAGGCCGCCTGTTCGGGCTTCAGCACGCCCGCCGCGAGCATGCGGTCGAGCACCCGGTCACGCGCCCGGCGTGCCGCTTCCGGGTGGCGGTCGGGACGCCGCGCTTCCGGCGATTGCGGGATGGCGACAAGCAGGGCCGCCTCGCCCGGCGACAGGCGGCGCGGCTCCTTGCCGAAATAGGCGAGCGAGGCGGCGCGGATGCCCTCGACATTGCCGCCATAGGGCGCCAGCGACAGATAGAGGTCGATGATCCGCGCCTTGCCGAGATCACGCTCCAGCCTGACGGCGCGGGCCATCTCGCGCAGTTTCACGGCGATGGAACGCCCATCCTCGCGCTTGTCGATGAGGCGGGCGACCTGCATGGACAGGGTCGAACCGCCGGAGACGATGCGACCGCTCGTCGCCCACTGGGCGCCGGCCCGCAGCAGCGCCAGCGGGTCGACGCCGGGGTGGCTTGCAAAGCGGCGGTCCTCGTAGGCGGTCAGCATGCGCAAGAACAGCGGGTCGACATCGGCGGTGGCTCCGGGAAAACGCCACATGTCGTCATCGGTCTGGAACGGCCGGAGGAGCCGCCCGTTCCGGTCCACCACCTCGCGGGAGAACGGCGTCTGCGCCCCGTCCGGCCCCGCGCCGGCCCGGTGCAGGGCGCCGCTGCCGCCGAGTCCGGCGAGCACAAGCCCGCCGGCCGCCAGCGCCGCGATCCGCGCCTTGCGCATCGGCCGGTTCCTACCGGGCGCCGGCCGTCACCTCGGTCTGGCCGACCGCGGTGCGGGCCGCACGCTCGGGCCGGTACATGTCCTCGATGGTGGCGGGAGGCACGAGATAGCGTCCCGGCGTCACGGCGCGGATCATGTAAGCCGCCTGCCAGCTGCCGGCGGCGCCGCTGGTGCGGCTGTAGGCGGCCATGAATCGGTCGTCGCGGAAGGCCTTGTAGTCGGGCTGGACGGCTTCCGCCGGCAGCCAGCGCAGGGCAGAGGTCTCGGCCGAGGCGATGAGGCTCGGATTGTCGATCTCGAACCCGGCCGGCAGCCGGTCGACCAGCATGATCTGGCCGAGCTGGGGCTGTGCCTCGGTCACCTGCAGCACCACGACGAGGCGGGTGCCCTGGGCGATACGGGCGATATCGGCAGGCCTCCCGTCGAGCGTCATGTAACGCCGCTGCAGCGTGAAACCGTTGGCCGCCGCCGGTTCCGGCGCCGCCGGGGTGCCGGTGACCGACACGACCGCGCGCACCGTCTCCGGCCCGGTATTGCGCAGGGCGAGGCCCGATCCGAGTTCGTCGGACCGGATCGTCCGCGCCAGCGCGCCCTCATGGGCCGCGCCGCCGACGTCGAGGCGGATGCGCTTGGCATCCTCGATCAGCGCCTGTGCCGCGAGCACGAGCCAGACCTTCTCCTGGGTCGAGAGATATCGGGTGCGCCCGCGCAGGTCCTCCACCACGCGCTGGGCGTCGGCAACGATGCGGCGGGTGACGCGCGCCTCGACCCCGAGCGCCATCAGCGCGGCTGCGTCGCGCAGCCGCGAGCCATAGTCGAAGCGGCCCATATCGGTCTGGCCGCGGGCGGTGAGCATCGTCACCGCCGAGGCCATGACCCGCTCGGCCCGGCCCATATCGCCCATCAGGGCGAGCGCCGCGCCGAGCTGGCCGCGCGCCACCGGCGTTGCGATCTCGTTCAGCTGGGTGTCGGCGAGCCAGCGCAGTTCCGAGAGCGAGCCGCGGCCGTTGCGCGCCAGCACGTAATGGGCATAGGCGAGGTCCATGCCCTTGTTGTCGCCGACGCCGTTGGTGGAGACGACGAGGGTTCGCAGCCGCTCGATGGCGAGGTTGAAGGCGGTGGTCGGGATGCCATAGCCCTTCTCCTTCGCCCGCGACAGGAAGTCCGTCACATAGGCGTCGAGCCAGGCGTCCTCGTTGGAACCGGCATTCCACAAGCCGAACGAACCGGAGCCCGAGGACCGCGACAGGATGCGCTCGATCGAATCGCGGACACGGTCGGCCACCGGCGTCTCGAGGCCGAGCCCCCCTTCCGCCGCGGCGAGCACGTCGAGATAGAGCAGCGGCAGGGCCCGCGAGGTGATCTGCTCGGTGCAGCCGAAGGGATAGCGGTCGAGCGCGAGGATCAGGCCGGGCACATCGATGGCGGTCGAGGGGCCGACCGAGACGGCGACCCGCGCCGATCCCGCGAGGAAATCGCCGAGCAGGTCGCTGGACACGGTGACCGACTGGCCCGGCTCCATGGAGAGGACGGTACGACGGGCGATGTCCGGCAGGGCCGGCCTGACGCCGAGCGCATAGCGCGAGGTGACGTCGAGGCCGTTGGGACCGGTGAGCTGCACCGACAGGTGCCCGACCCCGAGGCCGGAAGCCGAAAGCGGCAATGATACCGAGCCGCGGCCGCCGGCGGCACCGAGCTGCACCGTCGCCTGCGTCTGCGTCAGCCGCAGCGGGCCTTCCGGCCTGACGGTGACGCGATAGGCGCCGGCTGGGCCCTCGGCATTGACGAAGTCGAGCCGCGCCGTGGCGCTGTCGGCATGGCCGAGCACCCGCGGCAGCGTCGCGGTCACCACGACGGGATCGCGGACGATGACATCGCGGGAGGCCGAGCCGTGCTTCTTCGTCGTCCAGGCCATGGCCATCAGGCGCACGGTGCCGTTGAAGTCGGGGATGTCGAAGACGGCTTCTGCCGTGCCGTCGGGTCCGACCGTCAGGATACCGGAGAACAGCGACAGCGGCTGCTGTGCCGGCGGAGCGCCCGAGAAGCGGTTCGTCGGCCCGTCGCCGCCGGAGCGGATGGAGCCGCGCACCGCCGACATGCCGTCGATGAGCAGACCGTAGAGATCGCGGACCTCGGCCGAGAGCCGACGCTGGCCGAGATAGTGCTCGTCCGGCTTCGGCGGCTGGTAGTTGGTGATGGTGAGGATGCCGAGATCGACGGCAGCCACGGTCACATGGGCCTGCTCGCCGGGCGACAGGCCATCGACCTTGACCGGGACCCGCAGCGCGGTGCGCGGCGCCATCTTTTCCGGTGCGGTGAGCGTTACCGTCAGGCGGCGCTCGGTCGTGTCGATGCCGAACCAGGCGAGGCCGATGGCGCGGCCGGGCATGCGCGAGGCCGCGGCATCGAGAGGCCGGCGCATGAACACGGTCGCATAGGCGCCGGCCCCCCAGTCGCGGCCGACCGGGATCTGGACGGTCGAGCGGCCCTGCGGCACGTCCACCGTGCGCTCGGCCAGAAGACGGTCGCCCATCACGGCCACCGTCGCCGAGCCGGCGAAGCGTGCATTGATCGCGACCGTCAACGTCTCGCCAGAGCGATAGGACGGCTTGTCGAGACTCATCTCCAGGACATCCGGCGTATCGGCGGTCCCGCCGGCGCCGTAGCCGGATTCGAAGATGACTGTGGTCATCGGCCCGGCGACGTCGCCACCGGCCGTGACCTCGAGGCGATACTTGCCCCAGGGCACCGGGGCACCGATGCGCGGCGCGGCGCCCGAGGCGGTGGCCTGCACCTCGCCGTCGGCGATGCGCCGCGTCGAGACGATGGCCTGGCTCGCCCAGCCGGAAGTGCCCCGCGTCCAGATCCAGCGCGTCTCGAGACGCAGCAACTGCCAGGTCAGCGTCCCGGTGCGGCGCGTGCGCCCGTCCGGCGCGACGGCGATGAGTTCGAAGGACGCGGTGTCGTTCTCCGAGACGCGGTCGCCCTCGAACAGCGGCTTGACGCCGATGAGCGGCGTTCCCGGCAGAACCGGCACCGTCGCGGTGCGTTCGACGGCGCGGCCGCCGGGCTCGGCGACGCGGACCTGCAGGCGGGCCGAGAGCGGCCGGGTCGTGTCCTCCATGCGTGGCAGGCGGGCGGCAATCGTCGCCTTGCCGGCATCATCGGTCGAGATGCCATCGGGCAGGGGCTCGCGGTCGCGCTTCACCTCCTCGTCGCCGAGGCCGAAGCGGAAGCCGGGGAAATCGGGCAGGTTCGGCGTCGTCTCCATGACGACCTCGCCCTCGACGGCGAGGCCGGCGCCGGGCATGCCGAAGAGATAGCGGGCATCGATGGTGGCGGCGAAGGGATCGCTGCGCGTCAGTCGCTGGGCGCTGGGCGCCAGCTCGAAGGCGATCCGGTCGGGCACGAAGTCCTCGACCATGAAACGCGCCTCGCCGGCAGTGGGGCTGCGCGGATCGGTGATCGCGCGCACGCGCCAGGTGCCCGTCGGCGCCGACGAGACGATCGGAATCGGCACGGCGCGGGCGCCGGCCCCCTGGTCCTGCGTCACGATGCGGCGATATTCGACTCCGTCCGGGCGCTCGACGATCAGCGTCAGCGGCAGGTTCGGCACCGCATCGCCCTTGGCGTCGCGCAGCAGCGCGGTGAGATAGACCGTCTCGCCGGGCCGGTAGATGCCGCGTTCGGGAACCAGGAAGGCGTCGAGCGGGCCGGTCACCTCGCGGCCGGCCACACCACGATCGGACAGGTCGAAGGCCGGCTGGCGCAGGTTGAGGAACGAGTAATCGCCCTGGGCCGTGGCGGCGACGAGCAGCGAGGGGGCCTGCGAACCCTCGCCGCGGGTGAGGCCCGGTGCGAAGCGGACATGGCCGGAGCCATCGGTGCGTGCCGTTCCCAGCACCTCGTTGTTGCGGGCGAGCAGACGCACCTCGACATCGGCCAGCGGCTTCGCCGAATTCAGCGAATGGACATAGCCGTGCACGCCGTCGACGCCGGACAGCGCGGTCAGTCCGAGATCGGAGACGATGAACCACTGGGCGACGCGGCCGTTGCTGCCGTCGTCGTCTTCGCCCCGGCGCTGGGCATTGGTCGGCTTGGCGGTGACCACATAGACGCCGGGCTCCAGCGTCCGCACCGCCTCGTCCACCGGCAGGGCGGTGGTGACGTCGGCATTGAGCCGGTTTTCGGTCTCCAGCTGTCCCTTCCAGACGGAAATGCCGCGCTCGGTGATGAGCTGCTGCATCTCGTAGCTTTCCAGCGGCTTGGGGAATTCCTCCTGGATCGTCTGGGCGATGGAGCGGTCGCCCATGCGGATGATCTCAACATCCACGGACTGCAGGTTGACGGTGACGACCGGCAGGCCGCGCTGGCCGGTGCGCGGCAGCACGTAGGACCGGCCGCTGAATCGCACCGCGGGCGTGCGGTCGCGCACGTAGACGGCGACGTCGACATTGCGCGTCAGGCTCTCGCTCGGGATCACCGAGGGCAGTCCCTCGCGCAGCTGGAACGTGTAGCGCTCGCCATGCCGCAGGCCGTCGACGCATATCTGCCGGTCCTCGACCGTGATCGGCGGGGCGTTGACACCGGTCTGGCGGATGTAGGGGGCGAAATCGGTACGGCCGGCGCGCAGGTTCTCGCTGAAGACGAAACAGGCGCGCGGCCGCGTCGCGTCTGAATCGACCTTGGTCTCGCGGAAGCGGAAGCCGTGCTGGTCGCGCAGCCGGTTATAGGCCTCGCGCGCCTCCGGCGTGTCTCGGGTCTCGACCACGGCGCGGGCGATGTCGATGGCCGGGCGCCATTGCTGGCGTGCCACCATGATCTGCCGGACATGGGCGAGGGCGAAGGCCTCCTCGTTGCGGTTGGCGGCGCGCTGATAGGCCATGTAGGCCGAGGCGAGGACGTCGGTCTGCAACTGCTCGCGCTCGCGCCACTCGTTGGTGCGGACGCCTGCGAGCGCCTGCGAATAGCGGACCCAGGGCGCCGAATCGGTCCCGGAGCGGAGCGCGATGGTCTCCCATGCCCGCGCGGCCGCGCGGAAATCGCCGCGCGTGGCTGCAGCATCGGCATCCCGGCGGATATCGGCGATCGGGCGCATGTCGGTCGCCTGGCGGGAGGCGATCGAGGCCTCGAAGCGGCGCGCCTGCTCGGCGAGGTCGTCGCGCTGGAAGGCACGCAACGGCGGCAGGACCTGCGTCGGTGCCCGCTGCGGCTGCGTGGATTCGGGGCGCGGCTGGGGACGCGGCGGCACCTGGGCGATATCGAGGCGGTCGGGTTCGGCGGTCTGTGCCTTCACCATCTGCGGGCTGGCGAGCCCGAGCAGGGATGCGACCACAAACGGCCCCGCGGCCGCGAAAAGACCCCGGATGCGCATGGCGGATATCCTTGTTGCGGCCCGACGCCCCATCGCCCGCGGAGCCGGACTGTCCCACCCGCTTGCGACAGGAACAATAAGGGCTGATACGTAATTCCCCTGAGCGGAAGGCGTCGGAATCGAGACGGCAGGAGTCACTGAAGGCCCCACCCGCACCCTCCCCGCGCTGCGCGCGGAGAGGGGGGCTACGGCGACGCGTCCCTGATCCGACGGGCTGTGCCTGGCGCCACCGTCGACAACGGCGGAAGGCGTCGAAGTCTCCCTCTCCGCGCGCAGCGCGGGGAGGGTGCGGGTGGGGCCTTCTTGAAACGAAGCGCGCCCTAAGCCATCGCCGCCTTGGCCGCCGCGACGATCTTCGCCGGCGTCACCTTCACCGCGTCCTCGAGCGGCGGGGAGAAGGGAATGGGAATGCGCGGTGCGCCGAGCCGGCTGGCCGCCTTGACCCGGGCCGGCCCCAGCGTCTCGACCACGGTCGACACCACTTCGGCGCCGAAACCGGCTACCGAGACGGCCTCCTGCACCACCAGCAGCCGCCCGGTCTTCTCCACCGAGGCGCAGACCGCGGCCTGATCCCAGGGCCAGAGCGTCCTCAGGTCGATGACGTCGGCGGCGATGCCCTCGGCCGCCAGCGTTGCCGCCGCCTGTTCCACCGCCGGCATGATCGCCGACCACGAGACGATGGTGAGGTCCCGCCCCTCGCGGGCGAGGCGCGCCTTGCCGAAGGGGATCGGCTCGATGACGGACGCGACGTCACCCGTCACGGGGAAGAGGTTCTTCGGGTCGAAGAACAGCACCGGGTCGTCCGAGCGGATGGCACTGACGAGGAGGCCCGCCGCATCCGCCGGCGTCGAGGGCGTCACGACGATGACGCCGGGCAGGTGGACGAACCAGGATTCCAGCATCTGGCTGTGCTGGGCGGCCGAGTTGCGCCAGATGCCGTGCGGCATGCGCACCACGACCGAGGGTCGCGCCTGTCCGCCGAACATGTAGCGGATCTTGGCGATCTGGTTCACCAGTTCGTCCATGGCGCACATGACGAAGTCGAAGATGCGCATCTCGATGATCGGCCGGGTGCCGACCAGCGCCGCGCCGAGGCCGGCGCCCATGATCGTCGATTCCGAGATCGGCGTGGAGACGACGCGCTCGGCCCCGAATTCGGGCAGGAAGTCCTTGTACTGCCCGTAGAGGCCGCCGCGCGCGACGTCCTCGCCCATGACCCAGACGGTGGGGTCGCGGCGCATTTCCTGCAGGGCGGCGAGGCGGACGGCCTCGACCAGGGTGACCTGATGCACGCTCATGCCGAGACTCCCGAAAAGCGGACCGCGCCGACATCCTGCACGTCCTCATAGGCGATGGCCTCGTCGGGCCAGGGGGCGGCCTTTGCGTCGGTGACGGCGGCCTCCATCTCCTCGAAGGCGGAAAGACGCAGCGCATCGAGATCGGCGGTGGCGACGCCCCGCTCGGCGAGGAGGACGCCGAGCCGGTCGATCGGATCGCGGGCCTTCGCCGCCGCGACATCGGCCGGATCGCGCCAGGCCGCGGCATCGGTCGAGGTGTGGCCGGTGATGCGGAAGGTCTTGGCATGGAGCAGCCGCGGCCCCTTGCCGCCGCGCACCTCGGCCACCAGCCTGCCGGCTGCCTCGTCCACCGCCAGGGCATCGTTGCCATCGACGGTCACGCCCGGCACGCCGAGCGACTCGGCCCGGGCGATGACGCCGGGGCCCGCGGTCACCGTGTCGGTGGCGGTGAAGGCGGAGACGCCGTTGTCCTCGCAGATGAAGAGCACCGGAAGGTTGTAGAGCGCCGCCCAGTTGAGGCCCTCGAGGAAGGGACCGCGATTGATGGCGCCGTCGCCGAAGAAGCAGACCGCGATGGCGCTGGAGCGCATCATCTTCAGGCCCTGGGCCGCGCCGACAGCGATGGGAATGCCGCCGGAGACGACACCGTTCGCCCCGAGCATGCCGACGGAGAAGTCGGCAATATGCATGGAGCCGCCCTTGCCGCGGCAATGGCCGCCCTCGCGGCCGAAGAGCTCGCGCATCATGCCCTGCACGCCGGCGCCCTTGGCGAGGGCATGGCCGTGGCCGCGATGGTTGGAGGTGATGCGGTCCTCGGTGGTCAGGTTGAGGCAGACGCCGGCCGCGACGCCTTCCTGGCCGATGGAGACATGGAGAGGCCCCGGCACCACACCCTCCTTGTGGGCGTTCAGCGCGGCGGTCTCGAAGGCCCGGATGCGGCTCATGGTCCGGTAGAGGTCCATGAGCCGTCGGATGTTGTGGGTGGGTTCCATGTGGATGTCGTTCCCCGCTGTCTGTCTGGTCTTGGTTCAGTAGGATTTCGGCAGGCCGAGGACCTTCTCGGCGATGTAGGAGAGGATGAGCTGCGCCGAGACGGGGGCGAGGCGCGGGATCCAGGCCTCGCGCAGATAGCGCTCGACATGGAACTCGCGGGCATAGCCCATGCCGCCGAGCGTCATCACCGCGGTCTCGCAGGCGCGGTACCCGGCCTCCGCCGCCAGGTATTTGGCGGCATTGGCCTGGGGCCCGCAGGGCTCGCCGCGGTCATAGAGGCTGGCGGCCTTCAGCATCATCAGCTCGGCCGCCTCCAGCTCCATCCAGCGCTCGGCCAGCGGATGCTGGATCGCCTGGTTCCGCCCGATGGGACGGTCGAAGACGACGCGCTCGCCTGCATAGGCGCAGGCGCGCCGCAGCGCCGCGCGCCCCAGCCCGACGGCCTCCGCCGCGATCAGGATGCGCTCGGGGTTCAGCCCGTGCAGGATGATGTCGAAACCCTGGCCCTCCTCGCCGATGAGGTCGCTCGCCGGCACCGGCAGGCGGTCGAAGAAGACCTGGTTGGAATCGACCGCCTTGCGGCCCATCTTGGCGATCTCGCGCACCTCCACATGGGCGCGGTCCAGCCTCGTGTAGAACAGCGACAGCCCCTCGGTGCGCTTCTTCACCGCGGCGAGCGGCCTGGTACGGGCGAGCAGCAGGATCTTGTCGGCGACCTGCGCGGCAGAGGTCCAGATCTTCTGCCCGGTGACGAAATAAGTGTCGCCATGCCGTTCGGCCCGCGTCTTGATCTTCAGCGTATCGAGGCCGGCATCGGGCTCGGTGACGCCGAAGCAGGCTTTCTCCCGGCCGGCGATCAGGGGGGGAAGCATCCGCGCCTTCTGGGCGTCGGTCCCCTTCACCACCACCGGGTTGAGCCCGAAAATGTTGAGATGGATGGCGGAGGCGCCCGACATGCCGGCCCCGGATGCGGCGATCGCCTCCATCATGATGGCGGCTTCCGTGATGCCGAGACCGGAGCCGCCGAAGGCCGGGGGCATGGCGATGCCGAGGAAGCCGGCGCCGGCGAAGGCGGCGTGAAAGTCGTGCGGAAAGCCACCCTCGGTGTCGCGCTGCAGCCAGTAGGCGTCGGGAAAGCGCGCGCACAGGCGCTCGACCGCCGCATGCAGGGCCTGTTGATCAGCGGTCAGGGAAAAGTCCATCCGCCGGTCAGCGGTGCGGACGGCGCTGCGCGCGCCCGGCCGTAGCCGTCATGTCGTCATCCTCCCGGTCGCCGGTCTGCGCCGGCATTTCGCCCGTCTGGCGGGTCGTTGTCAGCGAGTGTGGGGACGAGGCCAAAGGTGTCAAGGCGAGGGCGGGCATGACTGGCCTCCGACGAACGGCTTGGCTCGGCGGATTGCCGCCCGCCGCCGGGACTGGAACAGTCGCCGGCCCTGCGACAGCCGAACCGGGTCCAAGCCATGCTGCCCCCCATCGTCCTCGACAGCGTCACCCACCTCTCCGCCGATGCGCGCGGGCGGATCGCCGTCTGTGCTTCCCACGGCGCGGTCTACGCTGCCTGGTACGGGGCGAAGAAGGGGGTCTCCGCCCTCATCCTCAACGATGCCGGCATCGGCCGGGAACAGGCGGGCATTTCCGGCCTCGCCTGGCTCGATGGCCTCGGCGTGCCCGGCGCGACCGTCTCGCATCACTCCGCCCGCATCGGCTGGGGCGCGGACATGCCTGAACGCGGGGTCCTGTCCTTCGTCAACGCCGCCGCGGCGAGCCTCGGCCTCAGACGCGGCATGAGCTGCGCCGAGGCGCTCGAACGGCTCGGCCGCGCCGACCTGGCGCCATCACCTGCACCCGCCGCGCTCGACGAGGCCCGCCATGAGATCACCGAGGCCGGAGGCAGGGGTATCCGCGTCTTCGTGCTCGATTCCAATGGCCTCGTCGGCAGCGAGGATGCCGGCCACATCGTCGTCACCGCCTCCCATGGCGGCCTGCTCGCCGGCAGGCCGGAGACGGCGGTGAAGTCCGCCGTCCGGGCGGCCGTCTATGTCGACGCCGACCGCGGCCTCGACGATGCCGGCATCTCGCGCCTGCCCGCGCTGGAAGCGCGCGGCATCGCCGGCGCGATGGTCTCCGTCTTCTCCGCCCGGATCGGCGACGGCCTCTCGGTCTGGAACGACGGCTATGTCAGTGCCGTCAACGGCATCGCCGAACGCCGTGGCGGCGCCGTTGGCCAGTCGACGCAGGATTTCGTCGCCGCGATGGTCGCCGCCGCCTGATCAGCCACGTTCCGCGATGACGGCCACCGGCCCGCCGCCGGGCGGCCCCTGATGCTCGGCACCGCCTGAAACATAGAGATCCGTGCGGCCGACGAGGCCGGCGAGCGCCCCCGCCACGAAGGCGCGCGCATGGCGCGTCGAGGAGATGTCGGAATCGTCCAGCATGGTGTGACGCGCACCACGCACCGCCCCGTCCGGCGAGGCCTCCGCCTTGGCGAGCAGCGCCACGAGCCGGGCGCGGGCCGCAGGTCCGAGCTGGCCGCCGGCGCCGAGACCGAGCCGGGCCAGCGCCGCCCGCACCGGCTCGACGTCGATGGCATCCGCCATTACGGCATGGTCGATCGCCAGCGGTCCGGACCAGGCCGCCGACATGCCGAGCACGACGATCTCGTGGCCGAGGATCTCGACCCCCGCCGAGGCGCTGGCGCGGCCGGAGAAAAGCGCGAGGTCTCGCCCGATCGTCGCGTCGGCGAGCGCGTCGGCCGGGATCTCCCCCAGCGCCACCGCCACCCCGAGCGAGGAGGCGCCGCGTGACAGGCCCATCGACTTCAGCGTGTCGCGGACGGCGACGGTGGCGCCCCGCGCCTCGGCCTCGCCGATGCGCTGGGCGGTGAGCAACGGGCACTTCACCTGGACGAAATGGACGTCGCAGGGATCATCGAGGCCGGCCTGCCGCATGGCCGCCCTGACGCCCGCGGCGACGTCGTCGACCTGGCCCATGCGGCCGAGGTGCTCGGGCGGCAGCGCCGCCGTATGGACCCGGCCGATGGCGAGCGCCGGGCCGGGGGCGCCCTCGCCCTCGAGCCGCTCGAAAATGGTCCAGTGCGGCGCCATCGCGCCTTCCGTGCCGCCCGACATCACATAGCAGACGGAGGCGGCGCGCTCCGCCCCGACATGGCGGGCGAGGGCCAGGGTCAGCGACTGGGTGGCGAAGCCGCGGGTGAAGTCGTTGACGCAGCCGTTGCCCTCGGTCTTGCCGAAGATCGCGAGAATTCCGGCAGGGTCGAGCCGGCCGGCGGCGATCGCCGCCTCGAGGCCGGAGACGTCGTCGGGTGCTTGCGCGATGATGCGGTGGACACGGGCGATGGGCATGCGGCAGGATCCTTTTCGACGTGATGGCGTTCGGCATCGCCGGTTTTGCTTGACAGGCCCGGGTCCTGTCACTATGCCGTCGCGTCTCCGAACCGGACCATTTTGTCCAGCGGCCGGCCGACGCCGTCGCATTTTACCTTTGGGATCCGACAGATGTCGCGTCGTTGTGAACTCACCGGCAAGGGTGTTCAGGTTGGCCATCGGGTCAGCCATTCGAACATCAAGACGAAGCACCGCTTCCTGCCGAACTTGCAGAATATCTCGTTTTCGTCCGACCTGCTCGGTCAGACGGTGTCGCTGCGCGTTTCGACCCACGCCCTGCGCTCGGTCGACCACAATGGCGGGCTCGACGCCTTCCTGCAGAAGGCGAGCGCCGAGGACCTGTCGCCGAAGGCGCGGCAGCTGAAGTCGGCCATCGCCAAGAAGCGCGTCGAAGCCGCCTGATCGCGTTTCGGGCTGAGATCTGTGTGAACCGGCGAGGGGAAACCATCGCCGGTTTTCACTTTGCCGCTGCGGCATTGTCTCGCGGCGACAGGGTTCCCATATCCTGCTATCGTCTTTGCAGCGGCGGCGAACACGCCGTGCCATTCGTGGGGAAACCATGTCGACCAAGACCCTTTTCAGGTCCAAGACTCTCATTCGCGCCTTCGCCGTCGCCGGCGTCGCCATCATGCTTGGCGGTGTCGTGGCAGAGGCAGCACCCCGCAGTGGCGGCAGCCGCGGTGCGCGCACCGCTGCGCCTCCGCCGACCACCAACACCGCACCGACGACCGCGGCTCCCCTGCAGCGCACGACCGCGCCGACCCCGGCACCCGGCATGCAGCAGCCCGGCATGGCGGCCCGCCCCGGCGCGGCCGCTCCGGCTGCAGCCCAGGGCTCGCGCTTCGGTGGCCTCGGTATGGGTCTCGCCGCCGGCTTCCTCGGCGCCGGCCTGTTCGGCCTGCTCTCCGGCCAGGGCTTCCTCGGCGGCCTCGGCTCGCTGATGGGCATGCTCGGCTTCCTCTTCCAGTTCGCGCTGATCGCCGGCGTCATCTACCTCGTCGTCCGCCTCGTGCGCGGCCGCCGCCAGAACAACGGCGAGCAGCAGCCGGCCATGGCCCGCTCAGCCTCCGGCCCGGGCGCCGCTCCCGGCAACGAGCCGATGGGCATGCCGCAGAACCGCGTCATCCCCGGCATGGCCGGTGGCTCGGTGGCGGCTCCCGCCGGCCCGTCCGACACGATCGGTGTCACCCCGCAGGACTTCGACGCCTTCGAGCGCCTGCTGGCCCATGTCAACGAGGCTTACTCGCGTGAGGACATGAACGGCCTGCGCGCCATGGCGACCCCGGAAATGGTCGGCTATTTCGCCGACGACATGAAGGAAGCCGCCTCCAAGGGTCTCGTGAACCGCATCTCCGATGTCCGGCTGCTGCAGGGCGACCTTTCGGAAGCCTGGCGCGAGCAGGACGGCGACTATGCGACGGTCGCGATGCGCTTCTCCCGCACCGACCTGACGATCGAGCGGGCCTCCGGTCGCGTCGTCAGCGGCAATCCGCAGGGCGACGAAGCCGTGGAACTGTGGACGTTCCGTCGCCCCCACGGCGGTGCCTGGCAGCTCTCGGCGATCCAGCAGGCCTGATCGCCCGCACCCTGGTCGAAACATGCAAGCCCCGGCCTGTGCGCCGGGGCTTTTGCATGGGTAGGTCGCGGACGGCGCGGCCTGTTGATATTAACCTTTTGTCCATACCTGTTGATGAAGTCTTAACGAAACCGTTGCGGTGCACCCGCTCTCGTGTTTCCATCCGAGGGCGATGAAGACTTTCACAACAGAAATCCGCCTGGCGCGGAAATCCGACGCCCCGATCGTGGCAGAGGTCCATGACGAGGCCTGGCGTGCCGCTTATCGCGGCCTGATCCCCGGCGCCGAGCTGGAAAAGCTCATCGCCAAGCGGGGCCCCGGCTGGTGGGACGCGGCCATCCGCAAGGGCAACCGCATCGCCCTTCTCGGCTTTGGCGACGAAGTGGCCGGCTATGCCAATTACGGCCGCAACCGCGCCAAGGCCCTGACCTACGAGGGCGAGATCTACGAGCTCTATCTGCGGCCGAAATTCATCGGCATCGGCCTCGGCCGCCGCCTGTTCGAATCGGCGCGCAAGGACCTCGAGGCGCACGGCCTGGACAGTCTGGTGATCTGGGCCCTGAGCGACAACGACGCCGCCATGCGGTTCTACCGCAGCCTCGGCGGCAAGCCGATCGCAAGGTCCTCCGAGACCTTCGGCGACCGCGCCCTGGACAAGACCGCCTTCGGCTGGACAGCCTGAACTCATCTCCCGTGCGGGCGATTTTGCAGTGCGGCACTTGCGGCCGGGGCCCTGTTGCGGCTAACCAAGCGCCACATTTGTCCGGAGACAGAACCGATGCGTATCGACGCCATTTCGATTGGCAAGAACCCGCCCGACGAGGTCAATGTCATCGTCGAGGTTCCGGTGGGCGGCGAGCCGATCAAGTATGAGATGGACAAGGACGCCGGCACGCTGGTGGTCGACCGCTTCCTCTACACGTCGATGCGCTATCCCGGGAATTACGGCTTCATCCCGCATACGCTGTCGGAAGACGGCGACCCCTGCGACGTCCTGATCGCCAACCAGCGCGGCATCGTGCCGGGTGCGGTCGTCGCCTGCCGCCCCGTCGGCGTGCTGAAGATGGAAGACGAGGCCGGCGGCGACGAGAAGATCGTCGCGGTTCCCGTGCCCCGGCTCACCCGCCGCTACGAGAACGTCCACGACATCAGGGACCTGCCCGAGATCACGCTGAAGCAGATCGAGCACTTTTTCTCCCACTACAAGGATCTGGAATCCTCGAAATGGGTGAAGGTCATCGGCTGGGGCGATGCGAGCGAGGCCCGCCGCCTGATCATCGAGGCCATCGACCGCGCGAAGAAGGCCAAGGGCGCCTGACAAGCGGCGCCTGAAACAGACCCAAGGCAAGCCGATTGAACGGCGTCGCCGGGCCGCCTCAGGCCGGGCGCGTCGGACCGGCAGCGAGAGCCTCTGTCACCTTGGCGCGGATGTCGGCGAGGCTGAAGGGCTTGGTCACCACGTCGTGGACGAGCGCTTCCAGCCCGTGCGCCCGCTCACGCTGGTCGGCATAACCGGTCATCAGGAGGATGACGAGATCGGGAAACTGCGGCGCCGCCGCCAGAGCCAGCGCGATCCCGTCCATCAGCGGCATCCGGATGTCGGTCAGCAGCAGGTCGAAGCCGCCTTTCTCGCGCTCCAGGACGGCGAGTGCCTCGGCGCCATCCTCGGCCTCGGTGACGCTGTGGCCGTCGATCATCAGGGCACGGCAGACGAAGGCGCGCACCGGCGCGTCGTCCTCGGCGACGAGAATGCGGGCCACTCCCGTCAGTCCCCGATCACGCCGACGAAGGGCAATTGCCGCCATGCATGGGCGACGTCCATCCCATAGCCGACGACGAAGACGTCGGGGCAGGTGAAGCCGACATGGTCGGCGACGAGATGCACCGCCCGCTTGCCCGGCTTCTCGAGAAGCACGCAGATGCGCACCGACCGCGCGCCGCGCGCCATCAGGAGGTCCTTGGCATAGGTCAGGGTGCGGCCGCTTTCGAGGATGTCGTCGACCAGCAGGATGTCGCGTCCCTCGACCGGGCTCTCGACATCGTGCAGCACATTGACCTGGCCGGTGGAGACCGTGCCGTCGAGATAGGACGACAGCGACATGAACTCCACCTCGGGCGCCATGCCGGCGGCGTCCATCGAGCGGATCAGGTCGGCGGCGAAAACGAAGCTGCCCTTCAGCACGGCGACCACCAGGAGCCGTTCAGGCCTGGTGCCGGCAATCTCCTGGACCAGGGCCTTGTTGCGCTCGGCAATGGCCTCGGCGGAGAACAGAACGCGGATGTTGTCTCGGTTCATCGATCGGACTCCGACGGTTCCCGTCGCGCGAGACCCGTTCGTCGAGGTGTACTCCGCCATGCGTCCGCCGTCACCACGTATCAGCTTTCCGCAGTTCGCCCTCCGGCGTTTACCGGCCGGCGGCGTCCAGACGGGTGAAGAACCGCACCTCGACGCTTGCGCCATCGGGCGGCGGCGAGGCGAGGCGCGACCGGAAAGGCGAACTGCCACCTGGCCCGAGACGGGCGGTCGGCGGCGTCGCGGTCCAGGTGTAGATCTCCTTGCCGCCGGCATCGCGGACGGCGAGGCGCAGCCGGGGCAGATCCACGCTCTGCCCGGAAATATTGACCAGCTGGCCTTCGACGACGAGGACCACGACGCCGTCGACGATCTCGTTGGCGCCCTTCACGTCGCGGAACTCGACGCCGCGCAGGTTCACCGGCAGCCCGATGCTCTCGTAGACCCCGGCGGAATCGGGAACGGTGCGCACCACATGTTCCCGGCCGAACAGCAGGCTGGCGAGAATGGCCGAGCCCACGAGCAGGATGAACATCGGCGGCGACACCCGGATCGACTGGCCCCTCGGTCGGGTGAAGGTCGGGCGCAGACGCCGGCGGGTCGGCTCCGGCGTCGATGAGCCTCGTCCGCCGCTGCGCACCGGCGGCTCGTCGTCTGGATTCCTCGCGCGGGCGGGAAGCGCCGGAACCTCGCTGTCGGGCTGCAGCGAGGGCGATGCGGCCTGCGGCATCGCGGTCTCGGCGAAAAGATCGGCGTCGGTATTACCGGCGTCCCGGTTGCCGCCGTTATCGTCGCCTTTGCCGTCGCCTTTGCTCTCGGCCTCTTCGGCGAAGGCCGCGCCCCAGTCGGCATCGTCGTCGACCTGGTCCTGCGGCGCGCTCGCGGCCCCTGCCGCAGCCGCCCCGGCGGGCGCCATCGCGGGTTCCTCGATCGCGCTCTCCGGCGTCGCCAGCCACACGGTCCGGCACTGGGCGCAGCGAACCTGCCGGCCGGCATCACCGAGGACGGATTTCGTGACCTTGAAGGCCGTCGCGCAGGAGGGGCAGACGATCAGCATGGGTTGGGTGCCTTGGGACGGTTGTCCCTCCACACCACCTTTACCCAGCGTGGTTAATTGGCGGTTAAGTCGCCGGCCGTGGCATGATCATGCGGGCCGAATCGCCGGCCGACAGAGGGAAGACGACGCCTTGGTCCGGTTCGAGAATGTCGGTTTGCGCTACGGGCTGGGTCCCGAAGTGCTGAAGGACCTCTCCTTCGGCATCGAACCGCATTCGTTCCAGTTCCTCACCGGCCCGTCCGGGGCCGGCAAGACGAGCCTCCTGAAGCTGCTTTTCCTGTCGCTGCGCGCGACGCGCGGCATCGTCACCGTCTTCGACCACGACACCTCGCGCCTCTCCAAGGACGAACTGTCGGTCCTGCGTCGCCGCATCGGCATCGTGTTCCAGGATTTCCGGCTGCTGGACCATCTGACGACCTACGAGAACGTCGCGCTGCCGCTGCGCGTCCTCGGCAAGGACGAGGCGAGCTACCGCTCCGAAGTCGTCGACCTCCTCGAATGGGTCGGCCTCGGCGAGCGCATCGACGCCTATCCGCCTATCCTGTCGGGCGGCGAGAAGCAGCGGGCGGCGATCGCCCGTGCCGTCATCGTGCGACCTGAGATGCTGCTGGCCGACGAGCCGACGGGCAATGTCGATCCGCCGCTGGCCAAGCGGTTGCTGCGGCTCTTCGTCGAGCTCAACCGCACCGGTACGGCCGTGCTCATCGCCACCCACGACCTGTCGCTGCTGGAACAGGTGGAGGCGCGCCAGCTCGTCATCCGCGACGGCAGCCTGACGATCAGCGACCCCCATCACATGGAGGCGGGCGGGTGGTGACCGGAACCCGCCGCAGCGCGTCCCTGCGCCACTGGCTGGCGAGCCGTGAGCAGGACCCGGAGACGGGCAGGGCCGCGTCGCGCCCGCGTGGGGCCTCCCTCGTGCCGCCGTCATCCATCGCCGGCCGGGCCCTCGCCGTCATCATCGCCATCATGACCTTCCTCGGTTCGCTCACCGTGGGCAGCGTCGACCTCGTCCGCACCGCCGCGGCGGACTGGACGTCCTCCATCGTCCGGGAGGCGACGATCCAGGTCCGGCCGGTCGCCGGGCGGGACCTGATCGCCGACGTGGCGCGCGCCACCGAGATCGCCGTGCGCTTCCCCGGCGTCGCCGATGTCTCGCCCTACACCGCCGAGGAGACGCGCCGCATGCTGGAGCCCTGGCTCGGCACCGGCCTCGGCGCGGAGGATCTGCCGATCCCGCGGCTGATCGTCGTCAAGCTCGCGGATGATCGCCGCACCGACATGGAGGCCTTCCGGCGGGTGCTGACCGCCGAGGTTCCCTCCGCCAGCCTCGACGACCACCGCCAGTGGTTCGACCGCCTCAGGGCGATGGCGCGGGCGGTGATCGTCGTCGGCCTCGTCATCGTCGCGCTGATGATCGCCGCGACGGGCCTGTCCGTCGTCTTCGCCACCCGCGCAGCGGTCGAGACAAACCGGCCCGTGGTCGAGGTGCTGCATTTCGTCGGCGCCCGCGACGCCTTCATCGCCGGGGAGTTCCAGCGACATTTCCTGTGGCTGGCGCTGAAGGGCAGCCTCGCCGGCGGGCTCGCGGCGCTCGGCGCCATCATGCTGTCCGGCTTCATCGCCGCGCGCTGGCGGGCGACCGCCGGCGGCGACCAGATCGAGGCGCTGTTCGGATCCTTCGCCCTCGGGCCGACCGGCTATGCCGCCATCGCCCTGCTCGTCGTGCTGGTCACGGCGGTCGCCGCCCTTACCTGCCGCTGGACGGTGGTGAGGACGCTCGGCGCCATCGACTGAGCCGCCGCGTCATTCCAGCAGGCGCTGGTAGTTGATGCGGAAGAGCCGCTGGTCCGGCCGGGTGCGCGGATCGAGATTGTGCAGCGCCACCGAAGTCTCGTAGCCCTGGGCGTCGTAGACCGTCCATTGGCGCAGCGTCATGTCGGCGGCGTTGAACAGGACCATCAGCCGGTTGGTGCCGCCGAGCGCCTGACGCTCCTCCAGCATGACGATGACATATTCCGGGTCGCGCGTGACCGAAGTGACGTTGGCGTCGCGCAGGATGTCGACCCGGTCCGACAGGAGAAAGCGCAGCGGCGTCTGCGACAGCGGGTAGATGTCCTGCGTGTTGAGCCGGCGGTCGCGCACCGCCACCGACTGGCCGTCGGCGATGACCTCCACCGGGCTCGGCGGGTTGTACTGGAAGCGGATCTTGCCGGGCTTGTCGAGATAGAGCCGGCCGGTGGTGCGGCGGCCGTCGGGGCCGACCTGGACGAAATCGCCCTGCATGAACCGGATGCCGTTGAAATAGGCGTTGACCTGCTGGGCAATGTCGCGGGAATCCGCGTCGACGCCGCGGGCGGCGCGCGGCGCGGGGCGGCGCACCGGCGGCGACAGGGGAGCGCTGCCGGCAGGGACTGCCGCAGCGGCCGCTGGCGGGGCGGGCGACGCGGAGGGGGCGCCACGCGGCGGCGCAGAGCCTCCGGGACCGATCTGAAGCGGCGCACCCTGCTGGGCGAGGATGAACGGTCGCTCGCTTGCCGCAGCCGGCATGGCGGCGACCGCCAGGGCGATGCCGAGCACCGCTGACAGCGCCGTCCGCCGCGACACCGCGAGGTTCGGCCGGCGATGGTTCGCGCAGGGCGTGGCGGTCATCGTCTGTCCTCGGAGCGGCTCGGTCATCGGGATCATGGTGAAGGGCAGATAGGTAGCCGGTGGGGCGATTTCGAGGCGGGAGCCCGTCAATCCGCTGCCTCCGGCATCAGGATCTCGCGCTTTCCCGCATGGTTGGCCGGGCCGACCAGGCCCTCGCGCTCCATCCGCTCGATGAGCGAGGCGGCGCGGTTGTAGCCGATCTGCAGGCGGCGCTGGATATAGGAGGTGGAGGCCTTCTTGTCGCGGAGCACGACCTGAACGGCCTTGTCGTAGAGGTCGGCCGGCTCCTCGCCGAAGGCGCCCTTGTCGAAGACGGCGCCGTCGTCGCCATCGCCTTCCACGCCGTCGTCGTCGTCGGTGGTGACGGCGTCGAGATAGTCGGGCGAGCCCTGCATCTTCAGGTGACCGACGATGCGCTCCACCTCCTCGTCGGAGACGAAGGGGCCGTGGACGCGGCTGATGCGCCCGCCACCGGCCATGTAGAGCATGTCGCCGCGGCCGAGGAGCTGTTCGGCCCCCTGCTCGCCGAGAATGGTGCGGCTATCGATCTTCGACGTCACCTGGAAGGAGATGCGGGTCGGGAAGTTCGCCTTGATCGTGCCGGTGATGACGTCGACCGAGGGGCGCTGCGTCGCCATGATCAGGTGAATGCCGGCGGCACGGGCCATCTGCGCGAGGCGCTGGATGGCGCCCTCGATATCCTTGCCGGCCACCATCATCAGGTCGGCCATCTCGTCGACGATGACGACGATGTAGGGGATGGGTTCGAGGCCCATTTCCTCCTGCTCGTAGATGGCCTCGCCGGTCTCGCGGTCAAAGCCGGTCTGCACCGTGCGGGTCAGCACCTCGCCCTTGGCCTTGGCCTGTGCCATCCGGGCGTTGAAGCCGTCGATGTTGCGGACGCCGAGCTTCGACATCTTCTTGTAGCGCTCCTCCATCTCGCGGACCGCCCATTTCAGCGCCACCACCGCCTTCTTCGGATCGGTGACGACGGGGGTCAGCAGATGGGGAATGCCGTCATAGATGGAGAGTTCCAGCATCTTCGGATCGACCATGATCAACCGGCACTGGTCCGGCCGGAGCCGGTAGAGCAGCGACAGGATCATGGTGTTGATGGCGACCGACTTGCCCGAGCCGGTGGTGCCGGCGACGAGCAGATGCGGCATTTTCGCAAGGTCGGCGATGACCGGATCGCCGCCGATTGTCTTGCCGAGCGCGATCGGCAGCTTCTCCTTGGCGGTGATGAAGTCCTGGCTCGCCAGCATCTCGCGCAGGAGCACGTTCTCGCGCTTGGCGTTCGGCAGCTCGATCCCGATGGCGTTGCGTCCGGCGACCAGGGCGACGCGCGCCGAGATCGCCGACATCGAGCGGGCGATGTCGTCGGCGAGGCCGATGACGCGGTTGGAGCGCGTGCCGGGGGCCGGTTCCAGTTCGTAGAGCGTGACGACCGGGCCGGGACGCACGTTGATGATCTCGCCGCGGACGCCGAAATCGTCGAGCACGGAGGCGAGCGTCGTGGCGTTGTCCTGCAGGACCTCCATCGACATGGAGGCGTCACGTTCGGAGGGCTTGGGTTCGGTCAGGAGATCGAGCGGCGGCAGCTCGTAGGTGTGATCGGCACCGTCCGGTGGCGGGAGCGGCAGTTTCTGCTGGATCGCGGCGGGGCGCGGCGCGGGGGCTGGCGCATGGATGCGCGGGCCGGCGACGGGCTTCGGCGTCACGCCCGAGGGCAGCGGCATGTCGTCGTCGGGCTCGTGGGCCGGTGCGATGCGCGGAGCTTCCATCGCCACAGGCTCCTCGGGAACGGGCCGCTCGGACAGCGGGGCGTGGTAGGTGCGCGGCTGACGGTCAGGTGCGGCGGCCTCGATGACGGGTTCGCGGCGGACGCCGGAGGTCTTCCGCGCCACGGGCATGCCGTCGTCGTCCGGTTCGGTGAAGAAGGCCTTGGCGCGGGCGGTGAGCCCCGGACCGGCGGGAGCCGCGGCTTCGGCCGGCGGCGCACCGGCCGCGGCGCGGGCGGTCTGCGGCGCCTCCGCCACCATGCGGGCGAGGCGGGCCTTGGTCGACAGCACGCCATGGGCGACGGCGCCCACCGCGCTCGACACCATGCCGCCGACGACGCCGGGCTCATGGTCGTCGTCCGCCGGACGCCGCGCCTTGGGCGCGATACGCTCGATCTCCTCCTCCGGCGTCTCGGCCTCAGGCCGCAGCACCAGTCCGATGGCGGCGGCGAACAGGAAGAGACCGACGAGGCCGGTCACCGCCAGCGCCACGATCCGCGACAGGCCGGTCATGCGGCCGAAGACGGCGGAGATGACGGTCAGCCCGCCGTCGCCGATCACGCCGCCGATGCCGGTCGGCAGCGGCCAGCCGGACGGGGAGGGCAGCAGCGAGGCGCCGACCGCCAGGATCATCGCCGCGCCGATGCCCAGCGGCACGCGCAGGCCCTCGCGGTCGAAGGGGCGGGCGCGCAGCATCAGCCAGCCCCAGACGGCGGCGATCGCCAGGAGCACGACGGCGGCGAGGCCGAAGAGCTGCATCAGGAGGTCGGCGAGGATCGCCCCCGGCCGCCCGATCCAGTTCTTCACCGGCGCATTGGTTGCGTGGCTCAGCGAGGGATCACCGGCGGTCCAGGTCAGCATGGCGACGGCGGCGACCAGCACGGCCACCAGGATGCCGAGACCTGCGAGCCGGCGCAGCTGGCGCCGCATGGCGCCGCCCAGACCGTCGGGAACCAGCGAAGGTCCGGTGTGCCGGCGCACCACTGCCATCGTCATTCCATCCCATGCGAGCGAGGACCCGCGGCGGGACGGCCCTGCGGCGCGCCCTCCCCGGCAGGCCCTCCGGTTCAGGAGCGAACCTTAGCGAGGCAACGGTTGACGTGGGATTAACCATCGCCGGGCGTCGACGACCGCCGGTCGTCGGGCACTCAGGTGTCGGCCCGCGCCAATCGCCAACAAAAACCCCGGCGCATTGCTGCGCCGGGGGAGTGTGAAGCCTGAAGGAGGGCAGGCGTCAGAGGTTGTAGGCGCGCTCGCCGTGCTCGGCGAGGTCGAGACCCTCGCGCTCACGGTCCGCCGTCACCCGCAGGCCGATGATCACATCGACGATCTTGAAGATGATGAAGGAGCCGATTCCGGACCAGACGATGGTGAAGAGCACGCCCTTCGTCTGCGCCCACATCGCCGTCCCGAACTCGTAGGCGCCGGCAACGAGTTCGCCCGGCTTCGATTCGTAGTCGGGGATGCCGGCGCCGCCGAGGGCGGTGTTCACCAGGACGCCCGTGGCGAGGGCGCCGATGATGCCGCCGACGCAGTGGATGCCGAAGACGTCCAGCGTGTCGTCGTAACCGAAGGCGTTCTTCACCGTCGAGCAGAAGATGAAGCAGACGCCACCGGAGACGAGGCCGAGGACGATGGCACCCATCGGACCGGCGAAGCCTGCCGCCGGCGTCACCGCGACGAGGCCGGCAATGGCGCCCGAGACGGCACCGAGCAGCGACGGCTTGCCCTTGGCGGCCCATTCGACGAAGAGCCAGGACAGGGTCGCGGCACCGGTCGCGACATAGGTGTTGATCGCCGCCATGGCGGCGGTGCCGTTGGCCTCGAGGTTGGAGCCGGCATTGAACCCGAACCAGCCGACCCAGAGCAGGGCGCCGCCGATGAGCGTCATGACCAGCGAGTGGGGAGGCATCAGTTCCTTGCCGTAGCCGATGCGCTTGCCGATCACGAGGCAGCCGACGAGACCGGCAATGCCCGCATTGATGTGGACGACGGTGCCACCGGCAAAGTCGAGGGCGCCCCACGAGAAGAGGAGACCCGCATCAGCCTTGACCTCGGCGAGCTTCGCCTCGGCCGCAGCCTTGGCCGCCGCGTCGGAACCGGCGGCAGCGACCGCCTTGACGGCATCGGCGATGGCGTCGGGGCCGGCCCAGTACCAGACCATGTGGGCCATCGGGAAATAGATGAAGGTGACCCAGAGCACGGTGAAGAGCAGCAGCGCCGAGAACTTCACGCGCTCGGCGAAGGCGCCGACGATGAGGGCCGGCGTGATGCAGGCGAAGGTCATCTGGAACAGGATAAAGGCATATTCCGGAATGACGACGCCGTTGGAGAAGGTCGGGACGTTCTTGGTGGCGTCGACGCCCATCAGGAAGGCCTTGGAGAAGCCGCCGACGAAGGCGTTCAGCCCGCCGCCCGAGGTGAAGGACAGCGAGTAGCCGTAGATGACGTAGATGATCGACACGACCGCGACGATCACGAAGACCTGCGTCAGCACCGACAGCATGTTCTTGGCACGGACCAGGCCGCCGTAGAAAAGCGCCAGGCCGGGGATGACCATCAGCAGGACCAGGTAGGCGGAGAAGAGGACGAAGGCGGTGTCGCCCGCGGTCGGCTTCGGCGGGGTTGCGGCCGGCGCCTGCGCGAGGGCGGGCTCGGCGAGGGCCGCGGCGAAGCCCGCCAGCGCCAGCGCGCCG